>JBAYVU010000001.1:0-206790 GCA_041674385.1 Sterolibacterium sp.
ATCCATGGCCACGAGCATGCCCTTGCCCGTGGTGATGAATAGATTGCGGCCGCCCGCCGCCTTGAGACCCTGGATCACATCGGCGGCGCGGTGTTGGTGAATGAATGCCTTGATCACTTTCATTTCGATTCTCCGGTGGGCGGCCCCGTTCCCCCAGGGCCGCTGTGGTTTCAGGACGCTACGCCCTCGCGTTCGCGGCGGGTTTCCAGCCATTCATACATGAGCGGTAACAGCAGCAAGGTCAGCGCGGTGGATGTGAACAACCCGCCCACCACGACCGTTGCCAGCGGTCGCTGCGTTTCCGCCCCGACACCCTGCGACAGCAGCATCGGGATCAGGCCGAGGATCGCCACCGAAGCTGTCATCAGCACCGGGCGCAACCGCAGCGCCGCTCCTTCGCGCACAGTCTCTCGGATACTGAATCCTTGTCGCCGCCGGTCATTCAGGAAGGACACCAGCACGATGCCATTGAGCATCGCGACGCCGAACACGGCGATGAAGCCGATGGCCGAGGGTACCGACACGTACTGCCCAGTGATCGCGAGGCCAAAGACGCCTCCGATCACGGCGAAGGGAACATTGGCGATGATCAGCGTAGCGTGGCGCAGCGAATTAAAGGCGGTATACAGCAGGATGAAGATCAGGCCGATGGTGAGCGGTACGATCACGGCCAGGCGAGCCATGGCGCGCTGCTGGTTCTCGAATGCGCCGCCCCACTCGATCCAGTAGCCTTCGGGCAGCTTGACTTGCCTTCGGATACGGGTTTCTGCCTCCTTCACGAAACCATCAACGTCGCGGCCTTTCACATCCATCTGAATCACCGCGTAGCGCTGCAACTGCTCGCGCCGGACGAAGGAGTAGCCTTCGTCCGTTTCGACGGACGCCACGCGCGACAAGGGTACAAGAGCGCCATTCTGGGTGCGGATGGGGATGTTGGCGATGGCCTGCAAACTGTCGCGGAAAGGCGTGTCGAGCCGCACCACGATGTCGAAGCGGCGCACACCGTCAATCAGGGTGCTGACCGCCTTGCCACCGATACCCGCTTGCACCACCTCCAGTATTTCGTCGGCGTTGATGCCATAGCGCGCCGCTTCCTCTCGATTGACTTTCAGCACTATCTGCGGCTTGCCCTTGTTTGCCTCCAGCGACAAGTCGGCAATCCCCGGCACTTTGCCCAGCACGCCTTGAAACTGCGCGGCCAGACTGTCCAGCGTCGCGAGGTCCGGGCCATAGACTTTGAGCGCCAGTGTCGCACGCACCCCGGAAATCAACTCCTCCACTCGCATCTGGATCGGTTGGGTGGCGGCAAACACCGCGGTCGGGATGGACTGTTCCAGTTTTTCCTGCATCGCCGCCGACAAGGCGGCCATCGGCATCTTTTCCGGCCATTCGCTCTCGGGTTTCACGTCAACCAGGATTTCCATGTAGTTGGCGTCACCGGTTTCGCCTTTTTCGGCGCGTCCGGCCATCGCCAGCACCGACCTGGTCTGCGGGAAGTTCTTCTTGAGTACGGCGTCGATCTGTTGCGACACGCGTATTGATTCCTCAAGCGAGGTGGAGGGAATGCTGGTGACGCGGAACATGATCGCGCCTTCCTGCAATGTCGGCATGAACTCCTTGCCGAGGAACGGGAAGAGTGCCGCGGATAGACCCAGCAGGGCGAGTGCCGCGACGACGACCTTCTTCTTGTTGTCGAGAGACCAGTCCAGAAGCGGCAGATAAAGTCGCTTCGCATTGCGCACGAGCCAGGTGTCCTTCTCTTCCCTGGGCTTGAGGATGAGCGCCGAGAGCACTGGCACCAGCGTCATGGTAAGCAGCAGGGAACCCGCCATGGCGAATGTGATGGTGAGCGCCATCGGCTTGAACATCTTGCCTTCCAGCCCAGTCAACGAGAGCAGCGGCATGAACACCACGATGATAATCAGGATGGAAAACGCGATCGGATTGATGACTTCGCGCGCCGCTTCCAAGATGACGTGAGTTCGGTCAACCACCCGATCTGCATGGTGGGAAAGCAGCCGGAAGCCGTTTTCCACCATTACCACCGCGCCGTCCACCATCATGCCGATGCCGATGGCAAGTCCGGCCAGCGACATGAGATTGGCCGAAAGGCCGAAGTGCTGCATCAACAAGAAGGCAATCAACATCGCCAGCGGCAGCGTGACGATGACAACCACCGCAGAGCGGATATCACCGAGAAACAGGAACAAGGCGATGGCAACAAGGATCGAGCCTTGCAGCAAGGCGTCTTCGGCGGTCTTGACGGCTTTCTGCACGATTTCCGTACGGTCGTACACCGGGATAATCGACACCCCGGCCGGCAGGGTCTGCTGTGCAATTCTTATTTTTTCTTTTACCGCATCGGCAACGTTCTGAGCATTTTCACCGACCCGTGCCAGCGCCATGCCAAGCATCACCTCTACGCCATTGCGCGTGATGGCGCCTAAGCGCAACGCCGGCCCTTCCTGTACCCGGGCTACGTCACGCACATAGATCGGCGTGCCCTCGCGTTGTGCAACGACAATCGAACCGATGTCGCGGCTATTCGTCACCAGCCCCAGTCCGCGCACCAGATACTGTTCCTGTCCGAGGTTCACGTATTGACCGCCGACCTGCCGGTTGTTGGCGGTCAGCGTCTCCATCACCGCTTTGAAGGTAAGTCCGTATTTGATAAGCTTTTGCGGATCGATCAGCACTTGGAACTGCTTTTCCTGACCACCCCATGACATCACGTCGTCCAGGCCGGGAGCCGTTCGCAGCACCAGGCGTACGTTCCAGTCCTGCAGCGTGCGCAAGTCCATCGCCGAAAGCTTCTTGTCCGCCGATTCGATGGTGTACCAGAACACCTGCCCGAGGCCGGAGCTGTTCGGCCCCATTACCGGCTCGCCGTAGCCTTGGGGGAGACGTTCCTTGGCTTCCAGCAGCTTTTCCCCGACAAGACGCCGGGCGAAGTAAATGTCCACGTTGTCCTTGAAATAAACGCTGACGTAGGACAGCCCGAACATCGAAAGAGAGCGGACCTCTTCCACTCCGGCCAGTCCGGCCATCGTGGCTTCGACTGGAAAAGTCAGCAGTTTCTCGACATCTTCGGCCGCCAGCCCCGGTGATTCGGTATAGATGTTGACCTGAATCGGGGTCACATCCGGAAAGGCGTCTACTGGTACTTGACGGAACGCCTGAATGCCCAGGCCGGCGAGGATTACGAAGGCGACCAGCACCAGCAGCTTGTAACGCAGCGAAGCATCGACGATTGCATTGAGCATGATGGCGGCCTCTCAATGTTCGTCGCTGATCTGCGACTTGAGCAGGCGGGCCTTGAGCGCATAGGTTCCTGCGGTCACCACCCGTTCGCCAGCCTTCAGGCCGTTTTTGACCACGACCCGGTCGCGCAGCTTTTCTCCCAACTCGACAGCACGCGGCTCGAAGCCGCCGCGTTCCTCGACGAAGGCCGTCGGCTGTCCCTGCATCAGCACCACCGCCTCCTGCGGCAGCAGCAGCGCCTTGCCTTTGCCAGCAGCGCCGGCCGTGCCGCTGGTACGGATGGCGGCGGTGGCGAACATCTCGGGTTTGAGCCGTCCGTCAGGATTGGCGACCTCGACCCGGGCCTGGACGGTGCGCGTCTCCTTGTCCACGACCGCCGCGATGTAGGTAAGCTTGCCCTGGAAGGATTCGCCTGGATACGCGTCGACGGTGACCACTGCCTCAGCCCCCGTCTTGATGCGGCCGAGATCCTTTTCGAAAAGATTGGCCTCGATCCACAAGCGGGAGAGGTCGGCCACGGTGAATATCTGCTTGTCCGGCTGGGCCAGTTCCCCGAGGATGGCGTGCTTCTCGATGACAGTTCCGGCAAACGGCGTGGTCAGTGGAAAGGTGGACACGGCCCTGCCGTCGTCGGCCGGCGCCGGGCTCACCCCCAGCATGCGCAGCTTGTCCCCGGTTGCCGCGAATGACGCCTTCGTCTTGTCGTACTCGGCGTGGGCGCGCAAATGGTCCTTCTGGGCGATGATCTGGTCGCCATGGAGCTTTTCGGCTCGCTCGAAGTCGGCCTTGGCCACCGCGAGCTGAGTCTTCGCCTGGAGATAGGTCGAGTACGCCTCGCCGACTTCCAGGCTGTCGAGCAACGCCAGCGTTTGCCCCGCCTTCACCTGGTCGCCGAGTTTGACGTGGACCTTGACGATGCGTCCCGGCACCCGCGCCGCGACGTGCGTGATGCGATCCTGATTGGGCTGGATGGTGGCAGTCAGCATCAACTGCTCGCTGATTTCCTGCTCCGCGAGTTCGTCAATCTTGATCCCGGCAGTCTGGATGGCCTCGGGGGTGAGCTTCAAGGTATCTGCTTCGCCATGCTCAGTGCGCTTGTCGCCCGGTTTGTCTGACGCCATGTCGGCTGGCGCGCCGGGCTTCTGCGCGGCCGGTTGGGCCGCTGACGTTGTTGGCGACTCGGGTTGGCCACAGCCGGTGAGGAAAAGTGTCGTCATGCCGATTGCCAGCACGATGTAGAGGTTCATTTTCGATATCTTCATAAGTTCTTTTCCGATGCGTGTGTTCGTCAGGGGGCCAATGGTTCGATGGCTGAGCTTCGTTTTGTCGCCGTCCAGCCGGCGGTCTGCTCCAGCTCGCTGCGGGTCAAGGCGAAATCGGTCATCGCTTCCAGCACCTCGCGGCGGGTGTCGAGGACCTGCCGGGTGGCGAGCAGCATCTGGATCAGGCTGATCTCGCCGGCCCGATAGGCGGCGGCGGACAGGCGCTGGTTTTCTTCGAGGCGCTGCAGCATCGACTGATCCAGCCGTTGAGTCCGTTGGCGCAAGCTGTCGAGCTTCTGCCAAAGGGTCAGGACGCGCGCGCGGATGTCGCGGCTGGCCGCCTGTTTCTCGATCTCCGCCTGCGTCAGTTCCGCCGACGCCTTGCCGATACCGGCGGCGTTGCGGCGAAAGAGCGGCAACGGAACGGAGACGCTCAGCCCGACAAGCTTATCGCGGGCATCGCCGGAAGCTTCAGTGGCGGAGTTCAGGCCGACGGTGATGTCGGGATAGACCGCCGCACGTTCGAGGCCCAGCCGGTTGCGCGCTGCCTGCTCGCGGTGGTCGAGGGCGCGCAATTGCGCCCGGCTTGTCGCCGCCGCCAGCAACTGTTCCAGGGTGTAAGGCAGTTCCGGTTTCGCGAAGAGCGCCCCTTTGACGACGGGCAGCTTCTCTGCAGGCAGTTGCAGCAGCACGGCCAGGTCAGCGCGCGCCTGGATCAGTTGCTCGCCGACCGTTTCAAGCTGGTTGCGCGCGCGCCCGAGTTCCACTTCGGCGAGATTGGCGTCAAGCTTGGTGTCTTCTCCCGCGTCGAAGCGCTTCCGGGTGACTGCGCTGTTGTTCTTGATCAGCTCGACCAGGCCCGTTTCCATTTCGGCGCGCATTTGCAGACTCACCACGCGGACAAACTTCTGCTCGACCTCGGCGCGCAACTGCCGACGGGTTTCCTCGATGGTTTCGCGTAGGGCTGCCAGTTCCTGTTCGGCCGCTGTGCGGCGATAGCCCTGCTGGCCGGCGATCTCCAGCGTTTGCGTCAGGCCCACGTTCCACTCGCGCTGCGTCCGTTCGGCGAGCCCCGGATCGGGAAGCGTACGCCGCACTCGTTCGGCGGCGATCTGCGGATTGTTCCAGAGCAATCCCTGGGCGTCGGCGAGTTGCCCTTCGGCGGTGGCGAGGTTCGCCCGGGCGCTCCTCAGGGCAGGATTGGCCTGTTCCGCGAGTTGCCAAGCGTGTTCCAGGGTCAACGGCATGTCGGTGGCCGTGGTAGCGGGTCCAACGGGCTCAGGCGTCGCGACCGCCTTGACCAGGTGCTGCGGGTTTTGTGCGTGAACGGGCAGTGTGGCAAGCAGCCCCAGCAATAGCAACAGTGTCTTGTTCATCGAATTCCTCAGTAGGTTGAACCATGAGAAGAATCCGACGGGACATGCCGGCAGATCCACCGATGTGGATCTGGTCAGCCGTCAAGGACAGAAAATTGAAGCGCGTCCCGCCGGATCAGGCGAGGCGGGCGAGCGGCGGCCGGTCGAAGGGATCGACGGTGGCAGAGTGAAATTCCGCAGCCGGTGGCGCAACGAGCTGGGAGGGATTGTTGTCGTCCAGCATCGGTGGCAAGGTCGGCACGAACGACGAGAACGACAGGTGGCAGAACCCGCAGTCGGGATCGATCTGGGTACCGGTGTCACTCGACTTGTCGGTCGAGCCGTGATGCTGATGGGTATGATGTCCGAAATGTGCCGCCTGTGGTGATTCCTGCTGATGCTGGCAATAGCCAGCCGCCGCAGCAAACGTGGCGTTGAGCGAAAGCAGAATCACAAGAAGGAAGGCGAGGCAGGAGCGCATGGCGGCGGAGTATATCAGAGGGCGCGGCTATCTTGTAGATCGGCAAAGCGCGCGCGCGGTTATTGCCGCTAGCCACCCAATCAGGAAACCACCAAGAACGTCCGCTGGGAAGTGTGCGCCGACAGCAATGCGTGACCACCCCACCCATACCAGCCACGCCACCAACAGTGCTCGAAAGCGGCGTACCGCAAGCGGCCACAGAATTACGGCTACTAGCATGCTAAAAGCCGCATGCCCACTCGGAAAGCTGTACTGCAGTTCGGGCTCACCGATGAGATGCACCGTATTGGACAATGCCACCAATGGCCGGGGGAAATTCACGATTAGTTTCAGCACGGCAACACCAAGCCACGCCAGTGCGAATCCGAGCGCGAAGCGTTGCGCCTGGGTTCGTACCATCAATGCTGTTGTTTGCGGTTCAGCCGCTGCATTCAGGCGCCAAGACCAAAGTAACAACGCGACCAGCAAGAACGGCCCGCCCCAGTAACTGCCGAGTATGCTGCCCACGTGGGCAAGTGGCGCAAGCCAAGCGGGGGTGGCGTGATTGATCGCTTCAAACCACGCCACGTTCAGACCGTTCCAATCGTAGAAGAGTTGCTTGAATGTCATCGACGCAGCAATCTCAACCCATTGAAGACCACCAACAGGCTGGCGCCCATGTCGGCGAATACCGCCATCCACATCGTCGCTTGCCCGGTGAAGGTCAGCACCAGAAACACCGCCTTGATGCCGAGTGCCAACACGATGTTCTGCGTCAATACCACAGCCGTGGCCCGAGACAAGCGCACGAAGGCGGGGATTTTGCGCAGGTCGTCGTCCATAAGCGCCACGTCTGCCGTCTCGATGGCGGTGTCGGTACCGGCTGCGCCCATGGCAAAGCCAATATCCGCGCGGGCCAACGCGGGAGCATCGTTGATGCCGTCGCCCACCATGCCCACCTTGCCGCCGTTCCCGTTCGTCAGGAGTCCTTCGATGGTCTTGAGTTTGTCTTCCGGCAGCAAGTTGCCTCTTGCCTCATCGATGCCCACCTCTTGAGCAATGGCTTCGGCCGTATGGACGTTATCGCCTGTGAGCATCAACGTCTTCACGCCGAGGGAATGCAAGTCGGCGATGGCCTGACGGCTCGTTTCGCGCACCGTGTCGGCGACCGCAAAGATAGCCAGCACCTCGATTTGATTAACCAGCAACACCGCTGTCTTGCCCTGGCGCTCCAGCGCGGTGAGCTTGGCTTCGATTTCCGCCGAACACAGCCCCAACTCTTCGATCAGCCGGTGGTTGCCGAGTTGGTAGACGTGACCGTCGATGCTGCCGCGTACCCCCCGGCCAAGAATGGCGGAAAAATCGGCCACTTCGTGGAGATCCAGCCCCGCTTCGGTCACCGCACGGGCAACAGCCAGCGACACCGGATGGTCGGAGCGCGCGGCGAGACTGGCCGCCAGTATGCGGGTTTGGTCCGGATCGCCGCTCAGCGCGATGAAGTCGGTCTGTGCTGGCTTGCCGTGGGTAATCGTGCCCGTCTTGTCGAGCGCCAGTACCACCAGTTTGCGCCCTTCTTCGAGATATACGCCGCCCTTGATGAGGATGCCTTTGCGCGCGGCGGCGGCCAGGCCGCTGACGATGGTGACCGGGGTAGAAATCACCAGCGCGCACGGGCAAGCGATCACCAGCAACACCAATGCCTTGTAGACCCAATCCAACCAAGCCGCAGCGAAGAGCAGTGGTGGCACGATGACCACCAGCAGCGCGAATGCGAACACAGCCGGTGTGTAGATTCGCGCGAACTGGTCAACGAAACGCTGGGTTGGCGCGCGGCTGCCCTGAGCCGACTCGACAACGTGAATGATTCGTGCCAGCGTGGAATGGCTTGCCTCCGCCGTCACCCGGTATTCAAGCGATCCCACCTCGTTGATCGTGCCCGCGAACACGCTGTCGCCCTCGGCCTTGTCCACCGGCAGGCTCTCGCCGGTGATGGGGGCCTGATTCACCGTTGAACGTCCGCCGGTCACCACCCCGTCGAGAGCGATCCGCTCACCGGGCCGCAGGCGTACCATTGCCCCCAGCGGCACGCCCTTGGCCGGCATTTCCTTCCAGCTTCCATCATCCTGGCGCGCGGTCGCGGTTTCGGGCGCAAGATCCATCAAACCGCGAATCGCGTTACGCGCCCGGTCGAGCGATTTTGCTTCGATGACTTCGGCCAGCGCGAAAAGGAACATCACCATCGCCGCTTCCGGCCAGTGCCCGATGAGCATCGCGCCAGTCACGGCAATCGACATGAGCGCGTTCATGTTCAGATTGCGGTTCTTGAGCGCGATCCAGCCTTTTTTGTAGGTGGGCAGGCCGCCGGTGAAGATCGCTAAAAGCGAGAGTACTACTACAACCCAGTGATTGCCGTCATTGATCCAGTACACGACCTCGGCCAGCGTTGCGGTGACTCCGGCAAGCGCCATCGGCCACCAGTCGGTCTTGGGTAATGGTTCCGCGGATTCGACTGTACCCACCGCGTCGCCCGACTCAAGCTTCGCCTCGAAGCCGATAGCCCGCAGGGCCGCCAAAACAGGGTCCAACGTCCCCGGATCGTGCGTCACGGTCAGACTCCGCTGTATCAGGTTGAAGTCCAGCGCTGCCACGCCGGCCATGCCGGTGAGCTTGTCCCGGATCAATCTTTCCTCGGTCGGGCAGTCCATCTTGGCGATGGCCAGCACCGCTCGCACCGGGTCAGTCGGCGTGTCGATGCGTTGCGCCTGCATGTCGATGGCGCGCAAGGCCGCTTCGACAGGCGCAAGCGAGTCGAGCCGGTGAGTCACTGTCAGCGTGCGCTGCATCAAGTTGAAGTCCAGGCCCGCCACCCCGTCGAGGTGCCCCAGTTTGTTGCGAATCAGCGCCTCCTCGGTGGGACAATCCATGTTGTCGATACGGTACAGCGCCGTCCTGGAGCCGACGGGGGACGACTCCATCAGTGTTAATGGCACGGATGAACAACCGCACCCGCTGGCTTTGCATTCGCTCATGTTCAATCCCTTCGCTTGGTTTCCCGATGATTTAACAACCTGTAGCCACTACAGAGTCAAACGATTAAAATGCTGGCGACGGCATCTACCCCTGCCCGAAGGCGAAAACATGAAAATTGGCGAACTGGCCGGGGTCACCGGCACACAGGTAGAAACTATCCGCTATTACGAGCGCGAAGGGTTGCTGGCCGCACCCGCGCGCACCGAGGGAAATTTTCGCATCTATGCAGATGCTCACGCCGAACGGCTATCGTTCATCCGCCATTGCCGATCGCTGGACATGACGCTGGCCGAGATTCGGGCGCTGCTGCGCTTCAAGGACGCGCCCACCGAGAACTGCGGCGATGTAAACACCTTGCTGGATGCGCACATTGGCCATGTGGCGGCACGCATACGCGAACTTCGCGTACTGGAGAAACAACTCAAGAGCTTGCGCGAACGATGCCACGAGGCGCAGGACGCAGCTCACTGCGGTATCCTTAATGAGCTGTCACAGACCTCGCGCAATAAGACGACAAAAGGAGTCGGCCATGCACGTGGGATGCATGGCCGACTCCGTGCTCGCAAGACCTAAATTGGCCGAAGCCAGAGCTAATCTGTAGCATTCGGTGAGACCGGAAAAACAAGTCAGTGAGAGTGACCAGAGCTCGACCCACCGCTGGAACCGCCCCCGTAATACCCACCGCCGGCGCAGCCGCCCAGCAATGTTGCGACTACTGTTGCGACAACGACCAGTAATTTCTTCGACATCATGCCTCTCCTCGTTTTAGATAAAAACAGTTCAACCCTGCGCGTAAATGGCCGGAATCACCAGCGGTTCTCAATGCTGATGCTCGGACGCTTCGCTCTTCTGATCGCTTGATGACGTAGATTTATCAGGCGCGTGATTTCCATGTCCCATCATGCCCATCATATGTTCATGCCCACCAAACACCATAAGAGCCAACACCACAACCATCATCGCCACCATGACTTCTCCTTTTTGAAATCGCTTCATTTTTCACTCCTGATTTGTGTTGCGCATGAAAAACGTCATGCACGCTGTTAACTTCCTTACCGATCTCTTATGACTCCAAACCGCGCACCAGCCGCCATTGCTTGACCAGCGCGTAGATGGCCGGGATTACCGCGAGCGTCAGCACCGTCGAGGAAATCATGCCGCCGACCATCGGCGCGGCAATGCGGCTCATCACTTCCGATCCTGTCCCGGTTCCCCACATGATCGGCAGGAGTCCGGCCATGATGGCCACGACGGTCATCATCTTCGGCCGCACGCGCTCGACGGCACCTTCCATCACGGCCTCATAGAGGTCGCCGACGTTCGGCGTGCGTCCGGATTCGCGGCACTTTGCCTTGATCTCTTCCCAGGCGTGATCGAGGTAGATCAACATCACCACGCCGGTTTCGGCTGCCACCCCGGCCAGGGCGATGAAACCGACCGCCACCGCCACCGAAAGGTTGTAGTCGAGCAGCCACATCAGCCACACCCCGCCGACCAGGGCGAAGGGCACCGAAAGCATGACGATGAAGGTTTCGGTCAGGCGCTGAAAGTTGAGGTAGAGCAGCAAGAATATGATCAACAGCGTCACCGGAATGACGATTTTCATTTTTTCGATGGCCCGTTCCATGTACTCGAACTGGCCGCTCCAGGTAATGTAGTAGCCGGGAGGGAATTTGACCTGCTCGGCTACTGCCTTCTTCGCGTCGGCCACATAACCGCCGATATCGCGGTCTCGGAGGTCTACATAAATGTAGGCGGAGAGCAGCGCGTTTTCGGTACGGATGGCCGGAGCGCCCTTGGCCACTTCAACCTTGGCCAGTTGCCCCAGGGGGATCATCGCCCCTTCCATGGTCGGGACCAGCACCTCGCGGGCGATTTGCTGCGGGTCGGAGCGCAACTCGCGCGGGTAGCGCACGGTCACGCCGAAGCGCTCGCGGCCTTCGACCGTCGTCGTCACCATCTCCCCGCCCAGCGCAGTGCCGATGACATCCTGCAGGTCGCCAACCGCCAGGCCGTAGCGGGCCAATTGCTCGCGATCAGGTTCGATGTTGAGGTAGAAGCCACCGGTGATGCGTTCGGCGAAGGCGCTGCTGGTGCCTGGCACGGTCTTCACCACGGCTTCGATCTGTTTGGCCAGCTTTTCCATCTCGCCCAGGTCCTTGCCGAACACCTTGATGCCGATCGGCGTGCGGATGCCGGTCGACAGCATGTCGATACGCGCCTTGATGGGCATGGTCCAGGCATTGGCCACACCCGGGAATTGCAGAGCCTTGTCGAGTTCGGCAATCAGCTTGTCGGTGGTCATGCCCGGACGCCATTCGGATTCCGGCCTAAGATTGATCACCGTCTCGAACATTTCGGTCGGCGCCGGGTCGGTCGCGGTGTTGGCCCGTCCGGCCTTGCCGTAGACCGAAGCCACTTCGGGGAAACTTTTGATGATCTTGTTCTGCGTCTGCAGCAACTCCGCCGCCTTGGTAATCGACATGCCCGGCAAGGACGCCGGCATGTAGAACAACGTGCCTTCGTTGAGCGTCGGCATGAACTCGGAGCCAAGTCTTGCGGCCGGGTAGACCGAAACTCCGAGGGCCAGCACGGCAAGAAGAATGGTCAGCTTTTTCCAACGCATCACGCCGGCGATGATCGGCCGATAGACCCAGATCAGGAAGCGATTCACCGGGTTCTTCGCTTCCGGCATGATCTTGCCGCGGATGAACAGCATCATCAGCACCGGCACCAATGTGACCGAAAGCATGGCTGCGCCGGCCATCGAGAAGGTCTTGGTGTAGGCGAGCGGCGAGAACAGCCGACCCTCCTGGCCTTCCAGGCTGAACACCGGCAGGAAGGAGACGGTGATGATCAGCAGCGAGAAGAACAGCGCCGGCCCGACCTCCTTGCATGCCGTGATCATGGCCTCGGTCCGCGATTCGCCTTCCTTTAGCCGCTCCAGGTGCTTGTGGGCGTTTTCGATCATGACGATGGCCGCGTCGATCATCGCGCCGATGGCGATGGCGATGCCGCCCAGGCTCATCAGGTTTGAGTTCATGCCCAAGAGGCGCATGGCGATGAAGGCCATCAAGACCCCGACCGGCAGCATCAGGATGGCGACCAGGGCGCTGCGCAGATGCAGCAGGAAAACGATGCAGACCAAGGCGACGATGACCGATTCCTCGGCCAGGGTTCGCTTCAGGGTATCGATGGCGCGGTGGATGAGTTCGGAGCGGTCGTAGACGGTCTCCACTGTGACGCCTGCGGGCAGGCCGGGGCCGATTTCACCGATCTTGGCCTTGAGGTTGTGGATCACTTCCAGCGCGTTTTGCCCATAACGGGCCATGGCGATGCCCGACACCACTTCACCCTCGCCGTTGAGTTCGGTCAGGCCGCGCCGCTCGTCTGGAGCGAGTTCGACCCGGGCGATGTCGCGGATCAGGACAGGAGTGCCTTTCTCGCTCTTGACGACCAGCATTTCGATGTCGCCTTTGCCGCGCAGATAGCCCTTGCCGCGTACCATGTACTCGGTTTCCGCCATTTCCACGACGCGACCGCCGACGTCGCGGTTGGAGTCGCGGATCACCTGGGCAACCTTCATCAGGGGAATGTTGTAGGCGCGCAGCTTTACCGGATCGACCGTCACCTGATAAGTTTGGACGAAGCCGCCGATGGAGGCGACTTCGGCGACGCCGTGGGCCTTGGTCAGTTGGTAGCGCACATACCAGTCCTGGATGGTGCGCAACTCGGCCAGGGTTTTGTCCTTGGCCAATAAAGCATATTGATACACCCAGCCTACACCCGTGGCATCAGGCCCGATTTGAGGTGTAATTCCTTTAGGCATGCGCCCGGAGGCGAAGTTGAGGTATTCCAGGACGCGCGAGCGCGCCCAGTAGATGTCGGTGCCATCCTCGAAAATGATGTACACGAAAGAAGCGCCGAAGAACGAGAAGCCGCGCACCACCTTGGATTTCGGCACGGACAGCATGGCCGTGGTGAGCGGATAGGTCACCTGATCCTCGACCACCTGCGGCGCCTGGCCGGGATACTCGGTGTAGACGATGACCTGCACGTCGGAGAGGTCGGGAAGTGCGTCGATCGGTGTCCGCAGGACGGCATAGATACCGCCGATGGTGACAAACAAGGTGGCGAGCAGAACCAGGAAACCATTTCTGCTTGACCAGTCGATGATTTTGCTGAGCATGGTGGGTCCCGCCTCAGTGACCGGAATGCGCCGACGGACGCGCATCACCCATGCCTTCGAGCTTGATGATCACCCACTCGCCGGGTTTGCGCTCGATGAATGTAAACGCCACCGCCGCACCGGGCTTGAGGTTGCCAAGCAGTCCGGAATTGGCAAGCGTGAAATCCATCGTCATGCCCGGCCATTTGAGGCTATCCACCGGGCCATGGGCGATGGTCACCGTCCCGGCCTTGGCATTGATGGCTTCGATCTTGCCTTCGGCCTGGTGGCTGGCGCCCTTGGCGGCAGACGCTGCGTTCTCCGCCCCGGCTTCCGCTTTCGGCGCCGCGCCGTGGGCCGAATGACCGAAACCACCGACGGCGGCCTTCAAGTTGCTCTCAGCGTCGATGAGGAAGTTGGCGGCAACCACCACCTTCTCGCCATCCGTCACTCCCTCGATGACTTCAACATAGGTGTCGCTGCGCGCGCCGAGCTTGACTTCGCGCGGCTCGTAGCGACCTTTTTTGAGTTGAACCAGAACGATACGCCGCGTACCGCTGTCGATGACAGCCGAGACGGGCACCGTGACGACCTTGGCATTTCCGCCGACGGCAAGTTCCATCTGGGCAAACATGCCGGGTTTGAGCATTTGCCCCGGATTGGACAGTTCCACGCGGACAGGTATCGTGCGGGTTTCGGCTTTCAACGTCGGGTAGACATAGGTGATGGCGCCCTCGAAGGTCTTGCCCGGATAGGCATTGATTTTTATCTGGGTCTTGGCGCCGAGCTTCACTTGCCCGATGTCCTGCTCGAAAACGTCGGCGATGATCCACACCGCCGAGAGATCGGCGATCTGGTAGAGCATTTCGCCGGGCATGAAGCGCATGCCTTGCACGGCCTTCTTTTCGGTCACGATGCCGTTGACTGGCGAGCGGAAGGTCAGGGTGCGTTTTGTTTCACCGGACTTGGCCAGCGCCTTGACCTGCTCTTCCGAAATGTCCCAGTTCTTGAGACGCGCGAGGCTGGCTTCGGCCAACTGCTTCATGCTGTTCTGCGCTTCCCCGCCCGCTTCCTTGAGGGATTGCACACCCTGGGCAGCGATGGCGTATTCGCGTTGGGCCGAGACCAGTTCGGGGCTGTAGACCTCGAATAGCGGCTGTCCTTTGGTCACGGCTTGCCCTGTGACGTTAACATGAAGTCGTTCGACATAGCCCTCGAACTTGGGGGCGATGGTGTAAAGGCGGCGTTCGTCGGGTTCGATGCGTCCGGCGGCGCGGACGATTTTGTCCAGAGTGCGCAGACTCGCGGCCTCAGTCCTGACACCGAGTTTCTGCACTTTCTCGGTACTGATCTTGATCTGGTTGGCGGAAGCCGGAGCGCTCTCCTCGCCATCCTCTTCACCCTCGAAGACTGCGATGTAATCCATGCCCATCGGGTCTTTCTTGGGTGTCGGCGAGGTATCGGGCAACCCCATCGGGTTGCGGTAGTAGAGCAGCTTGCGTTCTTTCTTGGCGCCCGCAGACGCTGCCGCCGTTGGCTGCGCTGCCGTGGCAGCACTGTGTTCGCCACTGCCGCGCGTCCCGATCCAATATCCTCCGCCCGCCGCCAACGCTGCCACGGCGATCGCAACCACAATTCCCGTACCCTGTTTCATAGGTCCTCCCCAATCAGTCTTTCGATGTCCGCCAGACGTGCCTGCTGCTCCGCCTGTGCCTTGACGATATCCTGTTTCGCTTTGAGTATCTGCCGTTGCGCATCCAGCAGGGTGGCGAAATCCACCTTGCCGGTTTGGTAGCCGGTGAGCGCCGCCTGGAAGGTCAGTTCGGACTGCGGCAACAAGCTGGTTTGCGCCAGCATTTCCGTGCGTCGCGCCGCATCGATTGCGGAGAGGTTCTCGGAAAGGTTGGCCAGCAACTGGTTGGCGGTGGCTTCCTTGCGGGCGCGGGCGGCGGCGGTCATCTTCTCGGCTTCACGTTCCTGGCTGCGGCGGCTTTCCTGCTGCAGCGGGATGTTGAGTTCCACCATCAGTTCCCACTCATTGACGCGGTTGCCGGTTTGCATCGGCGAGACGCCGACGGTGAAATCCGGATAGCGGTTGCGGTAGGTCAGGTCGCGGTTCTTCTCGGCTGCGCGAATTGTAGCCTCGTCGGCGAAGAGCTGCGGATTCTTGCCGCGCAGGCGATTTTCCAGCGCCACGAAGTCGAGCTTGGCTGCAGGGGGAACCGGCCGCAGGCGTTCCGGGTCGGCCAGCGGCGACGGGGCGGGACGAGCCAGCAGGGCATTGACACGAACACGCGTATGGTGGTGCTCGGTCTCCATCTGGATCAGTTCGTTTCTCATTGCGGTGCGTTCCACCTGGACGCGGATGGCATCCTGCTGCGGAACCAAGCCGCCGGCGTAGCGCACCTGGGTGATCTTCTCGATGCGGTCGAGCAGGTCGATCACTTCCTTGTCCAGCTGGATCAGTCGCGCCACGGCGAAATACTGGGCATACGCCGTCTTGATTTGGGCCGCCTGTTCGGTCCACGTCACCCCAACCTTGCCCTTCGCCGCATCGGCCTCGGCTTCGGCAGCTTCGCGCTTGAGGTCGCGCTTGCCCCAAAAAGGCAGCGGCTGCATCAGCGTGTACTTGGTGCCGCCGACACGGCCAGGCAATACATTGGGGCGTGCATCCGAGCCGAAGTTGGTGACGTTCTGCAATTCCGTGCGCAACACCGGATCGGGCAGCGCGCCGGCCGGGTAGACGCGTTCCCGCGCCGCTTCGGCTTCGAGGCGCATGGCCGCGTATTCCGGATTCTTCTCTTTGGCGTAGGCGAGCAAGCCTTCGACCGACTTGCCCAAGACGGCTTCCTGCGACAGCACGGGTGTCGACGCTCCAAAGGCTAACAAGAGGACAAGCGCCGGCGCGGGAATGATTCCTCGCATACAACCTCCCAGGGGAAAATGGAAAAAGTTACTTCGCTTTCTCGAAATGGACGACGGTCATGGCTCCATTCACTGTGTCGGCCATGAAGCGGATCTTGTCGCCATCCTTCATCTGATCCAGCCAGGCAGCGTCCTTGACGCTGAACACCATGGTCATGGCGGGCATGCCGTTGGGCAACGGACCATGGGAGATGGTCACCTTGCCGGCAGGCTTGTCCAACTTCTTGACCAAGCCTTCGGTCATAGTCGCCGCGGCTGGAGCGGCAGCGTGCATAGCACCATGCATGGTTCCATGGCCGGCGTGATCGTCGGCGGCCATACCAGGCGCGGAAAGAGTGGCGGCAAGGGTGATGAAGGCGGTGGCAAAAACATTTTTCATAATGTACTCCATAGAGGGTTAGTGGCGTGCGAAAACCTGGGTGGTGCCGTCGGCCTGTACCAGCAACGTCTCATAATGCACCGGCTTTGCGCCTTCCATGCCGGGCGATCCTGCCGGCATACCCGGCACGGACAGACCGACTGCCTTGGGTTCTTCCTTGAGCAGTCGGCGTATGTCGGCCGCCGGCACATGGCCGATGATGACATAGCCGCCAATCTTGGCGGTATGGCAGGACTCAAGGTTCTCGGGTATGTGCAATTTCTGGATGTCGGCTGGCAGTTCGGCTACCTTATGGGTCTGTACCTCGAAACCATTGCCGCGCAGATGTTCAACCCATTGCCCGCAGCAACCGCAGTAAGGGCTCTTGAAAACTTCCACCTGGACGGCAGTTTGGGCCAAGGTGTTGCCAGCGCCGAGCAGTAAGGTCAGCGCGACTGTGTAAGAACGGAAGGTCATGGAATGATTGGATTACCGATTGAGTTGGGACGGCCTGCATTGTGAGGCATCCCAGACTACGGCAAGCTGACTGAAACATTACATCTCCGTAATCTTCGGCACTCGAAGAAATCCCTCGACCAGCAACTCGAAGCTGCTGGATGAGGGATCGTGTGGTTCGTCAAGTCTCTTAAGCGTCGAAATTTGACTCAGGCTCTGGTCCGGACAGAGCACAACTATTAGTGCATCCCGCCCATGATCACATTGGTCATCTTTGCCGCATCGCCTACATTCATGCCTGCATTTTGCAATGAGGATTGCATCGACGTAGAAGAAGTCATGTTGGTCGCCACCATGCTGATGGTGCCATCCACCTTGAGAATGGGCATATTCAGATTGGTGACGTCTTGACCATTCAGGGCGGCCATCATATTCGCCGCTTTCGTTGCGTCGGCCGTGACATAACTGCTCATCATCCCCGCCATTGCCGAGACGGTACAGGCGATTTGCTGGGAAGTCGTGGTGCCTGCAGCATTGCAAGGAACGCCGCTGGCGTCCGTGATGAGGTTTGAGTTCTTCGCCGCCATGACCACCCGACCCAATTGTTTGACCATGTTGGTTTGCAGGGTCAATGCAGACGAATTGGAGCCACTGTTCTTCAAGTCGACCATCGGCATCGCGCTCAAGTCAATTCCGAGCGATGACATGGCGGATTGGACTGCGGCGATGGCCTGATTGATCTTCGTCGCATCGATCGTCGTCGTGCTCACCGCACTGGCGGCCATTTCGCTAAACGGGGTGACATATACGGTCGTCGAACCGGAAACTGCCGGAACGACGGCGCGCATGGTCATGGCGTAGGGAATGTCAGTCCCCGTAGTCTCATCCACCATGGTGCTGGATGCTCCTGCCATCACTTTGACCATGGCGGGCCCGGTATAGCCGTCGCTAAAGGTCACCCTATAGGAGCCATCAGTTCCGGTAGTGGTTGAGGCGCAGGTCGCATCGGCCTCCGGGGCGCCGTTGACGATGCGGCAGGCAAGCACCTTGGCTTGCTTGATGATTCCTTTCGCCGCGGTACCGCCAATGGAGGTTGGGGAAGGCAAGGCTGCAGTAGGCGCAACACTCCCGCCGCCACCGCCGCCGCAGCCCGTCAGGATTAAGGCGGTTGCTAAAGCTATTCCAGTCAATTTGATCATTTTGGGTACCTCAGAATTGGATAGGTATGTGATGTTCCGGCTGATCAGGAAACAGCCGCGTCAAATAGGTTCATATGCGCCAAGCCGACCAGATGGATGCCGGGCATGTCGTCCATGATGTCCAGCATCGTCTGGACTATGCTGGAGCCGGTTGTAGAGGCATCGATGCTTCCATTCAGGGCATCTTGGATAATGCTGCCCATCATCCCGCCGAAATCCAAACCAGGGGCAACGGTAGATGTCGGGGCGCCGACAGAACCATTCAAGGGTTGATGCAGACCGATGCTGCTCATGATCGTGCCATTCCCTAAACCGGAATTGCCGGTAAAACCGCTCATCATCGTGCCGACACCCAGCCCGGGTGTGACGACGGGGGTATGGACTCCGACGGAGCCATTCAACATTTGATTCAGTCCGATGTTGCCCATGACCGTGCCATTGCCCGAACCAAATACCGCGGCGGACATGTGCGTTCCTGCGAAACCATTTAACGAACCATTCGTTGCGAAAGCGCGAGACATCATTTTTAATTTCTCCTGAGTGATTGATGCGTAGATTAGAAATTACAGACTAATACATCAGAGGACTGCATCGATCGTGGCAGACAGCTGGGCGTGCAGCCCCACCAGATCGACCGTCGTCCCCGTGCCATGGGCGACGGAGGTGTAGATACCGTCGCCATTGCCGTCGTGAAAGACCTCGTATGAAGCGCGATTGCCATAGGTCACCTTCTCCACGATGTCACCGGACAATTGATCAACGCTAAAGCTCGTATAGGCGTTCGGTGTGACTGTGACAGCGGTGCCGTCCAGACGAACCTGCTGCACTTGCGTGACGTTATGGGCGGCATCGACGGTGAACTTGGCCCGGTCATAGGGATCGACCGACAGCAGCATCGTCGCAGTTCCGGGCTGAACAAAAGTTCTGGCATCCGCCGCAATGGCGTAAAGGCCGGCGCTACCCGACTTCACGAATTGCAGGGTTTCGACCATATTGCCCTGGACCACAGTTTCGGTCACCGTATTACCGTCGGCGCTCGCCGAGAGGTGCGCCGTGGGCGACAGGGTCAGAGTGTTCGTGTAGGTCTTGCTGGCATTGCCCCAGACACTCTGCATGCCCGTGACCGCGCCGTTGGCCGTGGTGAAGGAATACCCACTGGTTTGCCCGTAGGCATTGGTGGTTGTGGGATTGGCCAGTGTCACCGCATCCGAAACCACATGATAAAGACTGGTGTTGGTTGCATCCGGGGCGTACTGAAGTACTTCCGTTGCGTATGACCCTGTCAGCGTTTCCGTGACGATGTTGTTGGCCACCGCGAACGTGGCATTGCTGGGCAGGCGAAGATCGAAGGTATAGCTGCCCAGCACGCGTTCCATACCGGTGATTTGGCCGTTGTTGACGATGAACTCGTAGCCGTTGGGCGTAAGGGCTGCCGAGAATCCTGCGTTGAAACCCATCATTCCCATCATGGTGTGCATCCTTTCGGTTGAGTTGGATAAATAATGAAATCTGGTTCTGCCCTTTCCTCGCCCGACAAAATTTCAGGCAGCGGAGGAATCGAACTCATGGAGACTGCCAAGGCAGAATCGCAAAGTGACTTGGGTGTTGCTCGGGTTGGGTATAGGTGGCTCATGTCTGGGAATATATCCCATGTTATTTAGAAACACAATAAGTATTTTCTAATGAATACATAGATCGTTATGATGTTGGCTGGCTCATTCCTGAATTGTGGGCACTGAAAACCAAGCGATGCATATGCCAGCCACGGATTCCATAGATCCTCAAGAACCAGCGATTGAGGCCAGAATTGATATTGCTATCGCCCTTCGTAGCACAGATGATCGAGGTCCTGCCGTTTGGCCGGGTTGATTGAACAGGCAACACTGAACTCAAGTCATATTAGAAAACGCTAAATATCAAGGGCTTTGCTCAGAAGAGCTTGATTAGTTCCGATTGATGGGATACATTCCCATCATTATCGGGTTGACTTGAGAATTGGATATGAGCGAATCACGTAGCGATCTAGCCTTGGCGGCCTCCTTGCGCCTGCTCTCGCCACTGGTGAAGATGCTTCTGCACGAAGGTGTGGCCTATCCTCAATTTGCTCAGGCGCTCAAGCAAGTCTTTCTGGAATCGGCGGCAACGATCATCGATGAGCGGGAAGGACGTTCCAATGACTCGAACATCAGCGTGCTGTCGGGCGTACATCGCAAGGATGTGCGCGAGTGGCGAACTGCGGGCAAGCCACGGCCGCCAGCCAGGACTTTGAGCGTAGCCATGCAGGTTTTTACGCGCTGGGCCAGTGACCCGGCCTATCGCGACGAGCAGGGTGAGCCTCGCCTGCTCGAGCGGGGAGGTGCCACGGGCTCCTTCGAGGCGTTGGCTGAGGCGGTGTCGAACGATGTGCATCCGCGCACCGTGCTCGAGGAACTCCTGCGCCTGGGCGTCGTTGCGGCGGATAACGCAGGCGGGGAAGGGAAACCAGCGCGGCTGCGTCTTTGCGTCGGCGCCTTTGTTCCCAAGGAAGGCTACGCCGAGATGCTGCAACTCTTCAGCGACAATGTCGGCGATCACCTCGCCGCGGCGGCGCGTAACCTTGCGGGCAGTGAAGCGCCACTCCTCGAACAGAGTGTCTATGCCAACGGCCTGACCACCGAATCCGCCGATGCGCTCAACACGTTGTCCCGCGGGCTTTGGGCTGGGGTTTTCCAGCAGATGGTGCGCACCGCCACGTTATTGTCCAAACAAGACGAAGGGGTTGTCGGCGCCGATGAGCGCGTTCGCCTGGGCATGTATTTCTACCGCGAGTCAGGCAAACAACCATGATGTCCATGCGAAACGCGAATTTACAGGGAGTTCCCATGTTGTTACGTATCCTTGATGGCGCCCGGTCGACGCTCGCGCTGCTGGCAGCGCTCTTCCTCGTCTCCGCATGCGGCGGTGGCGGTGGGGGTGTCCTGACCCTGCTTGCCGGGGTCGGCTCGGGGGGTACCGGGTCTCCTCTCGCTGCTCTGGGAACATTGACGGGTTTCGGCAGCCTGATTGTCGATGGCGTGCGACGCAGCGATACCGGCGCCAGCTATTTGTCTGAAGCTGAGCAAGGCGCAGCAGTCACCATGCCGGTGACAAGCGCCATGCTTGGGCAGAGTGCGGAGCTGACCTTGGATGCCAGCGGCAACATTGCCTCGGCCTTGATGTCGCCGGAGATCGTCGGCACAGTCAGCGCGGTCTCGGCGACCAGTATCACGGTCCTGGGAACCAATATCACCGCCAACAGCGATGCGTCCTTAGGCCCGGTGACCAGCTTCGTCGGCTATGTTTCGCTGGCGGGCGTGCAGGTGGGCGATCGTGTCGAGGCACATGGCCTGTTGAAAACCGACAGCCAGGGCAAGCCCTATCTCCAGGCGACGCTCATTGTGCAAAAAACGCCCGCCAACGGCATTCGGCTCACCGGCGTCGTCAGTCAATACAACGCCAGCGTCGGCAGCTTCGTTCTCGGCAACGAGACGGTGACGATAGGCTCGGCGACAATCAGCCCGGCGGGAGTTTCGCTGGCCAACGGTCTGTTGGTGACGGTCTGGAGCAACAGCGCACCAGTCGGCAATGTGATCAGCGCTACCGTCATCCGCATCAAGCGACCGGCTCAGTCGAATGGAATTGTTACGCTGTCGGGGCCGATTGCCAATTACATCAGCAACTCCAGTTTCCAGGTTCGAAATGTCATGGTGGACGCCAGCGCGGCGACCATGACGCCCAGCAGTGCAAGTCTGGGCAACGATAAGTACATCGCGGCTACCGGCAATTACGACGTGACGACGAACAAGCTCAAGGCCAGCAGCGTCACGGTATTTACCAACGCAGCGCCTACCTCGGTCGAAGTGCATGGCATGGTGGCAAATTTCGTTTCCGCCGCCAGCTTCACCCTGCGCGGCGTGGTCATCGATGCCAGCAATGCGACCTTTACCGGCGGAACCGCGACACAGCTAGCTAACGGCGTCTTCCTGGAGGTACATGGAGCGGTCACGAACAATGTGGTACGCGCGACGACGGTGCAATTCATCGCTTTCACGCCCAGCCAGGCGCCGAACGGTTCCATCATCGAGGTCGGCGGCACCGTCTCTGCCTATGATGCCAAGACCGGCGCCTTCACCGTGAGCTTGTCCGGCGGTGGCAGCATGGGCGGCAACATGGGCGCCGGTGCCGTCTTCCTCAACGGCACCGCGAGTACCTTGGCGGTCGGTCAATCCGTCAACGTCATGGGTATGTTCAACAACGGCACGCTTACGGGTGCGGAAGTGAACTTCCAATCCGGGCCGGTTAATTCTCCTGGAACCATAATGATGTCGGGTGTTGTCTCCAATGTCACATCGACCAGCTTCATGCTCAACGGCGTGACCATACAGAGAAACGGCGTGGCCATTCCCGGTGGCGGGATGATGGGCGGTGGGATGATGGGTGGCTCACGCGTCAACGTCAGCGTTCAACTGGTTGGCGGGCACTATATGGCGACGTCGATCAGCCTGATTAGCGGTTGATAAGATTGCCTACCGAGTTCGGCCGATGGTCAGCGATACGCGATCGCATCCATGCGATGGGTGTTCTTGGACGGCTGGCTTATTCACGGATAGGCGCTTAGCCTCTTGTCCCGCTCCGCTCGTAAGTGACGAAAGCGAAGTCGAAGCCCGCTTCGGCATGATGAGGTTCGCGTAGCGTCTCGTGCCACTCGGTCGGGTCGACATCCGGGAAAAACACATCGCCGACGTAATCCTTGGCAATTTCGGTCAGTTGCAGGCGGTTGGCCAAGGGGAGCGCCTGGCGATAGATTTCGGCCCCACCGATGATGAACGCTTCGTTCGTCCCGGTCGCTGCGGCAACGGCGAGTCCCGCCTGGAGCGAACCGACCAGATCGGCGCCAGGGATGGTCCTGTCGGTAGCGCGGCTGATGACGATATTCTTTCTTCCCGGCAGCGGCCGGCCCAGCGAATCCCAGGTCTTGCGCCCCATGATGACAGGATGCCCCAAGGTGAGGGATTTGAAACGTTTGAGATCCTCCGGCAGCCGCCACGGCATCGCATTGCCGATGCCGATAACGTGGTTCTTCGCTACGGCGGCAATCAGCGTGATGCGCAGCGAGTTCGTTGAGGGAAGGGAAGGCATGCCGTCGTCCGGGATAAACATGGGGTAAATCGGGGTCTGCTCGTCATTTGCCCAGGTCGGGGAGCGGATATTATCGCCGTATTACGGCCAGTTTGTCCGCACCGCGTGTCGAGACCACATGAACATGGATTTCACGGAATTCAGCATACGCTACGCAATTATCTGCGCTGTGGCAGTGGTCGCCGTGTTCTTGCTGGTTTCCCTCGCCGGCCTGGTGCAAATCAAGCTGCGGCAGCGTGCCAAGGAACGGACGCTGACGCTGGATGGCGACGAAGTGTATTGGATCGCACCGGAACAAAGCGCTGCGGCAGAAGCGGAAGAAACGGAAGAAGTCTTGCCGGAATCGTGGCGTGCGCCCCTGATGCAGGATCAGCCCCCGTCGCAATTCGGGGAACAGCTGTTTCGTACCGGCGTTGAGGCCGAACTGCAACAATTGCGCAGCGAGCTGGCCGGCATCAAGGAGAACATGGCGCAACTGAAAGCCGCAAGACGCGTCTCGCCGCAATACAACGAGGCGATGTTGCTGGCGCAACGCGGCATGGGTGCGCATGACATCGCCGAGACATGCGGCATCTCCATGGGGGAAGCCGAGTTGGTGCTGTCCTTGAGCCGCAACAAGCAGGAGTACGAAGATCATGATAGATAAAGCGACTGGCGAAAGCGGCGTGGATCCTGTCGATCCGCAGGCGGCCGATGCGGAGCTGAAAAGTCGCCTGATCAGGCGCGTCTCCGTGGCCGTCGTGTTGATCGTTGCCCTGCTGGGCGGCCTGGCCGTGCTGGACGCCCTGAATGCGCCGCCCAAGTTGAAGCCTGTGGAAGAAGCGCCGGTAGTCGCACAGACCGGGCAAACCCCGGCAGAAACCAAGCCGGAAGAAAAGCCGCCCGAGCCGGCCCAGCAGGAAGAAACCAAGAAGGCAGAAGAAGTCCCTGCCGAACCGGAAAAAACCGCCGCACCCGCCGCGCCGAACCGGGTGGAGCACGCTCCCCGGCCTTTGACCAAGCCAGCCGAAGCCCGTCAGGCCATGCTCAAACCGAGCGCCCCGCCGACCGAACTGGTTCGTCCGCCCCGCCCGGCGGCGCCTGCATCGCGGCCTTTGACCCAGCCGCTCGTCCATACCCCGGTTTTCTTGTTGCAACTGGGGGTGTTCAACAACACGGCTAACGCCGAAGAATTGCGCGCCAAACTGGAACTGAACGGGATTCCCTCGCAGATCGAGGCACGGGTTCAGGTGGGTCCTTTCAAGAGTCGTCAGGAAGCCGAACAGGCACGCGACAAGCTGAAACAGTTGGGTATGGAAACGGGCTTGATCCTGGCCGTGAAAAAGTAGTCCTGCATAGCCGCCAACATCAACGAGAACACACCCCGGGTAAACCACGCCATGCATATCGAAAGTCTGCGTTTTGGCAGCCTGACCGTCGAGTCCGACAAGATCATTGAATTCCCTGAAGGGCTGGCCGGTTTCGAAGCGTGCCATCGCTTCACCCTGTTTCACCCCGAGGATACGGCGCCGAAGTATTTCATTTTGCAATCGCTCGACGATACGGCGCTCGCCTTTCACATCGCCGATCCGGCCCAGCTCGGTTTCAGCTACGAGATCTCCCTGACCGACGCGGAGTCGGCGCTGCTCAAGCTGGCCGATCCGAAGGATGCCGTGGTGGCAGTGATACTCTGGAAGGATGAGACGGCCGGTACGGGGTTGCGCGCCAACCTGAATGCCCCCCTCATCATCAACATCGACGAGCGGCGCGGTTTGCAGCACATCTTCGCACGCCTGAACTACGCGGTGGCGCCGGCCTAGGGCGTGTTCTCAAATTCCGCAGACTTCGTCTAACATGGCGGGCGTCCCAACCAGGAGAACTTTCCATGTCCCGCAAGATCATCGTCGCCCCCAACGCGCCTGCCGCCATTGGTACCTATTCGCAGGCGGTGCAGGTTGGCAACACCGTTTATCTGTCCGGCCAGATTGGCCTTGACCCGGTCAGCATGCAAATGCTGGAAGGCATCGATGCCCAGATCGTCCGCGTATTCGAGAATCTCAAGGCGGTCGCGGCCGCAGCCGGCGCCAGTTTAAATGACGCAGTCAAGCTCACTATCTACCTCACCGATCTGGGCAATTTTGCCAAGGTAAACGAGACCATGGCGCGCTATCTCGATCAGCCCTATCCGGCGCGCGCCGCCGTCGGCGTCAAGGAATTGCCGCGCGGGGCGCTGATCGAGGCGGATGCGATCCTCCACCTGGGCTGAGCCGTGAACGATGGCGACTGACGGCCCAAGCGGCTTCGGCAACATTTCCAAGCCGCTCGTCGCCAAGCTGGCCAAACTTGGATTGCATAACGATGCCGACCTGATCCTGCATCTGCCCTTGCGTTACGAGGACGAAACGCAAATCACGCCGTTGGCGGAGACTGTGCCGGGCGTGCCGGCGCAGGTGGAGGTCGAAGTGATCAGCACCGACATCGCTTTCCGCCCTCGCCGTCAACTGGTCAGCCGGGTACGCGACGACAGCGGCCAGCTGGTGGTGCGTTTGCTCAACTTCTATCCGAGCCAGCAGAAGCAATTTGCGCCGGGCGCGCGGCTGCGCCTGTTCGGCGAGGTGCGCGACGGCTATTTCGGACCGGAAATGGTTCATCCCCGCGCCCGCGCCGTGGCATCGGGCGCGCCGCTGCCGATAGCGCTGACACCGGTCTACCCGACCACCGCCGGCGTAAGCCAACTCCTGTTGCGCAAGCTCATCGGTGCAGCCTTGGCGTGCGCCGATGAGCGCGGCGACCTGCGCGACACGCTGCCAGCCGCCCTGCGCGCCGGACACAGCCTGATGCCTTTCGACGAGGCGATACGCATGCTGCATCTGCCCCCTGCGGCGCTGCCGCCCTCAGCACTGGAACTGCGCAATCGCACGGCTTGGCGCCGCATCCGTTTCGACGAACTGCTCGCACAGCAGATCTCGCTGCGCCGCGCCTATGCCGCGCGCCGGGCACGCGGCGCGCCCGTCTTGCCCGCTACCGGATCGTTGACCGGAAAACTGCTGGCGCAACTGCCGTTTCGCCTCACCGCCGCGCAGCGGCGCACCTGGGAAGAAATCTCCGCCGAACTTGCGCTCGACCACCCGATGCAGCGATTGCTGCAAGGCGATGTCGGCAGCGGCAAGACCGTCGTGGCCGCGCTGGCGTTGTTGCAGGCCGTCGAGAACGGCTGCCAGGGGGCGTTGATGGCGCCCACGGAGATTCTTGCCGAGCAGCACTGGCGCAAGCTTGGCAACTGGCTCGCGCCCTTGGGCGTCGAAGTGGCCTGGCTGTCGGGCAGCCTGAAGCAGCGGCAGAAGCTTGCGACCCTGGCCGACATCAAGGCAGGCCGTGCTGCCATTGCGGTTGGCACCCATGCCTTGATCGAGGAGGCGGTCGACTTCAACCGGCTCGGCCTCGCCGTGGTCGATGAGCAGCATCGTTTCGGCGTGCATCAGCGCCTGGCGCTGCGCTACAAGGGAGGAAAGGGTAACGTGCCGCACCAGCTGATGATGACTGCCACGCCGATTCCGCGCACCCTGGCGATGAGCTACTACGCCGACCTGGACGTGTCGGTGATCGACGAAATGCCGCCCGGCCGCTCGCCGGTGCTGACCAAGCTGGTTGCCGAAACCCGCCGCACCGAAGTGATGGCGCGCATCCGTTCCGCCTGCCAGGCCGGGCGGCAGGCGTATTGGGTTTGTCCTCTGATCGAGGAGAGTGAAAGCTTGCAGCTCAAGACCGCGCTGGAAACCCACCAGCGACTGACTGAAGAATTGCCGGAGCTGAATATCGGCCTGGTGCACGGCCGTCTCAAGCAGGCCGAAAAGTCTGCCGTGATGGGCGCTTTCGTTGCCGGCAGCATGCAGGTGTTGGTGTCCACCACGGTGATCGAAGTCGGCGTCGATGTACCCAACGCCTCGCTGATGGTGATCGAACACGCCGAACGTTTCGGCCTGGCGCAATTGCACCAGTTGCGCGGCCGGGTGGGACGCGGCAGCGCCGAGTCGGCTTGTATCCTGCTCTATGCCCAGCCGCTTTCGCAGGCGGGACGCGAACGGCTGAAAATCATTTTCGAACATGCCGACGGTTTCGAGATCGCCCGCCGGGATCTGCGCCTGCGCGGCCCCGGCGAATTCATCGGCGCCCGCCAGAGCGGGCTGCCTTTGCTGCGCTATGCCGACCTGGAGGATGTCGCCCTGGTCGAGGCTGCGCGCGAAGCGGCGGAACAATTGCTGCGGGTCGATCCCGCAGCCGCGGACAGGCATGTCGAGCGATGGCTGGGCGGGAAGCAGGAATTGCTGAAGGTCTAACCGTTCTTCTTGCCGCAGGCACAAAAAAAGCCCTTCCTTGGAGGGAAGGGCCGAGGGAGGACTACCAGAGTAGTTAGTGCGCGACCGCCTTGGCTGCGAGTATGCCGGTGTTCTGGCGCACGTACAGCTCGTCCCACATCTCCTCTGCGCGCTTGTCCCGGTACAGCAGCGAGCCGATGATCACCGCTAGGAAACCCAGCGGAATCGAGTAGAGACCGGGGTTTTTCAGCTCGAACCAGGGTTTCTCCAGACCCATGATGCTGGTCGTGTCGCTGCCAAAGCTGGCGATCTTGTCGGCAGCGCCTTTCTTGGCTTTTTCGGCCTTGGCGATTTCCGTCTTGATCTTCTCCTGGATGAGCGGATCGGCGGCTACCGGAGCCGCAACCAGATCGGCATTCAGCTTGACGAGTTTCTCGTCCTGGGCCTTGATGATCTTTTCGTTGGCAGCCTTGACCGCGAGCGGGTAGGTGAGGTTCGGTGAAACCATCACCAGGCCGATGGCGGTAAATGTGCCGACGATCATGCCCAACACGATGCCGCCGGTGTTACAGCGTTTCCAGAACAGCGTCATCAGCACGCACGGGAAGTTGGCCGAGGAAGCCACGGCAAAAGCCAATGCCACCAGGTGGGCCACGTTCTGCCCCTTGGCCGAGATGCCGATAACGATGGCCATGGCGCCGACCAGGACGGTTGCGATACGCGCCGCCTTGATCTGTTCCTCCTGGGTCACGTGTCCCTCGCGAATCACGCCGACATACAGATCGTGGGCCATTGCGGAGGCGGCGGCGAGAACCAGGCCGGCGACCACCGCGACGATGGTGGCAAAGGCTACGGCAGCCACGAAAGCCATCATGAAGTTGCCCATCAGGCTGTCAGGGCCACCGCCCAGGGCCTGGGCCAGCAGAGGATTGGCCATGTTGCCGCCGGCGTCGATTGCCGCGATGCTGGCCGGACCGACCTTCATCGCCGAACCCATGCCGAGGAACAGCGTCAGCACGTAAAAGCCGCCGATGATCGCCATCGCCCAGTTCACCGACTTGCGCGCGGCCTGAGCCGTCGGCACGGTGAAGAAACGCATCAGGATGTGCGGCATGCCGGCAGTGCCGAAGACCAGCGCCATGCCCAGCGAGATCTGGTCAAGCGGCACTTTCAGGAACAAGCCGGGTTCCAGGAAGATCTGTCCGAGTTCCGTCGGGGAAAGGTTCTTGGCCTTGTCGCCGAGCAGGGTGGCGACACGTTGCTGAACCTTCGGGTCGTTCACGACGTTGTTCAGGAAGTCGCCGAGGAAACCGTACTGGCTCCACACCATAACGACCATGACGATCGAGGCACACACCAGCAGCACGGCCTTGATGATCTGCACCCAGGTGGTGGCGACCATGCCGCCGAACAGCACGTACATCAGCATCACGATGCCCACGCAAACCACCGAGATTTCATAATCGATGCCGATCAGCGTCTTGATCAGAACGCCGGCACCGACCATCTGCGCCGTGAGGTAGAAGGTTGACACGGTAATGGTGGACAATGCGCCAACGATGCGGACTTTCTTCGGGTCGTTGCGGTAGGCAAGAATGTCGGACAGCGTGTATTTGCCGATATTCCGGCAGGGCTCGGCGATCACCAGCAGCACGGTGATGTAGGCCACCAGCCAGCCCACCGAATACATGAAGCCGTCGTAGCCGTAGAGCGAGATCAGCCCGGCGATGCCCAGGAAGGACGCCGCCGACAGATAGTCGCCGGCGATGGCCCAGCCGTTCTGCAGGCCGGAAACCCCTCCGCCGGCGGCGTAGAAGTCGGCCGTCGTCTTGACCCGCTTGGCCGCGAGGTAGGTGACATACATGGTCACGCAGATGATCGCGCCGAACACCAGGAAGGTCAGCCATTTCCACTTGTCGGCCACCGCGCCTTGGGCGAAAGCCGGCAGCGAAACCAGCGGCATGACGCAGGCGATGATCGCCAGCCAGATTTTATTCTTCAGGGTCATCATGTTATTTGGCTCCTATCTTTTCGGCATCGCGCACCAGCTCCGCGGCCATTGCGTCGAAGTCCTTGGCCTTGGCGGTGTAATAAAAGGCGATGCCCCAGGCCACGATGAATTGGGACAGCGCGAAGAGAATCCCGACATTCACGACGCCATAGACTTTCACCTTGTATATGTCGGTGAAATAAGCGGCACCTATCGGCAGCAGGAAATAATAGAACAGCGAGAAAATCATCAGGCCCGTGAGAAATGCCATTTTCTGGGCATGCAGGCGCTGAAAGCGCGGGTCGTTATCGATCGCAACCCAATTGATGGAAGATTGTGTCATGGTCCCTCCTATATGTTTTATATAAGCCGGGCCACCCCAGCCTGATAGACAGGCTAGCAGCCTAAACTGACGAAGCACTTACGCTAGGCTTACATCTTTCTTACTCAGGCGGGATAGTCGCCGGGTTCTCCGTTTGCACCGGATAGGCGACCCCTTGGCGCGGGAAGACGGCCTGGGCCAGCGTACCCTGGCCGTGCGGGTTGGGTCGCAGCCGCACGCTGGCACGATGCAGTTCGGCTATCTCGCGCACGATGGACAGGCCCAGGCCGCTACCGTCCGCATCGGAGCCGAGAACCCGGTAAAAACGTTCGAACACCAATTCGGAATCCGCTTCGGAGATGCCGATGCCATTGTCTTCAACCTCGAATACGGCGAACGCTTCGGCGCGTGTCCGCGCCGTGACCCGGCCTCCGGCAGGGGTGTATTTGATGGCGTTGTCGACCAGGTTGCTGATCAACTCGCGCAACAGCACCGGACTGCCATCGATCAACAGCGGCCAACCGCTATCCTCGAAACCGAGGTCGATCTGCTTGGCCAAGGCGCGCGGCACGGCCTCCTGGGTCACTTCGCGCGCCAGCGCTTCCAGGTCGACGGTCGTGAAGGCATGCAGTTTCTCATGGCTGGCCTCGGCGCGCGCCAACATCAGCAGCTGGCTGATCAGATGGGCGGCCCGGTCGGCGCTCTCGGCGATCTGCTGCAGCGATGCGCGGATCAATTGCGGATCGGTTTCCGATTGGGCCAGCTCGGTCTGCATCTTCAGGCCGGTCAGCGGCGTGCGCATCTGATGCGCGGCATCGGCGATGAAACGCTGCTGCGCTTGCAGGTTCTGTTCGAGACGCGCCATCATGTCATTGAAGGCGAGGATCACCGGCCGCACTTCCACCGGCACGCCGTGGATGTTGATGGGCGCCAGATCGCCGGGGCGGCGATCATGGATACGTCGCTGCAGACGGGTCAATGGGGCGATGCCGCGCGTCAGGCCAAGATAGACCAGCACCACTGCCAGCGGAATGATGGCGAACTGCGGCAGGATCACGCCGGAAATGATGCGGCTGGCGAGGTTCTCGCGTTTCTTGCGGGTTTCCGCCACCTGCACCAGGGCAGTTTGCCCACGTGAATTCAAGGCGACGAACTTGTAGGCGACGCGGATCTCCTCGCCATTGATGTCGTCGTCGCGCAAGCGCACGGCTTCCAGCTCCAGCTGGTCCGGCAATGCGGCACGCGGGATTTCCTTGTCCCCGACGATCAGTTCGCCGCCCGGGCCGGTGACCTGGTAGTAAGTGGTGTCGTTTTCGTCGGCGCGCAACATGGCTCGCGCCGGGGCAGGAAAACTCACTACCACCTTGTTGTTCACCACCTTGACCAGGCGCGCGATGGCGCCGACATTTTCCATCAGCGTCTGATCGTAGGGCTGGTTGGCGATCTGATTGGCGACATGATGGGTGACGGCGATGCTGATCGGCCACAGGAACAGCAATGGCGCCAGCATCCAGTCGAGAATCTCCCCGAACAGCGAATTGAGTTCGGTCGGCGTGCCGAAGATGCGGGTGCGGCGGGTGCGTTCAACGGCCGGCATCGGACTTCTTAACGTCCGGCGCGTCGCCGCTGTCGGCAGGTTTCTCCAGGCAATAGCCGAGACCGCGAACGGTAGTGATCTTAATCCCGCCGGCATCGAGCTTCTTGCGCAGCCGATGCACGTACACTTCGATGGCGTTGGTGCTCACCTCCTCGCCCCAACTGCACAAGTGGTCGACCAGATGTTCCTTGTTGACCAGCCGGCCGGCGCGCAGCAGCAGGATTTCCAGCAGGCCGAGTTCGCGTGCCGACAGCTCGACTGTCTGGCCGTCGATCTTCACCTGCCGATCGACCTGGTCGTAACTCAAGGCGCCGAATTCGATGCAGGTCGGCATGCCGGTGCCGCGGCGCGTCAGCGCCCGGACCCGCGCTTCCAGCTCGGGCAGCGCGAAAGGCTTGCTCATGTAATCGTCGGCCCCGGCGTCGAGTCCGCGCACGCGATCCTCGAGGCAGCCCTGCGCGGTCAGGATCAGCACGGGCAAGGTTTTCTTGCGCGCGCGCAAGCGCCGCAGCACTTCGATGCCCGACAGCTTGGGTAAGCCCAAGTCGAGGATCAGCAGATCGAACTGCTGGCTGGCCAGCGCGGCGTCGGCATCGACGCCATTGCCGACGCAATCGACGGCGTAGCCCGCCTTGCGCAGCGAGCGCTGCAAGCCGTCGGCGATGATGCGGTCATCTTCAGCCAGCAGAATTCTCATCGGGTGTACCTTTCCTCGATGTGAAGCCCTACACTGAGATTCAGTGTAGCACAGGCCTGGCGAGGCTTTGCGGAGGAGACAGGCACTGCCTAGACTCCGGCAGTACCCATATACCCCGCAATCAACCTGAACTGCTCCAGCGCCGCTTTAGTGCGCAGATCGTAGCCCCACAGTTTCCTGGTCCACGGCGTTTCCGACGCCGGCTTCTTGTCGAAGAACAGCACGTTCGCCTTCACCCCCTGCGCATAGAACGAGCCGGTGGGAAGGCGCCGCAGCGTAGGCACCTTACACTCGCGCAACACGTTGCAGTAGTTCCAGAGTTTCTTGACGAGGGCCGAAGTATTCATGGCGTCTCGAATCCGGTGATGCCGCGCTCGAATGCCGCCAGCAGACGCCGAGTATTTTCCGGCTCGATGCCGGAAACCTGTCCGACCAATTTCAGAGCACCGTCGGGATCGCTCTCGCGGCGAAGAATGGCGCTCAACTGTGCAAGAACCGACGGCGCGTTGCCACCGTACGCCAACAACAACTTGCGTGCGTCACGACCCACCAGCCAGGCACTCGCAATCTCGAAATCGAAATCTGGCCCGAGCAAGTGGCTGGCTTCCGCATAGAAGCGTTCCGTATTTCCAGCGGCAATGAAATGCCGCAAGACGAGGATCAGATCCGATGCATCCTTGCGCGGCTGGGCCAGATGGCGGTCGAGCCAGGCGAAGACCTTCAGGACCGCCAACATCGGCAGCGCCACCACGCGGACGCTTTGACCATCGGGCAAGGCCACGGTGACTGCCGCCGCATCGGCCGCGCCATAACCGAGCAAGCTCATTGCTCCGCCATCGGGTGGCGGCCAGACGATCCTGCCGTCGGGTTCCTCGATGGCGCCGAATGGAATCATGTCTATCCAGCCGCAGACCTTGTGGCGCAGCTTGTGCAAAACGTTCCGGTGCGGCTCGAATTGCCCATGACAAATCAATGCCTCGCGCACCGCGGAAAACTCGGCCCAATCGCCAACGGCGATCGCCAGATCAACGTCCTCGGTCGTACGGAGAATACCAACATCGTGGGCGTAATGCAGCAACAGGTCGCGCGCCATCGCGCCCACCAGCAGCGGTTCGCGCGCCAGACCGGCGGCACGGATGTCCGCCATCAGGGCCGCCAGCCAGGCGAGCTCGCTTCTAGCGGCCAGGTTCAAGATAGCGGTCATAGATCATGTGCGCGGTTTCGATGCAACGCGCGTCACCCGTCGCCAACAGATCGGCATAGACCAGGGGTGCGGGCGCCAGCGCCACGTCCTCATTGTCAAATGTCCAGAAACGACGCAGCACATCCACATTGCCGTCGGGATCGTTGCGCAAGCGCAGATCGATCAGCAGGCGCGGTTCGATCGCCTCGGCATAAAAGGTGGCCGCGCCGGGGCGAAGGTACTGGGTCATACGGCCGGCGGCCGGCTCGCCGCCCAGCACCATGCCGTAGTTCGTGGGATCGAGGCTGTTCCACCATTCCAGCGTGTCCGCACGATAGCGGCCCAGCAGCAAGCGCGGCCTCAAGGCGCGGGGATAAGCTTCGGCCCACTGCTGCAACAGCCGCTCGCGTTGCAGCAGGCGGCGCTTGCCGGCGACGGTGGCCACATACCCGAGCTTGACGAGTTCCGCCATGACCCCGCCGACCGTGCCATGCGCCACCCCGGCGTACTGCGCCAGCTTGCGGTAAGGAGCATCGGCCCATTCCGGGTGGCACAGCAGGACAAACAGCACCTGCAAGCCGCCGCCCTGAAACGCCAGCCCGCCGCGCGCCGCGCGGGGCAGCGCCTCCGCCAGCCGCTGGCCCTTGACCCAAACCAGCAGTGGCGGCTGTTCCAGATAGGCATTGCCGGCCAAATCGACAAAAGCCACGCGCTGCACGCGCAACTGGTCTGCGATCACCGGATTGACAAAGTCGGCAACCAGCAGCGCCTGCTCGCCGAGACGCTCCAACTGATGCAGCACGGCGCCCAGATTGTTGGGCCGCAGGCCGCGGCGCAATTCCGCGGCGTAAGTCGTCTTCTGCCCACCGTACTCGATCTCCACCAAGGCGTCGGCGCGGGTGCGTCCCAGCTTGGCTTCGCGTTCTACGACATGGGCGTTCACGCCATGACCGCGCAGCTTTGTCAGCGCGGCATCAAGCCAATCAGCTGCGGCGGTTACGGGCTTTTTGTCCATGATTTTAGCATTGTCCATGAGCCATGGACAAATGTCAATAGCTGGACAAAATGTCCGCTTTCGAATATTTCCTTTGGCGTAGATGGATACGAGCCATGTGGCATCGGTGAGAACCCTCCAGCACATTCCATTATGGCCAACAATTGCCATTGTCCATCAAACGTGGACGCAATGAAAAATTGGACAATCACGGATCGAATTCCCCGCTCGACCCTGCTGGCGACGTCGCATCGCGCGCCACTTCCCGGCATCATCGATGCGTTCGGGCACCAATACGCGACGCAAGGCTTGACGTCATTTGCGTGGGGAACCGGCGATCCGGGCTCATAAAGGTGAAACCTGGAAGGACTTCGCCAACACGGCCTGCTGCAGCCCCCGTGCTCGCTTGAGGTTAGCCTTGACGCGCTGGAGGCCGGCGACGGCATCGTCGAAATGGGAGAACTGCTTTTCAATTTCGACAACGATGCTCTGTTGCTTATCCAATGAGGGTGTAGGACGCGCGATTTCGGCAATCGTCGCCGCTGTTTTACTGCTGGGCTTCGAACACGCGTTCCTGTTCGCGAATGAATCGCGAAAGGTGAAACGATGCCAATGTCACGTCTTCCGGTGCCACGATGCTTGGCGCGTTCGCTAGGAACTTTGGCAAGGCCTTGGGTTCCAGCACCCATAAATCCTTGCGGCTAGCTCGACTGTCTTCGACGTACCAGCCTGGGAAAAGAATCACGGGCCGAACAGGCAGAGGCTTCCCCGTGCTTTCCGCCAGCAAACGTTGTAGCCAACTGGCCTGCGCCTTGGCTTGAATCACCGGATTGCGGTCGGGACCCTGGCCTGCCGCCAGCAAGGACTCGCCATCGAAGCCGATTTTCGGACTTCCTTGGCGCGGTTTACTCCAGGTCTTGGTTTCGATTGTGAATACACCGGCCGGTCCGATGATGACATGATCCACATTGAAGCCATCTCCCAGAACGTCGTGAAAGACCTGATAACCCTGTTCACGCAACCGTTCCAGGAATTGTCCCACGGCCTTCTCGCCTTCTTCCGCCTGGCGCAGTGTACGTAGTTTCGGCCCGATGCGCACTACTTGGAAAACTGCATAAGCGATGGCTGTCAGTGCAAAGAATGAATAGATGAAAGGACTTGGTGGGCGAGGATTGAAATACGACCACCACTCCATCCCCGCCATGAGGATAAATATAAGTGCAATTAAGCATGGGCCGAGAACCTTGTCGAAGGCGAGATCGAATCGCTGTTTGTAAACGGACTGCCCGGGATTGCGCAGGGGTTTGTCTTTGAGGGGGGAACGAGTTTCAGCCATTGCTATAGTTCCTGCGCCTGTAACTCCTTCAGCGTCCTGCCCTTCGCGTCCTTCCACTCGACACGTCCGTTGGCGCTACGGCCCAATACGACCGCCGCCGCCGCTGAAGGTGAGCTGAAGGCATAGTCCTGCGTGAAATGGAAATGATCGCCCTCACGCTGAAGCACGCCGTTCTGAATCAACTCCTGGCGGATATTGAACATGCTCCGCACATGTTGCTGCATGGAGGGAACTGACTCACCAACGGCCAGCGACTCAGCCTTGACGATGAATCCTTGCGTGGCCTCGTAACCGTTGGCTGTTACGCCCTTGCCCTTGCAGCTCAGGATCGCCTGTGGTGCCGCCACCATCACCGAAGCCGCCTGCTCGAAAGCATGCACGCCCAGTACCGGCAGCATGCCCAGCATGTTTTCCAGAAACACCTGCATGTCGGCGCAATCCGCTTCCGATAGGCTGGGTTCGGCGGGCTGGTTGGCGTTGTCCAGCGGCAGGCGCTTGGCGGCCCTGGCGAGGCGTATCAAGTTAGCTTCCAGAAACTGCACGTGGGCCTTGTTGAGCTGACCCGGTGCGGCGACGAAACACACCGCCCGGTTCCAGAAATCTTTTTGCGCGTAATGACTCTCCAGCCGAGGACGCACCGGATCGCCTTCGCCGATGTAGAGCATCTCGCCCTCGCCATCCTCGCGCGGGCCGAGCAGCAGATACACGCCGGTCTGGTCAAGCTCGGCGCGCTGCTTGATTTTTGGCAGCAGGGCTCGCGGAAAAACCATCGCCTTGCCGACCCAGTTGGATCGCTCGACCAGACGCAGGCCGTCGGGGTCGCCATCGGCGACGAATATGCGAAGAGAAAATGGTTGCGGAGCTGTCATTGCAGTCACCCCAGATTGATGCCGTAGTGCACCAAGCGAATCGAGCTGCCGCTACGATGCTTGTGCTGCGTTTCGAAAGTCCAGTGGCCCGGCAGATCATTGACTTTCCCCGTCAGGGAAAGCGGCCTATCGGAGTTGAGTTTCTGCTTCAAACTTTGCCACTTCCCATCAATGTTGTTCTCTTGAACGTAATCGAAGACATAACCGGAGCGATCGCGACCATTCATGTAGCCCATCAACTGCTCCATTCCCTCGACGTGATATTTTGGCCCTCCCCACAACTTGGCCTCGGCCAGCCACCGTCGCTGCGGAAACGAATGTTCGATTTCGATGGTGATGTCCACATGTCCATTGACGTTGCGCTCGCGCACCGCGCGCAAACCCGGCATTGAAATCTTCCCGGCAAGTGTCGTGCTGAGCAGATTTTCCTTCGCGCCCGCCAGATCGTTGGCATTGTCTTCCAGCCAGCGCACGGCCTCGTCGATCAAGCACTCCAGCGCCCGGTCATGGTCCGCAATGGAACCGCTCGGGTCGAACAATAGAGCCAATTGCGGATAGCGCTCGGCCCACGTCAGTAAGGCATCCGGCGATACGCTCATCGGTTCGCCTCGGCACGACCATCTGTCGCCGGCTTCCAACCCACCAATACATTGGCGGCGAATTGCTCGCCCTGAGCGGCGAGATCGCCGCGCGCATACAGACTCGCCAAGCCGGAGCGCAGCTCGCCCACCGCCACGTCGCGGCCCTCCTCGGCTGCCCCCTCGCTCTTGGTGTATGTACGTTCCAGCACCGCGATGTCGTCGGTTGCCAGCACCTGCAACACCGTCAGCACATCGTCGACGGCCACCTGCAACTCGCCGGCCAAACGCTCGATACCACTCAACATGATCGGCTCGCCGGCGTTCGCCTCGAAGAAGTCGGCCAGGCCGTCGCCGATGCCGCGCCATTTGGCGGCCGGGCCGAAATGTTGCATCACCGCCGCCAGCGCACGTTCGCGCCAGGCTCCAGGCTCGGCCCGCTCCGCGCGGCGCGGCTGGTAGGTCAGATCGAACACGCGCTCCGACAGCCACTGCTTGAAATCCGTGTTGTCGCTGAATTGCTTGAACAGCTCGGTGTGGTCGGTCAGCATGCCGAGGATCGCGCGTTGCAAAGCCTTGTCGTGCTCGACGCGAGCGTTCTGTTTGTCGGAAAACTGCATCGCGTTCTTGTAAGCCTGATCGGCTGCAACCTTGGCGGGAATTTCCTCGGCGATGACGGTGCGTATCTTGTCCACGTCCTTCCACTCGATGCTGCCGAACTCGTCGTTGAACTCCTTGAGGATGTTCGACAGTCGATCCAGTTCCGGCTCACCGCGCCCGCCGCCGCCGCTGGTGGGCACCGGGCCAACCTCGGCGTCTTCATCCACCAGTGCCAGGCGCACCGTGGCGCGCATCTCCGGCCGGTAGCTTTCCATGTCGATGGCTTCCAGCACGCCGCGCGATAAGTCATCTTCTTCCGGCGCTGGCAGCTTGGGAATCAGGAAATTGAGGAAGATCGACAGCTTCTCCCACTCCGGCACGCCATAGGGCAGCACGCAGCCGAGAAAGCCGTAGGTACGCACGAAGATCTTGGCATTGCCCTTGAACTTGATCTGGGCGTCCTCGCCTAACTCCTTGTAGACATCGCGGCAGCCATCGACGATCGGGTCCAGTGTCTCGCGCTCGTCGCCGGCCAGGTAGCGGGCGACGAAGTCCTCGACCATGGGCCAAGCATAAACCTGGGCATTGTCGAGATCGGCCTTCAGGGTATGCAGCTTGTTGGGGTCGGTCTCGTCGGACAGCAGCGTGGTCTTGTAATAGCGCTGGAACGCCTGCTTCACGCGCTCGGCCTGGTCGTTGACGAAATCGAGCACGAACACCTCGTGCTTTAGCGGATGCGCCCGGTTCAGGCGCGACAAGGTCTGCACCGCCTGGATGTCGGCCAGCATCTTGTCCACGTACATGGTGTGCAGCAGCGGCTCGTCGAAGCCGGTGGTGAATTTGTTGGCGACGATCAGGAAGCGGTAAGGGTCGCTGCGGAAGCGTTTTTCGATCAGGTTGGACGGAAAATTGTTGAGGTCGGCCTCGGTGACCTTGCTTGCTCCCTTCTTGTTCTCGTCGGTGGAGAAGGCGACGATGGCCTTGTAGGGGCTCTTGATTTCTTCCAGATAAGCCTTGATGGCATGGAAGTAGTCGCGTGCCCGCTGGCGGCTCTGGGTCACCACCATGGCCCGCGCCTGACCGCCGACCTTGCGCCGGGCGATCACGCTGTTGAGGAAGTGATCGACCATCACCCGCGCCTTGCGTTCGATGGCGTCCGGGTGGCCCTCGACATAGGCGTGGAGCTTCTTCATCGCCCGCTGCTTGTCGAACTCGGGATCGTCCGCGACCTTTTTTTCAAGGTTGTAGAAACTCGCCACCGGCGTGTAATAGCGCAGTACGTCCATGATGAAGCCCTCGTCGATGGCCTGCTTCATGGTGTAGATGTGGTGCGGACACCGTTTCTTCTGGTCGCCTTCGTCGTAAGCCGCGCCGAACAACTCCTCGGTCTTGTTCTTCGGCGTCGCCGTGAAGGCGAAGTAGCTCACGTTGTCCGGCATGCGCCGCTCGGCGATGCGCTCCTCCACCACGCGATCGACAAAGTCCTCGTCGCTCTCGCCCGGCAAGTCGGGGTCGTCGGCATCCTCGTCGGGCGCGGCCATGGCCTCGCGCTGCTTGAGCGCCGAGCCGAGCTTGGCCGAGTTCTTGCCGCCCTGGCTGGAATGCGCCTCGTCGATGATCAGCGCGAAGCTGCGGCCGCGATGGCTGTCGCCCACCAGGTCGAGGATGTGCGGGAACTTCTGCACCGTGGTGACGATGATGTCCTTGCCCGCCGTCAAGTAGCGCGCCAGGTCCTCGCTCTTCTTGGGATTGGCGAACACCGAGGCGACATGATCGAAGGCCTTGATGGTGCGAGCGATCTGCTTGTCCAGGTTCTTGCGGTCGGTGATCACGATCACCGAGGCGAACAGGTCGGGCTCGCCGGGCTGGTCATGCCGCTTGAGTTTCGAGAGACGATGCGCCAGCCAAGCGATCGAATTGCTCTTGCCGCTGCCCGCCGAATGCTGCACCAGGTAGCGCGACCCCACCGGGTCGGCCTTGGCGCGGCGCAACAGATAGCGCACCACATCGAGCTGGTGGTAGCGCGGCCACACCTGGCGGCGCTGGGTGCGACCTCTTTCGCGGCCCTTCTCGTCCTCTTCCTCGACGATCTGCGCATAGTGTTCGACGATCTCGGCCAGGGATTCGCGCGCCAGCACCTCGCGCCACAGGTACTGGGTGCGGATGCCGCGCTGCGTTGGTCCCACTGCTTCCACCGGCGGGTTGCCGGCGCCGCCCTGGTAGCCGCGATTGAAGGGCAGGAACCACGAAGCCTTGCCGGCAAGCTGGGTGCAGAAGCGCACCTCCAGGTCGTCCACGGCGAAATGCACCGCGCAGCGGCCGAGCTGGAACAGCAGCTCACGCGGGTCGCGGTCATGCTGGTATTGCAGCACGGCGTCGGCCACGGTCTGGCGCGTATAGTGGTTTTTCAGCTCGAAAGTGGCCAGCGGCAGGCCGTTGATGAACAGCGCCAGGTCCAGCGCCCGCTGCGTCTCGTCGCGGCTGTAGCGCAACTGGCGGGTGACGCTGAAGACATTGGCGGCGAATAGCGCCGCCGCCTTGTCGTTGCCCGGCGTCGGCGTGCCGAAATACAGTTGCAGCTCCGCCGGCCCGTGCTTGATGCCTTTGCGCAGCACATGGATCACGCCGTGGCGCGTGATCTCGCCTTGCAGGCGGTGCAGCAGTTGCCGCGCCGCCGCGCCGGTCAGCGCGTCGGCGGCGATCTTCAGCTTGGCCAGTTCCCCGGCCTGGGTCGCCAGCCAGAAGCGCCAGAGCTGGCGCAGGTCGAGCGCCGTTTCGCGGTCGTAGTCGTGCGGATGGCCTTCGATATAGCCGGCGCCGCCGTAGGGCGGTGGCTCCTGTTCCACACCCTGGCCGGTGGGGCGCGGCGGCCGGCCGGTCAGGGCCTCGACGATCAGGCGCTCCAGCCCGGCTTCACTCGTGTCCGTCGTCGTCATCCTCGGCTCCCTGCTCGCCCATGGTTTCGTCTTCGTCGTCGAGTAGTGCTGCGGTCTCATCGATTACATCGTCGGGACCGGGCACCCAGCCACGTACGTCCAACTGGCCGGTGACCACGTCGGCGATCAGGCGGTCGCGGTATTCCTGCATCAGCGCGATTTCTCCCCTCGCCTGCACGGACGCGACATCAAGACTGCCGGTTTGGTCGGCGATGGCGGAGAGGATGCGTAGCTGTTCGGTCTTCGGTGGAAATGCAAGACTGAGGTTTCCGACAGCAGTCCAGTCTGCGCGGGGCATCTTGGCGCCTGCCGTCGAACTGTTGACGATCTCGATTACCTTCTTAGTCCGGAGGAGCAATTCAAGGTAGGCCGGCGTTACCTCAACATCCTTGATGCGCAGCACGAAAAATTCGCTGACGCACACGCCTGAGACCTGCGGCCTAACTACTTTGGCAAGGTAGGGCCGCAACTTGCCAAACAAAACGTCGTCCTTTTGGAATCGCTTGACTGTGCTGCTAAACGCAGCCGCGCCTTGCGGCGGGTTCATTTTTCCGGTCCAACTCTCGACGTGCTCCAACGCCAAATAGATTTCGCCGTCTCGCTGTGAATCGGTCTGTTCAGTAACATTGTCTGCAACGAATTTGAGCCGACGGGCAAACCAATTCTCCGGCATTTCCCCCAGCCATTCGATGCCCGAGGGCTTGAGTCGTGCCTTGGGGTCGAGGCCGCGAGTGACGGCGCGATGGATCAGGGTCTGCTTCTGCTCGTTCAATACTTCGATCAGCCGCCGCTTGTCGCGGATGAAGCGGGCGATCTGGACATCCTGGGCGCGCAGGTAGGCGACGATCTGGTCTTGCTCTGCGGGTGGCGGGAGCAGTGCCGGCATCTGCTTGAAGCCGACCCAGTAGAGCCGGTTACGGTCGGAGACGATGCCGCGCGAAAATTTGTTCACCTCGCGCAGGTAAGCATCGGTGCGATAGAGGTAACTGAAGTAGGCGCTGTTGATGCCCGCATAAGGCCGGGCGACGACGTAGGCGGGGCTGATGAGTCCGTCGACCGGCGCTGTGCCGAGCGCGCCTTGCCACATGCGCATCATGTTGTAGGCGATGTCGCCTTTGGCGGCGCGCTTGTACTTCTCGCGCTGGCTCATCACCTGCTTGCGCTTGAGGCTCTCCATGTCGCGCACGCGCACACCGGTGCGCAGGGACACTTCGAGGATCGGCAAGTCGGGAAAGCCTGTTTCGATGCGCTGACTGAATAACCCGCCATTGCGACGAACCTCCCAATGCTCGGGGATACGTGGCACCCAGGGCAAGCCGGAGTCTCTTACGGCACCATAGGGCGGAAAGCTCATGCGTCGCCCTCCGCCCGATTCTCCAGCCGTGCCTGCGAGCGGGCGATGGCTTCGTGCAGGCGCTGAGCCCACAGTTCCTTTGCCGGCAGGGCGGTCAGGTATTCGGCGACATGGATGCCGCTGGCGTCCAGTTCCAGCAGTTCGATGCGCTCGCGGTTCTTGCCGGTGCATAGGATGATGCCCAGCGGCGGGGCTTCGCCGGCTTCCTGCTCGTGCTTCGCCAGCCAGCGCAGGTAGAGTTCCATCTGGCCCTTGTGCTCGGCCTTGAAGTCGCCGAGCTTGAGTTCCACGGCCACCAGGCGCTTCAGGCGGCGGTTGTAGAACAGCAGGTCGATGTAGAAATCGTCGTTGTCGATCTGGATGCGCTTCTGCCGGGCGACGAAGCTGAAGCCGGCGCCAAGCTCCAGCAGGAAGGACTCCATTTCGCGCAGGATGGCGTCTTCGAGGTCCTTTTCCACATAGCGGTCAGTCAGGCCGAGGAAGTCGAGCAAGTAGGGGTCTTTCAGCACCAGCGCCGGGCTCATGCGCTCGGCGTCGCGCAACTGCCTCAGTTCGTGGTCGATCAGCTCGCCGGGTTTCTTCGAGAGCAGGGTGCGCTCGAACAGTTGGCTGTCGATGCGCTCTTGCAAGGTGCGGGTGCTCCAGCCTTCGAGGCGGCACATCTCGGCGTAGAAGTCGCGTTTCTGCGGCTCGTCGAAGTAGATCAGGGAGCGGAAGTGGGTCCAGCTCAATTGTCTCCGCAGTGCGGAGACAATCGCTTCGTCGGGATAGACCTCGGCGAAACGCAGCATGTGGCGCAAGTTCTTGGCGGAAAAACCCTGGCCATGCTCCGCCGTCAATTGCCGTGACAGTGTCACGACAATCTCCTCGCCATAGGCGGCGCGCTTGGCGCCGAGCACCTCCTGGCGGATGCGCTGGCCGACGCGCCAGTAGAGCGCGGTCAACGTGGCGTTGACGGCGGTGGCAACCGCGGAGCGCGCGTCAAGAATCAGTTGCCGGATGTCGGCGGCAAGGGTGTCATTGGCTGCGGCGACAACCGGTACCTTGGCCTTGCGGGTGGCGGGCGCGGAAGCCTTGCGCTTGGCCGGGGGCTTGCTCATGCGCCAGCCCCGACGATCTTTTTCAGCAGGCCGTCGGTCTGCCGTTCCAGGGCCAGGATTTCGTCGCGGATTTCCTTGAGCGTGCGCAAGGGCTTGGGCCGGTAGAAGTGGCGGGCGAAGGAGATTTCGTAACCGATCCTGGTACTGCCGGGTTCTATCCAGGCATCGCCGGCAAAAGGCCGTACTTCGCGCATGAAAAAGGCCTCGATGCCGCCGGCCTCTTGCAGGGGCACTTGTTCCGTGTCGCGCAGTTCGGGATCGGGTTCATAGGTGGTGAGCCAGGCCTGCGCCTTGGCCTTGCGCTTGCCTTGGGCCGGGGCATCGTCCGCGGCGGCAACGTAATAGGCGCCGTAGAGCGCTTCGCGCTCTGGGTCGGCAACCGGGTCGGCCCTGACTTGTCTGGCGATCACCGCCGGTGCCTCTTCGTCGCGCCAACTGACGGCGCGTAGCAGGATTTTCAATTCGCCCGCACTGAGCTTGATGCGCAGCTTTTCGAGAGCCTGTTCGACCCGCGTGCGGAACTCGTTGAAGTCGGGGAATACCTCGCTGCCCAGCGTCTCGGCCAGACGGCGCGCGGCATCGACCAGGCGCAGGTCGCGTTGCCAGGTGGTTTCATCGAGCAGCTTGCGGCGGCGCTTATCGGGCACGGCCTTGCGGCGCGGCGCGGATTCATCCTCGCTGTCTTCGGCATCGTTTTCGTCGCCGCGCAGCCATTGCTCGACCTCGGGCTTGCAGCGGGCGGGATCGTCGTAGATGGCCTGACCGAGTCGCTCATAGAGTTCGCGGCGCAAGCCTCCGTCGCCGCTGGCAAAGCGCAGGGCTTCGATACTGGCGCGCTTGAACTGGCTCCTGAGTCGCAGCGGACGGTCGACGGTGATTTTCCAATAGCCGAAGGCTTCGTTGGCGAAGACTTTGGAATGCGCGGTGTCCTCGGCTTTCTCGAAGGCTTGCAGGGTGGCGAGGATACGTTCGATGTCCGTCGCGCCCAGCTCGCAATTCTTCTTGCCGTAGTTGCGGCGCAGCGGCTGCGACCATTCGCTGGCGTCGATCAACTGCACGCGGCCAGCGCGGTGCTTGGCCTTGCGGTTAGTCAGCACCCAGATGTAGGTGGCGATGCCGGTGTTGTAGAACATGTTGAGCGGCAGGGCGATGATGGCTTCGAGCCAGTCGTTCTCCAACAGCCAGCGGCGGATGTTGCTCTCGCCCTGGCCGGCATCGCCGGTAAACAACGCCGAGCCGTTATGCACCAGGGCGATGCGGCTGCCCAGCGGCGATTTCTTCTTCATCTTGGACAGCTTGTTCACCAGGAACATCAGCTGGCCGTCGGAGGATCGCGTGACGAGCTTGAATTCCGGGTCGCCGGCATGGTCGACGACGAAACGCGGATCGGAAATGCCGCTCTTGCCTTCCTCGCCGCCGAGGCGCGAGAGATCGCTCTTCCAGCTCTTGCCGTAGGGCGGATTGGAGAGCATGAAGTCGAATTCCTGGCGCGGGAAGGCGTCGTTGCTGAGGGTGGACATGTCCACGCCGCCGACGATGTGTTCAGCCTCCAGGCCTTCGCCCTTGATCAGCAGGTCGGCTTTGCAGATAGCGTAGGTCTCGGGGTTGATCTCCTGGCCGTAGAGATGAATCGAGACTTGCTTGCCCTGCGCCTTGGCCAGGCGTTGCAGCTCTTCCTCGGCGACCGTGAGCATGCCGCCGGTGCCGCAGGCGCCGTCGTAAAGCAGGTAGGTGGTGGACTTGATCTGGTCGGCCACCGGCACGAACATCAGCTTGGCCATTAGCAGCACCACGTCGCGCGGGGTGAAGTGCTCGCCGGCTTCTTCGTTGTTCTCTTCATTAAAGCGGCGGATCAGTTCCTCGAATACCGTGCCCATGGCGTGGTTGTCGAGGCCGGGCAGCACGATGCGGCCTTCGGCATCGCGTACCGGCTCGGGCGAGAGGTTGATGCTCGGGTCGAGGAACTTCTCGACCAGGAAGCCGAGGATGTCGGCTTCGACCAGCTTGGCAATCTGGTTGCGGAAGTTGAACTTGTCGAGAATCTCGCGCACGTTGTCGGAGAAGCCATCGAGATAGGCCTCGAAGTTCTGCTTGTGCTGCTGCGCCGTTTCGGCCGACTTGAGGCCGCTAAGGGTGAACGGCGAAATGTTGTAGAAGGCTTGGCGCGATGCACCGCACAGCCCGTTGTGCTTGTTGGCGACGCCGGCCTTGTCGAGCTTCTGGCTGAGCGCGCGCACGGCGGCTTTGGTCGGTGCCAGCAATGCGTCGATGCGGCGCAGCACCGTCATCGGCAGGATCACGTCGCGGTACTTGCCGCGCGAGTAGATGTCGCGCAGGACGTCGTCGGCGATGTTCCAGATGAAGTCCTGAATTTGGCGAAGTTCAGCAGGTTCCATGAGTTCCGATTCGGCCAGCTGTTCGACGAAACAGGCGAGCGCGGTTATGACAGCCAATTCTAGCACCCTGGGATCATCCAAGACATCTCCAGTCGCGGTGTAAAATCCCTTTATGCCCACCCTCCTCGTTACCCTGCGCCAACGCCTCGACGCCTACGAGCGCCTGATGCGGCTCGACAAGCCGATCGGCACGCTGCTGCTGTTGTGGCCGACGCTGTGGGCGGTATGGATCTCGGCCCACGGGCAGCCGCAATTCATGATCGTCTGGATTTTCGCGCTGGGCACCTTGCTGATGCGCTCGGCCGGGGTGGTGATGAACGACTATGCCGACCGCAACTTCGATCCGCACGTCGAGCGCACCAAGAACCGGCCACTGGCCGCAGGAGAGGTGTCGGGGAAGGAGGCGATGGTCCTCGCTGCGGTGTTGAGCGTCATCTCCTTCCTGCTGATCCTGCCGCTGCACCGGTTGGTGTGGCAGCTCTCGGTGGCGGCGTTGTTCCTCGCCATGAGCTATCCCTACACCAAGCGTTTCATTGCCGTTCCGCAGGCTTACCTCGGCGTGGCCTTCGGCTTCGGCATCCCGATGGCGTTCGCGGCGCAGCAGCACGCGGTGCCGCCGCTGGCGTGGGTGATGCTGCTGGCGAACATCTTCTGGGCGATCGGCTACGACACCTGCTACGCTATGGTGGATCGCGAGGACGACCTGAAGATCGGCATCAGGACCTCCGCCATCACCTTCGGCCGCTTCGACGTGGCGGCGGTGATGTTGAGCTACGCGGCGACGCTGGGCATCCTCGCCTGGGTGGGCTGGCAGGCCGAACGCGGCATTTATTTTTATGCCGGGCTGGCCGTGGCGGCAGGCATGATGGCCTGGCACTATTTTCTGATCAAGGATCGCGAGCGCATGAAGTGCTTCAAGGCTTTCATGCACAACAACTGGGTCGGCGCGGCGATCTTCGCCGGTCTCGCCGTCGATTATTATCTGCATCCATTCCCCGTCCACTCATGAAATATCAAGACCTGCGCGACTTCATCATCCAGCTCGAAGGCCTCGGCGAATTGAAGCGCGTGGCCGTCGAGGTGGACCCGAAATTCGAGATGACGGAAATCTGCGACCGCGTGCTGCGTGCCGGCGGCCCGGCGATCCTCTTCGAGAACGTCAAGGGCTCGACCATGCCGGTGCTCGGCAACCTGTTCGGCACGGTGCGGCGTGTGGCGCTGGGCATGGGCCGCGAAGACGATGCGGCTACGGCCCTGCGCGAGGTCGGCGAGCTGCTGGCCTATCTCAAGGAACCCGAACCGCCCAAGGGCTTCAAGGATGCCTGGGAAAAATTGCCGGTGTTGAAGCAGGTGCTCAACATGGCGCCCAAGGTGGTCTCCTCAGCACCCTGCCAGGAAATCGTCTGGGAGGGCAAGGACGTCGATCTCGCCCGCCTGCCGATCCAGACCTGCTGGCCGGGCGACGTGGCGCCGTTGATCACCTGGGGGCTGACGGTGACGCGCGGCCCCAACAAGCCGAGGCAGAACCTGGGCATCTATCGGCAGCAGGTCTTAGTTGCCAACGAACGCCCGAACAAGGTGATCATGCGCTGGTTGGCGCAACGCGGCGGCGCACTGGATTTTCGCGAACATTGCCAAGCCAATCCCGATCGGCCTTTCCCCGTCGCGGTGGCGCTCGGCGCCGATCCGGCCACCATCCTCGCCGCCGTGACGCCGGTGCCGGATAACTTGTCCGAATACCAGTTCGCTGGTCTGCTGCGCGGCGCCAAGACGGAAGTGGTGAAATGCCTGGGCAGCGACTTGCAGGTACCGGCGCACGCCGAGATCGTCCTGGAAGGTTTCATCCATCCCGGCGAGACCGCGCTGGAAGGACCTTACGGCGACCACACCGGTTATTACAACGAGCAGGCCGAGTTCCCGGTATTCACCATCGAGCGCATCACCATGCGCCGCGACCCGCTCTATCACAGCACCTACACCGGCAAGCCGCCGGACGAGCCGGCCATCCTCGGGGTGGCGCTCAACGAAGTGTTCGTGCCATTGTTGCGCAAGCAGTTCCCCGAGATCGTCGACTTCTACTTGCCGCCCGAGGGCTGCTCGTATCGGCTGGCCGTGGTGAGCATGAAAAAGCAGTATCCCGGCCATGCCAAGCGGGTGATGTTCGGCATCTGGAGCTTCCTGCGCCAGTTCATGTATACCAAGTTCATCATCGTCACCGACGACGATGTGAACATCCGCGACTGGAAGGAAGTCGTCTGGGCGCTCACCACGCGCGTCGATGCGGCGCGCGACACGCTGATCGCCGAGAACACGCCGATCGATTACCTCGACTTCGCTTCGCCGGTGGCCGGCCTGGGCAGCAAGATGGGCATCGATGCGACCAACAAGATGGCGGGCGAAACCCGCCGCGAGTGGGGACGGCCGATCGCCATGGACGCTGCCGTCAAGCAGCGCGTCGATGCGTTGTGGGACACGCTGGGGTTGTAGGTTGAAGGAAGAGGCCCATGTCGGAAATTGAAATCATCCCCGCCAACGACGACCTCGAAGGGCCGCGCGCCTGGTGCCATGTCATGTACGGCTTGCATGCCCTGTCGGCGGTGAGCGGCATCCTGACTTCGGCGACCGTCGTCAGCGCCTTCGTTTTCGGCTGGCCGTCGATCGTCGCCGTCATCATCAACTACCTGAAGCGCGGCGAAGTTCGCGGCACCTGGCTGGCGAGCCACTGGCGCTGGCAATGGCGCACCTTCTGGCTCGCGGCCGTGTGGCTGCTGGTGGCGGGGGTGCTGATGATCACGCTGATCGGGATACCTGCCGCACTCATGGTGATGGTGGTCACCGGCGGCTGGGTGCTCTACCGCGTGATCCGCGGCTGGGCGGTGCTGGCGAAGCGCGAGCCGCTGCCGGGATTCTGACTCGCTGCCGCATCACGCCCCGCGTTCGTACACCCATTCCAGCAGCGCGTCCTCGGCGGCCTGTGCCGCAGCCGCGTTGGGGTGGTTGATCAGAAACACCACGATCTGCCATTTGCCGTTGCGGTCCAGCACATAGCCGGCGATGCTCTTGACGCCTTCCAGCGAGCCGGTCTTGACGTGCGCCTGGCCGGCGACGCCGTTTTGTTTCAGCCGCTTTCTCATAGTGCCGTCGATGGCGCCGATCGGCAGCGATGCCAGGAACTCGGGCATCAGCGGGCTTTTCCAAGCTGCCTGCAGCAGCCGCGCCAAGTCCTCGGCGGCGATGCGTTCCCGGCGCGACAAGCCGGAGCCGTTCTCCAGCACCAGTTCCGGGAAGCTCAATTGTTTTTGCTGGAGCCAGGCGCGGATGACCTTGGCGCTGTCTTCGGCACGGCACGGCCGGTTCGCGGACTCCGCTGCCAGCGTCAGGAACACTTGGCGCGCCATCACGTTGTTGCTGAACTTGTTGATGTCGCGCACGACTTCCGCCAGCGGCGGCGATTCGATGCTCGCCAGCCGCTTCGCGCCGGCGGGCAGCGCGGCCTCGCGCAGCCCGCCTTGGAGCGTGCCGCCGAGCTCCTGCCAGAGCTGGCGGAATACGCCGTCGACATATTGCGCATGGGACAGCACGCCGAGGTTCCAGGTCTTCTCGCCGCAGGACAGCGGGTAGCGGCCGGTCAGCACCAGGCGGGCATGGCCATCGACGGCGTTTTGCCGGATCAGGTCGGCGCGCAGCGCCTCCTTCCAGTCGCCGCAGCCGCCATTGCCGTTGACGGGTTGGATGAGGTTGATGACATCCAGGTTGGTCGGCCGGGGTTCGGGCAACACCGCCAGGGTTTTGCGTTCGGCGTCGGCGACGAGTTGCACACGCAGCGCCTTGAAGTTGAGCAGCAGCGCGTCCGGGCTGACGTTGTAGGGACGTAGCGGCTGGTCGTCGATGAGTTCGAGGTCCGTCCCATCGGCCCCGCCGGTCTCGAACAGGCTGCGGTCAAGCACCAGGTCGCCGCGGATATCGCGCAGGCCGCGCTCTCGCAGCTGCCGCAACAGCAGCCAGAATTGCTCGAAAGTCAGCTTGGGATCGCCGCCGCCCTTGAGCACCAGATCGCCTTCCAGCACGCCTTCCGACAACCTGCCGAGAGTCCAGGCTTCTGTCTTCCAGGTGTAGCCCGGCCCGAGCAGTTCGAGTGCGGCGTAGGTCGTCAGCAGCTTCATCAGCGACGCCGGGTTGAACGGCCGGGCTGCGTTCAAGTGGATGCGCGGCAGCGCCGCCGCCGCTTCCTGCACCACCACCGCGACATTTTCCTGCGGAATTCCGGCGGCCTGCAGCGCATGTGCGACCGTGCGCGGCAAGCGCTCGGCGGAATGGGCAAGGGCCGATACGACGCCGATGCAGACGCCCAGCAAGAGCAGCGGCAACCAGCGGCAATTCAATACACGGTGGATAGTCATGGCGCTATCTTAGAGCCTATTTCAGCTTGAATACCACGGGAAGGATCAGTTCGCGCACGCCGGGGTTGGGCAGCCGGCGCATGGCGTATGCGGCCTCGGTCGCCGCACGATCCAACAGGGCGTGGCCGCTGCCGCTCACGACTTGCGCTTCCAGCACCCGCCCGTCGGGGTCGAGCAGCAACAGCAGCCGCACCTCGCCTTCAAGACCGCCGGCAATGGCTTCAGGCGGATAGAACAGATGTTCGGCCAGCTTGCGCTGGGCGGCTTGCCGTCTCAACAACCGCTCCCCGGCAGATTGCGCAGCCGGCGGCGGGGTGAGCGCCGGCAGTGGCCCATCGTCCTCGCTCAAGGTGTTCTTCAGCAGCGTTGCCCCGTCGGGCGGCAACAGCAAATGGGCTTGCAGCACCGGCGTCGCCGCGTGCTTCGGTGGCAGCGGGAAACCCCGCCGGGCAAGGTCTCCGGCCCCTATCGCCGCCGCATGCAGCAGCGCGGAGGCGAGCAGGGCGAAAAATAGGCGGCGCTGTGGCAGAGGGAGAGCCATGAAGGAGAATGCTGAATACGGTACGCGGTGGTGTTGTCGCGATAAAATAGGTATCCATTCTGCTACAAGTGCGACTGCGATCGGTAGTATCCCAACCCCAACCAGGGGCACTCGCGACTTGTGGCACGGAGGCACACATTGAGGAAGCTTCGAAGCCGCTGGCTGGACAGACTCGTGCTCGTAGTGGCCATCGGCTTGATAGCCTGCTCGGCCTGGGCTGCCCGACCCGACCCGGTGCGCTTTGGCGCGAGCGTCGAGCAGGGCAATCTGGAGGCTGTCAAGGCATGGCTGGAAGAGGGTCTGGAAGCGGACTTCCCGGCCGACCGGATCGGCAGCGGTCTGATGATTGCGGCCTGGGAAGGCAACATCCCGATGATGGAACTGTTCCTGAGTCATGGCGCGCAGATCAACCTGAGCAATCGTCATGACGAACAGGCGTTGCAGCTGGCCGCCTGGAGAGGACACCTGGAAGCGGTGCAATGGCTGCTGGCGCACGGTGCGGTGGTCAATCGGCCTGGCCGCTGGAATGCGTTGCACTATGCGGCCTTCGCCGATCACTCGGAGATCGTGCGTTTGCTGCTGGCGCAGGGTGCCCAGATCGATGCGCGCGCACCGAACGGATCGACGGCGTTGATGATGACGGCGCGGGAAGGTCGCGAGGAACTCGCCCGTCAGCTGCTGGATGCCGGGGCCGATCCCAGGGCCACCAACGAAAGCGGCGATTCCGCGCTGACCTGGGCGATGCGCCATGAGCATTTCAGGATTGCCCAGATGGTGTCCAGCGCAGAGGAATTCGCCAGGGCCTCGCGGGCATCGCCGGAAAGTTTCGGCCCTCGCGTGCGCTCTCAGCCGGCGCCTTCGGAGATCGAGGAAATCCTGCGCCAGATACGCTTGGCGCAAGCCGCGGGGAAGCCCGTGGAGGCTTTGCGCAAGGCCATGTTCGAGGCCGTCGCGCGCTTCAAGAAGGACAGCCAGCAACTGGTTGTCGGCAAGGTTCGTCCCGCCAAACCGGCTCGACGGGGCAAGCCGCAAGCGCTGGTGATTACCGCCAAACGCGGCCAGGATCCGAAAACCGGCAGCGAACGCGCCGAACTGGTCTATGCCAAAGCTGCGGCAGAAACTTCACCCCAGCCGGGGGATGTCGCGGAAATCCTGGAAAAACTGGCCCAGGCACGGGCCGCGGGACGTCCGCAGGGCGACTTGCGCAAGGCGTTGTTCGAGGCAGTCGCTCGATTCAAGCAAGAGAGCCCGTAAATGATCCCCACCCTCAAACCCGGTTTCCGACTGATATGGAATTGACCCAATGTTGAAGCGAATGAAGATTGTGGATCGGCTGCGGTTTGGATTTGCGCTGATATTGCTTGGGGCCCTGATTATGGGCGCGCTGGGGCTGCGCAGCATCGTTCATGTTTCCGAGCTGACCGCGGATATTTTCCGTCATCCATTTGCCGTGTCGGTAGCCGCTTTGGAAGTCAGGTCGGATGTCCTGGACGCGCAAAGAACCATGGCGCAAATGGTCAATAGGGTAAATAGCGCCAATCAGTCGGAGCCGCGCCAGTTGCAGCGGAAATTGAACGAACAAAGAATCCGGGTGGGCAGGAACTTGACGCTGATCCGCGAACGATTTTTGGGCAACCCATCCGAGGTGGAGCAGATCGACAAGGCGTTAGCCGACTGGTATGCCTCCAGCGACGCGACCCTGGCCCTTGCGCGGGAAGGGAGCCGCAGCGAGGCGATCGCGCTGAACAGGGAACGCGATGCCTTGCTGGTTGAAAACGTCTTGAAGGAAATCGGCGATGTGTCAAGTTTCGCCGCCGGTAAAGCAAACGCTTTCCAGCAGGCCGCGGAGGATGAAAAACGCGTGGCGATCGGGACGCTTTCCCTCATGCTGATGTTGATCGTCGCCGGCAGTGTTTTGTTGACCTCGCTGATCACCCGCAGCGTCAAGCAGTCGCTGAAATTTCTGGTGGCCGAGGTGAAGGAGTTGATTGCCGGCAGCGACGAAAAAGTGCGCGAAGCGGAAGCCATCGGAGAGGGAAACCTGAACCAGGAAATTGTTCTGTTTCAACCCTTGAAGGTGGATGCCGACAGTTTGCCCAAGGACGAGATCGGCGTGTTGGTCAATGCCGCGGTCAGACTCAGCGAAGTGCAATTCGCCTTGGATAAGGCCCTGCGGAAAATGGCCGAGTCGCTACGTGCCGCCAGGGACAAGGAGCGGGATCGCGACTGGCTGAAAAGCGGGCGCAACGAACTGTATGCCCTGATGCGGGAAGACCAGGGCATGGCCGAAATGGCGGACAAGGTGCTGAAGTTCCTGGCGGAGTACCTGAATGCCGGCGTGGGTGCCCTGTATCTGTTCGATGACAGCGCGGTCAAACTGACGCTCACCGCCACCTACGCCATCACCAAGGATATGCCTATCGGCGATCAGTTTCGCTTGGGCGAGGGCTTGATAGGACAGGCCGCGCGGGAGCAGAAAGTCATCTGCCTCTCCCATGTGCCGCCGGACTATCTCCAGATCGGCTCCGCCTTGGGACGATCGGTGCCGAAGGTCGTTGCGGCTGTCCCGCTGCTGCATGGCAACCGCCTGATTGGCGCGATCGAGATCGGCACCTTCAGCGAATTCAGCGAGATCCAAACGAGATTCCTGGAACTGGCGCGGGAAGCCATCGGCATCGGACTCGACGCCAACCTTTCGCACCAGCGCATGGCCGAACTGCTCGAAGAAACCCAGCAGCAGGCCGAGGAACTGCAGGTGCAACAGGAGGAACTCCAGCAGAGCAACGAGGAACTGGAGGAACGGTCGCAATTGCTGGAACAGCAGCGCGAGAATATCCGCATCAAGAACCACGAGATCGAGGCCGCGAGCGAGAAACTGCGGGAAAAGGCGACCGAACTCGAACGAGTCAGCACCTACAAGTCGGAATTCCTCGCCAACATGTCGCACGAACTCCGCACGCCGCTCAACAGCCTGATGATACTTTCCAGCCTGTTGATGCAAAACAAGGAAGGCAACCTCAGCGGCAAACAGGTCGAATATGCCGCCACCATTCATGGCGCAGGCACCGATCTGCTCAATCTGATCAATGACATTCTCGACCTCTCCAAAGTCGAGGCCGGCCAGATGCGTTTCCATTTTGCCGCGCTGCCGGTTGCCAATCTGCATACGGCCATGCGTGCCACGTTCGAACTCCAAGCGGAGCAGAAAGGGCTGACTTTCCAGGTCGTTGTCGATGCGGGCGTGCCGGCGATATTCCAGAGCGACGAGCTGCGCATCCAGCAGATACTGAAAAATCTGCTCTCGAATGCGCTGAAATTCACGGATAAAGGACAGGTGACCCTGCGCATCTTCTGTCCCGGCGGCGAGGAAAACCCCTTGCCGGTGCCGTCGATCGCCTTTGCCGTCAGGGATACCGGCATCGGCATTTCTCCGGCCCAGCAGCAATTGGTGTTCAACGCCTTCCAGCAGGCGGACGGTTCCATCAGCCGCAAATTCGGCGGAACCGGGTTGGGACTCTCGATTTCGCTGCAATTTGCCCACAGAATGAATGGCGACATCCATCTCAGCAGCCAGGAAGGCCAGGGCAGCGAATTCACCCTGTATCTTCCGCTGCAAGGAACGGCCAGCGATATGCAGGAAAATCCCCCGGCCGCCGTGCGAACGCTTCACACCACGCCTTTCCGTTCCGGCCACACGCAGTCCTCGAACCCGCCTGACCAGGAAGAGGTTTCAGCCTTTGCGGCGCCCTTGCCGGACGATCGCGAGCAATTGAAGCCAGGGGACAAATGCATACTGATCATCGAGGACGACTTGAACTATGCCCAAATACTCCTGGAAATAGTCAGGGAGCGCGGGTTTGCCGCCCTGGTGGCGGCGGACGGCGAAAGCGGCCTGGCCCTGGCCGGCCATTATGTGCCGAGCGCCATCGTGCTCGACGTGATGCTTCCCCACATCGATGGCTGGGGCGTGATGCGCAGCCTCAAGGACCATCCTCTCACCCGGCACATCCCGGTGCATTTCATCACTTGCCTGGAGGATAGGCAAAAAGCCATGGCGATGGGTGCCATCGGCTTCGTCACCAAACCCGTCAGCATCGAGCAATTGAACCAGGTCTTCCGGTCGATCGAAGAGATCATGGAAAAGTCCTCCAAAAAACTGCTGATCGTCGAGGACAATTCCGATGAAGCCAAGAGCATGGTCGCTCTGCTGGAGGAAGGGGACGTCGAAATCAGCGTGGTGGCGAGCGGCCAAGAGGCCATCCAACTACTGGCGGCAGAGCCGTTCGATTGCATGATTCTCGATCTGGGCTTGTCCGACATGTCCGGTTTCGACCTGCTCGAATATATCCAGAAGATGGACGGAGTCCGGCGGATTCCGGTCATCATCCATTCCGGCCGGGAACTGACTCGCGAGGATGAACGGAAGCTGCGGCGCTTTGCCGAAAGCATCATCATCGAGGGCGCCAAGAGCCCGGAACGGCTGCTCAATGAAGTCTCGCTGTTCCTCCATCTGGTGGAGAGCAATCTCCACCCCAGCAAGCAGCGCATGATACGTACCGCCCTCGACAAGGAGGCGATGCTGGAAGGACGCAAGGTGCTGCTGGTGGACGACGACATGCGCAATATTTTTTCCCTGAGCAGCGTCCTGGCCGAGAAGAACATGACGGTGATCGAGGCAGAGAACGGCCGGGAGGCGCTCTCCCGGCTTGAGGAGCATCATGACATGAGCATTGTCCTGATGGACATCATGATGCCGGAGATGGACGGCTATACCGCCATCCGGGAGATCCGCAAGGATCCCCGTTTCGAGAACCTGCCGATCATCGCCATGACGGCCAAGGCATTGAAGGGCGATCAGGAAAAGTGCCTGGCAGCCGGCGCGAGCGACTACATCGCCAAGCCCATCGAGATCGACAAACTGTTTTCCCTGATTCGTGTCTGGATGTTCCAGCAGCTTTGATGAAACCCGCGAAGCTTGAAGATGTCGAGATCGACCTCCTGCTGAAGGGAATTCACCAGATTTACGGCTACGACTTCCGGGAGTATGCGGATGCCTCGATCAAGCGCCGGCTGACCCACTGGCTGTCCGTATCGGAATTCGACACTTATTCCCAGGCCCAGTCCCGTCTGCTGCGCGACCCCGATCTCTTCGTGTCCCTGCTCAGAGGCATTACCGTCAACGTCACCGAAATGTTCCGCGACCCGGCTTTTTTCAAGGCGCTGCGGGAACAAGTCGTGCCTTTCCTGAAGACATATCCGTTTGTGAAAATCTGGCATGCAGGCTGCGCGACTGGCGAGGAAGCCTATTCCATGGCGATATTGCTGAACGAGGAAGGGATGGCGGGGCGCTATCGGATTTATGCCACGGACATAGACGAGGCGGTGCTGCAAAAGGCGTCCGACGGCGTGATGTCGCTTTCGGAAATGCAGAAGTTCACGCGCAACTACCAGAAGAGCGGCGGGACTTCCACCTTTGCCGATTACTATACCGCCCGCTACGATCATGCCATCTTGTCTTCATCCTTGAAAAAGAACATTATTTTTTCTCCGCACAATTTGATGGCAGATGCCGAATTCGGGGAAATGAATATGATATTGTGTCGGAACGTAATGATCTATTTCAAGCCCGGCCTCAAGGAGCGCTGTCTCCGTCTGTTCGACAGCAGCCTGATAGCAGGCGGTTTTCTTTGCCTGGGCCTGAAGGAAGTCGTGGAAAAGAAGAAATGGTCGCAGACCTACGAGGAGATGGTTCCTGCCATGCGTATTTACAGAAAACGCTATGGCTAGGGCGCGTTTTCCTGTCGATCCGCACGCGGCTCAAATGACAACACGCCTGGGACAGAGACGCTTCCAGGCCGTGGTCGTCGGTGTCTCCACCGGCGGGATGCAGGCGCTCAAGTTGCTGCTCGGCCAATTGCCTGCCGATTTTCCTCTTCCCCTCGTCATCGTGCAGCATATCAATCCCGAGTCCGATGACAGCCTGGCCAGGCTGCTCGACGAACTTTGCGGCATCCGCGTCAAGGAAGCTGACGATCAGGAACAAATTCTGCCGGGCACGGCGTACCTCGCGCCTCCCAACTACCATCTGCTGTTGGAGCAGGGGGGCCGGCTGGCGCTTTCTGCCGATCCCCCGGTGAGCTTTGCCCGTCCGTCGGTCGATGTGCTATTCGAAACGGCTGCCGAAGCCTATGGACCGGAACTGGTCGGCGTGGTGCTGACCGGGGCCAATTGCGATGGCAGCCGAGGTTTGAAGACGCTCAAAGCGATGGGCGGCATGGCTATCGTGCAAGACCCGGCCGATGCCGAGGCCCCGCAGATGCCCAGTTCGGCGCTGGCGGCAACCGTCGTGGATCATGTGCTGTCGCTGGCGGATATCGCCAGCCAACTGGTCCGGTTGGCGACGCCGGCGCCGCAACACGGAAACCGGTATGCAGCCTGAAAAAGTCGCTCTGCTGCTGGTCGACGACTACCCTGAGAATCTGGTGGCGCTGGAAGCCGTTCTCGGCAACCCGGACGTTGAACTGGTGAAAGCCACCTCGGGAAACGATGCCCTGCGGCATACCCTGAAGCGGGATTTTGCCTTGGTGCTGCTGGACGTGCAGATGCCGGATATCGACGGATTCGAGACGGCGGAATTGATGCGCTCCAACCCCAAGACGCGGCACCTCCCGATTATTTTCGTGACCGCCGGGATGAAGGATATCCAGCTTCAGTTCAAGGGCTATGAAATGGGGGCGGTGGATTACCTGATCAAGCCTTTCGAGCCGCACATCCTGCAAAGCAAGGTCAAGGTTTTCTGCGATCTGTACCGGCAACGACGTCAACTCGAAGCCAACCAGCTATTGCTGGAATCGAAAATCAGGGAGCGGGTTTCCCAACTCAGGGAAAGCGAGGAGCGCTTTCGCATGCTGGCCATGCATGCCCCGATGGGCATCTACCAGACCGACGCCAAGGGTAATTGCGTTTTCGTGAATCGCCGCTGGTGCGAGATGGCCGGACTTTCTCCCGAACAAGCGACCGGGCAGGGATGGATGCAGGCACTGCATCCGGAGGATAAGCACTTGATCGTCGCGACCTGGCAGGAAGCGGGATCGTCAACGCGCGAATGGTCGTTGGACTACCGTGTCCTCAGGCCCGACGGAAAATTCACCTGGGTCAATGGCAATGCCGTCCCGTTGCGCAACGAGCATGGCGAGGTCACGGGATATCTGGGAAACAATCTGGACATCACGGCACGCAAACACGCCGAAGACTCCATGCGGCTCGCTTCCCTGGTGTATCAAAACAGCAGCGAAGGGATGCTGGTTTGCGATGCCGGCGGCACCATCATCACCGTCAACCCCGCGTTTACCCAGCTGACCGGCTACAGGCCGGACGAAGTCATCGGCAAGAACCCGCGCATTCTAAAATCCGGCCTGCATGACCAGGCGTTCTACCAGGCCATGTGGCAGGCAATCGTCGCCACCGGCCACTGGCAAGGGGAGATATGGAATCGGCACAAGAGCGGGGAGATCTTCGCCGAATTGCTCACCATCAACACCATCAGAGGCGAAGATGGTTCGGCGCACCGGCTGGTGGCGCTGTTTTCCGACATCACCAAGAAAAAGCAATCCGACGAACTGATCTGGCAGCAAGCGAATTTCGATGCGTTGACCGGCCTGCCCAACCGTCGCATGTTCCTCGACCGCCTCGGGCAGGATATCAAGAAGACCGACCGCACGGGCCTGCAACTGGCCTTGATTTTCCTCGACCTCGACCATTTCAAGGACGTCAACGACACCCTCGGCCATGACTTGGGAGACATTCTGCTCAAGGAGGCAGCGCAGCGCATGATCGGTTGCGTCCGCGAAACTGATACCGTGGCGCGCCTGGGCGGAGATGAATTCACCGTCATTCTGGGAGAACTGGACGAACCCCATAGCGCGGAACCTGTCGCGCAGAAAATCCTGCATAAACTTGCCGAACCCTTTCAGCTGGGCAGCGAAATCGTCTATATCTCGGCCAGCATCGGCATCACGTTCTATCCCGAAGATGCCGATGGAATCGATGGCCTGCTGAAGAACGCCGACCAGGCCATGTACGCCACCAAGGACCAGGGGCGCAATCGCATCAGCTATTTCACCCCCTTGATGCAAGAAACCGCCCGCACCCGGATGCGGCTGACCAACGATTTGCGCAGTGCCCTGGCAGGCAACCAGCTCCGCGTGTATTACCAGCCGATCGTGGAGCTGGCGACCGGCTCCCTGCATAAGGCGGAAGCGCTGCTGCGCTGGCAGCATCCGGAACGCGGCCTGATCGGTCCGGCCGAATTCATTCCGATTGCCGAGACCACCGGCATGATCATCGATATCGGCAATTGGGTGTTCCGCGAAGCGGCGCAGCAGGCCGCGCGCTGGCGGGCCATGCACCACGAGTCGTTCCAGATCAGCATCAACAAGTCGCCGGTGCAGTTCCACAATATGGAGAACTCGCGCCATTTGTGGCGCAGTCATATGCAAGACTTCGCCCTGCCCGGGCAAGGCATCGTGGTGGAGATCACCGAGAGCTTGCTGTTGGATGCCAGCAGCGCCGTGACCGACAAATTGCACGAGTTCCGCGATGCGGGGATCCAGGTCTCCCTCGACGATTTCGGCACCGGCTACTCGTCGCTTTCCTATCTGCAGCAGTTCGATATCGACTTTCTCAAGATCGACCAGTCGTTCGTGCGGAACCTGGCGCCAGGCAATAAAAACATGGCGTTGTGCCAAGCCATTATCGCCATGGCGCACAAACTGGGCCTCCAGGTGATCGCGGAAGGAGTGGAGACGGAGGAGCAAAACCGGCTGTTGAAGGCGGCCAGCTGCGACTATGCTCAAGGATTCCTTTACTCCCGCCCCGTGCCGCCGGACGATTTCGAGTCTCTGCTTGGGGCGCAGGTTGCGCAAACGGCTTTGCGCGCCTGACTTGGTTTGTCTTGACTATAGTACTAACGCGGACTAATATAGTTCTAACTGGAACTATCAACCGGTTCCGGATCGGGAGATTTATTTCGCACTGTCAAGAGAGAGGTCAATATGAACAAACCGCAAATCGCCGCAAAAGCGCCCATCGCCGTTGAAGTCGAGAAAGGCAAGGATTACTACTGGTGCGCTTGTGGTCAGAGCAAGCTTCAGCCATTCTGCGACGGCAGCCATAAGGGCAGCGAGTTCGCCCCGGTGAAATTCACCGCGGAAGACAGCGAGACCGTTTATTTCTGCGTCTGCAAGCAGAGCAAGAACGGCGTGTTCTGCGACGGTAGCCACAAGGCGCTTTAGTTCGGTTTTGCCGGCACCAGCGATGTTTTCCCCGGCAGTATTGGCGCCTGAGCGACATGCCGATACCGACCTGTGTTTCCTGTTTCGCGAAACTGAGTTGCTTGTCATATTCGGCGACGAGCAGGTGCGGGTTCCCAGTCGCCGCGATCTGGGCCCGATAAACGTCGCGCCACAGCGCTGCCATTACCATTACCTCGGGAGTCTCGATGGGCGCGGTTGTTACGCCGCCGCTCTACCTGAAGGTGCGGTCCCGCCGCCATCTTGGGCATGGCTCGGATTGCGCGCCTTGTTCGGACGCATCGACGACATGCTGTTTGGATTGGCGGGACGGGCAAGCCAGGTCGTGCTGTGGGACCGGAACCACAGGTTCTGCGGTCGTTGCGGCACGCCCACCGAATGCAGCGCCAGCGAACGTTCCCGAACCTGTCCGTCCTGCGGCCTGGCCAGTTATCCCCGGCTGGCGCCGGCGGTGATGGCGCTGGTCAGGCGTCAACGCGAGTTGCTGCTGGCGCGCTCGCCGCATTTCTCCCCGGGCATGTTCAGCGCCCTGGCCGGATTTGTCGAGCCGGGGGAAAGCCTGGAAGAAACCTTGCATCGCGAAGTTCGTGAAGAAGTCGGCGTCGAGATCGCCAATCTGCGCTACTTCGGCAGCCAGCCCTGGCCCTTCCCGCATTCTCTGATGATCGCCTTCTTTGCCGATTACCAGAGCGGCGAAATCAGTCCGCAGCCCGGCGAGATCGAGGCGGCCGAGTGGTTCGGCATCGACCGGCTGCCGAGTCTGCCGCATCGGATCAGCATCGCCCGCCGTCTGATCGACGCCGGCGTGGCCGAGATCGCGGCGATGGATTCCTAGCAGACCTTGCCGGCTTACTGGCCGATGTTCGGCGCCTTCTTTTCCATGCCGTCGAGCAGCTTCTGGTATTTGGCGCGCAGCGCCGCCACCTCGGGATTATTCGGCTGGCGTTGTTCCATGGCCGCGAGAGTCTCGGCCATGGCGCTGGTCAGATGAAATTTCCATTGACGCGAAAAGAGATAGAGTTCGGGCGTGATGTCGTCCGGCGCCGCCTGTTCGCGCAAGGACCGGTACTGCGCTTGATCTGCGGCCACCTGTTCCTGATCGGCGAAGGCACGCACCCTCACCATGCCTGAGCGATTGCGGATGTCGGTAATCAGATCGGGCGTGTTCAGCAGCGCACTCAGCACCATCGGCGGCAATGCCTTGACGCCGGGGTCGGGACATTCCCTGGCGCTGCTTTCGCGTTCGCCGATGGACAGGTTGCACGGGCTGCCCCAGGTTTCCTGGCGCCCCGACGCGAAATAGACCAATTGCAGCTTGGCGCCCGGCTTGAGCAACAACTGATCGCCGCTGCGCAGCTTGGTGAAAACCGTCAGCGGCGCGCCATCCTTGAAAACGACCGCGCCGGCTACCAGCGTGGCGAAGCCGGTATCGGCGGGATACGCGGCCAGCGGACTCAAGGACAGCGCAAATATTGCGGCAGTAACGATGCGTTTCATGGGTTTCTCCTATGTTTCCACTTCAGCGGCCAAGGTCCGCGCCGCGCCATTTTGCCAAACAACGGTTTCGAGCGGAGCGGCTTTCTCCGGACAGGCAGCCTGCATCAGTCGAACGCTGGCGAGCGTGCGGCCGTTTCTGTGCAGCGACTGATGCGCGAGGCCGGCGGCGGCGGCGACGCTTTCTCCTGCCGCCAGCAGCGTGCCGCGGTCAACCCGGAATGCCGTTTCGCCGACATGCAATCCGATGCCAAAAGCATTCGTCACGCCTTCTTCGGACAGCAGCCGGGAAACGGACTGCACCGCCGCAAGCGCCTCGGCGCTCGGATTGGCGGTCGGTCGCGGCCAGCCGAAGTAGGCCAGCAGCAGTTGCCCCTCGCCAGCGGAGACCGTGGCGCCCAGCGACCGCAGCTTTTCGCGCAGCAGCGCCAGCAGTCTCTCAAAATCCGCGACATCCTCGGCGGGAGGCAGCACCAGCGCAAGTACCGCCGCGGGGAAAAGCTCCCAGCCTGCGGGCAGCATCTGCCGGGCCGCCGCCAGCCAGGCAAAGTTCTCCTCTCCCAGATGTGCGCCGAGGGCCGCGCGCAGCCTGGCTTCATGTCGTCGCGCCGGCGAGTTCGCCAGCAACGCGCAACCGCCGAAAGTCAGCAGCAAAGCCGCCACCAGCGGGACCACCGGGAGCAGCAGAAACCTGACGAAGGCAGAATATGAAATCAGCAACGCCAATCCCAGCATGGCCGCCAATCCGGCCATCCGCAAGGCGCCGCGGGCCGACCAGAGACTGACGCCGCTGGCGGCAAACAGCAGCGCCAGGACGAAGTGGGCCGGGCCGGGAAAAGGCCGATAGACCAGCCCGGCCAGCAGCGTCTCGATGATGTTGGCCTGCACTTCGGCGCCGGTCATGATGGCGCCGCTGCCGGCAAAACCGCCGGTGCCATAGGGAGTGAGATGCACATCGCCCATGCTGAGAAATTCGCCGCCGAGGATCACCGCCTTGCCGCGCAGATCCTGGACGACGGGGTCGCTGAGGGCCGTGTCGGACAGCAGGCGGGATAAGGTGATGCGCGGGATGGTGCCGGGCGGACCGCTATACACGATGCGGTGAAGTTCGTCCGCCGCCCGCCTGGCGATGCTGGCCAATTCCCAGTCGGCGCGCGACTTGTCGAGGCTGGCGGCGCGCGCCGCCAGCAGCGGCGCCAGGCTGTAGCGCGGCAGCTGGGCCGGATCCGTGCCGGGCGGCAGGTGCAGCGTCGGGGCAATCACAAAGCGGCGTACGACGCCGTCATTATCCGACAGCAAATTGGCGAGTCCGACATGGCTGGGGAAATCGAAATCGGGCACCGCCATCAGGAAACTCGCATCGGGCAGCAACAATTGGTCATAGCCGGTCTTGGGATCGAACAGGTGGGAAGACACCAGCACCACCTGGCCGGAATTGATTTCGGCGCGCAGCGGCCCGTCGTAAGTACGGGCGATCTTGCTGTCGGCGGGCAGCAGGCGCGCAAGCCAGGCTTCCGGACTCACGGAAAACAAAAAATCGATGCCGACCGCCGCCGCGCCGACTTCCCGCAGGCGCGCCGAGGCTCTGGCCAGATGCGGCGTCCAGAAGGCCAGCGGATCGTCCTTGTACTGGTTGAGCGAGGCGTCGTCGATGACCACCAGCGCCACATGACTGGGCCAGTGGCGGACGCCGGCCAGCCGGTGTTGCATGTCTTCCCAAGTGGTTTCGATGCGGCCGAACCAGCCCGCGCCGGATGCCAATTCGACTGCGGCCGCGACGCACAGCGCCAGCCAGAACGACGGGCGGCGCAACACCGACGAACATGCATGCCAGAGTTTCATGGGCCGGTGCCGAGCAAGCGTAATCGCTTCTCCCTTTCCGCCGCACCCGCGGCGTCGCCCCGCTGTTTGAGGAGAACGATTTCACGCCCGAGGCAAGTCCGATGGGCGGCCAGCCAGCCCTGCTTCCCCGCCAAAGCCTCGCCGGCAGCCAATGCCGGCCCGGCGTCGGGCAATTCCCGCCAGACCAAGGCCAGCGCCACCAATGCCGACAGGGGCGGCTCGATGCGCGAAAGCCGTTCGGCGGACAAGGCGGCGTTGCCGCTTTGCATGGCTGCGGCCAGGTCGCGGTAGACCGGTGGCAGGAACTCGATGTCCTCGCGGGTGGCTGCGCCGGCCAACCAGCGCGCGTAGGCATCGTTGCTCCTGCTGGCGCCCAGGGGTTGCTGCGCGGTGTAAGCTGCGCAACCCAGCAGCGGCTGATCGGTGGCGCGTTCGACGGCGCAACGAGTCAGATGGGCGACGGCCAGTCCATCCCAGTCGCCGCCCCGCTTGAATTCAGCCAGGGCGTTGGCATAAGCCGCCGGCGCGAGCCGGGTCTCTCCGGCCAAGGCCTGTTCCCGGTAGGTTTCCAGCCAGCCCACGGCGTCGGCATGCCAGCGCGGCCCGCCGCTGGCACATCCTGCGAGCAGCAGGAGGAATAGGGATTCGAGCAGGCGCAAGTTCATGGCAGTACCGCTTCCTTGGGACGCGACAGGAAACCGTCGACTCGCTTGAGGATTTCGTCCGTACGGTAGACCGCCTGGTCGATGCGCTGCCGCAGTGTCGCCAGGTCTTCGCTGCCATTGGCGAGGTTGGCGGCGACGCGTTCGCCGTGGCCCAACACGCGCGTCAGCGCTTGCAGGGAGTCGCGCAGGCTGTTGAGCGTCGCAATGGTTTCGGCAAGGTTCGCATCGACTTTGTCGACAGTGCCGCCGGCGCCCAACAAGCGCTGTTCGGCATGGATCAGCGCCTTGTCCAGATGGGCAAGGACGGTGTGGCTCTGCACCAGGACGGCATCCATTTCCTGGCCGGTTTTCGGGTTGGCCGTCACTGCGCTCGCGATGCCTTCCTGCGCCATGCGTTGCGACACTCGCTCGGCATGCCCCAGGCTACGTTGCAGCGGGCCGGCGGGATCGGCAAGCGCATGCGCCAGCTGGCGCAGGTCGGCGAGTAAGGGCTTGGTCTGCGCCAACAGCTGGTCGAGCGAGTTTTCGCTGCCCAGGCGGCGCGTCGAGCCGGCCGGCAGGATGGGGTTCTTCAGTTCGCGCGTATCGACCACGATCTTGGGGGAGCCGAACAGCGGCTGCTGGAGAGAAAATCCGCTGTCGGCGCGGACCCAACGCAGGTGCCGGTCGGCGACGACGATGGTAATTTCGGCCTCGCCAGATTCGTTGAGGTGCACATTCTCGACGCTGCCGATCGGGAAGCCGGAAAATTCCACCGGCATGCCGACATGCACGCCCACCGCGCTGGGCGCGAGCAGCAGATACGGGTATTGCCGTTCGAACAGGCCCTGGCGGTAAGCGGTATAAGCCAAGGCCAGCACGGCAAGGAAGGGCAGCGCCAGCAGGACGATGCCGGCGATGCGCGCCGCGCGAGACGAGGGATCAAACGATCTGGACAAGTCCGGCACGAGCCTCCTCCACAAAAATTTCGCAGCGCCGCCAGCGGTCTGCGAACAGTCCGATCATACGGGAAATCGTCGCCATTTCCATGGCCCCGTCGCTCATATGTCCTCCGCATACAAACGCCACTCGGCCATGCGGCTGCATCGCCGCCGAGCAACACTTGATCGCCAGCGTATCGTGCGGCGACAGTTCGTCGGCAGTACATTCGGCAAGATGCGCGAGGCCGGCACGCGCCAAAGTGGCCAGCGCGAGCGGGTGGGCGCGCCACGACTTGGCGCCGGCCCGTAGCTGCCGTACCAGGGCCAGGTTTTCGACCACGGAATAAGCGCCCAGCAGCGGGAGTTCGGGACACACCAGAGCCGCGCCGGTTTCCTGCGCCCAGGCGTGGGCGGCGGCCTGCAGCGCCGGCCAGGAAGCGTAGCTGCGCAAGATCGGCGCGGGGTCTCTCACAGCTGCGCCAGCCACCAGGAAATCGCCTCGGCAACCAGCCAGGCGAAAAGGAAAGGCAGGGTCGTCCGGCCGACGATCCTGCCGAGATCCCGATCCGGTTTTTCCGCTGACGCGACGCAGAAGGCGAACCAGGCCGTGACGCCGCTGCTGATGACCATCGCCTTGGCAAGCGCGAGCAGAAACAGGCCCGGCGTCAGATAGTGGGAGAAATTCAGCGGTGGAACGTTGGGCAGCAACACGTGCTGAACGGTTCCCATCAACGGTTCGGCAAACAGCAGGGCGATGAGATTCAGCAATGCGAGATTCAGGCTGGAGAGCGCCGCTGCGGCGATCTGCGGCACGCCTTGCATCAACCAGAGCGAGGTTTCCCACTGTTGCCAAAGCCGTTGTTCACCGCGCAGCATGGCGCGATTCATCGCCACATACCAGCGGACTTTGGTGCCCAGCACGACATAAAACGCGGTGAACCCCGGCACCAGCGTGAAGACCACCAGCTTGGCCGCGATGCCCTCGACGGAGGCATGGAGTCCGTACACGGCGGCCTGACTCCCCAGCACGAGGGCGAACAGGGTCACGCAAGCCACCATGACACTGCGATGCGTCTGCAGCGGCGCGACACCCTGGAGGTAAAACAAGCGCCGCGTTTCGTCGGCCAGGGCGCGTTGCAGCCTTCGTTGGCACAGCGCCGGACGCAGCATCTCGCGCCAGACGAAGCGAGGGAATGCCAGGAAGATATCGAGGAACCAGGCGCCGAGTTCTCCGCAGCGATTCCCCGCGTAGCTGCCCAGGCGTTCCGGAAGAGAGCGGATACTATTGGCGTCCATAGGAATCAGGAGTTGGCAGGAGCTGGCAATTCGATGTGGAAAGAGAACTCAGGTATCCAATTTCGAGTGCGGGAGCCGAAATGGCGGCAATCCGGTTCCCTGCTGCTACAGTATATAGTCAGTCCCGCGATTATTTTTGCGCCTGCCGATCGTGCGGCGAAATTCCTTGATATGCTGGGACTTCTTAGGAGCGGCCAGCATCGCGAACCGCCAATGTTTCGTGGGATCGTCATATGAGAATCGGCATTCCTAGAGAAATCAAGACCAACGAGAACCGCGTCGCCCTGGTTCCTTCCGGAGCGGAAGCGCTGGTGGCTGCCGGGCACAGCGTGGCGGTTGAAACGGGCGCAGGACTCGGCAGCGGTTTCAGCGACGCGCAATACCTGTCTGCGGGCGCGCGCATTGCCGTCGACGCCGATGCGGTTTGGGCGCAAGCCGAGCTGATCGTCAAGGTCAAGGAGCCGATTAAGCCCGAGTGGCAACGGATCGAATCCGGACAAGTCCTGTTCGCCTATTTTCACTTTGCCGCCGATCAACGCCTGACCCGGGCGCATCTAGACGCCGGTGCAATCTGCATTGCCTACGAAACGGTGGCGCTGCCGACGGGCGAATTGCCCTTGCTCACGCCGATGTCCGAAGTGGCGGGGCGCATGGCCGTACAAGAGGGGGCCAAGTATCTGGAATATTTATACGGCGGCCGCGGTATTTTGCTGGGCGGCGCAACCGGTGTACCCGCGGCGCATGTCGTCATACTCGGCGGCGGGGTGGTGGGCGCGAATGCCGCCAGGATGGCGGCCGGGATGGGCGCCCGCGTCAGCGTGCTGGATATTTCCCTGGAACGGCTGCGTCATCTCGGCGATATCCTGCCGGCCAATGTCGAGCTGGTTTTTTTTACCCGGCACACGCTGCTTGAACGGCTCGGCGCGGCCGATCTGGTGATCGGCGGTGTGCTGATTCCCGGCGCGGCCGCCCCCAAGCTGATCCGCCGCGACGATCTTAAAATCATGCGCAAAGGCGCAGTCATCGTGGATGTCGCGGTGGATCAGGGCGGTTGCGTCGAAACCACGCGTCCCACTACCCACGAGAACCCGACCTATGTCGTCGATGGCGTGGTCCACTATGCGGTGTCGAACATGCCCGGCGGCGTGCCGCGCACTGCCACCCTCGCGCTGACCAACGCCACCCTGCCCTATGTGTCGCGACTGGCGGACAAGGGCTGGCAACAGGCGCTGCGCGACGATCCGGCGTTGCTCAAGGGGCTGAACATGGTCCGGGGAGAAATCGCTCATCGCGCTGTCGCCGAGGCGTTCGGCATGAGTTGTCGTCCGCCGGAGGAGTTTCTATAGAAGCCTGACGAGCCTCGACAGTCAGGAGGACGGTGCGGCTATCAAATAGGCCGCCAGCCCGATCATGACCAGTCCGCTGATCAGTTTCAGCCACTTGCCTTCGTGCGCTTGCAGCCTGCGTTGGCTGAGCGTGGCCACCCCGATCGCCAGCACGACGATGTCATCCAGCAGGTAAGCCGCGTTGTAAAGCAGCAGGTACGCGTAGTAGCGCCAGTGATCCAGGTGCCGCAGCGTCAGGATGCGCGTGTATAAGGCCGGGAAGCCCGAGGTGCACATGAGTTCCACGATTTGCACCAGCACTGCCATCGCCACGGCGCCGGCCAGCGCCGCCGCCAGGTGTCCGCTCTGCAGGATCTGGCGCATCCTGGCATAGAGCCTGGGCTTCGCGGTTTCGGGGATGGCCAGCGAAAAGCCGCGGCCAAACGCCCAGAAATCTTTCAGGTTGATCAGCCCGGCCAGCCCTGCGATCGCCCCCAGGATAATTTCGGACACCCGCGAGATGCCCACCAGGAAGAACAGGTTGAGCCAGGCTGCCATGAAGGCGAAGTAGGCGATGCCTTCCACCGCCACGAAGGTTCCCGCGATGAGCAACAGCTTGAGGCGGTCTTTCAGGGAAGCGAGCATGGCGATCATGAAGACCAGAACCCACATCGAGCAGGGGTTGAAGCCGTCCAGCAAGCCGATGACGATGGTGAACAGGGGCAGCCCCATCTCGCCCACCGTCACCCGCAGGCCGACCAGTGGTATGTCGATGGCATCATCTTGCAGCGCCCCCGCGGAGGCGCTGCAAGATGATGTCTCCACAATGGCGCAGGCATTGCCGGCTTTTGCTGCTTTGGCGGCCGCTTGTCCGGGCGACTCGGGACTGTCCAGCAGGGCGATGATGCGTGCGCCGGTGGTGTTTGCGCCGGCATAGCCGACGATGAGATTGCCCTGGACGTAGAACGCCGGAACGGCGGGGCCGCTTACGCCCGACTGCCGGGCCAGGGTTTCCAGGCGCTGGAGCGCTGCGGGATTCTCCACGACATCGTGCACGAGGATACGCAAGCCGGGCCGGCTGGCGCCCAGGCTGGTCGCCAACCGCTTGGCATCGTCGCAGTGCGGACAGCCTTCGCGCGCAAAGAGTTCGAGTTCCGCCGGCGCTTCCGTGACTGCGTAGGCGACTGCGGCGGCGGCGAAACAACACAGCAGCAGCAACGATCGGCAGAACATGGCAAGGCGCATATTCGAAGCTTCCATCTCAATATGCCGGGCCGCCGGAAGATCGAATGCTCAAACCCAATCGCGCGGCACGAGGAAATCCGTATACAACTTTTCTTCGGCGCTGCCTGGCTCCGGATGCCAGTCGTAACGCCATTTCACCAGCGGCGGCAGCGACATCAGTATCGATTCGGTGCGCCCGCCCGATTGCAAACCGAATAATGTGCCGCGATCCCAGACCAGGTTGAACTCGACATAGCGTCCCCGCCGATAAGCCTGAAAATCGCGTTCGCGTTCGCCATAGGGCAGATCCTTGCGACGCGCGAGTATCGGCAGGTAGGCGTCGAGGAAGCTGTCGCCGACGCTGCGCGTCAACGCGAAACAACGCGGGAAGCCGCCTTCGTTGAGATCGTCGAAGAATATGCCGCCGATGCCGCGTGGCTCGTTGCGGTGCTTGAGGAAGAAATAGCGGTCGCAGCCCTCCTTGTAGCGGCGATGCAGGTCTTCGCCGAACGGCGCCAACGCCCGCTTGCAGCTTGCATGGAAGTGGATTGCGTCCTCCGCAAAGCCGTAGTAAGGCGTCAGGTCCGTCCCGCCGCCAAACCACCAGACCGGTTCGCTTCCTTCCTTGGTCGCGACGAAGCAGCGTACGTTCATATGGGTGGTAGGACAGTAGGGATTGCGCGGATGCAGCACCAGTGAAACCCCCAAGGCTTCCCAGGCGCGGCCGGCCAGCTCCGGTCGCTGCGCGGTGGCGGAAGCGGGCATGGCTGCGCCGATCACATGGGAGAAGTTGACGCCGCCGCGCTCGAAGACCTTGCCTTCTTCGATCAGGCGGACAATGCCGCCGCCCTCCGGCTTGTCCCAGGTGTCGACCGGAAATCGTCGGCCGTCGCAGGCTTCGAGCGCCGCGACGATATTCCGCTGGAGATTTTTCAGATAGGCGGCGACGGCCTCGATGTCGGGAAGATCGCTCATGGCGCGGCCCGAAAAAATTCATGGCGGCCGCGTCCGCCTTGTTTGGCGCGATACATGGCATGGTCGGCACGGGCAAGCAAGGTCGCGACGCCTTCGCCGTCTTCGGGAAACAGCGCGATACCAATGGAGAAGCCGAGCGTCAGGCGCTTGTCGCCGACGAGAAACGCCGGAGCGATGGCCTCCATGCATTTCTCCGCCACCGCCTGCGCGGTCGGGCGCGGCTCGTCGAGGTCGGCCAGCACGATGACGAACTCGTCGCCGCCGAGGCGCGCCACCGTGTCCGCACGCCGCACCGTCTCGCGCAAGCGCTCGGCCACCTCGCGCAGCACCGTGTCGCCGATCTCGTGGCCATAGTTGTCGTTGACCGGCTTGAAGCCATCCAGGTCGAGGAACAGCAGCGCGACCTGCTTGCCATGGCGTTCGGCGCGCGCCATGGCCTGACGCAGACGGTCCTCGAACAAGGCACGGTTGGGCAGGTCTGTCAGGGCATCGTGGTGGGCCATATGGGTCATGCGCGCCTGGTTTTCGTGCAGGTCCGCCAAGGCCTGTTCCAAGGCAAGGCCGCGTTCCTTCAGCGCGACTTCCTTCTCGTTGAGCCGGTCCGCCAGTCGGTTGAATCCGGCGATCATGGCGCCCACCTCGTCGTGGCGGACGATCGGCAGGCGTTGCAGCGTCATGGAACCGTCGGCCATGCGCCGCATCTGCCCGGCGGTGTCGCGCAAGGGGCGCAGGACGCGGCGCAGGTAGATGCCGACGATGACGATGAAGATCGCTGCCGTAATCAGTCCGCCTTGCAGGATGAATCGCTGTACCTTGTCTACCACGCCGAGCGATTCTTGCATCGGCATGCGGGCGACGACGACCCAGCCGGTGGAGGGAACCGCGGCGATGGCCGAGAGTTCCTCGATGCCTTTGGCATTGACGGTCGTGCCGGTGCCGCGAAAGCCCGCCATCACGCGGTCATGCAAGAGATTGATGCCGGGCTGCGGCATCGCTGTCAGCGTCATGGCGGGGTCCGAGGCGACGATGAAAAGCTTGTCGGCTGGCGATATGACGAGGAAACCGCCGCTTTCTCCGAACCGGCTGTCCTGGATCGGGCCAAGCAGATCGGCGGCAAGCAGTTCCGTGATGCCGACCAGGACGGCGAGCTGCTTGCCGTTGTCGTCAATGACATGGGCTGCCATGGTCAGCAAGGGGTGGCCGGTGATTCGGCTACGCAGCGACTTGACAATGACGGGGCCGGCACGGTTGCCGATATCCTTGAACCAGTCCTGGTCGTCAAAACGCAACTGCTTGCGTCCGGGGACCTCCGGATACTCGGCAATCAGCGATGCGCCGTCAGGCGGGATGACCAGCAAACCGTTCGAAAACGGATGGTCGAATTTCTGCCGGTCGGCGAGCCAGGTCTGGAGATCGCGCGGCCGGCCAAGCAGGTTTCTCGGCAATTCGCGGGCAAGCCGTTCCAGCATGCCTTGCCGGACGGAGATCTTGAGGTCGATGTCGCGGGCGATATAGCTGGCGATCGACATCTGGTCCGCCGCGGCAAGCGCTTCCACATGCTCGCGCACGAACTCCTTGAGCACCAGGATGCGCGCCGTGGAACCGACGACCACCAGGAACAGGCCAAACAGTATCATGCGAAACAGCAGGCTGTCGGCAAACCGGCGCCAGCGGCCGGGGCCAGGAACGGGCGGTGCCATGATCGCCTAGCACCGGATGGCGCGATAGCCGATGTCGTGTCGCAACTGCATGCCGTCGAAACGGATCGGCGCGGCGAATTCATAGGCGCGCTTCGCGGGCAGTAATGACAATGCGTGCGGGTGAATTCTGCTCACTAAGTTAGCCCACCTCCTGAACGCACGCCATAGCAAGTCCCGAGGATGCGGCACTAAATCGCCGCCGCTAGCGATTCGACGATGGCGGACATTTCTTCGACCATGGGATGCGCTAGGTTCAGACGGGCGGCTCGCTGAGCGGGGGTGTCGGGATAATCATGAGCAAGGGCATTGCGTACGGCGCGTATTTCTTCCCAGCGCTCGGCGGACGGCAGAAGCCGCAGGCGTTCGAGGCGATCCAGCAAATCGCGCATGGGACTGTCTTCAAGGGGCTCGTCCAGCTTGTCCACCAATACGGCGCGGAAAGCCTTCTGGCCGAGCGTATCCTGCAGACGGGAAAAGCGGAAGGCAAACTGGTCGAGAGCGGCCACCAGATCGTCGCTCGGCGACGCCATGTGTTCTGCGGTCAGCGGCCACGGGATGCGACGGCTTGCGGCGCGCAGGTAGTGCAGGTGGCGACGGGATTGGTCAAGCGCTTGCTCGGCAGTTGTCACAGAATGACTCCCTCGCGGCGTGCGACGGCATGGATCGGCAACTCGCCGTCGACAGACTTGACCACCAGGTCGATCTTGCGGTCCCCCAGCCGGCGGGCAAGACGAGCCAGCATGCGCAACCGCCGCTCTTCCGCCTCCGCCGCGACCAGTTCGGTTTCGACATAAAGGTCGATGTCGCCGCCGCGGGCGCTGTCGTCGAGACGGGAGCCGAACAAACGCACCGGCCCGCCGAACATCTCGGCGGCTGTGTCGCGAATGATGGCGGCGGTGTCTGCACTAAGTCTCATGAGACCAATGATAAACCCATCGGCCCGCTTCTGCGAACCCAAAGGCGCAGACTAACGCCGCGCGCGAAACGGCGGAAATCGGCCAAATCGGCTAAATAAGCCGATGGGTGACTCAGGGCAATTGGCGCGGTTTCAGCCGCGCTTGGCGATGGCGCGATAGCCGATGTCGCGGCGCAACTGCATGCCGTCGAAGCGGATCGGCTGGGCGAATTCGTAGGCGCGCTTCTGCGCGGCGCGGGCGTTGTCTCCCAGGGCGGTGACGCACAGCACGCGGCCGCCGGCAGTGACAATGTGGCCGTCGCGCTGCGCCGTGCCGGCATGGAACACATGGCCATCTTCGGCGGGTTTGGGCAGATCGTGAATCGTGTCGCCCTTGCGCGGGGCATCCGGGTACCCGGCGGCGGCCAGCACCACACCCAGCGCGACGCGCCTGTCCCAGTCGGCTTCGATCCTGTCGAGATGGCCGTCGATGGCCGCATCGACCAGGTCGACCAGGTCGCTCTTGAGGCGCAGCATGATCGGCTGGGCTTCGGGGTCGCCCATGCGGCAGTTGTATTCGATCACCCGGGGCGTGCCGTCGGGCATGATCATCAGGCCGGCATAGAGGAAGCCGGTATACACGATGCCGTCCTTGGCCATGCCGTTGATGGTCGGCATGATGATTTCGCGCATGACTTGTGCATGCACTTTCGGCGTCACCACGGGGGCCGGCGAATAGGCGCCCATGCCGCCGGTGTTGGGTCCCTGGTCGCCGTCCTTGAGGCGCTTGTGATCCTGGCTGGTGGCCAGGGCCAGCGCATGCACGCCGTCGGCCATGACGATGAAGCTGGCTTCCTCGCCGTCGAGAAACTCTTCGATGACCACCCGCGAGCCGGCATCGCCCATGCGATTGTCGAGCAGCATCATGTCGATGGCGGCATGGGCTTCGGCGAGCGACATCGCCACCACCACGCCTTTGCCGGCGGCCAGGCCGTCGGCCTTGATGACGATCGGGGCGCCTTGGCTATCGACATAGGCGTGGGCCTCGGCGGCCGCGGAAAAGGTGGCGAACTTCGCCGTCGGGATGCCATGGCGCATCATGAAACGCTTGGCGAAATCCTTGGAGCTTTCCAGCTGCGCCGCCGCCTGCGTCGGTCCGAAAATGCGCAAGTCGGCGGCCCGAAAGGCATCGACGATGCCGGCGGCCAGCGGCGCTTCCGGGCCGACGACGGTGGCATAAATCTGCTCCGCCTGGGCATAGGCCACCAGTTCGGGAATGCCTGTCAATGGGAGGTTCTCGACGCCGTCCTCGCCCGCCGTGCCGGCATTGCCCGGCGCGACCATGACTTTCTGCACACGCGGCGATTGCGCCAGGCGCCAGGCCAGCGCATGTTCGCGTCCGCCGGAACCGATGACTAGCAGTTTCATGGGCAGGGAACGCGCTTCAATGTCTGAAATGCCGGAAGCCGGTATACACCATGGCGATGCCATGCTCATCGGCCGCCGCGATGACTTCCGCATCGCGCACCGACCCGCCGGGCTGGATCACCGCCGTGGCGCCGGCATTGGCCAGCACATCGAGGCCGTCGCGGAAAGGAAAGAAGGCATCCGAGGCGGCCACCGAGCCCCTCACGCTGAGGCCGTTGTTTTCGGCTTTGATGGCGGCGATGCGCGCCGAGTCGACGCGGCTCATCTGGCCTGCGCCGACGCCCACCGTCATGCCGTCCTTGCAATAGACGATGGCGTTCGATTTGACGTATTTGGCGACGCGCCAGGCGAACAGCAGGTCGCTTATCTCCTGCGCGCTCGGCGCACGCTTGGTCACCAGCTTCAGGTCGGCCTGGGCGATGCGCGCCACATCGGCCGTCTGTACCAGCAGGCCGCCGCCGACTCGCTTGAAGTCGAGCGCGCCGCCGCCTTTCCCGTTCGCGGCATGGGCTGCCATGGGGATGCTCAACACCCGCAGGTTCTGCTTGGCCGCGAATACGGCGCGCGCTTCGGCCGTGATTTCCGGTGCGATGATGACTTCGGCGAACTGGCCGGAAATGGCCTCTGCCGCGGCTTTGTCGATGGCGACGTTGAGCGCGATGATCCCGCCGAAAGCCGAGGTCGGATCGGTGCTGAACGCCTTGCGGTAAGCTTCCACCGCGCTCGCGGCAACCGCCACGCCGCATGGATTGGCGTGCTTGACGATGACGCAGGTCGCGCTATGCGCGGCGGCCTCGAAAGCTTTGACGCATTCCCAGGCGGCGTCGGCATCGGCGATGTTGTTGTAGGAGAGTTCCTTGCCCTGCAACTGGGTGTAGTTGGCGATGTTGCCGGTCGAGGAGTCGTTCGCCAAACCGCGCTCGCGATAGAAGGCGGCCTGCTGATGCGGATTCTCGCCGTAGCGCAGGGTATCGAGTTTGTCGAAAGCCAGCTGCAGCCGTTCCGGGAAAATGCCGCACCGGTTCTCGGCGTCGAGGCTGGTAAGGTAATTGGCAATCGCCGAATCGTAGCGTGCCGTGTGGGTGAAAGCCTTCTTCGCCAGGGCGAAGCGGGTCTGGTAAGACAGCGTACAACCGTTGGCGCGCAGCTCGTCGATGATGCCGGCATAGTCTTCCGGATCGGTGACCACCCCGACGCCGCCCTGCTCGTTGCCGTGGTTCTTGGCGGCGGCGCGCACCATGGTCGGGCCGCCGATGTCGATGTTCTCGATCGCCTCTTCTATGGTGCAGTCGTGCTTGGCGATGGCCTGCTGGAATGGGTAGAGATTCACCACCACCAGGTCGATGCACGGAATGCCGTGGGTCTCCATGGTGCGCAGATGTTCCGGCAAGTCGCGCCGGCCCAGGATGCCTCCATGCACCTTGGGATGGAGCGTCTTGACGCGGCCATCGAGCATCTCGGGGAATCCGGTGTAGTCGGAAACTTCGGTGACGGCCAGGCCGGCATCGCGCAGCAGCTTGGCGGTGCCGCCGGTGGACAGCAACTTGATGCCGAGGGTATGCAAGGCACGGGCAAAGTCGACAACGTCGCGCTTGTCGGAAACGCTGATCAGGGCTTGGGTCAGTTTCATGTTTTAGCGCAGGGACCAGAGATGACATCGAAATAATCCCCGGTGGGGATATCCATGCCGGCCTCTGCGCCCGCTGCGTCCTTTGCGGTTAATGGTTACTCTGGTTACTCAAAGCAGCTCGTACTCGGTCAACTTTCGTCGCAGTGTGTTGCGGTTGATGCCCAGCATGTTTGCGGCGACGGTCTGGTTCCCGTCGGCATGGTGCATGACCGTTTCGAGCATCGATTGTTCGACGTTTCTCAGCACCATGTCGTAAATGGTGTTCGGCTTCTCGCCGTCGAGATCGCGAAAATAGCGATTGAGGGTGCGCCTGACGCAATCGGCGATTTCATTAGTGTTCATGCGGCTAACATTTCCTCGCAGGAGAAACGCTGATTGGCTGCGCCCGGGTGGGCGTAGCCGAGGAAAAACTCCTCGGTCGCGGACAGTTGCTCCTCGACTTCGGAGAGCTGGTTCATGCTATGACGGAAGCGTGCCGCGCCATCCAGTCCCTTGGTATACCAGGCGATGTGCTTGCGGGCGATTTTGACGCCGGTCTGCTCGCCGTAGAAAGCGTACAGTTCGGCCAGGTGGCGACGAAGTATGCCGTGGATCTCGACGGCGCTGGGCGGCGGCGGCAGCTTGCCGCTGACGAGGTAATGCTCGATCTCACGGAATATCCACGGACGGCCTTGGGCAGCGCGGCCGATCATCAGGCCGTCGGCCTGGGTGTAGTCGAGAACGAACTTGGCCTTTTGCGGCGTGTCGATGTCGCCGTTGGCGATCACCGGGATTTTGATCTGGGATTTGACCAGCGCGATCGTGTCGTATTCGGCGCACCCCTGGTACTGGTCGGCGCGCGTCCGGCCGTGAATGGCGACGGCGCGGATGCCGCTGGCCTCGGCGATGCGTGCGATGGCGGGGGCATTCTTGTGCTCGCGATTCCAACCGGTGCGGAACTTCAGGGTCACCGGAACGCCGGGTACGGCCGCCACCACGGCTTCGAGGATTCTCGCCACCAGCGGCTCGTCCTGCATCAGCGCCGAACCGGCCATGACATTGCAAATCTTCTTGGCAGGGCAGCCCATGTTGATGTCGATGATCTGCGCACCCTGCTCCACGTTGTGGCGGGCCGCTGCCGCCATCATGCGCGGATCGGCGCCGGCGATCTGCACGGCGATCGGCTCCGTCTCGCCTTCGTGGTTGGCGCGCCGCAGCGTCTTGGCGCTGCCGTAGAGCAAGGAGTTGGAGGTCACCATTTCCGATACGGCCAGCCCCGCTCCGAGCTGCTTGCACAACTGGCGGAAAGGCCGGTCGGTCACTCCCGCCATGGGCGCGACGAACAAATTATTGCGGAGGGTGAAACCGGCGAATTGCATTGGTGCGCTGCGAGGAATGGAATCGGCTCAAACGGAAAAGCGATTCTACCGCAAAGCGAGTGCCGTCAAGCAGGGTCGCTGGCGCAATGCAATAAAGTATGAATGCGTATACCGATGAATGGCTGCGATCGAGCCGAACAGGATATCCGCCCTGGTTTCTTAGAATCTTGTCTCGTCGAAGGCGAATTACAAATTAACGCCCATCCGCCGCAGCAGCGGCAGCAGCGCTGCGTAGCAACCCGCCGTTGCCAGGATCGACAGTCCCAGACTTGCCCAAAAGCCCACGCCATTCCTCAACAAGAGAGGGAGTAGCAGAAATAGAAGCAGCGAGGGGATGACCAGCCAGAATACCTGGCTGGACAGCTCGGCGATTTTCTCCGGCTGAGCGCCCTCCACCTGAAGCCAGACGAAGGCTAGCAGCGAGGTGAGGGGAAGCGAGGCAAGCAAGGCCGCAAATCCCGTGGAACGCTTGGCGATTTCCGAGATGGCGACGATGATCAATGCCGAGAGGAAGAGCTTGATGGCGTAATAAAGCATAGTGGTCTTCGTGCAGTCATCCAAATAGGTGCGCTCTCACGGCCATGCCCGCGCGCCGTACATCATGCGCCTGGCGACGAGATTGCGCAGGGGCGGCAGCATGTCCATGGCCAGCAATCCCAAGCCGCGCGCCTGACGCAGCAGCGCGTTGTCGTTGCTGAATACCCGCACCAAGATGTCCGTGAAGGCTATCGTGCTGCGCCGGTCGAGGCGGCGTGCGGCGGCATAGCGGGAGAGCGGTTCCGCCGCGCCGGGGTCGGGTGCGTCGGCCAGCACGCGCGCCAGTTCCCAGACGTCGCGCAAGGCCAGGTTGAAGCCCTGGCCGGCGACCGGATGCAAGGTCTGGGCGGCATTGCCGAGCCAGACGCAACGTTGTCTGACGGGGGATTTGCGGTAGCGCAGGACCAGCGGGAAAACCTGTCGCGGCGAGACACCGACGAACTTCAGCCGGCTGCCGAAATGCGCCTGCAATCGGGCCAGGAATTCCTCGTCCGATAGGGCTGCCAGCATTGCCGCCTGCTCCGCCGGACAAGTGTAGACCACTGCCAGTTGCCCCGCGTAAGGCAACAGCGCCAGCGGCCCGTGCGGCGTGAAGCGTTCGTAGGCGACGTTGGGCGGCAATGACTCCGCCGCGACGGTGCAGATCACGGCGTCCTGGCCATAGTCGCGAACCACGGCAGAAGCGTCCGGCGCAATGGCGCCCTCGGCATTGACGACCAGGCGCGCGGTGACGCTTTCCCCGCCGCACTGCAGACGGACTTCGCTGGCGGTGGTGCCGGTTGGCACGACCCGGCTATGTTCATGGAACACGATCCGCGCTTGCGAGAGTGCGGCGTCGAGCGCCGCGCCGATGCCGGAAGCGGCTGCGACATAGCCCAGCGCCGGCACGTTCTGCTCCTCAGCCGTCAGGCGGGTGCGGCCGAAGCCGCCACGCTGCGAGACATGGATGGTGTCGATGTCGGTGCTGTCGATAGCCGGCCAGACCCCCAGCCATTCGAGGATCTGCCGCGATCCATGCGACAGCGCAAGAATGCGTTGGTCTTCCAGCACACTCGCACGCCGGCGGGCTTCGTATATCCGTGCGCTGACACCCTGGCGCTGCAAGGCCAGCGCGAGCGCCCTGGCGGCCAAACCGCCGCCGACAATGGCGACCGGGATGCATGCATCAGTCATGCACCCGTTCCGCCATCAAGGCCTCGATAGCGGCGATGGTCTTCGGCGCCTCATGGGTGATGATTTCGCAGCCGGCATCGGTCACCAGCGCGTCGTCCTCGATGCGCACGCCGATGTCGTGGAATGCCTTGGGCACATCGTCGGCGGCACGGATGTAGCAGCCCGGCTCGACCGTCATCATCATGCCGGGCGCCAGTACGCGCCATAGTTCGCCGTGCTTGTACGGGCCGGCGTCGTGCACGTCCATGCCGAGCCAGTGGCTGGTCCGGTGCATGTAGAAACGCTTGTAGGCTTCGCTCTCCAGCACGCCATCGAGCGAGCCTTGCAACAGTTTCAAGTCCAGCATGCCTTGCACCATCACCTTGAGCGCCGCCTGGTGCGGATCGATAAAGGCGGCACCCGGCTTGATGGCGGCGATCGCGGCCGCCTGGGCGTCGAGCACCAGGCCATACACGTCCGCTTGCGGGCCGCTGAAACGGCCATTCACCGGAAAAGTGCGGGTGATGTCGGAGGCATAATTATCGAGTTCGCCGCCGGCGTCGATGAGCAGCAGCTCGCCCGCCTTGAGCGGCTGGTCGTTGGCCACATAATGCAGGGTGCAGGCGTTCGCGCCGCCGGCAACGATGCTGGCATAGGCCGGAGACTGGCAACCGTAAAGGCGGAACTCGTGCAGCAGCTCGGCCTCGATCTCGTACTCGTGGCGCCCCGGACGCGTGGCACGCATGGCGCGGCGGTGCGCGGCCGCCGAGATGGTCGCGGCGCGGCGCATGGTGGCGATCTCCGTGCCGTCCTTGACCAGGCGCATATTGTCGAGGGCGACGCGCACATCCCGGATTTCCTCGGGCACCTGCTTGCCGGCACGCGCCTGGGCGCGCACGGCGTTGAGCGCGGCGGCGATGCGCGCGTCCCAGGCGGGATCCTGACCCAGCGAGAACCACAACCTCGGTTGGTCCGCCAGGAATTCGGCGAGTTTTTCGTCGAAACTCTTGATGGAGTAAGCCTCGTCGCAGCCGTATGCCTCGCGGGCGGCATCCGGTCCCCAGCGGAAGCCGTTCCAGACTTCCTTGTCCGCATCTTTGTCGCGGCAGAACAGAATGCTTTTGGGGGTGTCGCCGGCGATCAGGATCAGCGCGGCCTCCGGTTCGCCGAAACCGGTCAGGTAATGAAAATAACTATCGGCCCGGTAGAGGTGTTGATTGTCGCGATTGCGCAATTGCTCGGGGGCGGTCGGGATGACCGCGATGCCTCGGTCCATATGCGCCAGCAGGCGGGCACGACGCGCGGAAAACGCGGAAATATCCATGGGCAGGCTCATTCGCGGAAAGTTTGTGACGCTCAGCGCTGCTGCAAGGTGGTGTTCAACGCGGCCAACTGCGCCGGCGTACCGATATTCTCCCACAGACCGTCGAAGCGGGCTGCCTGGATTTTTCCTGCGGCAATCGCCCGATCGAGCAATGGGCGCAGCGCCAACTTGGTGCCGGGAATCACTCCGGCAAAGAATTCCGCGCGGTAGATGCCGAGATTCGAATAGGTCAGGCGTGGCTCACCCGCGGCGCTCAGAAAACCATCGACCAGCGCGAAGTCGCCGTGAGGGTGCCAGGGCCGGTTGGCGACCATCCACAGATAGGCCAGCGTACCGTCCCCGAGTGCGGCGACACGGTCCGCCAGCAGGCGGTAGTCGCATTCGACGTAGATGTCGGCGCTGACCACCAGGAAGGGTTCCGTTCCCAGCAGAGGCATGGCCTGCACCACGCCGCCGGCGGTTTCCAGGGCGCTCGCCTCGGCGGAATAGACGATGCGGGCGCCATACTTGCGGCCGTCTCCCAAGGCCGCCTCGATCTGCCCGCCCAAGTGGGCATGATTGATCACCAACTCGGTAATCCCGGCCGCGACCAGGCGCTCGATCTGCCAGACGATCAGCGGCTTGCCCGCCACAGCCAGCAAAGGCTTGGGGCAAGTGTCGGTCAGCGGCCGCATGCGTTCGCCGCGGCCGGCCGCGAGGATCATGGCGCGCATCAGAATGTATAGCCGGTTTGCACGGCGCGGTTTTCCACTTCGTCGAGCAGTTTCAACAACGGACCGAGTTCCCGGTAGCGGTTGCAGGCATGGCGCAGATACTTGGCCACCAGCGGCATGTCCTTGAGGTAGCCGTCCTTGCCGTCGCGATGGGACAGGCGGGCGAAAATGCCGAGCACCTTGAGATGGCGCTGCACCCCCATCCATTCGTAGTCGCGGTGGAATTCGCCGAAATCGCCGCGCACCGGCAGACCGGCCTGGCGGGCCTTCTCCCAGTAGCGGATCAGCCAATCGAGCGTCTGCTCCTCCTCCCATTCGATGTAGGCGTCCTTGAACAGCGAGGCCAGATCGTAGCTGATCGGGCCATAGACGGCGTCCTGAAAATCGATGACGCCGGGATTGGCGCCGCCATCCCGGGAGACCAGCATCAGATTGCGCGAGTGGTAATCGCGATGCACGAAGACTTGCGGTTCGGCCAGGTTGCTCGTCAGGATGCGTTCGAAGGCCTGCTGCATGACGTTGCGCTGCTTATCCGAGAGCGCCACGCCGAGATGTTTGGCCACATACCAGTCGGGGAACAGGTCCAACTCGCGTTGCAGCAGCACCCTGTCATAGTCCGGCAACGCGCCGGGCCGGCTGGCCGACTGAAGGCGGATTAATGCATCGATGGCATCCAGATACAGGGCATGGGCAGTTTGCGGGGGAACCTGGATGGATTCAGGCAACAACGCGGCGAGATAAGGGGTGCTGCCCAGGTCGGAAAGCAGCAGAAAACCGCGCCCGAGATCTTGCGCCAAGACCTCCGGCACATGCACGCCCGCGTCATGCAGCAGGCGCTGCACGTTCAGCCAGGGATGGCAGTCTTCGCGGTCCGGGGGGGCGTCCATGACGATCCTGGTTTTCGAATCGCCGGCACCCCTATCGCTCCCATTGCTCCCATCGAGAAAAACTCGAAAGTAGCGGCGGAAACTCGCATCCGCCGAGGCGGGAGCGAGGCTGAATGTCTCTCCGGGATGAATCTGCCGAAGCCAGTTCTCGATCTGCTGCCGTCTTTCCATAAGCGAATTTACAGTCTGGGCGGGTTTTTCGACCCAATGTTAGAATCCAGCGATTTTATCATTGGCATAGCTCGTCCACGGCCGGCCGGTTTCTCCGTGCGTCCGGATTGCCTTGACAGGGATGCTCGACACAGACGGTATGCGGATTACTAGGATGTTTTTTTTTGCGGCGTTAAGCGCATCGGGCAGCCTGTTCGGTGCCGATACCGACTATTCGCCGCCGCAAATCGAGGACCGTCCGGAACCGGCACCCTTGTATTCCGCCCATGTCGAGGCCGGCCTGTTGCCCGCCGTGAAACTGAAACCCTCGGCGCAGTTGGTGCCGCTGCCACGCGCCAGCAAGGATCCGCGCCCGCTGTTCATCTCCGCCGACCAACTCAGCGGCAAGAACGATGTGGTTTCCGCGGCGCAAGGCAATGTCGAGTTGCGCAAGATCGGCAACACGCTCACCGCCGACCGCCTGACCTACTGGCATGAGGAAGACTTGGTCGAGGCAAGTGGCAACGTTTGCCTTACCCAAAAGGACGATGTCATTACCGGCCCGAAATTGCGCATGCGGGTCGAAGACAACGTCGGTTTCTTCGAAGAGCCGCAATATTCGATCAAGCATGCTGCGGCGATCCGCAGCGGCGGCCAGCCGGGCCAACTGACCACCGGTAGCGGCAAAGCCAAGCGCATCGATTTCGAAGGCGAAAACCATTATCGCCTGACCGAGTCGACCTACAGCACCTGCAGCCCGACCAACCCGGACTGGTATACGCGCGCCGGCACCATGAGCCTGGATTACGACGTCGAAGAGGGCGAGGCCAGGGATTCAACGTTGGTATTTCAAGGCGTCCCGATCCTGTATGCGCCGTGGCTCGGTTTTTCGCTCAACAACCATCGCAAGAGCGGCCTGCTGACGCCGACCTTGGGAACGACCAGCAAGGGCGGCATGGAAATGACGCTGCCCTATTACTGGAACATCGCTCCGAACATGGATGCAACCATCTCGCCCCGGCTGATGGGCAAGCGCGGCGTGCAATGGAACAACGAATTCCGTTACCTGGAACCAAACTACAACGGCATCGTCCGGGGCGAATACCTGCCCAACGACCAGATCACCCACACGCAACGCAGCAGCTATTCGCTCCAGCACAATCAGAATTTCGGCCGGGGATTTTCCGGGAACCTGAACCTCAACGGCGTTTCGGACGACACCTATTTCTCCGACCTGTCGTCGCGGCTGACCAACATAGCGCAGAACAATCTGCTGCGTCAGGGGGTCTTGGCCTACAACAGCACCTGGTGGAATGCCTCTGTCATGGCACAGCGCTACCAGACCCTGCAAGACCCGGCACTGCCGCCGGTGGCCCTGCCCTACCGTCGTCTGCCGCAATTTACGCTGAATGCCACGCGCTGGGATTTGCCGCTCGGTGGTGCCTTTACCTTCAATGGCGAATATGTGAATTTCAGCCATCCGGCCCTGGTCGAGGGAAGCCGCACCACGCTCTATCCCCAGCTATCGCTGCCGCTGCAGACGGCGGCCTTCTATATCACCCCCAAACTGGCCCTGCATTCGACCAGCTATGCGCTTGAACGCCAGGGAACCGGCGTGCCCGACAAGATCACGCGCAACGTGCCCATTTTCAGTGTGGACAGCGGCGTGACCTTCGAACGCAATCTGGATTTGTTTGGCCGCAATCTGATGCAGACGCTCGAACCGCGGCTGTACTATCTTTATGTCCCGACACGCGAGCAAAGCCAGATTCCGGTGTTCGACACCGGCCTTGCCGATTTCAACTTCGCCCAGATCTTCTCCAACAACCGCTATAGCGGCGGCGACCGCATCGGCGACGCCAACCAGCTCACCACTGCGGTCACTTCGCGCCTGCTCGACCAGACCAGCGGCGCCGAATTGCTGCGCGGTGCGCTGGGCCAGCGCTACTATTTCAAGCCGCAGCAGGTAACCCTGCCGGGGGAAATCATGCGCACCACCAAGACGGCCGACTTTCTCGCCGCGCTGACCGCGCAGATCATTCCCAAAGTGTATATCGATACGGGCTGGCAGTTCGACCCTCACGGCAACCGTACCGACCGGCTCAGCCTGGTGGGCCGCTACCAGCCCGAACTCGGCAAGGTGGTTTCTGCCGGCTACCGGTATAACCGCGACCTGATCAATCCGACCAACCCGATCAATCAGGTCAGCCAGATAGATATCTCCGGGCAGTGGCCGCTATGGGGCGGCTGGTCGGGCGTCGGCCGCTATAATTACTCGGTATTGGATCATCGCATTATCGAGACCGTCGGCGGGATTGAGTACAATGGGGGCTGTTGGGTTTCGCGTGTGGTGATCCAGCGGATTGCCACGGCGACCGGCGATTCCAGTACCGCCTTCTTCTTTCAACTGGAGTTGAACGGTTTTTCCAACATCGGATCGAATCCGATGGATATGCTTAAACGCAATATTCCCGGCTATGGCCGGATCAACCAGCCTGTCGCCGATCCGGCTTTTGCGGCGAATTGACGACAACCTTCCCTGATTACCTGACCATATTCCCATGAAATCATTGCCTACCCTTCTGCTATCCGGTTTGGCCCTGCTGGCGACCTGCGCTGCAGCGCAGACGGCGACCCAGCCCATCGAGATCGATCGCATCATCGCGGTGGTCAACGACGAGGCGATGACTCAATATGAATTGCGTTCGCGCATGGCTTCCGTGGAACGGCAGTTACAGACGCAAGGGACGCAATTGCCTCCGCGCGAAGTGCTGCAAAAGCAGCTGCTGGAACGCATGATCATGGATCGCATTCAGATCCAGTATGCCAAGGAATCCGCGACGCGCATCGATGATGCCCAACTGGATACCGCCTTGCGCCGCATCGCCGATTCCAACGGGATGGCGCTTGCCGATTTTCGCGCTGCGCTGGAGAAGGACGGCATGGTATGGGCCAAGTTCCGCGAGGAAATTCGCGATGAAATGATCATTTCCCGATTGCGCGAACGCGAGGTGGAAAACCGCGTGAGTGTTTCCGAAGGCGAGATCGACAATTACCTGGCCAACCCGGAGACGCTGACGTCTTTCCATGAAGAGGTGCATCTTGCCCATATTTTGCTGCGCCTGCCCGAACAGGCCAGCCCCGAGCAACTATTGCGAGTCCGCGCGCGGGCCGAACAGGCGCTGGTCCAGCTCAAACGCGGCGACGATTTTGCCCAGGTGGCGGCGACTTTCTCGGATGCCGCCGATGCAATGAGCGGTGGATCGGTCGGCATGCGTCCGCTAGACCGCTTGCCCAACCTGTATGCCGAAGCGGCGAAGAATCTGAAACCCGGCGAGTTCAGTGCGATCCTGCGCAGCCCTACCGGTTTGCACATCGTCAAGCTGGTCGAGCGACGCGGCGGTTCCCAGGCCACGCCGGCGTTGCGCCAGTCTCACGTGCGTCACATCCTCATCAAGGTCGATGAGCTGGTACCCGAGGCGGAAGCCCGCCGCAAGGCGATGACGCTCAAGGAGCGCTTGGATAATGGCGCCGATTTTGCCGAGCTGGCGCGTCTCAATTCCAACGACCTGTCCGCAGCCAAAGGCGGCGACCTGGGCTGGCTCTACCAGGGCGATACCGTGCCCGAGTTTGAACGGGCGATGGATGTGCTGAAAGTCGGCGAAATCAGCCCGCCGGTGCAGTCGCAGTTCGGCTTTCATATCATCCAGTTACTCGAACGGCGCGTCGAAGATGCCTCGCCGGAGCGGCGCCGCATGTCCGCTCGCCAGGCGCTGCGCGAGCGCAAGGCGGACGAAGCCTATCAGGACTGGCTGCGCCAGTTGCGCGACCGTGCCTATGTGGAATATCGACTGGAAGACCGGTGAGGCGTGGGAAGTGTGGGAAGTGTGGGAAGCGTGGGAAGCGTGGGGAATGAAACTCCGCTAATCGTCGTCACTTCCGGCGAACCGTCCGGCATCGGGCCGGACATTTGTCTGGCCATGGCGCGGCAGTCCTTTCCGGCGCGCTTGATGTTCTTCGGCGACCGCGATCTGCTGGCTCAGCGTGCCCGACTGCTCGGCCTGGATGCAAGTTCGCTCGACATCCGGCATGTGCCCTTGCGCGTGCCCTGTGTACCGGGGCGTCTCGATCCGGGCAACGCTCCCTACGTGCTGGAGATGCTGGACCTGGCCATCGCCGGCTGCGTTTCCGGCGAGTTTGCCGCAATGGTCACCGCGCCGCTGCACAAAGGCGTCATCAACGATGCCGGCATTCCTTTTACCGGGCATACCGAATACCTGGCCGACAAGACTTCGACACCGCGAGTCGTGATGATGCTGGCTGGGGCGGGACTCCGTGTGGCGCTGGCAACTACGCATCTGGCCCTGAAGGATGTCCCGGCGGCGATCACGCGCGCCGGACTGGAAACGACCATACGCATCCTGCATACCGATTTACAGACCAAGTTCGGCATTGCCCGGCCGCGCATCCTGGTGGCCGGCCTCAACCCGCACGCCGGCGAGGGGGGACACATGGGCACCGAGGAGATCGAAGTGATCGCGCCGGTGTTGGACAAGCTGCGCAAGCCCGAACACGGGGGCATGCAACTGATCGGCCCGCTGCCGGCCGACACTTTATTTACCCGGCAAGTACTGGACGGTTCGGATGCGCAGTTGGCCATGTATCATGACCAAGGCCTGGGTGTGTTGAAGTATGCGGCCTTCGAGAACGGCATCAACATCACGCTGGGCCTGCCTATCGTGCGCACCTCGGTCGATCACGGCACGGCCCTGGACCTGGCCGGAACAGGGCGCGCCGACCCGCGCAGCCTGATTGCCGCCATCGAAGCCGCCGTTGCCATGTCCAGATGATCTGGGACATGGCTGCGACTGTGGCGGCATGAAACACGTCGCACGCAAGCGCTTCGGGCAGAACTTCCTGGTGTCGCCCGGCGTAGTCGCCCAGATCGTCTCCGCGATCGCGCCGCAACCCGGCGACAACCTGGTCGAAATCGGCCCGGGGCTGGGGGCGCTGACCGTGCCGTTGCTCGACCGGCTCGAGCGTTTGCATGTCGTCGAGATCGACCGCGACCTGATAGCCCGGTTGCGCGAACGTTTCATGCCCGAGCGGCTGATCATCCACGAAGGCGATGCGCTGAAGTTCGACTTCGCCAGCCTCGCCACCGGTGCGAAGGGACTGCGCATAATCGGCAACCTGCCCTACAACATCTCGACACCCTTGTTGTTTCATCTCGCCGGGTATGCCGACCAGGTACGCGACATGCATTTCATGCTGCAGAAGGAAGTGGTCGATCGCATGGTGTCCGCTCCGGGCGGCCCGGAATACGGCCGCCTGTCGGTGATGCTGCAATACCGTTACGCCATGGAGCGGCTGTTCCTGGTGCCGCCCGACGCTTTCGATCCGGCGCCCAAGGTGTCCTCGGCCATCGTGCGCATGACGCCGCTGCCGGCGTCCGCATTGGCCGCGAATGACTCCGCGCTGTTCGCCCGGGTGGTGACCGCGGCGTTCGGGCAACGGCGCAAGATGCTGCGCAATACCCTGCGCGAGTTGATCGGCACCACCGAACTCGCCGCGCTGGGGATCCAGCCGACGGCGCGCGCCGAGGAACTCGGCGTCGCCGACTATGTGCGGATCAGCAACGCTCTCCCGGGGCTTGTCCTGGGCGACAGGACAGGCTGCGATCGGGGCTAGCGTTGGCCAACAAGGGTTTATCCCGGTTCCATCCCCATTGCCGCTCCCACGCGGCCCTGACCAGGTTCGGATAATCCGCTTGACCGAGACTGCCGTTGTAGCGGCCCAGCGCGCGAAATAGATCGCCTTTCTCGATATCCAGATAGTGCCGCAGTATGGTGCAGCCGTAGCGCAGGTTGATACGCAGGTGGAACAGATTGTTTTCCTTATTGCCGATCAGCTTGACCCAGAAAGGCATCACCTGCATGTAGCCGCGCGCACCGGCATACGACACCGCATATTTCTTGAAACCGCTTTCGACCTGGATCAGGCCCAGTACCAATTGCGGATCGAGACCGGCCCGTTTGGCCTCGTAATACACCGTCTTGAGGAACTCCAGGCGTGCCAGGCGATCGGGCATGCGTCTTTCCAGCCGGCGCGACATTTCCGCGAGCCACTCGGTCTTTTCCGCGGGGTTGGGGAACTCCGGCTCCGGTGCGGCACGATCGGAAACGGCGGCATGCAAGGCGGCTTGAATGCTCGCGGCGAGCGGCTCGTATTGCTGCGTGCCGGCTCGGGCAAGATCGGCGCAGACGAGCAGGAACAGCAGGAATAGCGTTTGAAGAATGCGTTCGGTCAGATACACAGTTTCTCGCGAATGAAGACGTCCAATTCGTTTTCCGGTAATAGGGTTGCCTCCGCGTCGCTGCGGCCCTTGTATTCTATCTTGCCTTCTTTCAGGCCACGCTCGCCGACGACGAAACGGTGCGGTATGCCGACCAGCTCCCAATCGGCAAACATGACGCCCGGACGTTCATCGCGGTCGTCGAGGACGACATCGATGCCGGCCGCCGCCAGCCTGGCATAAAGCGCGTCTGCCGCGCTGCGCACCGCCTCGGATTTGGCGTAGCCCATCGGTACCACCACTGCTTCGAAAGGCGCAATGGCGGCCGGGAAAACAATGCCGCGCGGGTCGTGGCGCTGCTCGATGGCGGCGCCGACGATGCGGGTGATGCCAATGCCGTAGCAACCCATTTCCATGGTTTGTGGCTGGCCGGTCTCGTCGAGGAAGGTGCACTTGAGCGCTTCGGCATACTTGGTACGCAACTGGAAGATATGGCCGACCTCGATGCCGCGGCACAGTTCGAGAGTGCCCTTGCCGTCGGGCGAGGGATCGCCGCCGACGACGTTGCGGAAATCGGCGACATTGCCGCCTGACACATCGGCAAGATCGCGGCCGAAGTTGACTCCGCTGAGATGGTAGCCCGCCTCGTTGGCGCCGCAGACAAAATCGCTCATGGTGGCCACCGTCCGATCGGCATAAATCGCCAAGCCGGCTTTGCCGATCGGGCCGATATAGCCGGGCTTGCATTGGAGTTCGGCGACAATCTCGTCGTCGCGCGCGAAGCGGAATTCGCCGATGACCTTCTGCGCCTTGATCTCGTTCAGGTCGTGGTCGCCGCGCAGCAACAGCAGTGCGAATCCCGCTTCCTTGCGCACCACGGCGATGGCCTTGACCATCTTCTTGACGTCGATGCCAAGAAAGGCGGCAACATCCTCGCACTTGGTCTTGCCCGGCGTGGCCACCTTTTGCATCGCCTGGGTCGCCGCCGCGCGCGGCGCGGCGGGCGCCAGCGCCTCGGCCAACTCGACGTTGGCGGCATAATCGGAAGCCGGACAAAAAGCGATGGCATCCTCGCCCGACTCCGCCAGCACATGGAATTCGTGGGAACCCGTGCCGCCGATCGAGCCAGTGTCCGCCGCCACCGCCCGGAACCTGAGGCCCAGCCGGGTGAATATGCGGGAATAGGTCTCGAACATGTTGCGGTATTCGCGCTGGAGGTCCTCGAAGCTGACGTGGAAGGAATACCCATCCTTCATCAGGAACTCGCGCCCGCGCATGATGCCGAAGCGCGGCCGGATCTCGTCGCGGAACTTGGTCTGGATCTGGTAGAAGTGGCGCGGCAGTTGTCGGGAACTCTTGATATCGCGCCGCACGATGTCGGTGATGACCTCCTCATGGGTAGGGCCGACGACAAAGTCGCGCTGGTGGCGATCCTTGAAGCGCAGCAGTTCCGGGCCGTATTTCTCCCAACGTCCGGATTCCTGCCACAACTCCGCCGGCTGAACCGCGGGCATGAACAGTTCGATGGCGCCGGCACGGTTCATCTCTTCCCGCACGATGGCCTCGACCTTGCGCAGCACGCGCAGCCCGATGGGCATCCAGGTGTAAATGCCGGCGGCAAGACGACGAATCAGACCGGCCCGCAGCATGAGTTGGTGACTGACGATTTCGGCGTCGTTGGGAGCTTCCTTGAGGGTGGCGATGAAGAATCTGCTGGCGCGCATGGTGAAATCCGGTCTAGGTGAGACGGCAAAGTGCGAATTCTACCGCGAGCCTGCTGGCAACTTGATTATTAGCCTTCTCTTCCTTTCCAAAATATGAAAAAATGGGCGCAACGATATTGAAGAATTGAAGGTAACCACATGCTTGACCGTGAAGGCTATCGCCCGAACGTCGGCATCGTTCTGGTGAATGGCCGTAATGAAGTCTTTTGGGGTAAGCGTATCCGCGAGCATTCCTGGCAGTTTCCGCAGGGGGGCATTAACAAGGGCGAAACGCCTGAACAGGCGATGTATCGCGAATTGCACGAAGAGATCGGTTTATTGCCGGAACATGTCGAGATTCTTGGCCGCACCCGCGAATGGTTGCGCTACGATGTGCCCAAACATTGGGTGCGCCGCGAATGGCGCAACACTTACCGGGGGCAGAAACAAATCTGGTTTTTGCTCCGGCTGACAGGCCGCGATTGCGACGTCAGTCTGCGCGCCAGCAGTCATCCGGAATTCGACGCCTGGCGCTGGAGCGAGTATTGGGTGCCGCTGGAATCGGTCATCAGCTTCAAGCGCGGCGTTTATCAACAGGCGCTGACCGAGCTGGCCCGCCACCTGTTCCTTCATTCCGCCAAGATCAAGCCGGGATGGGGTCCTCTGGCCTCTGCCGAAAATTGATCCATGCTCGACCGGTTCATCGCCGAATTCGACAAGGCATTGCGGGCAGTGTTCGTCCCTGCGCCCACGCCCACGCTTAGGCCGGTGCCGGGTGCCGAACTGGCCGAAGCCGAACTGGACGAATCCCGGCGCAAGCATACCGCTGCGCTGATGCGCGTCAATCATTGCGGAGAAATTTGTGCCCAGGCGCTCTATCAAGGGCAGTCGCTGACTTCGCACGACCCGACGATCAAAAATGCGTTGCAGCGGGCGGCTCAGGAGGAAACCGAGCATTTGGCCTGGACCGAGCGGCGCATTGCCGAGTTGGGTGGCCGCAAGAGTTTCCTCAATCCGCTCTGGTACGGGGGAGCGCTGGCCATCGGCGTGCTGGCCGGCAAGTTCGGCGACGCATGGAATTTGGGATTTCTTGCCGAGACCGAGAAACAGGTCGAAGCACACATCGAAAACCACAAGGCGCGGCTGCCTCAGGAAGACCGTCGTTCCTGGGCAATCCTCGAGCAGATGCGGCTGGATGAAATCGGCCACGCCCGCACGGCGCAACGCCTTGGCGCCCGCGAACTGCCGGCGCCGGTGAAACAGGCGATGCTGCTGGCTGCGAAAGCAATGACCCGGACCGCCTACTACTTCTAGGCGTCGATGATTTCCCAGTCGTGGGTGATCTCGGCGGTCTTGCCGAGCATGATCGATGCCGAGCAATATTTTTCCGCCGAGAGCTTGATCGCGCGCGCCACGCTGTCCGGCTTCAGTCCCTTGCCGGTCACGATGAAGTGCATGTGGATGCGGGTAAATACTTTCGGGTCGGTGTCGGCACGCTCCGCGGTCAGTTTGACTTCACAGCCGGTGACGTCCTGCCGCGAGCGCTGCAATATCATGACGACGTCAAAAGCGGTGCAGCCGCCGGTTCCTGCCAGCACAGTCTCCATGGGACGCGGCGCGAGGTTGCGGCCGCCGGCCTCGGGCGCGCCATCCATCGCCAACAGGTGACCGCTGCCGGTCTCGGCGATAAAACTCATTCCGCTATGCCAGCGTACGTTGCATTCCATACCGTATTTCCTCCAAGCTACATCGGGCGCATTGTAAATTGTAAATTGTAACGTTGTAACGCCGCGGGTTATTTCCAGGGCATGCGCGTGGCAGCCGAGATCACTGAGCGGCTTCCCGGCGATAAGGTGTCGGATCGGGAATCCCTGCTTTCACGAAACCCTCATGGCGTAGTCTGCACGAGTCGCAAACGCCGCAGGCTCGTCCTGTCCGATCGGGCTGATAGCAGGAGACGGTCAGCGAGTAATCGACCCCGAGCGCCTTGCCTTGCCGAATGATCTCGGCTTTGCTCAGTTCGATCAGTGGCGTGTGGATATGCAGGCGTCGTCCTTCGACCGCGGCTTTGGTGGCCAGATTGGCCAGGGTTTCGAAGGCACGGATGAATTCCGGCCGACAGTCCGGATAGCCCGAGTAATCGACGACATTGACGCCGATAAAGATGTCGCTCGCTTCGAGCACTTCAGCCCAGGCCATGGCCAACGAAAGCATGATGGTGTTGCGTGCCGGAACATAGGTCACCGGAATGCCCGGCTTTACCCCGTCCACCGGAACCGCGATGCCGGTATCGGTCAGGGCCGATGCGCCGAATTGAGCCAGGTCCAGCTTGACCGTCTTATGCGCGATCGCACCCAGACTGGCGGCAATGCGTTCGGCCGCATGCAGTTCGACACGATGGCGCTGGCCGTAGTCGAGCGACAAACAATGAGGAATGAAGCCGCGGCTGCGGGCGATCGCCAATGTCGTGGCGGAATCGAGTCCTCCGGAAAGCAGTACGACAGCCTTGGGACTATTCGCAGAAAAAATGTTCATGGCGCTATTTTCCTCGCTCCGCACCCCAGAGTATCTTGTGCAGCTGGAGTTGGAAACGTACTGGCAGTCGATCGCGCAGTATCCAGCCGGCCAGGAGGGCAGGGTCGATCTGGCCCAGCACCGGCGAAAACAGTACCGGACAGATGCCGGTCAGCCCCTTTTGATGCATGGCCTGCTTCGCCCAGGCGTAGTCCGCTTCGGAGGCCAGGACGAACTTGATTTCGTCGAACGCCGTCAGGTAATCCAGGTTGGTCCAGAGGTTCTTCCCCTGTTCGCCCGAACTGGGGGTCTTGATGTCCATGATTTTCGAGACACGCCGATCGACGCCGGCAAGATCGATGGCGCCGCTGGTTTCCAGTGAAACGTCGTAATCCGCATCGCACAGCGCGGCGAGCAGGGGGAAACAGCCCTTTTGCGCCAGCGGTTCGCCACCGGTGACGCAGACTGTACGGCAGCCGAAGCCAGCCACACGCGCCAGCACCTGCTGGAGCTGCATCGACTCGCCGTCCGACATGGCGTATTCGGTATCGCACCAGACACAGCGCAGCGGACATCCAGTGAGACGGACAAAGACCGTAGGCAGTCCGACGCGGGACGACTCACCTTGTAGCGAAAGGAAAATTTCGTTGACCCGCAAGGATGCTTGCGGGACTGTCGGCGTGATTTCTGGCATCGCGGGCGAACCCCGCTCCTACTTCTTTTTGAGGCGTTGCTTGGCGTTTTGTGCGGCGTTGCTGGCGGGATATTTCTCGATCAGTTGCCCCAGCGTCTTCTTCGCTCCTTTGGCATCCCCGGCTTCCTGCTGACTGTTGGCCTGACCGAGCAGTGCATCGGGCGCCCGCTGGTCGGCCGGCCAGGCGGCGGGAATTTTGGCGAACAATTCGGCGGCCTTGGCGTACTCATGCAGCTGGAAGTGGGCAGATGCGGCCCAATAATGGGCGTTTGCCAGCAGGCCGCTGCTCCCGTAAGTCTTGATGAAGCCCAGGAAAGCGGCCAGCGCGTCCTTGTACTTGGCGTTTTTGAACAAGGTCAAAGCAGTTTCGTAGTCGCGGGTCTCGGCTGCCGGATCGGCTGACGCGGCCTCTGGCACGGCCGCATCGGCGGCTTTGGCATCGTTGAGTTTTTCAAGCTTGCGCAAACGGTTGTCGAGGTCGACATAAAAATCGTTCTGGCGCTTTTGCGTCGCCTCCAGTTCGTAGCTCAGCACTTCGATCTGGCCACGCAGTTTGGCCGTGTCCGCCTTGATCTGCTCGATCTGGTTGGCCAGTTCGATCTGGCTGCGCGAAGTGGTGGCTGCGAGGCTTTCGAGTCGCTTGCCCTGCTCGGTCAGATCGCCGCGCAACCGTTCTATGCGACTGCGCGCCTCTTCATCGTCGAACAGGCCGGCACGCGCGGGCATGGCCGCCAACGCGGCCAGCATGGCCAGCGTGGCCGCGCTCCAGAGCCGTAGCGAAAGCCGGCGATTCACTTTCAGAATTCGCCGGCGTAGAGCATGTCGTCGCGCCGGTTTTCCGCCCAGCAGGTTTCGTTATGCTCGGTGCAGCGCGGTTTTTCTTCGCCGAGGCTGACGGCCTCGATCTGCACTTCTTTGCCACCCAACAGCAGCAGCATCTTCTTGAGCGCTTCGGCGCGCTTCTGCCCCAGCGCCAGGTTGTATTCGCGGCTGCCGCGTTCATCGGCATTTCCCTGGATCAGCATCTTGATCGGGGGGTTCGTAACCAGCAGCCTGCCGTGCGCTTCGACCAACGGCTTGAACTCATCCTTGATCACATATTCGTCGAAGTCGAAGAATATGCTGCGTTTGGAAAGTATGCTTTTCGGGTCCTTGAGCATGCCCAGGCTGTATTCGTCCGCTTTGCCCGCCACCACCGGCGCCACCGGCGAGACATCGACCTTGACGGCGGCAGGCGTACGATCCTCGACTTTGGCACCGGCCTGCTCGGGTGACAGCGGTTGGGAACTACATGCCACGAGCGTCAAGCTGACAACGATGGCAGGCAACGAATTGCGCATGGTGATGCTCCTTTGGTTAATTGTCGCTCATTTGACAAACGGCCCCCAGGCGGGTTCTCGCACATCGGAGACCTGTACCGAGAGTTTTTGTTTGACCCGCCCGTCGCTGGATACGGCCGCAAGAATCCCGCGTCCGCCAATTTCGGTAGCATAAATGATGATGCGTCCGTTGGGGGAGAAACTGGGGGTTTCGTCTTTGGCGGAATCGGTCAGGATTTGCGTCTGCCTGGTCGATAGATCCATCAGCGTCAGCTGAAAGCGGCCGTCATTGCGCGAGATGAACGCCATGCTTTTGCCATCCGGCGAAAGTCGTGGCGTGACGTTGTAGCTTCCTTCGAAGGTCACGCGCTGGGCCTCGCCGCCGCCGGCGGGAATGCGATAGATCTGCGGGCTGCCGCCACGGTCGGAGGTGAAGTAGATGAACTGTCCGTCACGCGAGAATTGCGGTTCGGTATCGATGCCGTTGGAACTGGCCAAGCGTTCGACGCCGCTGCCGTCGGCATTGACCAGATACAATTGCGAACCGCCGTCCTTGGAAAGCACGACGGCCAGCTTCTTGCCGTCGGGGGACCAGGCCGGCGCGGAATTCGATCCCTTGAAGTTGGCCGCCACATGGCGTTGGCCGGTGGCCAGCGAGTGCACATAGACGATCGGCTTCTTCGCCTCGAATGAGACATACGCCAAACGGCTGCCGTCCGGAGACCAGGCCGGCGAAATGATAGGCTCGCGCGACGCCAGGGCGGTTTGCGCATTCATGCCGTCGGCATCGGCGATCTGCAATTCGTAGCGCCCGGTACTCTTCACCACATAGGCGATGCGCGTCGAGAAAATGCCCGGCTCGCCGATCAGTTTTTCGTAAATGTAGTCGGCGATATGATGCGCCGCGCTACGCAGCTGGGTTGCGCTCGAAAGATAGGTTTGGCCGCCGAGGGCCGCCTGTTTGTTGACATCGTAGAGCAGGAAGCGGGATGCGTAGCGGTTGTCGCTGCCGCTGGCAACCGGGGCGACGCTGCCCACTGCGAGCGCGTCGGCGCCGCGCGTCTTCCATTCGCCATAGTTGAAGGGAGCGTTGTCGGGGATCGGTTCGACGCCGGTCTCGACCAGGCGAAACAGGCCGCTGTGCTCCAGATCGGCGCGCACCACCGAGGTTAGCGCCTGGGAAACGATGCGTTCGCCGCTGAAGTTGGCGATGCCGATGGGCAGCCGGTTGGCGCCGGCGCCGGTGATTTCGATGGTCAGTTGGGCGTGGGCGGCGCCGGCCGCGAACCACAACAGCGCTGCGCAGAGGCTGCGCGGGAAGTTGCATGTCATCATTGTCGGATTATACCGTTACTCCTCCAGCGGCCGAAACTTAAGATTCAGTTCGCGCTCGAACAAATCGCCACGTTCCGGCTTGGGCAGCGGCGAGGATTTGAGGATGGCGCGTTCGACCGCGGTGTCGTAGCCGGCATGGCCGCTGGACTGTTTCAGTGTGGCGCTGAGGATTTCGCCGGTGGGCAATTGCACGACGAGGAATCTTGCTTCCGGATTGCCTTTCAGGTCGGGGGGGAGAACGATATTGCCTTTGATCTTACTGCGGATCTTTCCAATGTAATCAGCTTCCCCTTTGCTGCGTGCGGCAGCTGCTTGGGTAGCCTTTAGTCGGGACAATTCCTGGGCGGCGGCAGCGGCATCCTTGCGCTCCGTCATCTGCTTGAACTCTTGCTCCAGCTGTTTCAGGAACGAGGGAGGCGTCTTGGGCGCATCTTTCGACGCAGGCTTGGGCTTCTCTTTCTCCTTCAGCGCAATATCCGGCTTTGGCAGCGGCGGTGTCGGCGCGGGTTCGGCGATCGGTTCGGGCGGTGGCTCCATCTGAGATTTGGCGGGCGTGTTAACCGGCGGTGTGGCATAGACCAAGTCAACCTCAACCGCTTCCGGTTTTTGGTTTTGCCAGCGAACACCATAGAACAGGAAGGCCAACAACAAAAGATGCACGGCTATTGCCAGTACCGCCGAAATCAGCTTGCCGGGCGGGTCTTGCGTGGTAAAGGGCAGTGCGTTTGCGGTATTCATTTGCCAGCCTGTTTGCCCGGTTGCACCAGCAAGCCAATTTTCTCCACTTGGCTGCGTTTCAGTTCGTCCATGACGTCGAGAACGAGTTCATATCTGACGCTTTTGTCGGCGGCGATCAACACTGCCTGCTGCGGACTCTTCGATTGCGCCTCGCGGATACGGTCTGCAAGGTCGGCGCGGCCGACTGCCAGCTCGTTGCCGCCCTTGTTGCGATCGCGCAGCGCCAGCGAAGCGTCGGCATGGATCACGACTTCCAGCGGCGCTGTCGCGGGCTGCGAGCTATTGCCGACGCTGGGCAGATTGATGCTGCCGGTCTGGATCATCGGCGCAGTGACCATGAAGATGATCAGCAAGACCAGCATCACGTCGATGTAAGGCACGACGTTGATCTGATTCATTAGTCGTCTCTGTCTCATGGGCTAACCCTCACCCATGAGACAGAAACGACTAATAACGTGGAAATGAGCCTGCCCCCCATCCCCCTCCCCCGGGGAGGGGGCGACTGAGATAGCGCTGCGCAATGCGCAGCGAGTAACAGGCTACGCGCGCCGGTGTTCATCGCAATTGCCGTTGCAGAATGTTCGAGAATTCTTCCATGAAGCTCTCGAAGCGCACCGCGATACGGTCGACGTCATGGGCAAAGCGGTTGTAGGCAACCGTTGCCGGAATCGCGGCGAACAAGCCGATGGCGGTTGCCACCAGCGCCTCGGCGATGCCCGGAGCCACCGCGGCCAGCGTCGCCGAACTCATGCTGGCCAGGCCGCGGAACGAATGCATGATGCCCCAGACGGTGCCGAGCAAGCCGATGTAGGGCGACACCGAGCCGACCGAGGCGAGGAAGGCCAAGTGGGCATCCAGTTCGTCGATCTCGCGCTGATAGGTGGCGCGCATGGCGCGCCGCGCGCCATCCACCACGGTGGCCTGGTCGAGGGTCTTTTGCGCCCCGCGCAGTTTGGTGAACTCCCGGTAGCCCGCGGCGAATATGCGTTCCAGCGCGCCGCTGCCGTGCCTGTCGTTGGCCGCGCTCTGGTAGAGGCTGTTGAGATCGCCGCCGCTCCAGAAGTCGCGTTCGAACTTGTCGGTGCGGCTGCGCGCATCGCGCAGCGCAAACCATTTGCGGAATATCCAGTACCACGACATGAAGGAAACCGTCGCGAGCAGGGCCATGATGAGCTTGACCACCAGGCTCGCGTTGACGATCAGTTCGATGATGGACAAATCCTGGGTCAGGTTCATGCTTGGTTTCCGATCAAGGTCTTGAATTTTTCATGCATCGCTTTCGGTATCGCGGTCGCCTTGAGACGCACCGGGTCGAAGCAGGCAATGCGCAAGCTGGCCGTCAGCAATACTTCGTCATTGCGCTCGATTTTCTGGTCGAACACCAGTTGCGCCCGGCCTAGGGACATCATGGCGGTATTAACGTTCAACAAGTCGTCGAGCCGTGCCGGCTTCAAATATTCGGCGGTCAGCGAGCGGACGGCGAAGGCGACGCCAAGATCCCGGGCCAACTGGGCCTGCTCGAAGCCCAGGGAGCGTAGCCACTCGGTGCGGGCACGTTCGAGGAACTTCAGGTAACTGGCGTAATAGACCACGCCGCCAGCATCGGTGTCCTCATAATAAACCCGGACAGGCAAGGTGAACGAAGGCTGAAGCATGGTCATCATTGTCATATTACCCGCTCGGGCCGGGCTCACGGGGCAGCTTGGTCCCACAGGTCGCCGCTTGGCCGGGCATTCGGATCGATCAGCCCGAAATGCCGCCAGGTCGCCGACGTGGCGATACGACCGCGCGGCGTGCGCTGCAGGTAGCCCTGCTGGATCAGGAAAGGTTCCAGCACATCCTCGATGGTGTCGCGCGCTTCGCCGATCGCCGCGGCGAGATTGTCCACGCCGACCGGGCCGCCCGCGAACTTCTCCAGCATTGCGCCCAGCAGTTTTCGATCCATGATGTCCAGGCCGAGGTGGTCGACATCCAGCATGGTCAGCGCCGCGTCGGCCACTTCGCGCGTGATGCGGCCGTCGGCGCGGACCTCGGCGAAATCGCGGACGCGCCGCAACAGGCGGTTGGCGATGCGCGGCGTGCCGCGCGAGCGCTTGGCGACTTCGCTCGATCCCTCGGGCGCCAGATGCACGTTGAGCAGTTGCGCCGAGCGCGTGACGATCTGGCCGAGCTCCTCCGGCGTATAGAACTCCAGCCGGGCGACGATGCCGAAGCGGTCGCGCAACGGGTTGGTGAGCATGCCGGCGCGCGTGGTCGCACCGACCAGCGTGAACGGCGGCAGGTCGAGTTTGAGCGAACGCGCCGAGGGTCCCTCGCCGATCATGATGTCGATCTGGAAATCTTCCAGCGCCGGGTAGAGGATTTCCTCGACCACCGGCGACAGGCGATGAATCTCGTCGATGAACAGCACATCATTCGGTTCGAGGTTGGTGAGGATCGCCGCCAGATCGCCGGCGCGCTCCAGCACCGGGCCGGAAGTCTGGCGCAGATTGACGCCCATCTCGTGGGCCACGATGTGCGCCAGCGTGGTCTTGCCCAGCCCCGGCGGCCCGAACAGCAGCACATGATCGAGCGCCTCGCCGCGTTGCCGGGCGGCCTGGATGAAGATTTCCATCTGGCTGCGGATCTTTTGCTGACCGACGTAATCGGCCAGCCGCTTCGGTCGCAACGCGCGTTCCAGCACGTCTTCCTGAGGCGATTCCGGCACGGCGGAGATGATCCGGTCTGTCAGTTTGTCGATTTCGATGGCCATGAACGACAGTGTACCCGACTAGTGCGCGCCTTTGATCCCGGAGTACTAGGCTTTGGACAGTAGCTTCAACGCCTGGCGGATGCCGTCGGCGACGGCTACTCCCTCGGGCAGCGACTTCAGCGCCGTCAGCGCCTCGCGCTCGTGGTAGCCCAGCGCCAGCAGCGCGTTGAGGATGTCGCCGGCAGTATCCTCGACCATTTCGCCGGTCTTGGCGGTAGCGGTGATGGCGGACTTGGGCAAGCGGTCGCGCAATTCGAGCAGCAGGCGCTCGGCGGTTTTCTTGCCGATGCCGGGAACCTTGATCAGTCGCCCCGGCTCCTGCATCGCCACCGCCTGCGCCAGCTCCGCCACCGACAGGCCCGACAGCACCGCCAGCGCGATGCGGGCGCCGACGCCGGTGATCTTCAGCAACTGGCGGAAAGCGGCACGTTCGCCCTCGGAACTGAAGCCGTAGAGAAAGTGTCCGTCCTCGCGCACGATCATGTGCGTGTGCAGGCTGATCTTTTCCCCCGCCGCCGGCAGGTTGTAGAAAGTGCTCATCGGCACGTCGATCGCGTAGCCGACGCCATGCACGTCGAGGGTGATCTGCGGTGGATTTTTTTCGATGAGTATGCCGGTGAGACGAGCGATCATGGGGGGACTCCTGAAATAGGCGCTAAATCAGCCGGCCATTCCTGACGCGGAAACCGGTCGTCGCCAGTGCGCCCAAGCCTTGGCCGCCGTGGGCATGGCAAATTGCGCAAGCCAAGGCGTCGGCGGCATCGGCGCTGGGATCGCCGGACAAGGCCAGCAGGCGGCGCACCATCTGCTGCACTTGCTGTTTCGCTGCCTTGCCTTGACCGACCACCGCCTGCTTGATTTGCAGCGCAGTGTACTCGGCCACCGGCAGCCCGGCCAGCACCAGCGCGCTGATCGCCGCACCGCGCGCCTGGCCGAGCAACAGCGTGGATTGGGGGTTGACATTGACGAAGACTTTTTCGATGGCCGCCTGCTGCGGCTGCTGGGCGGCGACAACCTCGGCGATGCCGTCGAGGATGATCTTCAGACGCTGCGGTAAGTCTCCACCTTCGCCGGTCTTGATGCAGCCGCTGGCGACATAGGCCAGTTTGCCGCCGTGTTTCTCGATGATGCCAAAGCCGGTTACTCGCAGCCCCGGATCGATGCCGAGTATCCTCAGGCTACGGGCATCGGCGGCCTGGCTCACGGTGCGGCAGAATCCTCGATCACTGCGTTGGTATAGACTTCCTGAACGTCGTCGCAGCCTTCCAGCGCATCGAGCAGTTTCTGCATCTTGACGGCATCCTCGCCGGCGAACTCGGTTTCGGTCAACGGCTTCATCGCGACTTCGGCGAACTCCGGCTTGAAGCCGGCCTTCTCCAGCGCATCCTTGACGCCCATGAAGTCGGCGACCGTAGAGAGCACCTCGATAGAACCATCCTCGTTGGGGATGACATCCTCGGCGCCGGCTTCCAGCGCCGCTTCCATGAGCTTGTCTTCGTCGGTGCCGGGCGCGAACAGGAACTGGCCGCAATGCTTGAAAAGAAAGGCCACCGAACCGTCGGTGCCGAGATTGCCGCCGTACTTGTTGAAGGCATGGCGCACATCCGCGACGGTGCGCGTCTTGTTGTCGGTGAGGCAATCGACGATCACCGCCGCGCCGTTGATGCCATAGCCTTCGTAGCGCATTTCCTCGTAATTCACCCCTTCCAGCTCGCCCGTGCCGCGCTTGATGGCGTTCTTGATGTTGTCGCCGGGCATGTTCTCGCCCTTGGCCTTCTCGATCGCCAGCCGCAGGCGCGGATTGAAGTTGAGGTCGCCCCCGCCCATCCGGGCGGCGACGGTGATTTCCTTGATGAGCTTGGTGAAGGCCTTGCCGCGCTTGGCGTCCTGGCGCCCCTTGCGATGCTGGATGTTGGCCCATTTGGAATGACCCGCCATGACTGATCCTTATTGTTCGGTGTAATTTTGGAAAAGACTCTAATTCTACCATCCGGCCCAGCCCGGATATTTCACCGGCTCCTACCCTGCCTGCTGGCTTTGCTGTTTGTGCTCTCCTCGCCATAATTGCTTATTACAATGCAGGCATGAGATTTGCTGCTACAGAATGAATGCAAAAGCGTCGGCACGAGAGCCTAATAAGGAACCCAACACTTGAAGCTGATCCCCCTTAGATTGAACCCACCGCAAATATTTGCCACGGTGAGCCTATTGCTGATCATGTTGATCGTGCTGGGAATTACCTTTACCCAATCTTCGTTCTACGGCCAGGCGATTATTGACCGTGAGTCAGTCATTATTCGCGACATGGTGTCTGCCATTGTGCTTGACCAGGAACAGGAACATCAACTGTTCTCATCCGATCTGGAAAATTATCAGGAGCCACGCGCGCAGGAGCACATGCAACGTTGTTTCGGCACTCTCATGAAACTGTCCGGAGTCACGTTGATTAAAGTATTCAGGCGCGACAAGACGGTTGTTTGGTCGAGCGAGCCGAGCCTGATTGGCAAGCGTTTCGTTACCCATCACCCGGATGATCTCGAAAAAGCGATGGGCGGCGACGCCCGCGCCGTGTTCAACCCGGGTAAGCGGACCATGGAAACTGCCTATATGTTCCCGAAATTGTCGCTGATCGAGTTCTATGTGCCGTTTACGCTTACCAAGCACACGACACCCGCTGCGGGTACGTCCAGTGGGGTGCTGGCGATCTATCGCTTCCCACAAGAACTGAACCAGACCATACAGGAAGGCGTAGTTCTCGTGTGGTTGGTGACCGGAGTGGGCGGAGTGATTCTATTTGGCGCTCTCTACACACTGTTTCGCACCGTCTACTATCGTCAACGCGAGGCGGAATCCCAGTTTGCCAAATTGAGCACCGATCACCAGCGCCTGGTACAAATGGAGAAGCTGTCAGCGATGGGGCAAATGGTGAGCGAAATTGCCCATCAGCTCAATAATCCGCTGGTGGGGGTGGTCAATCTGGCCGAACTCGCCGAACGCGAGATAGACAGCCCAAATCGCACCAAGGAATTGCTCGCCGATATTCGCAAGGCCGGCGATCACTGCCGTGACTTCGTGCAACGTATGCTGCGCTTCAATCAGGTCGCGCGCTCCGAGCCACAATGGACCGAGATGAAAGCCCTGGTGAACGAAACCATGGCCTTCCTGCGCCAGAGCATGAGCTCCCATCCTGCCATGACACTGGATGCGCCCGATCACGACGTGATGCTCGAAGTCGACCCGGTGTTGTTTCGCCATGCACTGTTCAATCTGATCCACAATGCCACCTTGGCGGCCCCGGGAAGCCCGGTGATGGTTTCGCTTGCTGAAGAAGAGGCGCATGGTGTTTCGGGTTGGCGCCTGACTGTTGCGGATTGCGGACCGGGCCTGACGCCCAAGGTCAAGGCAAAATTGTTTACCCCGTTCTTCACGACCCGAACCGGTGGCACCGGGCTGGGATTAACGGTAGCCCAACATATCATGCTGCAACACGGCGGCAGTATCCATGCAGAGAACCGGCCCGATGGCGGAGCGCTCTTTATCCTCTGGCTGCCGGCAACAAAGTTGAGGTGAGCATGAAAGCGAAAATCCTGCTGGTTGACGACGATCCCTTCACGCGAAAACTCTTCGAGGGGCTGTTGCGCAAGGATGCCTTCGACCTGCAAACCACAGCCTGCGTGGCCGAAGCGCAGCAAGCCTTGCGCGAAGCGGACTTCAATCTGCTCATCCTAGATCAGCGCCTGCCCGACGGAAATGGTTTGGACCTCTTCGCGGAAATACGCGCCGAGCGCCCGCTCCAACTGGCGATTCTCATCACTGGATTTGCCGAAGTGCGCGATGCGGTACGTGCAGTGCGGGAAGGCCTGTTCGATTATTTGACCAAGCCTTTTGAAAATCTCGATGAGTTGGAAGCGGTGATCGGCAAGGCGCTGGAGATGGATCGCGCCTACCGAGAGATCGCCAATCTGCGCGAGATACTCGAAGCGCGTCCCGGCATGCCCGTCTTGATCAGTCGCTCGCGGGTCATGGAAAGAATGCTGTTTGAATTGCGGCAGGCGGCGCCTCTCGATACCACGGTGCTGATCGAGGGCGAAAGCGGTACTGGCAAGGAAATCGTCGCCAAGAAGATCCACGCAAGGAGTCAGCGCGCTAAGCGACCGTTGCTGGAACTGAATTGCGGCGCTTTGTCGGAATCACTGCTCGAGGCAACGTTGTTTGGCTACGAGAAGGGCGCGTACACCAGTGCGGCGAAGGCGACTCCAGGCTACTTCGAGGAGGCTAACGGCGGGACCCTGTTCCTCGATGAAATCGCCGACATGAGCCCCAAACTCCAAGCCAGTCTACTGCGCGTGCTGCAAGAGCGTACCTTCGCGCGTCTTGGCAGCACCGTGCAGCGGCCCAGTGATTTCCGCCTGATTTGCGCTACCAACAAGTCCCTCGAAACTGAAATTAAAGCGGGCAATTTCCGCTCTGACCTGTACTACCGCATCAATGTAGTGGTGCTTCACCTGCCTCCCCTGCGCGAACGCACGGAGGATATTTTGCCCTTGGCGGTGTTCTTTCTCGACCATTTCAATCTGAAGTTCGGCAAAAGTGCAGGGCCGCTGACGCCGGAGGCGATTGCCGTGCTGGAAGCAACCGAGTGGGCGGGTAACGTGCGCGAATTGAAGCACGCGATAGAACGCGCAGTGGTCGGCAATGCCGGCGGTCCCATCACCCCAGCAGCATTCGGCATTGCCGGCGGTTCCCTTCCAGAACAGATCATTGCTTCGCAAGCCTTGCCTTTCCGCGAAGCGCGAGACAATTTCGAACGCCAATATTTCGAGAATCTGCTCTTGCTCACTTCAGGCAATATTACGGAAGCGGCGCATAGGGCTGGCATCGCCCGGCAGAATTTCTATACGCACATCACTCGACTTGGCATTGTCACGAAATCGTGACAAGTGTCATGAGTTTGTGACGACGGTTTTCCCAAGCCCGATCAGGCTTGGCTGACAATCCCCTGATTCCCCAGGACAAACGGGCACAAGCCGGTTTGGCATGAAGCGTGCGTAAGCATACGCGAAGTAACTTCATTTCATTAAGGGGAAAAGGAAAGTCATCATGGATAGAAAAACGAAATTCAAGCTCGTGCTATCGGCCTTGGCCATAGCCGCTGCCATGGCGGGCTGCGGTGGAGGAGGCGATGACAGTCCCAGTCCCGCAACCACCACCACGACCGCGAGTTCCACCAGCACCACCCTCAGCAGCAGCAACACCACTTTCATTGTCAGGGATACGGCAGGCGCCGCGATGCTCGGTGCGACGGTGTATGCCATACCCGCGGACGATGTGACAGCCCTCGCCAAACAGCCGATCACCTTGACGAAAGGCATGTATTCGGCCGACGCGCAAAAGGTTGATGAGCCTTTGGAGGACCTGATCAACGGCAATTACACGCCCGCCGGTAGCGGCGTGGCCACCTACCAGAGCGCTGTTGCCGATTCGGGCGGCAAAGCAGTGATTGCGAATCTGCCGGCGAACGCAGCGTATTTCATTTATGTCAAGCCCGTCAGCACCGACACGGCACACTTGCCTGGCGGCAGCCTCACGCGCACGGCACTGGCAGGCTCCGCCCTGGTCGGCAAGGACACGGCGGTCAAAGTATCGACAGCGCCTTCGTCCGCAGCGACATACATCGGCAGCAGCCTGTGTATCACCTGCCACAAGGATAAGGCAAACATAAAACAGACCCTGCATAAGCTCGGTATCATGGTACCGAAGTCGCCAAGCGGCTTGCAGGACTTGACTCAATTTTCCAGCACCACCAATCCGGACCAGAATTTCTACACCGGTCTGACCAAGTTCGAAGCTGGCACCACAATTTACTACTACAATTTCAGCAACAATGCGTTCAAGACGTTGCCTACCGAACCCTCCGCAGCGCAAATCGGCAGCGGCCAGCCGGTGTATTTCACGCTGAAGCTATATAAGGACACGACCGGTTACCACGTCAAGTTCACCAATATCATCACTCCGACCGATCCTAACAGCGGCATGGTCAAGGATGTCAACCTGACCTACGGCGGCGGCCTGCACAAACAGAGATACCTGACCAAGATCGGCGCCAGCATCTATGTTATTCCGGTGCAGTTCCAACCCCAGGGCAGCGACAGCAGTACCGAAGCCGGACGTTTCCAGTGGGTTGAATACAATACGGTCAGCAACAAATGGTGGGATGCCACCAACAAGGTATTCATGATGCCCGAGGTGGCCGCCAAGACGAAGTCGTTCGACATCTTCTGTGCCGGTTGCCATTTCACGGGTTACAGCGTCACCAAGAACAGCAACGGCGAATACTCCGCCAGCGCAGTGTCTGATTACAAGGGGGAAGTGAATCCGCTGACCGGCACCAAGCAGGAATTGAATATTGGCTGCGAAACCTGCCACGGCCCGGGTTCCGAACATATGGATGCCGGCGGTCTAGGCAAATCCATTATCACTCCCCAGAACCTGACGCCAGAGCGCGAAGTCATGATTTGCGGCCAGTGTCACACTCGCTCCCTGGCCAATGACAAGGATGGCATCAAAGCGGAAAATCCGCTCGACAAGAACAACAAGATGATGCTGCCGGGCACCAGCCGGGCCAGCTATCTTGCCAACAACGTCGTGCGGCACGACGCCGACAGCACCAGCGACATGTGGGGAGATGCCAAGCACGCCAAGAAACACCATCAGCAATATACCGACTTCATCCAGACCAAGAAATATCGCAATGGCACCCAGCTGACGACCTGTGCGAACTGTCATAATCTGCATGCGCCGGGCACCGATCGGCACCAGCTCAGCGGCACCTCGGACAACAGTCTCTGCCTGAGCTGCCATACGGCGATGAAGGATCTCAAAGCGCACATGGATGCCAAGACCGGGTACAACATGGGCACGGGTACGCTGTGCATCCAGTGCCACCTGCAAAAGACGGCGAAGTCCGGCTCCGGCAGTCCGACCACGACGTTCAAGAGTCCGTCGGGGCAGGAATACTTCCATAACGATATCAGCTCCCATCTGTTCGATGTGCCGCTGTACTCGGGCATTTCAGCGAGCAACAAGATGCCGATCGCGTTTACCAACGCATGCGGCATCTGCCATAACCCGGTCAGGTTGCCGTAACGCATTGCCGCCGTTACCCAGCGTAACGGCGGTATGGCTTTCCCTTGGTAACCGAAAGACGCCCATCTCCCGGCTACCCGTAGGCCCCGTATTGCGGGGCCTACGTTATTCAAAGTCCGACAGCCAATAGGCGCTTTTATTGGGCACGAGTTTTCGATTACACCGCTGCCGGGAATCTGATGCTGAAATTGGAAAGAAGTGAATACATGTGCCCCGCTATTGTTTCAAGACACCCGGATCATTTTGTTTAAGGTGAGAGGTTGGCGCGATGCGAACAAGAAAAGTGTTTCCGGTAATTTTCATGATTTTGCTCGGCCCGATAACGTCCAGCTTGGCGGTCGCTATGGACGATGATGGGAAACTCTTCGTAAACTCCTGCGCAGCGTGCCACACGGTAAAGAAGCAGCCCTTGGACAAGAAGCGCCTAACGAGGGAGGGGTGGGACGAGGCTGTGGCAAGAATGATTTGCTACGGGGCTGAAATACCGAAAGGAAAACTGGCTGAGCTATTGGACTATCTTGTCAGGAGTCAGAAACCAGGCGGATCTGTCGATGGAATGAAAAAGTAACGTCGGCCCCAACTTCAGGCGGGTACGCCGGCACCCTGAACCCGAGTTCCGGCGACGTTAGTCTCTTTCTGCCTTTGGGCTTTACGGGCTGGTTGGCCTACTGTGGCCTGCTCCTTGCTAGATTTCCAGCATGGCTACCAGCATGTTGAAAATCCTAGTCGTTGAAGAATCGCGTAGCCGTGCCGGCGATATCTGCGCCGGACTGGCATTGGCGGGGCATCAGGTAGCGGCGGTGCTTGCCGGCACCGCCGACCTGGCGGGCGAGGTGGCCCGCATCCGGCCCGACGTGATCCTGATCGATACCGAGGCGCCCTCGCGCGACACGCTTGAACATCTGGCAACGATGGAGCGTGATATGCCGCGCCCGGTGATCATCTTCGCCCAGGAAGGAGACGATGCCACGATCCGCGGCGCCATCGGCGTCGGCGTTGCGGCCTATGTCGTCGACGGGCTGGACATGGCCCGCATCCAGCCGATCATCGACGTCGCCGTGGCCCGCTTCGAGGCCGACCAGACGCTCAAACGGGAACTGGCTGAGGCAACGAAGAAGCTTTCCGACCGCAAAGTGGTTGACCGCGCCAAGGGTCTCCTGATGAAAAGCCGCGGCCTAGACGAGGATGCCGCTTACGCCGCCTTGCGTCGCCTGGCGATGGACCGGGGCCAGCCGTTGGCAATGGCGGCCAAGGACGTGCTGGACATGGCCAAGTTGTTGCTCTGAATCGCTTCGTGCCACTTTGTTGTGCGCTATTTTGCATATCGCACCGCAACAGTGCGATCCATTTCTGAACCGGGCTACCCGTACGCATCCCATGAACCTCGCCAAGTTGCTTGATTGGGCAGGGTATTGCCGCATCGCAACCGAGCTGGCATCTTCATTGCATTAGGAGGCATGTAGTCGGGGCAACGGCGTCCCGGCACGAGACAAAGGCGTCCGTTTCCGGGATCTCCGGAAACGCGACGTCTTTTTTGTTTTCAGGCAATGGGAGATCGACATGGAAAGAAAAGAATTCACCGCCGCTTACGATCAAGGTCGCCGCGACTTCATGCGCCGCTCGATGCTGCTCGGGAGCGCCGTGCTGGCCGGCGCTTCCGGGCTGATGCCGAGAGGTGGCGCCTGGGCCGCCGGTTCCGACGCGCCGGAGAAAAAGGAGGTGCGCATCGGTTTCATCCCGCTTACCGACTGTGCCTCGGTGGTGATGGCGGCGGTGAACAAGTTCGACGAGAAATACGGCATCAAGATCATCCCCACCAAGGAGGCTTCCTGGGCCTCGGTGCGCGACAAGCTGGTCAACGGCGAGCTCGATGCCGCGCATGTCCTTTACGGCCTGATCTACGGTGTGCAACTGGGCATCGGCGGGCCGAAGAAGGACATGGCGGTGCTGATGAACCTCAACCACAACGGCCAGGCCATCACGCTCTCCAACCAGCTCAAGGATAAGGGCGCCAGCGACGGCGCCACGCTGAAAAAGCTGATCGCCAAAAAGGAGCGCGAATACACCTTCGCCCAGACCTTCCCCACCGGCACCCACGCCATGTGGCTCTACTACTGGCTGGCGGCCAACGACATCCATCCGCTGCAGGATGTCAAGAGCATCACCGTGCCGCCGCCGCAGATGGTGGCCAACATGCGCGTCGGCAACATGGACGGCTACTGCGTCGGCGAGCCCTGGAACAACCGCGCCATCATCGACAAGATCGGCTTCACCGCCGTCACCACGCAGGACATCTGGACCGACCATCCGGAGAAGGTGCTCGGCACCACCGCCGAGTTCGCGCAGAAGAACCCGAACACGGCGCGCGCCATGATCGCCGCGATCCTCGACGCCGGCCGCTGGATCGACGCGTCGCTCGGCAACAAGCAGAAGACCGCCGAGACCATCGCGCAGAAGTCCTACGTCAACACCGATACCGATGTCATCGTCGCGCGCATGCTCGGCCGCTATGACAATGGCTTGGGCAAGAATTGGGACGACAAGAACCACATGAAGTTCTTCAACGACGGCGCGGTGAACTTCCCCTACCTTTCCGACGGCATGTGGTTCATAACCCAGCACAAGCGCTGGGGCCTGCTCAAGGAGCACCCGGACTACCTGACGGTGGCGAAGCAGGTGAACCGCATCGACCTCTACAGGCAGGGCGCGACCGCCGCCGGCGTCAGTCTGCCGAAGAGCGAGATGCGTAGCGGCAAGCTGATCGACGGCACGGTTTGGGACGGCAAGGACCCGAAGAAGTATGCCGGCAGTTTCAAGGTCAAGGCTTAACGCCATCCCAGAGGGAGGAACCCGCCATGCAAACCGCATCCATCATCGCACTGCCCGTGATCCACGAAGCTGCGCCAGAACCTGCCCCGGCGCTGGCCGTCGTTGTGTCAGCCGCTGCACCGACGTTGCCGGCCGCACCCGGGCGGGAAGCGGCCCGCAAGCTGGTCCTGGCGGTCATTCCCGCCGCGCTCGGCCTGCTGCTGTTCGTCGGCCTCTGGTACCTGGCGACGCTCAAGGGCAGCGGCCTGCCCGGCCCGCTGCGAACCTGGAACGAGGCGCTCAGGGTGTTCGCCGACCCCTTCTACCGCAACGGCCCCAACGACCAGGGTATCGGCTGGAACGTGCTGTCGTCGCTCAAGCGCGTCGCCATCGGCTTCGGCTTCGCGGCGGCGGTGGGCATCCCGGCCGGCTTCATGATCGGGCGCTTCAAGTTTCTTGCCGGCATGGTCAATCCGCTGATCGGCCTGCTGCGCCCGGTCTCGCCGCTGGCCTGGCTGCCGATCGGCCTGCTGGTGTTCCAGAAGGCCGACCCGGCGGCGACCTGGACCATTTTCATCTGCTCGATCTGGCCGATGATCCTCAACACCGCCCAGGGCGTGATGCGGGTGCCGCAGGACTACCTGAACGTGGCGCGCGTGCTCGATCTACCGGAGTGGAAGGTTTTCACCAATATCCTGTTCCCGGCCGTACTGCCCTACATGCTCACCGGCATCCGCCTTTCCATCGGCACCGCCTGGCTGGTGATCGTCGCCGCCGAGATGCTGACCGGCGGCGTCGGCATCGGCTTCTGGGTGTGGGACGAGTGGAACAACCTCAAGGTCGAGCACATCATCATCGCCATCTTCGTCATCGGCATCGTCGGACTGGTGCTGGAACAGGCGCTGATCACCATTGCCAAGCGCTTCAGCCACGAAGCGCAGTGAACCGAGAAGGAGACCGAGATGAAAAAGATTGTCCAGATCGAAAACGCCGGCATGGCGTTCGACACCAAGCAGGGACGCTACACCGCCCTGCGCGACATCAACCTGACCATAGCCGAAGGCGAGTTCGTGACGCTGATCGGCCACTCCGGCTGCGGCAAGTCGACGCTGCTGAACCTGATCGCCGGCCTGACGCTGCCGACGGCGGGCATCCTGCTCTGCGACGGCCGCGAGATCGCCGGGCCGGGGCCGGAACGCGCCGTGGTCTTCCAGAATCATTCGCTGCTGCCCTGGCTGACCTGTTTCGACAACGTCTACCTCGGCGTCGAGCGCGTCTTCGGCCGCAAGGAAGGCAAGCCGAAGCTCAAGCGCCGCACCGAGGAGGCGCTGGCGCTGGTCGGCCTCGAAGCTGCCCAGGCGAAATTTCCCAACGAGCTTTCCGGCGGCATGAAGCAGCGCGTCGGCATCGCCCGCGCGCTGGCCATGCAGCCGAAAATCCTGCTCATGGACGAGCCCTTCGGCGCGCTCGACGCGCTGACCCGCGCCAACCTGCAGGACGAGCTGATGCGCATCATGAGTGACACCGGCGCCACCACGGTGATGGTCACCCACGATGTCGACGAGGCCGTGCTGCTGTCCGACCGCGTGGTGATGCTGAGCAATGGCCCGGCCGCGAGCATCGGCGAAATCCTCGAGGTCAAGCTGGCGCGACCACGCCAGCGCCTGGCCCTGGCGCACGACCCGGTCTATGCCGAGTGCCGCGCCGCGATTCTCGAATTTCTTTATCACAAGCAGTTGCAGAAGGCCGCCTGAGGAGCCTGTCATGAAAAAACAAAAACTGGTCGTCATCGGCAACGGCATGGCGGGAATCCGCACCGTCGAGGAATTGCTCAAGCTGGCGCCCGATCTCTACGACATCACGGTGTTCGGCGCCGAGCCGCACGGCAACTACAACCGCATCCTGCTCTCGCCGGTGCTGGCCGGCGAGATGGCGCTGCCCGACATCGTCCTCAACGACTTCGCCTGGTACAAAGACAATGGCATCGTGCTGCATGCGGGCAGGCAAGTGACCCGCATCGACCGCATCGCCCGCAAGGTGACGGCCGACGACGGCACCGTGGCCGACTACGACCGCCTGTTGCTGGCGACCGGGTCGACGCCTTTCATCCTGCCGATTCCGGGCAGCGACCTGTCCGGTGTCATCGCCTACCGCAACATCGCCGACACCGAAGCGATGATCGCCGCGGCGACGGCGCACCAGCACGCGGTGGTGATCGGCGCCGGCCTGCTCGGCCTGGAGGCGGCCAACGGACTCAAGCGGCGCGGCATGGAAGTGACCGTGGTGCAGTTCGCCGACTGGATCATGGAGCGTCAGCTCGATAAGCCCGCTGCGGATCTGCTGCAAGCCTCGCTCGAAGCGCGCGGCCTGCGCTTCCTGCTGGGCAAGCAGAGCGAGGCATTGCTGGCGAACAACGGCCGCGTCTGTGCGGTGCGCCTCAAGGACGGCATGGAGATCGCCGCCGACCTGGTGGTCATGGCCGCCGGCATCCGCCCCAACACGCAACTCGCCGAGGCGGCCAACTTGTATTGCCATCGCGGCATCGTTGTCAGCGACACCATGCAGACCTACGACCCGAAGATCTACGCGGTCGGCGAATGCGTGAATCACCGCGGCACGGTGTATGGCCTGGTGGCGCCGCTGTTCGAGCAGGCCAAGGTCTGCGCCAATCACCTGGCCAATTTCGGCATCGGCCGCTATGTCGGCTCGTCGGTGTCGACCAAGCTCAAGGTGACCGGCATCGACGTGTTTTCCGCCGGAGAGTTCCTGGGCGGCAAGAACACCGAGGAAATCGTCTTGAACGACCGCGCCGGCGGCGTGTACAAGAAGCTGGTCATCGCCGGCGACCGGCTGTCCGGCGCGGTGCTGGTCGGCGACACCACCGACGGCGCCTGGTACTTCCGCCTCATCAAGGACCAGACACCGATCGCCGAACTGCGCGACCGCCTGATGTTCGGCGAGGGCTCGCTCGGCGACAGCGGCCATGCCCACGGCCGCAACGCGGCGACGATGGCCGACACGGCCGAGGTGTGCGGCTGCAACGGCGTCTGCAAGGGCACGATCGTCAAGGCCATCCGCCAGCATGGATTGTTCACCATCGACGAGGTGAGGAAGCACACCAAGGCTTCCTCCTCCTGCGGTTCCTGCACCGGCCTGGTCGAGCAGATCCTCGCCTCCACCATCGGCGGCGCCTACAAGCCGGCATCGAGTGCCGACAAGCCGCTGTGCGCCTGCACCGACTATCCCCACGCCGCGGTGCGCCAGACCATCCGCGCACAGAAGCTGCTGACTATCGACGCCGTCATGCACTTCCTGGAATGGCGCACGCCCAACGGCTGCGCGACCTGCCGCCCGGCGCTCAACTATTACCTGATCTCGACCTGGCCGGGCGAGGCGCAGGATGATCCGCAATCGCGCTACATCAACGAGCGCGCCCATGCCAACATCCAGAAGGACGGCACGTTCTCGGTGGTGCCGCGCATGTGGGGCGGACTCACCACGCCCGACGAGCTGCGCCGCATCGCCGACGTCGCCGAGAAATACCGGGTGCCGACGCTGAAAGTCACCGGCGGCCAACGCATCGACCTGCTCGGCATCAGGAAGCAAGACCTGCCCGGCGTCTGGCAGGATCTCGGCATGCCGTCGGGACATGCCTATGGCAAGTCCATCCGCACCGTGAAAACCTGCGTCGGCGCCGAGCACTGCCGCTTCGGCACGCAGAAGTCGATGGCGATGGGCGTCGCCCTGGAGAAGATGCTGTTCGGCATGTGGTCGCCGCACAAGGTCAAGCTGGCGGTGTCCGGCTGCCCGCGCAACTGCGCCGAATGCGGCATCAAGGACGTCGGTGTGATCGGCATCGATTCCGGCTGGGAAATCCATGTCGCCGGCAACGGCGGCATCAAGACCGAGGTCGCGCAATTTCTCTGCAAGGTCGACAGCGATGCGCAGGTGAAGGAATACAGCGGCGCCTTCCTGCAACTTTACCGCGAGGAAGGCTTTTATCTCGAACGCACCGTGCATTACGTCCAGCGTGTCGGCCTCGATTACGTGAAGCAGCGCATCGTCGAGGACGGCGCCAGCCGTTGCGCCCTGTACGAGCGCCTGCTCGACGTCCTGAAGGATGCTGCCGACCCCTGGACCGAACGCGTCAGCGGCCCGGCCAAGCGCGAATTCGAAGCGCTGACCGCTTGAGGGACAAACCATGAACGAATGGAAAACTCTCTGCGCGCTGGAAGACATTCCGCGCCTTGGCAGCCGGGTGGTGAATACCGCCAACGGCGACATTGCCCTGTTCCGCACCGGCGACGACCGCGTCTTCGCGCTCGACGACCGCTGTCCGCACAAGGGCGGGCCGCTGTCGCAGGGCATCGTCGCCGGCGAGCGCGTGACCTGCCCGCTGCACGGCTGGCTGGTCGAACTGGCAAGCGGCCATGCCGTGGCGCCGGACCAGGGCTGCGTCAAGCGCCACGAGGCGCGCGTCGATGCGGGCAAGGTGCTGATCCGGCTTGCCTGACAAGCGGATAACAAATGCCCGTCGTCCATTCCACCTGCTGCTACTGCGGCGTCGGCTGCGGAATCGTCATCGAGCACGATGGAACCCGCATCACCGGCGTCGCCGGCGATCCATCGCATCCGGCCAATTTCGGCCGCTTGTGCAGCAAGGGCTCGACGCTGCACCTGACCACGACGCTGACGACGCGTGCGCTCTATCCCGAATTGCGTTTGGAGCGTGGCGTGCCGCGCTCGCGCACCAGTTGGGACGTGGCGCTCGACCATGCCGCGCAACGCTTCGCCGCCGTCATCCGCGAGCACGGGCCGGATGCCGTCGCCTTCTATGTCTCCGGCCAGTTGCTGACCGAGGACTACTACGTCTTCAACAAGCTGGCGCGCGCCCTGGTCGGCACCAACAACATCGATTCCAACTCGCGTCTGTGCATGTCCGCTGCCGTCGCGGCCTACAAGCGCACCCTCGGCGCCGACGCACCGCCAACTTGCTATGCGGACATCGATCATGCCGATTGCATCCTGATCGCCGGTTCCAATACGGCTTCCGCCCATCCGCTCGTGTTCCGCCGCGTGCTCGACGCCAGGGCGGCGCGGCCCGATCTCAAGCTGATCGTCATCGACACGCGCACCACCGACACCGCGGCGGCGGCCGACCTGCATCTGCAGATCGAGCCCGGCACCGACGCCGTGCTGTTCGGCGCCATGCTGCATGTACTGATCCGCGACGGTCTGGTCGACGAGCGCTTCATCGCCGCCCATACCGCCGGTTTCGAAGCCGCGCGCGAGGCCGTGCGCGAACTTGCGCCGGCAGTGGCGGCATTGGCCTGCGGCGTGCGCAGCGAAGACATCATTACCGCCGCGCGCTGGTTCGGCCTGGCCGATGCAACGCTGTCGCTGTGGTGCCAGGGCCTGAACCAATCGCACCACGGTTCCGACAACGGCGCCGCATTGATCCACCTGCATCTCGCCACTGCACAGATCGGCAAGCCCGGCGCCGGGCCGTTTTCGTTGACCGGACAGGCCAATGCCATGGGAGGACGCGAAGTCGGTGCCATGGCCAACCTGCTCGGCGGCCACCGCGACCCGGACGATCCGGCGCAACGCGCCGAGCTGGCGCGGTTGTGGAACATCCCCGCGCTGCCCGAAACGCCGGGCAAGACCGCGGTCGAGCTGTTCGAGGCGCTGCATGACAGCCGCATCAAGGCGGTGTGGATCGCCTGTACCAACCCGGCGCAATCGCTGCCGGACCAGGCGCGGGTGCGTGCGGCACTGTCCCGCGCCGAGTTCGTCGTGCTGCAGGAGGCGTATGTCGACACGGAAACCGCGGCCTATGCCGACTTGCTGCTGCCTGCCGCGACCTGGGGCGAAAAGGCGGGCACGGTGACCAATTCCGAACGGCGCATCTCGCGCGTGCGCGCCGCCCTGCCGCCGCCCGGCGAGGCGTACGCCGATTGGCTTATCGCGCAGGATTTTGCCCTGCGCTTGGGAGCGCAACTCGGCCGCGGCGATGCGTCGCGGCTGTTCGCCTTCGCCAACCCGGAAGATGTATTTCGCGAACATGCGGCGACCACGGTCGGCCGCGATCTCGACATCGGCGGCCTGAGTTACGCCCTACTCGAAGCCGCCGGCCCGCAGCAATGGCCTCTGCCGTCCGGCTCGAACACGGGGCGGGTGCGGCTTTACACGGATCGCCGCTTCGCCACCGCGGATGGCCGCGCCCGTTTTGTGCCCATCAGCTTAGCCGCCACCGCCGAGGCGAGCGACGCACGCTATCCGCTGCACCTCAACAGCGGCCGCCTGCGCGACCAGTGGCACGGCATGAGCCGCACCGGCAAGCTGGCGCAACTCATGAACCACGCTGAAACGCCGACCGCCGCGCTGCACCCGATCGACCTGGAACGGCGCGGCCTGTCGGCCGGCGAACTGGCGACGCTGAGCAGTCGGCGCGGCAGCATCGTCCTGCCGCTGGCCGCCGACGCTGCGCAGAAACCCGGCCATGTGTTCGTGGCGATGCACTGGAGCAGTCGCCGGCTGTCGCATGCCGGCGTCAACCAACTGATCGCGCCGGTCGTCGATCCCCGTTCGCAACAACCCGAGTTGAAGCATGCGGCGATCGCCGTCGCCCGCGCCGAGCTGCCGTGGCGCGGCGTCGTACTGCGCCAGGCGCTCGGAGCGTCGGCAACCGCCGCTGCGGAGCAGGTGCTGGCCTGGGATGCGGCGCTGGCGCCTATCCTCGATCGCTTCGGCTACGCCAGCCTGACGCTGGCCGGGCGCGACGCACCCTTGCTGCGGTTGCAACTGGCCGCGCAGAGCGCACCAGAACCACAACTCTTGTCGGCCATCCTCGCCGCGGTCGGCCTCGACGCGGCCTCGCTGCACTTCGCCGACACCCGGCGCAATATCCACAAGCGCGCCTTGGTCGAGGGCGAGCGCCTCGTTGCTATCGCCCTGTTCGGTGAGACGGTCGCCGCTGACTGGTTGCGCAACGCCATGCTTGCCGGTCAGCCAGCGGCGCCGCTACGCCGCTGGCTGTTCGCACCGCTGGCGACGGTGCCGGTGGCGCTGCCGGCGCGCGGCCGTATCGTCTGCAATTGCAACGACGTGGCGGAAAATCAGGTGGCCGGCGCCATCGCCTGCGGCGTGCGCACGCTGGAGGGACTCCGCTCCGGGTTGAAGTGCGGCACCGGCTGCGGCGCCTGCGTGCCGGAACTCAACCGGATGCTGCAAGCGAATTTGCTTGCCGTTTAATACGGAACTGAAATTACGTCGCAGTTAGTCCCAGGCGCTGCCAGATCGCCGTGGTCAGCCCGGCCTGGTTGAGGGTGTAGAAATGCAGGCCCGGCGCGCCGCCGCGCAGCAGGCGCTGGCATAGCTCGCTGACCACGTCGAGGCCGAAGGCGCGGACCGATTCGGCGTCGTCGCCATAGGACTCGAATTTCTTGCGCATCCAGCGCGGAATCTCGGCGCCGCAGGAATCGGCGAAACGCGCCAGTTTCGAGTAACTGGCGATGGGCATGATGCCGGGCACGATCGGCACAGCGATATTTACCCGCCGCGCTTCGTCGACGAAATGCTCGTAGGCATCGGCGTTGAAAAAGAACTGGGTGATCGCACCGTTGGCGCCGGCCTCGACCTTGCGCTTGAAATTGTTGAGATCGTCGTCGGCCGACTTGGCCTGCGGATGCACTTCGGGATAGCAGGCCACGTCGATGTGGAACCAGTCGCCGGTCTCCTGGCGGATAAACGCCACCAACTCATTGGCATGGCCGAACTCGCCGGTCTCAGCCATGCCCGAAGGCAGGTCGCCGCGCAGGGCGACGATGCGCTTGATGCCTTTGGCCTTGTAGCCCGCCAGAATTTCCCGAATGCTGCCGCGCGTCGAGCCGATACAGGAGACATGCGGTGCGGCGACCTGGCCGGCGGCAACGATTTCCATCACCGTGCCGTAGGTCAGCTCGCGCGTCGAGCCGCCGGCGCCATAGGTGACGGAGAAGAAGGCCGGCTTGAGCAGCGCCAGCTTGGTCCGCACTGCGCGCAGCTTTTCCATGCCTTCCGGCGTCTGCGGCGGAAAGAACTCGACGGACAACTCAGGCTTGTTCATATTGGATATGGATCGGGTTCATGGGAGAGTGGGAGAGTATCAGGCGGGAAGGAAGGGGTTGGTGACGGTGACGCCGTCATAGTTTTGGCCGTGGCCCAGGTCTTCGCTGATTACGGTATGGGCGCCGAGACGGCGAGCCGCGACGAGAATCGCGGCATCCCAATGGGAAAGGTTGTAGCGGTGGCGCAGATGCAGTGCATCAAGGACGAGGTCCTTGTCGACTGCCTGGATCGGACGACGTGCCGCGATGCGTTCGATGAAGCGTTGGGCGGCGGTGGGCAACAGGCCATGTTTCGGCTGTCGGGCATTGGCATAGAACTCCATCAGTACCTGCGCGGAAACGCCCCAATCCCCACGGGCGACCCACTGGCGAGCCCGTGGCGCCTTGGCGGCATGACCGGGCGCGAGCGAGGTAGCGTAGATCAGGATGTTGGTATCGAGAAAATACACGGCACTCATTGCCCGGCCGGTCTGGTCTCATCTTCGAGGGCCAGGTAGTTCAGTTCCCGGCATAGCGCGCGGTCATTCACCTGCTCGCGCGACAGCAGAGGGGCGTGGCCCCACTGGCTGCCGGCAACGATTTCGTCGAGTTCCGCGAGCAGCCCATCGTCTCCCGGCGCTTCAACCGGGACGGGGGATATGGGCGCTGCCGGATAAGTGGCGGAGACCGGTTCGGCGAGATAGCGAGGCATATCTTGGGCGGCGCCAGCCTTTTCGAGGATCGCCATCAGTTCTCCCTGCAAGGAGCGATGATTGCGCGCCGCCCGCTGGCGGAGAGCTTCCGCCAGGGTCTCGGGAACATCCTTGATCGACAGGCTAGGCATGGCTGTTTCCAAATGGAGTCATTATGGCGCCATAATGACTCCATTTTCCCGTTGTGTCAATATCGATAACTATTCGCTTTGTACGGACCTTCCTTGGGCACGCCGATGTAGGCGGCCTGGGCATCGGTCAGCACCGACAGTTGCGCGTTGAGCTTCTTCAGTTGCAGCCGCGCCACCTTTTCGTCGAGATGCTTGGGCAGCACATACACGCCCACCGGATAGTCGGCGTTGCGGGTAAATAGCTCGATCTGCGCGATGGTCTGGTTGGCGAAGGACGACGACATCACGTAGCTGGGATGCCCGGTGGCGCAACCGAGATTCACCAGCCGGCCTTTGGCGAGCAGGATGATGCGCCGGCCGTTCGGGAAAATCACATGGTCGACTTGCGGCTTGATCTCTTCCCACTGGTACTTCTCGAGCGAGGCGACATCGATCTCGCTGTCGAAGTGGCCGATGTTGCAGACGATGGCCTGGTCCTTCATGCGGATCATGTGGTCGTGGGCGATGACGTTGCAGTTGCCGGTGGCGGTGACGAAGATGTCGGCCTTGTCGGCTGCGTATTCCATGGTCACCACGCGATAGCCTTCCATCGCCGCTTGCAGCGCGCAGATCGGGTCGACTTCGGTGATCCAGACCTGCGCCGAGAGCGCGCGCATGGCCTGGGCGCAGCCCTTGCCGACGTCGCCGTAGCCGCAGATCACGGCGACCTTGCCGGCGATCATCACGTCGGTGGCGCGCTTGATGCCGTCCACCAGCGATTCGCGGCAGCCGTACAGGTTGTCGAACTTGGATTTGGTCACCGAATCGTTGACGTTGAATGCCGGAATCTTCAGCTCGCCGCGCTCGTGCATCTGGTAGAGGCGATGCACGCCGGTGGTGGTCTCCTCGGTGACGCCCTTGATCTTGGCGAGCCGGGTCGAATACCAGGTCTTGTCCTTGGCCAGCTTGGCGCGGATGCTGGCGAACAGGACGCGGGCTTCCTCGCTGTCGGGCTTGTCGAGCACCGACAGGTCTTTTTCCGCACGGCTGCCCAGGTGCAGCAGCAGCGTGGCGTCGCCGCCGTCGTCGAGGATCATGTTGGAGTAGACGCCCTCATTTCCATTGCTGGGCCACTCGAAGATGCGGTGGGTATAGTCCCAGTAGTCGGTGAGCGATTCGCCCTTGATGGCGAACACCGCGACGCCGTCCTGGGCGATGGCGGCGGCGGCGTGGTCCTGGGTCGAGAAGATGTTGCACGAGGCCCAGCGCACTTCGGCGCCCAGCGCGGTGAGCGTCTCGATCAGCACGGCGGTCTGGATGGTCATGTGCAGCGAACCGCTGATGCGCGCGCCCTTGAGCGGCTGGCTCTTGGCATATTCCTCGCGGATCGCCATCAGGCCGGGCATCTCGGTTTCGGCAATGCGGATTTCTTTGCGGCCCCAATCGGCCAGCTTCAGGTCGGCGACAACAAAGTCGTCTGTGTTGTTGCGATCAGCCATAGCGGACTCCTTTGCATATGGCCGGGAGGGATGCCCACCTGCGCATCCCGTGCCGGCACGGGTTCAGGTGAGCGCCGTTGCAGATAACTGTATCGAACGGTATCGAGCCTAGGGCAGGGTGCCTTGCAGCGCTCCTCGATGGGCGAATTATAGCCGGTCTTTATCGCTTTGCCGATTGTCGACCAAGCCGCAAGGCTTTGCTGTCACTGGGCGCCAACTATCGGTAATGCTATAATTTACTTGGATTATCCACAGGATGCGCGCTCGCCACCATGCAGCTTTTTGCCCTTGGCATCAACCACCATACCGCGCCGCTGGCCGTGCGCGAGAAGGTGGCGTTCCAGCCGGAACGCTTGCCGCAGGCGTTGGGCGACTTGGTACGTGCCAAGCCGGTGCGCGAGGCGGCGATCCTGTCTACCTGCAACCGCACCGAGCTTTATTGCGCCGCCGAACAGCCTTCGGCTGCCGCCGACTGGCTGGCCGAGTACCACACCCTGCCGGTCGACCGGATCAGCCCCTACATCTACACCTTCCCGCAGCGCGATGCGGTGCGGCACATGTTCCGCGTCGCCAGCGGACTCGACTCGATGGTGCTGGGCGAGCCGCAGATTCTTGGCCAGATGAAGCAGGCCGCGCGCGTCGCAGAAGAGGCCGGCACGCTCGGCACGCTGCTGGGCAAGCTGTTTCAGCGCACCTTCGCGGTCGCCAAGGAAGTGCGCTCGACCACGGCCATCGGCGCCAATATCGTTTCCATGGCTGCCGCCTCGGTGCATTTGTCGGCACGCATCTTCGAGAACCTCGCCGATCAGCAGGTGCTGTTTATCGGCGCCGGCGAAATGATCGAATTGTGCGCCGCGCATTTCGCCGGACAGCAGCCGAAACGCATCACCATCGCCAACCGCACGCTGGAACGTGCCGAGACCCTGGCGCAGAAGTTCCAAGGCGATGCGATGCGTCTCGACGAAGTCGCGGCGCATCTTGCGGATTACGACATTGTCGTATCCTGCACCGCCAACCCGCTGCCCATCCTGGGCCTGGGCATGGTCGAGCGGGCGATCAAGGCGCGCCGCCACCGGCCGATGGTGATGGTCGATCTGGCGATGCCGCGCGACATCGAGGCCGAGGTCGACCAGCTCGACGATGTGTTTCTCTACACCCTCGACGATCTCGGGCAGATCGTCGAAAGCGGCATGGAATCGCGACAGGCGGCGGTGGTCGAGGCGGAAGGCATCATCGCCTCGCGCGTCGACAGCTTCCTCCACTGGATCGACGCGCGCGAGGCCGTGCCGACCATCCGGGCGCTACGCGACAGCGCCGAGCGCGCCCGCCGTCACGAACTCGAGCACGCGCACAAGATGCTGGCGCGCGGCGACGATCCGGCGCGGGTGCTGGATGCGCTTTCCAAGGGTCTGACCAACAAGCTGCTGCATGCGCCCACCAATGCGCTCAACCAGGCCGAGGGCGACGAGCGCGACGAACTGGCGCAACTGATCGCGCGCATTTACCACCTCCACCCCGGCGAATAGCTACTCTATTGAAGCACCGTGCGCAGAACCGGGCGCGGTGTGTTTATTTGTCATCATGAAGCCAAGCATCCGCGACAAACTCGAACAACTCACTGGCCGCCTGACCGAACTCGACCGCCTGCTGGGCGATCAGGCGGCCACGCGCGACATGGACAACTACCGCAAGCTGAGCCGCGAACATGCCGAGATCGGCCCGGTGGTGGCGCTCTTTGCGGAATACCGCAAAGCCGAAGAGGGCTTGGGCGACGCCCAGGAAATGCTCGCCGATCCCGAGATGAAGGCGATGGCCGAAGAGGAGATGACGCGCTGCCGCGAGGAAATGCTGCGCGTCGCGGATGCCCTGCAGAAAGCCTTGCTGCCGCGCGACCCGAACGACGAGCGCAACCTGTTCCTGGAAATTCGCGCCGGCACCGGCGGCGACGAATCGGCCATCTTCGCCGGCGACCTGTTCCGCATGTATTGCCGCTATGCCGAACGGCAGCGCTGGCAGGTCGAGATAATCTCGGCCAGCGAATCCGAACTCGGCGGCTACCGCGAGGTGATCGCCCGCGTGATCGGCAACGGCGCCTATTCCAAGCTCAAGTTCGAGTCGGGTGGGCACCGCGTCCAGCGCGTGCCGGTCACCGAGACGCAGGGGCGCATCCACACCTCGGCGTGTACTGTGGCGGTGCTGCCGGAGGCCGATGCATTGGCCGAGGTCGAGATCAACCCGGCCGAACTGCGCATCGACACCTTCCGAGCGTCGGGCGCCGGCGGCCAGCACATCAACAAGACCGATTCCGCCGTGCGCATCACCCACCTGCCCACCGGTATCGTCGTCGAATGCCAGGACGACCGCTCGCAGCACCGCAACAAGGCGCAGGCGCTGGCGGTGCTGGCGGCGCGCATCAAGGACCAGCAGACCCGTGCGGAGCAGGCCCGGATCGCCTCGACGCGCAAGTCCCTGATCGGCAGCGGCGACCGTTCCGAGCGTATCCGCACCTATAATTTTCCGCAGGGCCGCATGACCGATCACCGCATCAACCTGACCCTGTACAAGCTGGACGCCATCATGGACGGCGACCTCCAGGAACTGGTCGGCGCGCTGACCGCCGAGCATCAGGCGGAGTTGCTCGCCGCCTTGTCCGAGAGCGCATGACTGCGCCGAGCATCGCCGCCGCCCTCGCCGCGGCGCGCGGTGCGATCCCGATCGGTGAAGCGCGTCTGCTGCTGCGGCAGGCACTGGGTCGCCCGGCCGCCTATCTGGAGGCTCACCGCGAGGACCGGCTGCCCGCCGCCGCGGCGGCATGTTATGCGGAATGGGTGAAACGCCGCGCGGCGGGCGAGCCGATTGCCTATCTGATCGGCACCCGCGAGTTTTTCGGCCGCGAGTTTGCGGTGACGCCGGATGTGCTCATCCCTCGCCCCGAAACCGAAATGCTGGTCGAACTTGGCATCGCCAAGCTCAAGCGCTCGCCCCGTCTCCAACCGCCGCGGATTCTCGACCTGGGCACCGGCAGCGGCTGCGTGGCGGTGAGCCTGGCGCTGGAAGTGCCGGTTGCGCAAGTCACGGCGCTGGACGTTTCCGCTGCGGCGCTGCAAGTGGCGCAACGCAACGCGCAGCGGCACGGGGCGAGGTTGTGCTGCATCGAGAGCGACTGGTTCGCCGCCCTCGACCAGCGGCGTTATGACCTGATCGTCGCCAATCCACCCTACGTTGCCGAGCAGGATGAACATTTGTCCCAAGGCGACCTGCGCTTCGAGCCGCCGAATGCGCTGGCCAGCGGCAGCGACGGCCTGGATGCGCTTCGTCGCATCGTGGGCGAGGCGGCGCAGCATCTGCCTCCCGGCGGCTGGCTGTTGTTCGAGCATGGTTACGATCAGGCCGAAGCGGCACGCGCGCTGTTGCAAGACGCGGGCTTCGCGAAAATCGAGCAGCACCGCGACCTGGCTGGAATCGTCCGCGTGTCTGGCGGAAGAGCTTCAGAGGCGCCCGAAGCTGCGTTTTGGGTACCTGCTAGGCTACCTGCAACTTGACTCTCGATATTAGGATTCGCTAAAATATTACCCGACAAAGATAGTCGGTTATCAGGAGATTGACATGGATGTTCAGAAACAGATACACGACACCGTGACCGGTAGCCCGGTGGTGCTTTTCATGAAGGGTACGCCGCAATTTCCTCAATGCGGTTTCTCCGCCACGGCGGTGCAGATACTCAAGTCTTGCGGCGTCGCCAAGTTCGCCGCGGTGAACGTGCTGGCCGAACCGGAGATCCGCGAAGGCATCAAGGAATATGCCAACTGGCCGACGTTTCCGCAGCTCTATATCAAGGGCGAGTTCGTCGGGGGTTGCGACATCATGAAGGAGATGTACCAGACCGGCGAGTTGCAGAAGCTTCTGGAGAGTCCCGCGACGGTCTGATCGCCGGGCTAGACCGAGGCCAGCCGGATGTTGGCGAGACTCAGGCGCGCCGCCAGGACTTCCAGGAAAGCCCGGTAGAAATGCATGCGGCAGGCGCCCGAGGCCTGTCGCAGCGAGTCGCCGCGGATGGTAATGATCTTGGCAACGCTCTGGGTGATGACGTCGGCGCCGCGGATGCGATTGCTGTTGCCGATCAGCGCCATTTCGCCAAAGCATTCGCCTGCGGATAGCTGGTCGAGGGTGTGGCCGTGCTTGGCGACGCGCACCTGGCCTTCGCAGAGGAAGCAGAAGAAGTCGCCGGGCTCGCCGTCTTTCATGATCAGCGTCCCCGGCGCAACCGCCTCCCATTTCGAAAAACGCAACACCTCCCAGATTTCGACATCGGTAAATTCGCTGAAGAAGGCCAGGGCACGCAGGGTATTGAATTTCTCGCTGTCCGAAAATCCCTGCCGGGTCGAGAGTTCCTCATGGTGGCAGGTCAATGCCAGGTCGTGGGAGAACTCGTCCCAGGTGGCGTAGCGCAGGTCGAGTTTCTTCTGCATGGCGCGTTCCACGATGGCATCGAGGCTGGCGGGAATGTCGGCACGAAAGTCCGATGGCAGCGGCGGCTCAATGTGGGCGATCTGGTACATCATGCTGAAGTTGTTGCTGGCCTGGAACGGCAGGCGGCCGCTCAGCAACTGGAACATCACCACGCCGAGCGAATAGATGTCGGTCTGGTGGTCGAGCGGTTCTTCGCAGACCTGTTGCGGCGACATATAGGCCGGCGAGCCGACGCCGGTCACCTGGGTCTGGTCGCTGCCGCCGGTGATGGCGGCGCCGAAATCGGAGATCTTGATGTCGTCCCCTGCCTCGCCCTGGCCCGCATGCTGTGTCAGCAGAATGTTGGCCGGCTTGATGTCGCGATGCGTGATCCCCATGCGGTAGGCGTAATCGAGAGCCCGCGAGCATTTGAAGATGATTTCCACCAGACGCTCGATCGGCAGCAAACGGTCGGGCGAACAGAACTGCTCCAGGGTTCCGCCGGGCACATATTCCATCACGATATAGCTCAGCTGATCATCAACCACCGCATCGTAGATCTGCACGATATGCGGATGCATCAATTTGCCGGCCAGCGAGGCTTCGTTGACCAGCATGCGATGATAGGCATGGCCTTTGCCAAGGTCGGTGAGGACCTCGGGAAGCATCACCTTGATGGCCACATGGCGCTGGGCGAAACTGTCGAAGCCCAGATAAACCGTCGAGGTCGCTCCCTCGCCGAGCTTCCTGACGACCTGGTACTTGCCGATGCGTTCCAGCATGGGAAAGGCAATGGTCCGCGTCAATGACGACTTCATTTCTTGCCCGGGTGGCGGGATCGGGAGTCCTGGCAGTTTCAGCCTAATGCCCGCCGCGCGCGCAGGATCGCCGCGCGAACTTGCGCGGGGGCGGTGCCGCCGATGTGATTGCGGGCGGCCAGTGAACCATCGACGCTGAGCACGGCAAACACATCCGCGTCGATCAGGGGCGAGAAGGCGCGCAACTCGTCGAGCGGCAGGTCGGCCAGATCGCAGCCCCTGGCTTCCACGCTGCGCACGGCCAGCGCTACAGCCTCATGCGCATCGCGGAAAGGCAGCCCCTTCTTGACCAGGTAGTCGGCCAGGTCGGTGGCGGTGGCGTAACCCTGTTTCAGTGCGCTGGTCATCGCCTCGGCTTTGACGCGGATGCCCGGCACCAGTTCGGCGAAGATGCGCAGCGTGTCGGCCAGGGTGTCCGCCGTATCGAACAAGGGTTCCTTGTCTTCCTGGTTGTCCTTGTTGTAGGCCAGCGGCTGGCCCTTCATCAGGGTCAGCAGACCCATCAGATGGCCGAACACGCGACCGGTTTTGCCGCGCGCCAGTTCCGGCACATCCGGATTCTTTTTCTGCGGCATGATCGAAGAACCGGTGCAGAAGCGGTCGGCCAGATCGATGAAGCCGATGCGCGGGTTCATCCACAGCACCAGCTCTTCGGAGAAACGCGAGACATGCATCATCGCCAGCGATGCGGCGGCGGTGAATTCGATGGCGAAATCGCGATCCGACACGGCATCCAGGGAGTTTTCGCAGACGCCGTCGAAACCCAGGTCGCGCGCGACGGATTCGCGATCGATCGGAAAACTGGTGCCGGCCAGCGCGGCGGCACCCAGCGGCAATTGGTTCAGACGCCGGCGGCAATCGGCCAGACGCGAACGGTCGCGCCTGGCCATCTCGACATAGGCCAACAGGTGGTGGCCGAAAGTCACCGGCTGAGCCACCTGCAAGTGGGTGAAGCCGGGCAGCGGCGTCGCCGCATGTGTTTCCGCGAGGTCGAGCAAGGCATTCTGGTAGTCGCGCAGCAGGCCGTCGATGCCGTCGAGCGAGTCGCGCAGCCACAGGCGGATGTCGGTGGCAACCTGGTCGTTGCGCGAACGGCCGGTGTGCAGGCGCTTGCCGGCGTCGCCGATCAGCGCGGTCAGACGCTTCTCGATGTTCAGATGCACGTCCTCGTCGTCGAGATTCCAGCGGAATTCACCGCGCTCGATTTCTCCCTGGATTTGCGCCATGCCGCGCTCGATCGCGGCCAGGTCGGCGTCCGCGATGATGGACTGCCTGGCGAGCATGCGGGCGTGGGCCAGCGAAGCGCGGATGTCCTGCTGGGCCATGCGACGATCGAACGATACCGAGGCGGTATAGCGTTTGACCAGATCGGAAACCGGCTCGGAGAATCTGCCCGACCAAGCCTTGCCGCTGGCGTCGATGTGCTGATCTGTCATAATTGGCGCGAAACATCCAAGATTCATAAAATGACAAGTATACGGCAAAACTCCAGCTCCCCCAGCTCCTCCAGATTGCCGAACTTCCGCAATCTCGGGGTCTGGCTGCGCATTCTGCTGAGCGCCAATGGGCTTGCCGCGCTGGTCACTTTGGCGGGCAATCGCCAGTGGCTGGCGTTGTCCGGGGAACTGGCGTTGGCATCGGCCTCGGTCGAGCCGCCGCTGATCGCCAGCCTGTTGCTGTTGCATGCCGTGCAGCGACTGCTCGAGCGCCTGCCTTACCGCGCCGGCGCCGCATTGGTGCTTGGCATCGCGCTGTCGTGCACCGCCGGCATGCAGGTCGTCGGCATTGCGCCCGAGGCGTTCGGGACAAGCTCGGGCAATCTGGTTCGTGCGCTACTGTGGACCGGGCTGTGTACGCTGGCCTTGCTGATCTACTTCGACATCCGCGCCCGCTTGCAGTCGCCGGCGCTTGCCGAGGCGCGCCTGATGGCCTTGACGGCGAGGATCCGCCCGCACTTCCTGTTCAATGCCTTGAACGCGGTGCTCGGCGTGATCCGCACCGACCCGCAGCGCGCCGAGGCCGCACTGGAAGAACTGTCCGACCTGTTTCGCGTACTGATGCGCGACAGCCGCGAACTGGTCAGGCTCTCCGACGAGATCGCGCTGGCGCGCCAATACCTCGACCTGGAGCGATTGCGTCTGGGTGAGCGCCTCCAGGTGAAATGGGATGTCGCAGCCTGTCCGCCGGATGCGCTGCTGCCCCCGCTGATGCTGCAACCGTTGCTGGAGAACGCCGTGTATCACGGCATCGAACCGGCCGAACGGCCGGGGGAGATCACCATCGGCCTTGCCCGGCGCGGCGATCAACTGCTGATCGAAATCGCCAACCCCCTCGAGCCGGGCAGGTTGCCCCACGCCGGTAACCAGATGGCGCTGGACAACATCCGCGAAAGGCTGATGCTGTTCTACGATCTTGAGGCGCGCCTGGAGACCGAAGTGGACGACGGCGAGGCGGACAACCCCGGCCGTTATGTCACCCGCATTGTGCTGCCGTATCGCCGCGGAACGACGTCATGAGCGCTGTGCCGCTGCGCCTGCTGATCGTCGATGATGAAGCGCCGGCGCGGGCCAGGCTCAGGAATTTGCTCGCCGATATTGCCGCAGAACTGCCCAACGCGGTTGCCGGCGAGGCGGCCGACGGTGTCGCGGCGCTCGAGTTCCTGACAGATCCTGCCAACTTGCCGGTCGATGTGGTGCTGCTGGATATCCGCATGCCGCGTCTCGACGGCATCGAACTGGTCCAGCACCTGGCGAGTCGTGCCAGCACACCCGCGGTCATTTTCACCACGGCCTACGATCAGTATGCGGTGCGGGCTTTCGACCTCAATGCGATCGACTACCTGCTCAAACCGGTGCGCGCGCCGCGCCTGCTTGCCGCGCTCAAGAAGCTGCCGCACGCCTTGCCGGATGCGGCGGCGCTGCGCAGCCTGGCGCCGGAAGGACGCATGCATTTGCATTCCAGCGAGCGTGGCCGGATATTGTTGGTGCCCATCGGCGACATCCTGTTCCTGCGCGCCGAACTGAAATACGTGACGGCGCGGACCCGCGGGCGCGAATACCTGGTCGAGGAGTCGCTGACCCATCTCGAAGATGAGTTCGGCGAGCGCTTCATCCGCGTGCATCGCAACTGCCTGGTGGCGCGCACGGCGATTGTCGGCGTCGAACGCGACCACTCGGCCGATGGCGAGGGCCACTGGCAGGTGCTGTTGCGCGACGTGGCCGAGAAACTGCCGGTGAGTCGGCGGCAGTGGCCGCAGATCAAGGCGTTATTGAAGGAAGATGCTTAACTAGAGATTCGGGAGAATCGGGCGTGCCGTCGTGATGAAAGTCAGGGTGCGCGCGGGTTCGATATCGGCGTGCAACGCTTCCACCAATGGCGGATTTACCGCCGCGCCGGCATTCCAGGAAATCAGGAAATTGGCGCCGGATCCGCCGGAGACATCGCTGCGGGGCACGAATAATTCGTGAGTGCCCAAGGGTGGAATGGTCAGCGGCGAGGGAACAAACTCTTTCACCAATTTTCCGTCGGTATCGTAGTAACGAGCATAGAGAACCTTCAGCGGCGCCTGAGAATTGGTATTGCGGATGCTGACGTGCGCAGATAAAAGTTTTTGGGACGGTTTGCCTTGTTTGTCCTGATCGCCGTGATAGATATGGGAATAGATGGGCAGGTACAGCAATTGGCCGAACGTGAGGGTGTCGGCTTTTTGCGCTGAAACAATGCTTGCGAAGGCTGCGGCAGCGATTGCGACAGCGGATCGGAGAATGGAACCGACAATTGTTCGTCTCATCGTGAATCCCCTGAAAAGGATGCGTTTTTATTCTACTTGAAGTTCCGCCTAACTCGCGGAGCCAAGGCCTGGAGTCTGGACTACGGCTTCGGCTACGAGTGCGGCAGGGCTTCCGGTCCTGTCCGCACCAATTCATAGTCCGTGCTGCGCATCCCGCGCAACAGCGAGTCGGTATCCTCGGTGGAAATGCCCAATGCCTCCAGACTTTCCGCCGCCAATCTTAAACTGGCTTCGAGAGTCTCGGGAAACACATGGTTTACGCCAACCTGATGCAGGGCGTCGCAAGTGACCAGGTCGCGGGCGCGCGCGACGATCGCCACCTCGGGTATCTGGGAGCGGATCAGCGCCGCCGCCCGAACGGCCGCCGCCCCGTTGTCGATGGTCAAGACGACCAGTTCGACGGCGTGAAGGGAGGTGTTATTGATCAGTTCCGGATTGCAGATGTCGCCATAGAACACCGGATGCGCTTCGTTGCGCCATTTGTCCACCAGAACCGCATCGGTATCGAATGCCACGTAGGGTATGCCGCTGCTGCCCAGGATGGTGCCCACGGTATGGCCGACCCGACCATAGCCCGCGATCACGACCCGGATTTCAGACTCGTTTTCCTGGGCTTGGTAACGAAAGCGTTCGTGCATCTGGTTCGGTTTCTCGGCCAGCCGTTGTGCCAGCCTGTTCCCCGATTTCACCAGCAGGGGGGTGAGCAGCATGGTCAGCGAGATGATTCCGATAGTCATCACGAAAATCCGATCGTCGATCACGCCGACAGCCTTGGCAGCGCCAAATATCACGAAGCCGAACTCGCCTCCCTGGGAAAGCATCAAGGCTACCCGCAAGGCGACGCCGCGTCCTATGCTAAATGCAAGACCCAGCGCATACAGGACGACGATCTTGATGGCGACGATCGCCAGGACGTTCAGACCGAACTCGAAAGGATGCCGAACGACGGCATTGACATCCACCGACATGCCGACGGCGACGAAGAACAGGCTCATCAGCAAGCCCTTGTGGGGTTCCATCGTGGCCTCGATTTGCAGGCTGTAGCGGGAGGTCGACAGCATCATCCCCATCAGGAAAGCGCCCAACGCCATCGACATGCCGGCCCGTTCCATCGCCAGGGCGGCCACGAACACCGCCCCCAGGGTGACCAGGAAAAAGGCTTCGCGGTGGTTCCGTCGGGCCAGGTAATCCAGAATGCGCGGCACCAGAAAGCGGCCGCCAAGCACAACGGCCACCATTATCGCCACGGCGGTTCCGATCTTCCCCCACAGCGGCAGCCCCAGGGGCAGCGATCCAGCGTCGCCGAGAACAGGGATCAAGGCCAGCAAAGGCACCACGGCCAGGTCTTGCATCAGCAGAATGGCAAATGCGGTCTGGCCGTGTCGACTGGCGATTTCGCCTTGATCGCGGAGCATCTGGACGACGATCGCGGTTGACGACAAGGCAAAGCCGACACCGATGAGCAGAGCGGTCGCCCAGTCCGTCTGGAACAGCCTGAAATAGACCGCGATGCCCAAGGCCGAAAACACGATCTGCAGCGAACCGAGGCCGAACAGCGTATGCCGCATTTCCCACAAGCGGCGCGGCTTCATCTCCAGGCCGATCAGGAACAGCAACAAGACCACGCCGATCTCGGTGAACTGGCGCACGCTTTCGACCTCGGTGGTGACGAAAGGTCCCGGCGTATGCGGCCCGACGATGACGCCGGTCACCAGCAGGCCAAGGATCGATCCGAGGCCGAAATGCCTGAATACGGCGACGGCGATCGAGGCAACGACCAGCAGGAGAACGGCCGAGTTGACGAATGAGTGTGGGTCCATGGATGGTCGAATACTACTACGCATCCGGCCTGGCCGGCAGCCAGCGTCAGGGCAGGCAGGCATGCTAAAATCCACAGCCGTTGGCGGGCGCCATGCGCGCATGCGCACCGCATGTCGGTCATCATTAATTTTCCCTTTCGGTACGATAACCCGTGAGCAATAATTCCCCCGAACGTATCGTCATCGCCACCCGCGAATCGCGGCTTGCCCTGTGGCAGGCCGAACATGTGCGCGACCTGCTGCAACGTTTATACCCGGCCAGTCGGGTCGAATTGCGGGGCATGACCACGCGCGGCGATCAAATCCTCGATCGTCCGTTGGCCAAGGTCGGCGGCAAGGGGCTGTTCGTCAAGGAACTGGAAACTGCGCTGCTCGAAGGCAGCGCCGACATCGCCGTGCATTCGATGAAGGATGTGCCGATGCAGCTCGAAGCCGAATTCGCGCTGGTTGCCATCGGCCCGCGCGAAGTGCCGCTGGATGCCTTCGTCTCGAACAAGTATGCGAATCTTGCCGAGATGCCGCCGGGTGCCGTGGTCGGTACTTCCAGCCTGCGCCGCGAAGCGCAACTGCACGCAAATTTTCCCTACCTGTCCGTCGTCAGCCTGCGCGGCAATCTCGACACCCGGCTGCGCAAGCTCGACAGCGGCGACTATGATGCGATCATACTGGCTGCGGCGGGCTTGACCCGGCTCGGTCTGGGCGAACGGATTCGATCCGTGCTGCCGGCCGAGCAGTCGCTGCCTGCCGCAGGGCAGGGAGCGCTGGGCATCGAAGCCCTGGCGTCGCGCGCCGATGTCGCGGCCTGGCTGGCGCCGCTCAACGACCCGGCCACGGCAGCCTGCGTGCGCACCGAGCGCGCCGTGTCGCGCGCGCTGGCGGGTAGTTGCGAAGTGCCTCTCGGCGCCTATGCGGTGATGCAGGATGATGGCCGAGTCTGGCTGCGCGGCTTCGTCGCCACGCCAGACGGCAGGCGCTTCGCTCGTGCCGAACTCAAGGGCGAGTCCAGCGATCCGGAAGCGCTGGGACTCGAACTCGCCGCCGAACTGCGCGCTCAGGGCGCCGTCGAAATCCTTGCCGAGCTTGGCTGAATGCTGTGGGCAAAATCCAGACCCCGCCGAGCTTGTCCGGCAGACATCTCGTCGTGACTCGGCCGGCGGCGCAGGCGGGCCATCTGGCTGCCGAGATCGAACGCCTGGGCGGCCATGCGGTGCTGTTTCCGGTGCTGGCCATTCAAGACCTCAAGGATCCGCAGCCGTTGCTCGACCTGGCCTGCCGGCTCGACGATTTCGACCTGGCCGTGTTCGTCAGTCCCAACGCGGTCAATAAGGCGCTGACCGTCATCTGCGCGCAGCGTCCTTGGCCTGTGCGACTGCCGGTGGCGGTGATGGGCCAGGCCAGCCAGCGCGAGGCGGCGCGTTTCGGTATCGCCAAGGTCATCGCCCCGGCGCAGCGCCACGATTCCGAGGCGCTGCTGGAACTTCCCGAGCTGCAAGACATGGCCGGCAAACGGATCGTGATATTGCGCGGCGACGGCGGCCGCGAATTGCTCGGCGACACGCTTGCCGCGCGCGGCGCCAAGGTCGAATTCGTCACCTGCTACCGGCGCGGCAAACCGGGTCTGGATGCTGCGCCGCTGCTGCAACTCTGGGCGCATCGACAGCTCGATGCGATCACCGTGACCAGCAGCGAAGGCCTGCGCAATCTTTTTGACATGGTGGGCAGCCCCGGCCAGGCTGCGCTCCAGAACACCCCGCTGTTCGCCCCGCATCCGCGCATCGCCGAGCAGGCGCGCTCCCTCGGCGTGCGGCGAGTGGTGCCAACCGCCCCCGGCGACGAGGGCCTGCTGGCCGGAATGATCGAATATTTTTCCTCGCCCGAATATGACCGACTCACAACAACAAGCGACAGCCAGCCATCCTGACGGGATGTCCACCGAACAGCCGGCCTTGCTGAGCCCCGCCCCCGCTCCGCTTTGGCTGCGTGTGCTGGCCGCGTTGCGCCGCCCGTCGGTGCTGCTCGCCACATTGGCGCTGCTGCTGCTCGGCTGGCAATGGTTGGAAACCCGCGTGCGCCTTGCCGATCTTCAGCAGGAGTTGGCCAAGCGCCTGGCCGAAGGCGATGCCCTGGCCAGGGAAAGCCGCACCCTGACCCGGCAGAATCAGGAGCTGCTGCAAGCCCTGACTGCCAGGACCACCCTGCTCGAAGCCAAGCAGGCTGAGGCGCAGAGCCAGCAGTTGGCGCTCGAAAGCATGTACCAGGAGCTGTCGAGAAGCCGCGACGAGCGGGTGCTGGCGGAAATCGAGCAAGCCGTGGCGATCGCTGCGCAGCAATTGCAGCTGACCGGCAACGTCGAAGCGGTGTTGATCGCCTTGCAAGGGGTTGACGCGCGTCTGGCGCGCACCGCACAGACGCGCCTGTTGCCGCTGCGCAAGCTGATCAACCGCGATATCGATCGGCTCAAGGCGCTGCCGCTCGCCGACGTGCCGGGGATTGCGCTCAAACTGGAAGGCGTGATCGGCGTCGTGGACAGCCTGCCGTTGGCTTTCGAACAGCGCACCCGTGTCGAACCGGCGTCCAAGGCAAAGACCAATCCGCGCCAGAAAGCCGCTGCGCCAAGCGCCGCGGGCGGCTTTTGGCAAGATTTGGGTCGCGACCTGTGGGAGGAGATCAAGCAACTGATCCGGGTCGAGCGCATCGACCAACCCGCCCCGGTATTGCTTGCCCCCTCGCAAGTTTTCTTCCTGCGCGAGAATCTCAAGCTGCGCCTGATCGATGCCCGTCTGGCCTTGCTGCAACGCGACGGCCGTACCTACCGGGAGGACTTGCGCCAGGCGCGGGAACAGCTCGAACGTTATTTCGACGCCCGCGAAAAAACCGTAAGCAATGCGATCGCCATGCTGAAGGGCTTGTCCAGCGCCGATCTCAGCTTGGAGTTGCCGACCTTGGGAGAGACGCTCGGCAGTATTCGCAATTTCAAGTTGACGCTGGATAAAGAGAGCCCGCTCATCAGCCCCCGTCCCAGAAGCGGGAGCGGTGGCACCGCTGGCGCACCGACTGCGGCCGGGGTCGCGCGCTGATGCGCACGCTGCTGTGGTTGCTGACGCTGGCTGCGCTGGCCGTCGGCTTGGCGCTGGCTGCCCGTTACAACGACGGTTATGTGCTGCTGGTGTTGCCGCCGTGGCGCGTGGATCTCTCACTGAATCTGCTGATCCTGCTGCAACTCGCCGGCTTTGCGCTGTTTTATTTGTTGCTGCGGACTGTTTTGCATACCTTACGCCTGCCGCGGGCGGTGCGCGAATACCGGGCGCGGCGGCGTCGCGAGCATGCCGAGCGGGCGCTGGGCGATGCCCTGCGCTTCGCTTTTGAAGGGCGTTACGGGCATGCCTTGAAAAGCGCCGCGACAGCCCATCACGCGGGTTACTCGCCAGCCCTGACCGCGTTGTTGGCGGCGCGCGCGGCCCACGACCTGCGCGACGGCGAACGCGAAACCGAATGGCTGCAGCGCGCCTTGCAGAACGAAAACGACCAAAGCGCGAGCCGCAACGCGCGCCTGATGACCGAAGCCTTGCTGCATCTCGATGCGCACCGCTATGACGATGCCATCGGCACCTTGAAGCTGCTGGCCGCCGGCGGCCAGCGCCATATCGCCGCGCTGCGGCTGGCGTTGCGTGCCCATCGGGCGCTTGGCGACTGGCGGGAGGTGCTGCGTCTGGTGCGAAAACTACAGAAGTATCGCGCACTGAGCGCCGAGCAGGCCGCGCCGCTGAGGCAGCGCGCCCATCAGGAAATCCTGCGTTCGCTGAGCCTCGACGCCGGTGCGCTGCTCAACTACTGGCGCGAGATACCGGATGCGGAACGCCACGCGCCGCGCCTTGCCGGCGAGGCGGCGCGCCTGCTGATCGCGCAAGGCGACTGCCAGAATGCGCAGCGCATCGTTGAAGATGTGCTGGAGGAAGAATGGGATTCGGACCTGCTGTCGGTGTATGCGGACTGCCACGATGGCGACGTGCTCGGCCGGATTGCCCAGGCCGAGGACTGGCTCAAGCAGCACCCGCGCGACGCCCAATTATTGTTGGCGCTGGGCCGCCTGTGCCGCCACCAGCAGTTATGGGGCAAGGCGCGCAGTTACCTGGAAGCCTCGCTGTCGATCGCCTCGACGCGTACCGCGCATATCGAGCTGGCCGAATTGCTCGACCGGCTCGAACATCCCGACGAGGCCAATCGGCATTACCGGGCGGCAGCGGAATTGTAGGAATGGGAAGTGGTTGTCAATCATGTTGCATAAAGCGTGTCGCTGCCGGTCGCCAAGGCGGCGCCGCTGGAAAAGGAACTGCTCAGGGAGTTGCGCGCGATGGAGCCGGATGTACGCGAACACTACGTGGCTCTGGCGCGTGGATTGGCCAAGGGAAAGTGACATAGGCGAAGTGCCCGGCCAGGATGTTCAACAGCGTGTTCAACGGCGTTGAACATCATGGCTGGATTGCTTATACTGGTTGTGTCCCGCACCGAATCGGAGCCGCCATGACCACCATGATTCTCTCAAGCAAACGCCAGGTTGTATTGCCTGCCGACCTGTGCCGGCAGGTCGCTCTTGCCCCCGGTGCCCGCGTGCAAGTGGAGCGCGCGCCGGACGGCAACGGCATCCTGGTTCGTCCGGTGGTTGCGGCCGGCAGGAAGCCGGCATCCGTTTTGTTCGAAAGACTGACCCACAAGGGCAAGCCCGTCGCCATCGAGGAGCTGCAGGGATTGGCGGCAGCAAGAAAACTCGTCAAGGGCGGCAAACCGTGATTGCCCTTGACACCAATGTCCTTGCCCGCGCCATCGTCGAGGAAGCGGCGGCAGACAGCGCCACGCGCGCGCAACAGCAACGCGCAAGGGCGCTGCTGTCATCGGGCCGCGAGCTGTTTGTTCCGTTGACGGTGGTGCAGGAACTCGAATGGGTGCTGCGCAGCGTCTACGGCATGCCGGCGGAGGATGTCGCATTGCTTTTCGACGATCTGTTGGCCGTTGAGAACATCGAGGTCGACCGCGCCGCTGCGGTCAGCCAGGCGGTCGGTTGGTACCGCAACGGGCTCGATTTCTCCGATGCGCTGCATTTGGCCCAGGTCGGCCTTTGCGAAAGCCTTTCAAGCTTCGATGCCGGCTTCGTCAAGCTTGCGCGTCGCCTCCGGCTGAAGCCGCCGGTATCGGCCCCGGCGTAAAACGCAGATCGGTTGGCGGGGAGCATAGGACGTCGTAGTCGTCTCGTTGCCGAACGGCGAGCGGAGTAAAATGATTCGCCATGTCCGCCACGTCATCCCTTCCGCAATTCGTACACCTTCGGCTGCACAGCGAATATTCGATCACGGACGGCATCGTCCGCCTCGATGCCGCCGTGGCGCAGGCGGCGGCCGATGTGATGCCGGCGCTGGCGCTGACCGACCTGGCCAATTTGTTCGGCATGGTCAAGTTCTACACGGCGGCGCGCAAGGCGGGGGTCAAACCCATCGTTGGCTGCGACGTCTGGGTCGCGGACAATACCACCGACAGCGGCTCGCGCGATCCGAGCCGGGACATTTGTGCGCGCCTGCTGCTGCTGGTGAAAAATCATGGCGGCTACTTGCGCCTGTGCGAGCTGCTCACAGCCGCCTATGTCGGTTCGCGCCACCATGGCCGCGCCGAGATCAGCCGGTCTCTTCTGAGCGGCGGCGACAACAGCGGGTTGATCGCCCTGTCGGGCGGGCATTGCGGCGATGTCGGGCAACTGCTGCTGGCGGGCAAGGAGACTCAGGCCGATGCGTGCGCGCGCGACTGGGCTGAACTGTTCCCCGGCAGTTTCTATATCGAAGTGCAGCGTTACGGCCAGGCCCAGGCCGAATCGCTGCTGTCGGCCAGCGCGGCCCTTGCCGGCCGGCTTGGATTGCCGCTGGTGGCGACTCATCCGGTGCAGTTCATGGCGGGCGACGACTTCAAGGCCCACGAGGCGCGGGTGTGCATCGCCGAAGGCTATGTGCTGGCCGACACGCGGCGACCCAAGCAGTTTACCGAGGAACAATATTTCAAGTCGCAGGCCGAAATGGCCGAGTTGTTTGCCGATCTGCCCGAAGCGCTGGCGAACTCGGTCGAGATCGCGCGGCGCTGCAACTTGAGCATCGAGCTCGGCAAGAACAAGCTGCCGCAGTTTCCGACACCGGCGGACATGACGCTCGACGATTTCCTGGCGCAGCAAGCCGCCGAAGGACTGGAAGTGCGCCTGGCGCAACGCTACCCGGACGCCGCCGCGCGGGAAGCGAAACGCCCCGAGTATCTCGAGCGCCTCGATTTCGAGATCGATACCATCCAGAAGATGGGTTATCCGGGCTACTTCCTGATCGTCGCCGACTTCATCAACTGGGCCAAGCACAACGGTGTTCCGGTCGGTCCCGGACGCGGTTCGGGCGCCGGCTCGCTGGTCGCTTATGCGTTGGGCATTACCGATCTCGATCCGCTCGAATATGCCCTGCTGTTCGAGCGTTTCCTCAACCCGGAACGGGTATCGATGCCCGACTTCGACGTGGATTTCTGCCAGGAAGGCCGCGACCGGGTCATCGATTACGTCAGGAACAAATATGGCGCGCACGCCGTCGCGCAAATCGCCACCTTCGGCACCATGGCGACCAAGGCGGTGATCCGCGACGTCGGACGCGTGCTCGACCTGCCGTTCAACTTCGTCGACCAGTTCGCCAAGCTGATCCCCAACGAGCTGGGTATTACCCTGGCGCAGGCGCGCGAGAAGGAGCCGGCGCTCGATGCGCGCGTCGAGCAGGAGGAAGAGCTGCGTCAGCTGTGGGAACTGGCCGAACGCCTGGAAGGCTTGACGCGCAACGTCGGCATGCATGCCGGCGGGGTGCTGATCGCGCCGGGCAAATTGACCGATTTCTGCCCGCTCTATTCGGCGCAGGGCGCGGTGAATGGCGAGACCCTGGCCACGGTGAGCCAGTTCGACAAGGACGATGTCGAGAAGGTCGGCTTGGTCAAGTTCGACTTTCTCGGCTTGCGCACGCTGACCATTCTCGACGAGGCGGTACGGCACGTGCGGCGGCTCAATCCCGATATGGCGGAGTTTCGTCTCGAAGACATCCCGCTCGACGACAAGGCCACTTACGGCCTGTTCGCCGCCGCCAACACCACTGCGGTATTCCAGTCGGAATCGCGTTCGGCCAAGGATCTGGAACGGCGCCTCAAGGGCGACACCTTCGAGGACATCATCGCCCTGATGGCGTTGAACCGCCCCGGCCCGCTGCAATCCGGCATGGTCGACGACTTCATCGCCCGCAAGAACGGCAAGGCCCGCGCCGAGTATTTTCATCCCGACCTGGAGCCGGTGCTGAAGCCCACCTACGGCGTCATCGTGTACCAGGAGCAGGTGATGCTGGTGGCGCAGGTCTTGGCCGGTTACACGCTGGGCGGCGCCGACCTGTTGCGGCGCGCCATGGGCAAGAAGAAGCCTGAGGAGATGGCCCTGCAGCGCACCATTTTCACTGAAGGCGCGATCAAGCGCGGCGTCGATGAAAAGCTGGCCACGCATCTGTTCGACTTGATGGAGAAGTTCGCGGAGTACGGCTTCAACAAATCGCATTCCGCCGCCTATGCGCTGGTGGCTTTCCAGACGGCATGGCTCAAGCACTATCACACGGCGGCCTTCATGGCCGCGACCATGTCGTCGGAACTCGCCGATACCGACAAGGTGCAGCTTTTCTACCAGGACAGCATCGCCAACGACATCGTTTTTCTGCCCCCCGATATCAACGCCGGCGGAATACGCTTCGAACCGGTCGACGCCAAGACCATCCGTTACGGCCTTGGCGCCATCAAGGGTACCGGCGAAGCGGCGCTCGGCGCGATTCTCAAGGCGCGCCAGGACGATGGAAAATTCCGCCCGTTTACCGACCTGTTCGATTTCTGTTGCCGTATCGACAAGCGCACCGTCAATCGCCGCGTCATCGAGGCGCTGATTCGCGCCGGCGCCTTCGATGGGCTGGACGACCATCGCGCAAAACTGCTTGCCACGGTCGGCGTGGCGCTGGAAGTGGCGGGACAGGCCGAGCGCAACGCCACGCAGGGCGGCTTGTTCGACAGCGAAGCCACGGTCGGCGAAACGCATGCGGCACACTATGTCGATGCGGCGCGCTGGAGCGAACGCGAGAAACTATTGAACGAAAAGCAGGCGTTGGGCTTTTTCCTGTCCGGCCATCCTTATCGCTCCTATCGTTCCGAACTGGCCGCGTTCGTCAAAAAATCCCTGGTGCAGGTCGAGGCGCAACGGGAGCCCATGCTGCTGGCCGGCATCGTGGTGTCGACGCGGACCCAGATGACCCGGCGCGGCAAGATGGCCATCGTCATGCTGGACGACGCCACGGCCCAGCTCGAAGTTTCGGTCTTCAACGAATTGTTCGAGGCCGAGCGGCAGAAGATCCGCGAGGACGATTTGCTGCTGGTCGAGGGCAAGGTGACGCGCGACGATTTCAGCGGCGGCCTGCGCATCGTCGCCGACAAGCTGCTGACGCTGGGCGAGGCGCGCGGCCGTTTTGCCAGGGAGTTGAGCCTGTCCATGAACGGCCATTCCAACGCAGAAAAACTCCGCGCGCTGCTGGCGCCCTATCGTACTCCTGGCAACGGCGCCTGCCCGGTGCGGCTGCGCTACCACAACGCCGAGGCCGAGGTCGAACTGGGCCTGCCGGACAATTGGCGCATCAAGCTTGACGATGCATTGCTGACCGCGTTGCACGAGTGGCTGTCGGCGGAGAATGTCAGCGTCGTGTACTCGTGACACGAGATTTCACTAATTCAGTCGCCAGGCGCGGGCATTAGACTATTCGGGTATCCGTATTCACTGGTTGATATCCATATTGCACGCGCAGAACTCTGACAGCCGGGTTGGGCTTCTTCACGCGACGCGCAAGACTAGGCGTTTACCGCATGCTTTGACGTACTTGCGAAGGGTTGCAATCGATGGGGAGTGCTTCCCCGTAGCCAGCGAGCGCTCAAGCCGAGCTACCGCAGGTGCTTGCGTTCCCATCCGTTCCGCTACCTGCGCCTGCGTGAGACAGGCCTCTTGGCGCGCCTTGAGCAAGGCATCCAGCAGGATGGTCTCGTCGCGCTCAATACGTTCAACTTCAGCGCGTACGCCAGGACGGCGCATGAGTTTCTTTATCAACTGATCATGTGTTTGCACGTTTGATCTCCTTCATTCGGGTTTCGGCAACTTCGCGTTCGCGCGTGGGCGTGCGTTCGGATTTCTTGATGAAACTGTGAAGCATGACGATGCGTTTTCCTACGAGCGCGCAGAAAAACACACGAGCTATGCCTTCTGCGCCTTTTAGCCGTAGCTCAAAGAGTCCGTCACCAAAAGCCTTGGTGTGAGGCTCCCCGATGTTCGGGCCAAGCGCAATCATCCGGCGCGTTAGCACGATGTAACGTGCTGCGAGAGTGTCGGGCAGTTCCATGATCTGCTCCTGCACCGCTTCGCTGTAGTAATTGATCGTGTAGTCCACGGATGAACAATAACAAATATGTTATTGACACGCAAGCCGTAAAGACATTAAACAGCTTAGGCAACCGATGCTCGAATTCGAAAAGCTCAACGTGCTAGTCAACCGACGCACCGCTAAGCGGCTCGTCCGTGTTGAGCGGCGGGTTAGCCCGCATTTTGAGTAAGTAATTTTTTGAGCTCATCAATCGATAGCGGCGGATTCTTCCGGTGGGCCATCGCGTGGCAATTTGGGCACAGTGGACGCATGTCGATTGCCGGGTCCGAGATTCTCTCTCCGTTCGCCAAAGGCGTCAGATGATGGACGTGGATGAAGCCCTCGCCTATCGAGCCATACCGCTTTTCGAAATCTAGGTCGCACACTGCGCAGACAAAGCCATGCTTCTTGAGGCAGGTGGCCCTTGCCGCAAGATTACGCTCAAGGCGGCTTTGAATGACGTCAACGCGAGCCCCTTCGAGAGCAACAGCCTTCTCATAGGACGTTGGTGTGTTTCTAACGTCAAATTCGCCAGTGACGCGCGTGTACCCTAGAATTTTGCTGATTCCTTCTGGCACACCGACGTCTTGACGAATACGGAGCTCGGGGCAGGAGCGATATGCGTCCTCCGTTTCGAACACCACGTATCCATCAGAATCAAGAAGCGCCCCAGGGAACCGCTTGAGTTGGTGATACCAATCTCCCGTCTTGCGATAGAGCGCATGGTTGACGTTGAGGTTCCACCGTTTGGCACGCTTTAATGCGGTATCTGAACGTATTGAGGTCATAGCAGAGCCATTGATGGCTAACGAATAGCGTTTATCCGCCGACGAGGCGAAGTGTGGGGAGTAAGAGAGTTCATATCGGCGGATAAACCTCGTTGGACTGAACCGCCGGTAAGTCGGTAGCTATGGGGATTGTAAGGTGGCAGAGTGGAAAGTCAATTGAATGGCATAGGGTGAGCGCTGGTACCCGGCCATTCCCGGCATCTGCATGGTTGAAGAGAATCCGCTGGATCGGATGAGTTGCCGGTACCCCATGAAAATATCTTTCTTGTCATATTGATCGTTGTCACCGCTCCTGCGGGGCGGCGGGTATGCTCTCATTGACTTGACGGCACGCGGCGAGACGGATGCGATGGTGCTTGGGAAAACGGTTTATCAGACTTGCGGCCGACCCGGCGTGAAAAGCTTGGCATATCTGCTGAAGCAAAACATCCGCCAGCCGGTTTACGTCGTGTAAATTCGGACAGACCGCTGGCGGTCTTTGGTCGATTAGGCTATCTTCTCGTTCCATGACTGGCGTTTCCGAATCCTTCAGCGATATTTTTCTGGGCAGGCAACCGCTCATCGATCGGCAGCAGGCGGTTATCGCCTACGAATTGCTGTTTCGCAATACCGCCGAAAACCTCTCCAGGATCACCAGCGCAAAGGAAGCGACTGCCGATGTGGTGTGCAAGGCGTTTGCCGAGTTGGGCCTGGCCAACGCGCTCGGCCATCAGAAGGCATTCATCAATATGGATGAGGATTTCATCTGCGATGACGCCGTCGAATTCCTGCCCAAGGAAACCGTCTTGCTGGAAGTCGATGCCGGCAAGGGGCTTTCCCCTCGATTGCTCGACCGCTGTCACGAATTGAGGGATATCGGCTACGAATTCTCGGTATCGGGGATCACCAGTATTTCCGAACCGTTGAACCTGATGTTGCGCCTGGCTTCCTACTCCAAGGTGGATGTCGGCGCAGTGACGACAAACGGGCATCTTTCCTCGGTACTGTCCAGGTTGCGCGCTTCGCAAACCAAGCTGATCGCCAACCGGGTCGAGTCGGCCGAGGACAAGCAACTGTGTACCGAGTTGGGTTTCGATATTTTCCAGGGTTACTATTTCGCCCATCCTGTCATCGTCGAAGGGCGCAGGCTGGACGCATCCGTCCAGGGCTTGATCCGCCTGATCAATATGCTCAACGAAAATGCCGACTTGGCCAAGATCGAGAACGCCTTCAAAAGCGAACCGGGACTGGCCATCAACCTGCTGCGCCTGACCAATTCGGCAGGGGCGGGGCTCAACGTGCGGATCTCCTCGATTCGTCATGCGCTGACCGTCGTCGGTCTGCGGCAAGTGCAACGCTGGCTGTCGCTGCTTATCTTCAGCCATGCCGGGAGCAACTCGAATCTGACCAACAATCCCCTCATGCAACTGGCCGCGTTGCGCGGCTGCTTCATGGAACTGCTCGCCTGCCGCTGCTTTCCGGCGAAACGGGATCTGCGGGATCTCGCCTTCATTACCGGCTTGATGTCCTTCATGCCGGCGGCGCTGGGCATATCCATGAGCGACATTCTTTCCCAGATATCCACCACCAACGAAGTCCGGCTCGCCTTATCCCGGCGCGAAGGGGAACTGGGCCTGATGCTGGAACTCACCGAACGCTACGACAACGAGGATATCGCCGGCACTGCCGCGCTGCTCAAACGCGTCGGCAATAAAGTCACTCTGCAGACGCTGGGGCTGTGTCTCGCGGAGACCATTGCCTGGGTGCAACAACTCGGGTCGAATGCGGATTGAAATTCTTGCTATTGCCGACCCTGTTCAGCCCGCACCTTGCCGATCAATTCATTGATGATTGCGGGTAGCGCTTCATTGCTGCCGGCCATGGTGTTCGAAGTGAGGTATTTTCCGCCGACCACGACCGCCGGCACGCTCTTGACGGCATGCGCCTGGGTCAGTTCCTGTGCCCGATTGATTTTGCTTTGCACGGCAACGGAATTGTAGGCGGCGGCGAACTTGCCGCGATCCACACCTTTCTTCGCCAGCCACTCGGCGACCTCGGACTCGTTGGTGTAATTCATGCGGCCGACATGAATCGCCTCGAACAGTTCGCTGCGCAGGCGGCTTTCCTCGCCAAGCGCATCCAGCGCATAGTAAAGCCTGGCTCCCGGCGCCCAGCGCGCATCCAGAAATATCGCCGGGATGCGGTGAAATGCGACATCCTTGGGCAGCGTCTTGACCCAGTCGTTGATCACCGGCTCCAACTCGTAGCAATGCGGGCAGCCATACCAGAAGAATTCCGTGACTTCCACGCGGGCCGCAGTTTCGGTCGGTTGCGGGGCAATCGAGGCAAAGTCGCGACCATTCTTGAGTTCGGCAAGGGCGCCGCCGGCCGCCCAAGCCAACAGCATGCCGGCGAGGACAAAGAGCCTGCCGCGTTTCAGCATGACAAGTTGGCTACTTCCTGCCCTGTTCGGCGCGCGCTTTGGCGATCAGTTCGTCGACCAGTTTCAGCATCTCGTCGGGTCCGCCGGGATAATTGTCCGGCGTGCGGTATTTGCCCGCGACGACGAATGCCGGCACGCCGGGAATGCCATAGGTTGCCTGCTTCTGCTTGCTGCCCAGCGCCTTGCTCTGGACTGCGAAGGAATTGTAGGTATCGGTGAATTTCTTGCGATCGAGGCCTTTCTGCACGACCCAATTGATGACGTTCGCCTCGTTCATCAGGTCTGTGTGTTCGTTATGGATCGCGGCAAATACGGCGCCATGGAGTTTTTCCGTTTCGCCCATCGCGTCCAGGGTGTAGTAGAGCCTGGCCGGGGCTTCCCATTGCGGGCGGAAGATGACCGGCACACGCTGGAACTGCACATCTTTCGCCAGGGTCTTTTGCCACTTGCTTATCAAGGGATCGATATGATTGCAATGGGGACACATGTAGGAGAAAAACTCGATCACCTCAAGCTTGCCTTTTTCGGTCGACTGCGGCGGGTTGACCAGGTCGTAGTCGCGTCCTTGCTTCAATTCGGCCTGGACGCTCGCGGCCAGAATGGCCATCGCCAGGACGGCGATGAGATTTCTGAGTTTCAGCATGTATATCTCCTGGGATTTATTGGGGGGCGCTGGCGCCCGAATTTTGGTTTGGGGTACTGGCGTTTTCCTTGGCTTTGACCACGGTTGCCTGGATTCCGTTCTGCGCCAGTTGATTGCGCGTCCGGTTCATCTCTTCCGGCTTGGCAAACGGGCCGATACGCACACGGTGCATGAGACCCTTGTCGGGCACGCGTACTTCCTGCACGCCGGCTTCCATGCCCATCAGCGCCAGTTTGGCTTTCAAATTGTCGGCATCGGTGGATTTCTGGAAAGCGCCCACCTGGAGATACAGGGTCTCTGCGGCTGGCGTGGGCGCGGGGGCTTCGACAGGCGAAGGCGCATTGGCCGGCGCCGGCTTGGCGTCCGCAGGGGCGGCTTCCTGGCCGCCTGGCAGAATCTTGTAGAACTCGAAGCGTGGCTTCTCATTCACTTTGTCGCCCGGTTTGCCCGGCAGCTGCTGGGGTGCTTGGGGTGCTTGGGATGTTGTGCCCGGCTTGGTTTCAGCTTTCTCCGGCTTGGGCAATTTGTCCAGGAAGGGCAACGGCGTCTTGTTGAGATACCAGACCACGCCGAAGGCAATCAACACGCCGATTACCAGGCCCAGGAACAACCCGAGCAGCGTGCCGCCGCGTTGTCGAGTGGATTTTGCCGGCGTCCTGATCCAGCGGGAAGTTTGTTTGCTCATCTCACATGCTCTCCGGCGCCGCAACGCCCAGGATTCTGAAACCGTTACGCAGTACCTGGCGCAGCGCCGCGATCAGCGCCAGGCGTGCCGTACGCTCAACCGTATCCTCGACCAGGATGCGTTCGGCATTGTAATAACTATGGAAGTCGGCGGCGAGGTCCTTGAGATAGAAGGCGATCGCATGCGGTGCGTAGTCGCGCGCGGCGTCCTCGATCGCTGCGGGGAACTCCGCCAGGCGTACGCACAGCGCCAGTTCGCGTTCGCTGGCGAGCGACGCCAAATCGGCGCCGGCAAGATCCGGGGCATCGTCGCCCGAGTGGGACAGCACCGAGCAGACGCGGGCATGCGCATACTGCACGTAATACACCGGGTTGTCGCTGCTCTCCGATTTCGCCAGGTCGAGGTCGAAATCGAGCGCCTGATCGGCTTTCCTGAGCAGATAGAAATAGCGGCAGGCGTCGTTGCCGACTTCATCGCGCAGCTCGCGCAAGGTGACGAATTGTCCCGAGCGGGTGGACATGGAGACTTTTTCCCTGCCGTGCCACAGCGAAACGAACTGCACCAGGATGACGTCGAGCCTGTCGTCGTCGCAGCCCAGGGCCCGCAGGGCGCCGCGCACGCGCGGGATGTAGCCGTGATGGTCGGCGCCCCAGATATCGATGATCTTGTCGAAACCGCGCTCCAGCTTGTTGAGATGGTAGGCGATGTCCGAGGCGAAATAGGTATACAGGCCGTTGTCGCGCTGAACCACGCGGTCCTTCTCGTCGCCGAAAGCGGTCGAGCGGAACCACTTGGCGCCGTCCTGCAGGTAGATGTGGCCTTTCTTCGTCAGACGTTCCACCGCTTGCGCCACCATGCCGGTATCGAACAGCGAGCGTTCCGAGAACCATTGGTCGTAATGCACCCCGAATTCTTCGAGGTCGGCACGGCAGTCGGCCAGTTGTTCGGTCAGCGCATGCTGATGGACATAGGGCCAGTCCTCGCCGAGCAGATCCTTGGCCGCCAGGATCAGGGCATCCAGTTGCTCCTCGGCGTCGGCGGACTGCGGCACGCAGGCCAGCAATGCGGCGGCCGGGTGCAGGAAGCGCTTTCCGTGGGCCGCCTGCATTTGCCGCGCCATGTCGATGACATAATCGCCCTGGTAGCCGTTGGACGGGAAAGTCGCCGCTTCGCCGAACAGCGCCAGATAGCGCAGCCAGGTCGACAGCGCCAGGATATCCATCTGCCGGCCGGCGTCATTGACGTAATATTCGCGTTTCACTGCATAGCCGGCCCAGCTCAGCAGATTGGCCAGGCTGGCGCCGTAAGCGGCGCTGCGGCCATGGCCGACGTGCAGCGGCCCGGTCGGGTTGGCCGAGACGAATTCCACTTGCACGCGTTGGCCCTGGCCCAGGCTGACTTTGCCGTAGGCGTCGCCCTGGGCCAGGATTTCGCCGACAATCCGGGTCTTGGCCGCAGCGGCGAGGCGGAAATTGATGAAGCCGGCACCCGCCACTTCGACCTGGTCTACCCAAGGCGAGGCCGCCAAATTGCGCACCAGCCGCTGCGCGATTTCACGCGGATTGGCCTTGAGCGTTTTCGCCAGTTGAAGCGCCAGGTTGCTGGCGAAATCGCCGTGGCCGGCCTGTTTCGGGCGTTCCAGCAGGATCTTGATATCCTGCTGTTCGGGTGCGATGCTGGCCAGCGCGTCGCTCAGCAATTGGCATAAATGGGTTTGCGGGTTGAAGGGCATCGACAGGAACAGGGCGCGGATATGGGGCAGTTATTATACCTGCTGGGTCCGGACGCCATCCGCCGACAGCCGTTGCGAGAATAGGCCGACTCCGGCTTCAGTCACCACGGCGTCGAGAGGCATGTCATGCACGGCCGGATCGATGCTGTCCACCCGCGCCAATTCGAAGCCGATCCCGATCGTCAGGGGAAGCGAGCCTTGAGCCGCGAGTTGTGCCAGGGTGCGGTCAAAGTATCCGGCGCCATAGCCGAGACGATAGCCCGCCGCATCGAAAGCATTTACCGGCATCAACAGGACATCGGGGATCAGCCACTCTCCTGCGGCGGGATAGTGGATGCCGTACTTGTCGATCAGCATCTCGCTCTCCGGGCGCCAGGCGCGAAACTTCATGGCCACCCCGGCTGCCGATACCAGCGGCAGACAACTTTTCATCCCCTCGGCAAGCATGCGTTCCACCAGCGGGCGGCAATCGAACTCGGCGCGGAACGGCCAGCAGAAACCCAGGATGCGCGGCTGGCAGCGCCGCAGCAGGCTCGCCAGGTGACATTCGATGGCTTGCGACAAGCGACGGTGCTGCGCTGGGGCAAGCGCTTCGCGTGCCGCAATCTTTTCGCTCCGCAACGCGGAGCGCACGGCAATGCGAAGAGCAGTGCTTTCCGCGGGCTTATCCGGGGGTAAGGTGGGGTGGGGCATGTGCTATTCTTAAACTGATTCGATTGTTCCACTATAAACATGAAACACTGGCTCTGGCTACTCTGGTTATTGCCCACGCTGGCCTTGTCCTTGCCCGGAGACGACAAGGTGCTGGCGGCGCGCGAAGCTTTCCGCAGCGGCGAGCGGGTCAAGTTAGGCAAACAAGCCGATGCGTTGCGCGGCATGGCCGCTCAGCACGATCTCCAGCCGTGGGTCGAATACTGGTCCCTGGTGCAGCGTCTCGACGAGGGTAACGGTGACGACGTGAAAGAGTTCCTGGCGCGCCAGGACGCTTCCTATCTCGCCGAGAAATTGCGCGGGGATTGGCTGAAGTGGCTCGGCAAGCGGCACCAGTGGGGCGATTTCCAGCGTGAGTATCCGGCCTTGGCGCAGCCCGATCAGGAGCTGGCCTGTGATGAACTGCAAGGCCGCCTGACCGTTCAGCAGGATCCGACGGCGCTCGACGAAGCGCGTCCGCTGTGGTTCACCGCGCTGGAGCTGCCCGAATCCTGCGCCCCGTTGATGGAGCGGCTGATTGCCGCGGGGCGTATCGATGCCGACGACATATGGGAACGCCTGCGGCGTTTGTTCGAAGCGAACAAGCTCAAGGCGGCCAAGCAGTCCGCGGAATATTTGCCGGCGTCGCAGATGCCGTCGGCCAAGACCATCGAGGCGATTGCCGGCAACCCGCAGCGCGCCCTGGACAAGTTGCCGCATGGTTTCGCAGCCACCCGGCCGGGCCGCGAGATGGCTCTCTATGCCGTGCACAGACTGGCGCATCGCGATCCGCTCGACGCCGCCGCACGCTGGCGGAAAATTCAACACGAGTTCTCCGAGAGCGAACGCGGCTATGCTTGGGGCCAACTGGCAATGCAAGCGGCATGGCATCACCTGCCGGAAGCCTTGGACTGGTATGCTCTGGCGGGCAGCGCCAAGCTTTCCGAAGAACAGCTGGCCTGGCAGGCGCGCGCCGCGTTGCGCGTTCATGACTGGACGATGGTCAAGCAGGCGATCGAGCGCATGCCCGCCCAGATGGCCGCCCAATCCGACTGGAGCTACTGGCTGGCACGGGCCTTGGTTGCCCACAGCCGTCCCGACGAAGCGCGCGCCCTGTATCTCAAGATCGGCGGCCAACCGAATTTCTACAGCAATCTCGCCGACGACGAACTGGGCCGACCGATCGTCGCGCCGCCGCGCGCTGCGCCGCCGAGCAAGGAAGAACTCCAGGCCGCGCGCGACAACCCCGGCTTGCGGCGAGCAATGGCGCTGATCCGTCTCGATCTGCGCATCGAGGGCGTGCGCGAATGGAACTGGGCGCTGCGCGGCATGGACGACCGTCAGCTGCTCGCCGCCGCGGAACTGGCACGCCGCAACGAGATTTTCGACCGCGCCATCAGCACGGCGGATCGTACCCAGACGCAGCATGATTATGCGTTGCGCTACCTCGCGCCGTTCCGCGAGAGCGTCGAACCCCAGGCCAGGGAAATGGCGGTTGACAGCGGATGGGTATATGGCCTGATGCGCCAGGAAAGCCGTTTCTTGATGAACGCCCATTCCGGCGTTGGCGCCAGGGGATTGATGCAGCTCATGCCGAAGACCGCGCAGTGGGTGGCGAAGAAAATCAAGCTCAGGGATTTTCGTCCGTCGCGGGTGGCCGAACTGGAAACCAACCTCACGCTGGGCACCAATTACCTGCGCTTGGTGCTGGCCAGTCTCGACAACCATCCAGTGCTGGCTTCCGCAGCCTACAATGCCGGCCCCGGCCGGGCGCGCCGTTGGCGTGCCGATGTGCCGCTGGAGGGCGCCATCTATGCCGAGACCATTCCCTTCAACGAAACCCGCGATTACGTCAAGAAGGTGATGAGCAATGCGGTGTATTACTCGGCATTGTTCGACGACAAGCCGCAGTCGCTGAAGCTTCGTCTCGGCACGGTCGGTGCGCGCGGAAAAAGTGGAACCAAAGCCGACCCGGACTTGCCATAGGTTATATGGCAAGGGAAATACAGGAGCTCACGCTGAAACCCCAACGCATATTGATGATCGGCGGTACCGGCTTCCTCGGCAGCCATCTCGCTCATCGGCTCTCCCGGGAGGGGCACTTTCTGCGTCTGCCGACGCGTCGCCGGGAGAGGGCGAAGCACCTGCTGACGCTGCCCACCTGCGAAGTGATCGAAGCCGACGTGCATGATCCGGCGCGGCTGGCCGAACTGCTTGCCGGTCAGGATGCGGTCATCAGCCTGGTCGGTATCCTGCAGGGCGGACAAGGACTGCCTTATGGCGCCGGCTTCGCCCGTGCCCATGTCGAGCTGCCGCAGAAGATTGCCGCGGCGGCGCAGGCTGCTGGTGTCCGTCGGGTGCTCCATGTATCCGCGCTGAAGGCCGCTGCGGATGCGCCTTCCGGTTACTTGCGCTCCAAAGCTGCCGGAGAACAGGCATTGCGTGAAGTCGATCTGGATCTGACGGTATTTCGTCCGTCGGTAATTTTCGGCGACGGCGACCGGTTTCTCAACGTGTTTTCCAAGTTGCTGCGGAAAGCGCCGTTCCTGCCGCTGGCCTGTCCGGATGCGCTTTTCCAGCCCGTCTGGGTGGAGGATGTGGCGGCCTGCATCGCCGTCAGCCTGGCGCAATTCGACAGTATTGGCCAGACCTATGAATTGTGCGGCCCTCGTCAATACACGCTGCGCCAGCTGGTAGAGTACGTCGGCATGGTCACCGGCCAGCGGCGACCGATACTCGGCCTGTCCGATCGGCTTTCCTATCTGCAGGCCTGGGCCATGGAGTTCGTTCCGGGCGGCCCGTTGTCGCGCGACAACTATGATTCGATGCAATCGCCAAGCGTCTGCGAAACCGGCTGCGTGCTGCCTTTCGGTCGCCTGGCCACCGCGCTCGAAGCCATCGCGCCGCTCTATCTCAACAATGTGCGGCGGACGAACAATGACGTCTTGCGGATGAAGGCTGGGCGTTGAAGATTTATACCGTCGGCGGTGCGGTCCGGGACGAGTTGCTCGGGTTGAATGTGGTCGATTGCGACTACGTGGTGGTCGGCGCAACCCCCGAGGAAATGCTGGCGCAAGGCTTCCGTCCGGTGGGCAAGGATTTCCCGGTCTTCCTGCATCCTGCCACCCATGCGGAATACGCACTGGCGCGCACCGAGCGGAAAACCGCGCCGGGATACCACGGCTTTGTCTTCCACGCTGCACCGGAAGTGACGTTGGAAGAGGACTTGGCACGACGCGACCTGACCATCAATGCGATTGCCAAGGCCGAGGATGGCACGCTGATCGACCCGTTCGACGGCCGCGCCGACCTGGCGGCCAAACTGCTGCGCCACGTGTCGCCGGCCTTTGCCGAAGATCCGGTGCGCATCCTGCGGGTGGCGCGGTTTTCGGCCCGCTTCGCGGACTTCTCGGTTGCGCCCGAAACCCTTGGGCTGATGCGGTCGATGGTGGCCAACGGCGAGGTTGACCATCTGGTCGCAGAGCGCGTCTGGCAGGAACTCGCCAAAGGCCTCATGGAAGCGCACCCGTCGCGCATGTTTGCGACGCTGCGCGAATGCGGCGCGCTGGCGCGGCTGCTGCCGGAAGTCGAAGCGCTGTTCGGGGTCCCGCAACGCGCCGACTATCATCCGGAAATCGACACCGGCGTCCATGTGATGATGGTGATCGACATGGCGGCTCGGCTCGGCCTGTCCCTGCCGGCGCGCTTTGCCGCGCTGACGCATGATCTCGGCAAGGGCGCCACCCCGTCCGAGGTGCTGCCGCGGCATACCGGCCACGAATCGGTCAGTGCGGCGCTGCTTCGGCCATTCTGCGAAAGGTTCAGGGTGCCGTCGGAATGCCGCGATCTGGCGCATCTGGTGGCGATCTGCCACAGCGATATTCACCGCGTGGACCTGCTGCGGCCGGCAACCCTGGTGAATACGCTGGAACGCTGCGACGCCTTGCGCCGGCCGGAACGCTTCGACGAACTGTTGGCCGCCTGCGAGTCCGATTATCGCGGCCGTCTCGGCCATGCTGAGCGCCCATATCCGCAGGCCGGGCTGTGGCGATCGGCACTGGCTGCGGCGCGTTCGATCAATGCCGGCGACATAGCGCGTTCATGCCGCGATCCGGCGCAGATTGCCGAACGCATCCATGCGGCACGTGTCGCCGCGGTGAAACAGCTGGGTTTGCGGCAAGTGCAGGATCAGGCCGAGGAATAGTCGAGGTGAGCGATTCCCGTTTCGCTGGGCTCGAGGTTCTGAGCAAGATTCCCGGCGGCAAGACGCCGGCCCATAACACACCGCTGCTGTTCATCCACGGCGCCTACACTGCCGCCTGGTGCTGGGAAGAACACTTTCTGCCCTGGTTCGCCAGCCGGGGTTATTCCAGCCATGCCTTGAGCCTGTCCGGCCACGGGGCCAGTCGCGGCCGCAAACAGCTCGACAGCTTCTCCATCGGCGATTACGTCGACGATGTCGCCGAAGTGATCGCCGCGTTGCCGGCGCCGCCGGTGCTGATCGGTCATTCGATGGGCGGCTTCGTGGTGCAGAAGTATCTGGAGCGGCAGCCGGTTCCGGCGGCGGTGCTGATGTGCGCGGTGCCGCCGCAGGGACTCATGTCTTCGGCATTCGGGCTGATGTTCCAGAAGCCGGGCATGATGAGCGAGCTGAACAAGCTGATGAGCGGCGGCCGCGTCGCCGTGGACACGCTGCGCGAGGCGCTGTTCGCCCAGCCGGTGAGCGATGTCGACCTGCAACGCTACTTCGGTAACGCCCAGCCCGAGTCGCACCGCGCCATCTGGGACATGACGCTGTTCAACCTGCCGCATCCCTCGCGCGTGAAAGACACGCCGCTGCTGGTATTGGGCGCGGAGCTCGACCACCTGATCCCGGCCTCGCTGGTGACCATGACCGCACACACCTACGGCGTCGAAGCCGAAATATTCCCTGCGATGGGCCACGGCCTGATGCTGGAGCGCGACTGGCAGAGCGTGGCGGAGCGCATCCGCAATTGGCTGGACGAAAAGGAGATATAAATGATTGTCATATTCCAGTCGCAAGCCGCCGGCGACGTCATCATGTTCGGTGACGTGGCGTACAAGCTGATGGAGATCATCGGCAAGGAACCGGGCCCGAAAGGCATCGTCACGGCCGAGCAGCTGCCCGAGGCGATCGCCCAGCTCAGGGCCGCCATCGCCCGCGACAAGGCGGCATACGCCGGACTCAGCGAGGACGATCGGCCGCAGACCGAGGAGGTTCCCGACGGCGGCAAGCGCGCCTTCGTCAGCCTGACTCAGCGCGCCGTACCGCTGATCGAGTTGATGGAATGGTCGTTGAAGAAGAAACTGCCGGTGGTCTGGGGGGTGTAGCGGTTCAGGGCCAAGCTACCAGCCGGGCAGATCGAACTCGTCCTTGAGCAATTTCAGTTCGGACTGATGCAGAAGGGCAATTTTTTCGAGCAACTTTTCCCCCTTCGGCAACAAGTGAATTTCCACCTTGCGGCGGTCTTCACTGCCCGGGCGGCGTTCGACCAGTCCCATCTTTTCACACCGATCGACCAGAGCGACAACCCCGTGATGCTTGGATTGCAGTTGCTCGGCAAGTTCGCCGATGGTGGCCCATTCGTTCCCCGAGGCGCCCTTGACCTGGAGCAGCAACTGGTATTGCAGGGGGGTTGCCCCAAGCTCCTGGCACAAGGACTCGCTGATCCGAAGAAAACGGCGTAGCCGATATCGAAAATGGGCCAGGCGTTGGTAGTCGCTCTTATCGAGCGACCGCTGAGGTTTCGATTGGTTTCTTGACATGACGGCGTTCAAGCGTCTATATTATATCATGGCATGATATAAATAGTCGCGACCATGTCATGGCTTAATCCGAGGCGATGCCTCTTTTCATAAAGGAACATTATCATGACCTTCTCTTCGATCTCCCGAATGGCTTTCTCTCCGGAAGCTGCCTGGCCCGATCTGGAACGAGTCGATTCGACGGCCGTCAAAACTTTCTCCTTTCTTGTCGTTCCGCTCTCGCTGCTGCCTCCAGCCATGATCTTTTGGGCTGGCAGCCATCATGGCGATGCCTTTGTCGAGGGCCTGAGCAGCAAACCCTGGGCATTGATCGCCGCGATTTTCTTTCTCTGCGAAATAGTTTCGGTATCTTCGATGGGCTGGCTCATCAAGCAGGTGGCTCACGTCTGGAAAGTGCAGGTCAGTTATCGCAACGCTTATATCCTGGCGGCGATTGCAGCCATCCCGCTGTGGGTTTCATCGCTGGGGTTGTTCGTGGCGAGCATGGCATTCAATATTGCCTTATCGATAGTGGCACTGATCTTTTCCTTCGCCCTTCTCTTGCAAGGCGTACGATCCTTCTGCAAGATCAACGAGTACAACATAGACGTCGCCTTGGCCATTACCCGGCTGGTGTTTGGTGCAGGTCTTGGGGCTTGGGGGTTCATGCTGTTGCTGCTCATCATTTAAAGTTTCAAGGCAAGAGGCAAAACCTAGGTCTCGACAAGGCCGATAGCTTGAGGGCCGAATACTGATCAAAGAATCGGTGCCAGCCAGCGCTCCGCATCGGCGAGGTCGAGTCCCTTGCGTTGCGCCCAGTCCTCGAGCTGGTCGCGGCCGATCTTGCTGATGGCGAAATACTGCGCCTCGGGGTGGGCGAAGTAGAAGCCGCTCACCGCCGCTGCCGGCTGCATCGCGTAAGACTCGGTCAAAGTCATGCCGGTGTTCCGGGTTGCGTCGAGCAGCGCGAACAGCGTGGCTTTCTCGGTGTGGTCGGGGCAGGCCGGGTAGCCGGGGGCCGGGCGGATGCCGCGGTATTTCTCGGCAACGAGTTCCTTGATGGAAAAATTTTCATCCGCGGCATAACCCCAGTACTCCTTGCGCACCCGTTCGTGCAGCCATTCGGCACAGGCTTCGGCAAGCCGGTCGGCGAGCGCCTTGAGCATGATGGCGCGATAGTCGTCGTGGGCGGCGGCAAACGCCGCCAGCTTGGCTTCTATGCCAATGCCTGCCGTTACCGCGAAGGCGCCCAGCCAATCGGGCGTGCCTTGCGGCGCCACGAAGTCGGCCAGGCACAGGTTCGGCTGGCCGGTTGGCCGCTGCTGTTGCTGGCGCAGGAAATGCAGCGTGGCCAGTTTGTTGTTGCGCGCCGCGCCGCTGTAAATGCAAACATCATCATCGGTGGCGTTGGCGGGAAACAGGCCGAATACGGCATTGGCGGTCAGCCATTTCTCCTCGATGACTTGCTTGAGCATGGCCTTGGCGTCGTTGAACACGCTGCGCGCCGCTTCCCCGACGGTTTCGTCGGCAAGGATTTTCGGATAGCTGCCGGACAGGTCCCAGGTCTGGAAAAACGGGCTCCAGTCGATGTGGTTGGCCAGCGTTGCGAGGTCGATGTCGCGCAGCACAGTGACGCCGGGTTTCTTCGGGGCCAGAGGAGCATAAGCCAGGTTGGCGCGGTTGGCGCGCGCCGCCGCCAGCGGCAGCAACTGCACGCCCTTTTTGGCGGCATGCTGGCCGCGCAGCTTCTCGTAGTCGGCGGCGATCTCGGCCTTGAAGCCGGCAGCCTGGTCGTCCGATAATAGTTTGGAGACGACGCCGACGGCGCGCGAGGCATCCGGCACATACACCACCGGCCCGGCATAGTTGGGGGCGATCTTGATGGCGGTGTGGGCGCGGCTGGTGGTGGCGCCGCCGATCAGCAAGGGGGCGGAGAAGCCCTGCCGTTGCATCTCGGCGGCGACCTGGGCCATTTCTTCCAGCGAAGGCGTGATCAGGCCCGACAGGCCGATGATGTCGGCATCATGCTCACGCGCCGCGGCGAGGATACGCTCGCACGACACCATCACGCCGAGGTCGAACACTTCGTAGCCGTTGCAGCCCAGCACCACGCCGACGATGTTCTTGCCGATGTCATGGACGTCGCCTTTGACCGTGGCCAGTACGATGCGGCCCTTGGCCGCGGCGCCGGTGCGCTGCTTCTCGGCCTCGATATAGGGCAACAGGTGCGCCACCGCCTGCTTCATGACGCGCGCCGACTTGACCACCTGCGGCAGGAACATCTTACCGGCACCGAACAGGTCGCCGACCAGGTTCATGCCCACCATCAGCGGCCCTTCGATCACCGCCAGCGGCGGCAAGCCGGCGGCCACGCTGGCCTGCCGTGCTTCCTCGGTGTCGGCGACGATCCAGTCGGTGATGCCTTTGACCATGGCGTGCGCCAGACGTTCACTGACCGGCTGGTCGCGCCAGGCCAGATCCTGCACCTGTTCCCTGGCCGAGCCTTTCACCGTCTGGGCAAATTCGACGAGCTTCTCGCCGGCATCCGCGGATTGGTTCAGCACTACCGCCTCGACCTTGCCGCGCAAGTCCGGGTCGAGTTCGTCATAGACGCCGAGCTGGGCGGCGTTGACGATGCCCATGCTCATGCCGGCCTGGATGGCGTGATAGAGGAACACGGTGTGGATCGCCTCGCGCACCGGGTCGTTGCCGCGGAAACTGAAGCTGACGTTGGAGACGCCGCCGGAAACCTGGGCATGCGGCAGGTGCTGCCTGATCCAGCGCGTGGCTTCGATGAAATCGACGGCGTAGTTGTTGTGCTCTTCGATGCCGGTGGCGACGGCAAAGATGTTCGGATCGAAGATGATGTCCTCGGCCGGGAAGCCGCTGCCGGCCAGCAGGTCGTAAGCCCGCTGGCAGATCGCGGTCTTGCGCCGGTAGGTGTCGGCCTGGCCCTGTTCGTCGAAGGCCATGACGATGGCGGCGGCGCCGTAGCGGCGGATCAGCCGCGCCTGTTGCAGGAATTTCTCTTCGCCTTCCTTGAGCGAGATGGAGTTGACGATGCCCTTGCCCTGCAGGCACTTCAGACCGGCTTCGAGCACTTCCCACTTGGAGGAGTCGAGCATGACCGGCACGCGCGCGATGTCCGGTTCGCTGGCGATCAGGTTGAGGAACTTCACCATCGCCGCCTTGGCATCGAGCATCGCTTCGTCCATGTTGATGTCGATGATCTGCGCGCCGGCCTCGACCTGGTTGCGCGCGACGGCCACGGCATCTTCGAACTGGCCGTTGAGGATCAGGCGGGCGAAGGCCTTCGAGCCGGTGACGTTGGTGCGTTCGCCGACATTGGCGAACAAGGAATCGGCGCCGAGATTGCAAGGTTCCAACCCGGACAGGCGCAGCATTTTTTCCGGCTGCGCCGGCTGACGCGGCGCCACATCCGCCAGCGCTTGAGCGATGGCGCGGATATGCTCGGGCGAGGTGCCGCAACAGCCGCCGGCGATGTTGATGATACCGGCATCCGCCCATTCGCGGATCGCCGCGGCGAGCATCTGCGGCGTTTCGTCGTAGCCGCCGAAGGCGTTCGGCAGGCCGGCGTTGGGATGGGCCGAGACGAAGCAATCGCAGTGCCGCGACAGCTCCGCGACATACTGGCGCAGCTCGCCGGCGCCGAGTGCGCAATTCAGGCCGAAGGACAGCGGACGGGCATGGCGCAACGAGTTCCAGAAAGCTTCCGCGGTCTGTCCCGACAAGGTGCGGCCGGAGGCGTCGGTGATGGTGCCGGAGATCATGATCGGCAAACGTTGCCGCAGCTCGTCGAACAGCTTTTCGATGGCGAACAGCGCCGCCTTGGCGTTGAGCGTGTCGAACACGGTCTCCACCAGCAGCAGGTCCGCGCCGCCCTCGGCCAGGCCGCGTGCGGCTTCCAGGTAAGCGGCGACGAGTCCGTCGAAATGCACGTTGCGAAAGCCCGGGTCATTCACCTCCGGCGACAGCGAAGCGGTGCGCGAAGTCGGCCCCAACACGCCGGCGACGAAGCGCGGTTTGTCGGGGTTGCGCGCCGTGTATTCATCGCAAACTTGGCGGGCGATCCGGGCGCCGGCCAGGTTCAGTTCATGGACGATGGATTCCAGCCCGTAGTCGGATTGCGAGATGGCGGTGGCGTTGAAGGTGTTGGTTTCGACGATGTCGGCGCCGGCCGCCAGGTATTCGGCGTGGATGCCGCGTATCAGCTCGGGCCGGGTCAGCGCCAGCAGGTCGTTATTGCCCTTCAGGTCCTTGTCGTGCGCAGCGAAACGTGCGCCGCGGTAATCGGCTTCGGCGAGCGAATGGCGCTGGATCATGGTGCCCATCGCCCCATCGAGGATCAGGATGCGGCGGCGGAGAAGCGCATGGAGTTCTTGGCTGCGGTCGGCTTGCATGGGTAGGGCAGGATGACGTGGGCGTCGATTTTATCATGCGCCATCAGGCAACTTGGCACATCCGGCTTGGCATATAATCGTTTCCCCGACCGCCCGGTAGGACAATATCATGAGACATCTGACGCCCAAGGAAGCCCATCAATTGCTCCATGACGATCCGCTGGCGCTGCTCATCGACGTGCGCAGCGAAATGGAATTCCTGTTCGTCGGCCATCCGGTCGGCGCCATCATGATTCCCTGGAACGACGGACCGGACTGGGAAATCAATCCGCACTTCGTGGCGCACGTCAAAAAGGCCGCCAGCGTCGATCGTCCCATCGTCCTGATCTGCCGCAGCGGCAACCGTTCCAAAGACGCCGGGGCGGCGTTGGAACAGGCCGGTTTCACCGCGGTCTGCAATGTGCTGCACGGTTTCGAAGGCGAACTCGACGATCACCATATGCGCGGCAGACTGGCGGGTTGGCGTTTCGACGGTCTGCCTTGGGAGCAGTGCTAGGAGCAACGTAGGGTTTACCCGGCGGGGCTATGCATCGCTGGCGATGATAGGGGCGCTTTCTTCGTAGAGACGATCCAGCCTCTCGGCGGAGATGTCGAGCAGTTGCAGGCAGACGTCGCCAGCCTTTATCCACTCCTGGGTTTGGCTTAAGCCGGTATGGTGCTGGAACAGATGCTCGGCCAGTTGGACGGTTGCGATCAGTCCCAGCGTTGCGACCGGCAGCTGGGCGGAACAAGCCTGTTCCTGCAAAGCCCGGTAATCGTGATGATAGCGGATCGCCAGACAGGTTTCCTCGGGCAGCCGCCAACTCTGTGCCAGAAGATAGCCGATCACCACGTGGTTGGTCGGGCAGTGCCTATCCTCCACCAGGGTGAAATCGACTTCCTTCGATTCGTTGGCGGTCTTCAGGACTTCATGGTAACGGGGGAAGCGGTTCATCATCACGGGGATTCCGCAGTCGCGGAACAAGCCGAAGGTATAAGCTTCGTCGGCGCGTATGCGGATGCCGTGCTCGGGATGCTGCGCCAGCCAACCCGACAGCCGCGAAATGCAGGCCGATGCATCCCAGAAGCGTTCAAGTATGAGGGAAGAAGGAAATAGTTTTCGCAACACCAGTCCGGCGACGGCCCGGCTGGCAACGTCCAGGCCGAGCATCAGCAGCGTCTCGCGCACCGAACGGACGCGGCGACGGAATCCGAAGTAGGGGGAATTTGCCGTCGAGATCAAGCCGGCTGCGAGCGCCACATCGGAGCCAATGAGATTGGAGAGGTGCATCAGGTCTGGTTCATCCCTGTGCATCTCGGTATTGATGCGGTCGAGGATCGCCGGACAGGGCGGGATGCCGATATCGCGCACGGCGTTTTCGAGCATCGCATCGACGGCCGAGAGTTTCGTCACGGCGGTCATGCGAGACTCGTCTCGTCGATCGGGAAATGCGGACCAATGGCCATGTTACTGTTCGAACAGTTTGTGCTGGGTTGCATAGCGTATCAGGTCGGCATTGTTGTCGATATTCAACTTCTGCATCAGACGTACCTTATGGGAACTGATGGTCTTCGGACTCAAGTGCAGCCGATCGGCAATGTCGCCGAGCGGCCGGCCGGCGGCGATCATGCCCAGCACCTGAAGCTCTCTGGCGGTCAATAGATCGCCCGGTTCGTCGCTGCTCCGGTCATCGAACACCAGGTTGTTGACCAGTGAAGGATCGATGTACTTTTCTCCTTCGGCAAGCTTGTGGATCGCCACGAACAGCACTTCGGGAAGACTCCCCTTGGCCACATAGCCGGAGGCGCCGGCTTTCAGCGCCTGGGTGACAACCTGTTTCTCGATATGCATGGACAGTACCAGCACGGGCAATGAGGGTCTTTCCCTGGAGAGACGCTCGATCAGTTCGATGCCGCTCAAGCCGGGCATGGTCATGTCCAGCAGCAGCACATCGAACGCGGTGCCTTGGCACAGGGCCTGAAGTTCGGAGAAATTCCCCGCTTCACCCACGACCTTGATATCCGCGGTCGTCGCCATGATCTGTTTCAGACCTTCGCGAACGATGGCGTGGTCGTCGGCCAGGACTATCTTGATCATGACTTCGCCTGAATCGGGAAAGGCAGATTGATCGTCACGGTCGTGCCTTTTCCGGGCATGCTGTCGATGTGGAGCCGGCCGCCCAAGGCCAGCACTCGCTCGCGCATGCCGAGAAGACCAAAGCCGTGCTCTTCGCGCACTCTCGCCGGGTCAAAGCCCCTGCCGTTGTCGCGCACCAGAAGCTGGAGATGCCGTTTGTCGCATTGCAGCGAGATATCGACTTCGGTGGCCTGGGCGTGGCGGGACACATTGGTCAGCGATTCCTGCACCACGCGGAAGACTGTGGTTGCCACGACGTCGTCAAGTTCGACCTCGGCACCGCTTGTCTCGACCCTGCAACGGGTATCCCAGCGATGACTGAAGTCTTCAGCCAGCCAATCGATGGCATGGACCAGACCGAGATCGAGGGCGGCGGGACGAAGATTGCTTGCGACGTGGCGAACGACGTCGATGGTGTCTTCCACCAGCGTATGCAGTTCCTCCATTTTCCCTTGCAAGGCCGGGTCGGCGCCATAGCGCAGGCGCAGATTGGATAGTCCCATCTGCATCGCGATCAGTTTCTGGCCCAGTTCGTCATGCACCTCTCTGGCGATGCGTTTTCTCTCGTCCTCAAGCAGATGCTCCTGGTATGCCGATAGAGAACGCAGCTGCTCCCGGGTCTTTTCCAGGGCAACCTCGAATTCCTTGTGCTTGCTGATGTCGCGCAAGCCGAAGATGCGGCAGTGGAAGTTGTCGGCATCATCTTTGATGTTGGTGATATCGATCTGCACCGGAAATGTGTGGCCGTCCTTATGCACATGCAATGAGTCGAACTGGTAATTGTTGCGCACCTCGCCCAGCACCATATGCCCCTGGGCTTCGGTCAGCGACTCGGGCGCTGTCAAATCGAGAATCGACTTCCCGGTGATTTCCTCCAGGGTGTAGCCATGCATGCGGGCGAAAGCGGGGTTGGCTTCCTTAATGCCTCCGCTTCCCGTGCCATCGACGAGAAGTCCCCAATTGACGCGCAGGAATATCTGTTGCCAATTTCGCAAGGCGTACCCTATCTGTCTTCCATTCGTGATTGCGCCGATTATCCGCCCACTCGACGAGGGCGATTTCTCGGTTATTTCATCAAAGCAGCGCATCGTCCCACTCGAAAAACCACTGCCTTTTACACGCATGAAGGGAGCGTGGGACAGCCGACTGCGAATACCCGCAATCTTAACGTAAGCATCAGCAATCCGCATGCTTTGAGTCTTTGCTCGACGCCGCCGATCATCCGGCGTTGTCGGCGTTAAGGTGATTTTGCGACGGCCGACGACTCTCCTCGCATTTCCGTAAACCTTTGGTAACAAGGCATTACGTTCAACGGCCAGGATTCTTCAATATCCCGCGTTAAGGATATCCTGGGATATGGCGGGACATCCTGAATTTAAAATCAGCAATCCCTCGCAGACAGATATTCTTCCGTTCACGATAATTCTCCACACGATTGATGAGACAGCACGGCTTAGCAGACATGACATCCATTAATTTTCGTGATGCCGAACGCCATCGGGTAGGCTGGGAAATAACGATGGTCTTTGGAGAGGAAGAGCAAATGCCTGCGTATCGCGGCAGGACGCACGACCTGTCGTTTGGCGGCACGGGTTTGCTGACTGACGCGAATCTGTTTACCTTGTCCCCGGTCGTCATCCTGCTGGCGCCTGCCCCCTCGGGTGAGAATTACCCGCAGCAAGCCATCGAAATCACGGCACGCCAGGTCTTTTGCGTGCATTCGGGAAAGCTGCCCCGTTTCCGCCTTGGCTTCCAGTTCACCCATTTCAAGGGCGATGGCCTGAAACTAATCAAGGAGAGTCTGGCGCATCACCAGGCCTCCCGGAGACGCATGCTCGGCAGCCACCTCTCCTGAAGTGATTATTTCGACTGGATCGGGGCGTGATAGCGCCACAGCGCGACGGCGAACACCGCCACTCCCATGAGTAGGAGACACGCCATCCCGCCGGCCAGGGTCAGCGGCGTGGCCCACAGCAAGGGCGCCAGCACCGCTGCGGTGAGCGTATTGGCGCCGGTTTGCACCACGCCCTGGCAGCTCGAAGCCAGGCCACGCTTCTCCGGAAACAAGTCGAGCGCCAGCAATTGCAGGCTGGGCACCGCCAGCGCCATGCCCATGGTATATACGGGGAAAGGCAGGATGGCCCAGGGCAGCTTTGCGGCGTACGCCAGATTCATGACGAGGTTGGCGGCTGCGGCGAAGCTCATGATCAGGTAACTGAGGGCGATGGTACGGAGCGGGCTGAGATGGCCAGCCAGCCTTCCCGAACAATATGCGCCGATCACCATGCCGCTCACGCACGGGACGAACAGCCAGGCGAAACCCTGCGGCGAAACGCCGAGATGTTGTCCCAGGAAGACCGGCGAAGACATCACGTACACGAACATGCCGACGAAATTGAGCGACAGCGCGGCCGATAGCCGCATGAACTCGGCGTTGCCAAAAACGCTCTTGTAAGCGTGCCAGAGGTGCGCCGGATGCAGGCTCTGGCGTTTTTCCGGCGGCAGGGTTTCCGGCAGCCAGAGCAGCGTCGCCAACCACAGCACGGCGCCGAACAGCGCCATGAATACGAAAATAGCGTGCCAGTCGAAGAAGGCGTGAATCCAGCCGCCGATGATCGGCGCCAGTGCCGGCCCGAGCGCGAATATGATACTGATGCGCGCCATCAGCCGTTGCGCGGCGGCGCCGTCGAGCAAGTCGCGCACGATCGCCCTGGCGACCACGAAACCGACGCCGGAGGACAAGCCCTGCATCGCCCGGCCGAGCCAGAGATACTCGATGCGCGTGGCGAACACGCAGAACAACGATGCCAGCACATACACCGCCAGCCCGACGAGAATCACGCGGCGCCGACCGAGCGCATCCGCCAGCGCACCATGCCACATGATCATCAGCGAAAACGTCAACAAGTAAGCGGTCAGGGTCTGCTGCACTTCCACAACGGTCGCGCCGAGCGAGGCGCTCATGGCCTGGAAGGCCGGCAGATAGGTGTCGATCGAAAACGGCCCGATCATCGTCAGCGCCGCCAATAGCGCTGCGATGCCGCCCGAAACGGCGGCCGGGGGCGTGGCGGGCGCGTTCACGTCAAGCTTGGCCAAGGCCGCGGCGGTAATGGACGGCTTCGGCAATATGCGTACTGCCTACCTGCGCGGCATTGGCCAGATCGGCAATGGTGCGCGCCACCCTGAGGATGCGGTGGTAGGCGCGCGCCGACAGGAACAGCCGGGCAATCGCCTGCTTGAGCAATAACGCGCCGGCTGCGTCAGGCAGGCAGTGCCGGTCTACTTCGGCCGGTTCCAGCAATGCGTTGGACTTGCCCTGGCGCGCAATCTGAAGTTCGCGGGCACGGCACACCCGCTCGCGGACATCCGCGGATGGCTCGCCGTCGCCGTGCGATTGCATCTCATCATCGGACAGCGAGGGCACTTCTATCATCAGGTCGATGCGATCGAGCAGCGGCCCGGAAAGTTTGCCGCGATATTTTGCGACTTGATCGGGCGAGCAGCGGCACTTGCCGTTGGCATGTCCCAGCCAGCCGCAGGGGCAGGGATTCATGGCCGCCACGAGCTGGAACCGGGCGGGGAAATCGGTGCGCCGGGCAGCCCGGGAGACGCAGATATGGCCGCTTTCGAGCGGTTCGCGCAAGGACTCCAACACGCGTCTTTCGAATTCCACCAGCTCGTCGAGAAACAACACGCCTTGGTGAGCCAGGGAAATCTCGCCGGGTCGCGGCACGCTGCCGCCGCCCACCAGTGCCGCGCCTGAGGCCGAGTGATGCGGCGCGCGATAGGGGCGCTTGCCCCACGCCTCGACGCGAAACAGGCCCGCCAACGACTGCACGGCAGCGCTTTCGAGTGCTTCGGCCTCGGTCATGGCCGGCAGGATGCCGGGAAAGCGGCTCGCCAGCATCGACTTGCCCGTGCCCGGCGGGCCAGAGAGCAGCAAGCTGTGGCTGCCGGCGGCCGCCACTTCCAGCGCACGCCTGGCCTGGCCCTGGCCCTTGATATCGCTCAGGTCGGGGTAATTCGGCGCGTCGTGGCGCGCCTCGCCGGCATAGGGCTGGAGCGCCTGCTGGCCGTTGAGATGGGCGCAGACTTCAAGCAGCGTACGCGCCGGCAGGATCGTGGCGGATCGCACCAAGGCGGCTTCGGCAGCGCTTTCCAGCGGCAGCACGAAGCTGCGGCTGGCGGTGGCGCCGCGAGCCATCGCGGCACACATCGCCAACGCCCCGCGGATCGCGCGCAGTTCGCCGCCGAGCGCGAGTTCTCCGGCAAATTCGTAATTTTCCAGCCCGCCGCCTTTGACTTGCCCCGAAGCGATCAGGATGCCCAGCGCGATCGGCAGGTCGAAGCGGCCGGACTCCTTGGGCAGATCGGCCGGGGCCAGATTCACCGTGATGCGCCGCTGCGGGAAGTCGAAGCGGCAGTTCTGGATGGCTGCCCGCACCCGGTCGCGGGCTTCCTTGACCTCGGTGTCCGGCAGGCCGACCAGCGTGAAGCCCGGCAGGCCGGCTGCGAGATGCACCTCGACCGTGACTTCGGCTGCATCCATGCCGGCGAGGGCGCGAGACTTGAGAACGGCGAGTGACATGACAGATGGCAACGGCGGCGGAAGTCTCGATTATAAGCCGGCGTTATGCGCGCCGCCGCTGTCTGTCAGCGCTGCACGCTCAGTCCTTGTAGGCTTCCACCGAGGCGCTGATTTTCACGTCGTCGCCAATCGCCGGCAGATATTTGGCCATGCCGAACTCGGAGCGTTTGACGGTAGTGGTGACGTCAGCGCCGCACAAGCGTTTTTTGTTCATCGGATGTTCACCGCAGCGGTAGTTGCTGACCGCCAGACGGAGCGGCTTGGTGACGCCGAGCATGGTGAAGTTGCCTTCGGCGGCCACGAGTTTATCGCCTTCGAACACCAGTTTGTCGGATCTGAAAGTCATGGTTGGAAATTTTTCCGCGTTGAAAAAGTCTTCGCCGAGCAGGTGCTTGGTCAGGTTGGGCACCACCATGTTGATCGAGGTGACATCCACCGTCAGTTCGACGCTGCCGCTTTTGGCCGCGGTATCGACCACGATCTTGCCGCTATTCTTGTCGAAACGGCCGCGCTGGGTTGAAAATCCGAGGTGATTGATCTCGAAGCTCGGAAAAGTATGGCCCGGGTCCACGGTATATTTATCAGCGGCGTGAGCGGGTGTGGCGAGGACTGCTGCGAGCGCCAGGGTGGCGAGGGTTTTGTACATGGGTGATTCTCCTGGTGGGTTGAGGGGACTGCTTATTTTTTCTTGCTTGGCGCGGCGGTCAGCGTCAAATGAAAACGCACCTGGACTTCATCCGCGACCGTGGCGGTATCTGCCCAGACGCCGTCACCGACGCCATACTGCAAACGCAGGATGGGAATGCTGCCATCGATCAGCAGCGCGCCAGCCTCGACCTTGGTTGTGAATGGCGCGACCACATCGCGCGTCTTGCCCTTGATGGTCATCTTGCCGCTCGCCTCGAAGCGGTTTGCGCCGAGCGGTTTGACGCCGCTGGCGACGAACTTTGCCGTGGGGTAGTCGCGGAGGTTGAACCATGCCTTGCCTTTGACTTCATCGTTGGCGTCCGAACTGCCGGTATCGATGCTGGACAGGTCGATCTCGATCTGCGCCTTGCCGGTTTCCGGCTTGCCCGGATCGAAAGTCACCTGGACGGAAAATTTCTTGAAGCCGCCTTCGAGGGATACGCCCATCTGCCTGGCAACGAAGTTCACCATGCTTTTCTCGGCCACGACGGACTCGAACACGGTGGCCTGGCTTGGTCCTGCGGCCAGGGCCAGGAGGGCGGCGAGAAGAGTCATCGTCTTCATGATTTCGGCTCCTGTTTGAGAAAGGGCAGCATGCGCAGCAATGTGCCGTCACGTTCGAAAATGTGATGCTGGATGGCTGCCGCGGCGTGGAGCAGGACCAGCAGCAGCAACGTGTAATTCAGCGATTCATGGACTTCCTTGAGCAGTTCGCCGAGTTGCTTGTCCTTGCCGATCAGGTCGGGCAAGGGAATCACGCCGAACCACACCACGGGAATGCCGAACGCCGAACTCATCAGCCAGCCGGATAGCGGCACGGCCAGCATCAGCAGGTAGAGTCCGTGATGCATGCCATGCGCGGTGATCTGTTGACAGCGCGGCATGCCGGCCGGCAACGGCGGCGGACGGTGCCGGCTGCGCCAGATCAGTCGCACCACGACCAGCAGCAGCACGGTGATGCCGATCCATTTGTGGTACGAATAAAGTTGCAATTTGCGCGGGCTAAGCTGCAGTTCGTGCATATACACCCCCAGCGGAAATGCGCACAGGATCGCCGCCGCGGTCAGCCAGTGCAGCAGTATGGCGGTACGGGTATAACTCGTCGGCTGGTTCATGCTTCCTCCAGAACTTGTTCGAAGGCGTCACGCAGGTTTCGCAACGCGATTTCGGTTTGGCGCAGGTCTTCGGTACCCAATTTTTCGCAAACGCGCTGCAAATGGCCGACATGGGCAGGGAAAATATTCGCGAACAGGGTTTCGCCCTTGCGGGTCAAGCGCACGATCTGGCTGCGGCCGTCGGTCGGCGACGCGACGCGGCAGACCAGCCGCTTCAGCGCCAGGCGGTCCACTACGCCGGTCAGGGTGCCCTTGGTGATCAGCGTCTTCTCGCCCAATTGCTTGAAGCTCATGCCGTCGGTATTGCCGAGCGTGGCGACGATGTCGAACTGGGGCGGGGTCAGATCCAGCGTGCGGATGTGGCGGGCGGAGAGCGATTCGAACGCCTGGTAGCAACGCACCAGTTCGCGGATGAGGGGCAGGATGGATTTTTTTTGCATGATTCCAGGGTTTAGTCCTAACGCAAACAATATTAGTCCTAGTTAGGACTATATGTCAAGCACTTCGTCCGGCGGGAGGAACAGAGTGGCGGAGCGGAGTGGAAAAGTCAGGTGCCGGATCGATCGGCCGCCGCCGCTTCCAGCGCAGCGACGCGGGCTTCCAGCGCGCCGAGTTTCTCGCGGGTGCGGGCCAGCACAACGGTCTGGATATCGAACTCCTCGCGGGTGACCAGATCGAGGCGCGCAAAGGCGCTGGAAAGCAGCGCACGCAGGTTTTTCTCGATATCCCTGGCGGGACTGGAAGCAGCCAACTGCGAAAGATGGCTGGAGATCTCGTCGAACAAGTTGGGATTTGGCATGGCGATTTCCTCAAGGATGGCGGAAAGTTTAGCACAGCGCCGGGACCCGCCTATTCATCGTGCATCAGTTTGGTGCAATTGGCTATTCGACTGCCACAAATAGGTGCAGAGGCAATTTCCAATAGCCATGTCGATGGTGTAACCAAATGATTTATTGGAGTTACTTGTTCTGGCACAGATCGTGCGAAAGAAGCATCGTCACACTCACTTTTTGGAGAATTGCCATGAAACGAAACCTTCTTGCCTTGAGTCTGGCCGGCGCCTGCCTGCTTCCCATGACGAGCATTGCCGAGACCGCGGAGCCGGCGGCAACTGCACCGGCCGCCGCGCCGGCGAATCCATTCACGGGCAACGTGATGTTGGCCTCGGAATACCTGTATCGCGGCATTGCCCAGACGCGCGGCAAGCCGGCGATACAAGGCGGCTTCGATTATGCCCATCCGAGCGGCTTCTACGTCGGCGCCTGGGGTTCGAATATCTCCTGGATCAGCGACGGCAATCCGGCCGCCAGCGCTTCGCTGGAACTCGATATCTACGGCGGCTACAAGGGCAGCCTGGGCGATCTGGGTTATGACGTCGGGGTGTTGACCTACAACTATCCGGGCAACTACCCGGATGCTTATACGAGCGTCGCCGCCAAACCGAACACCACCGAAATCTACGGCCAGCTCAGCTGGAAGTGGCTGAGCGCGAAATATTCGTACACTGTCTCCGATCACATCTTCGGCTGGGGCAGCAGTACCGACGCCAAGGGCAGCACGAGGGGCAGCGGCTATTTCGATCTGACGGCGACCTATGATCTTGGCGGGGGCTGGGGCGTGACCGGACATGCGGGACACCAGACGATCAAGCATAACAGCCTTGCCTCCTACAGCGACTGGAAATTGGGCGTCACCAAGGATATCGGCGTCGGTACCGTCGGTCTGTCGGCGTTGGGTACCAATGCCAAGGACAGTTGCGCCGACGGCCAGCCCTACTGCATCGGCGGCTACGAAACCGGCAAGAACCGCGCCCTGCTCACTTTCAGCAAGACCCTTTAACCGATCGGGGTCCGCCGTCGTCTGGAATTGCGCCGGCGTATCCTAAATTCATAAGGAATCCGTCATGAAACTCATCACCGCCATCATCAAGCCGTTCAAGCTTGACGAAGTGCGTGAAGCCCTTTCCGCCATCGGCGTGCAGGGCATCACCGTCACCGAGGTCAAGGGATTCGGCCGGCAGAAGGGCCACACCGAGCTGTATCGCGGCGCGGAGTATGTGGTCGACTTCCTGCCCAAGGTCAAGGTCGAAGCCGCCATCAAAACCGATCTGCTCGATCAGGCCGTCGAAGCCATCGAAAAAGCCGCCAGCACCGGCAAGATAGGCGACGGCAAGATCTTCATCTTCGATCTTGAGCAGGCCATTCGCATCCGTACCGGGGAAACCGGCGAGGATGCTCTCTAAGGGGAACATGATGAAAAAATTCATTGCACTTCTTGTGACGGTCGCAGCCCTGGCTTCAGGCAGCGCCGTTTATGCCGGGGACGATCCGGTTGCGGCTGCGCCGCCGACGGCTACCGCCCCGGCTGCTGCAACACCTGCGGCAACCCCGGCGGCGCCGGCTGCCGCCGCAACTCCCGCACCGGTGCCCAACAAGGGCGACACCTCCTGGATGATCGTGGCCACGGCCTTCGTCATCCTGATGTCGATTCCCGGTCTGGCCCTGTTTTATGGCGGTCTGGTGCGCAGCAAGAACATGCTGTCGGTGCTGATGCAGGTGTTCGTGATCTTCTCGCTGATCAGCGTGCTGTGGGCCGTGTATGGTTACAGCATTGCCTTCAGCGAGGGCAGCGCGTTCTTCGGCGGCCTCGACAAGCTGTTCCTCAAGGGCATCACGCCGGATTCGGTCGCCGCCACCTTCAGCAAGGGCGTGGTGATTCCCGAGTTGATCTATGTCGCCTTCCAGGGCGCCTTCGCCGCCATCACCGTGGCCTTGGTCGTCGGTTCCTTTGCCGAACGCATCAAGTTCTCGGCGGTGCTGCTGTTCTCGATCCTGTGGTTCACCTTCAGCTACCTACCGATCGCCCACATGGTGTGGTTCTGGGCAGGCCCTGACGGTTATGTTTCCGCCGAAGCCGCAGAGAAGCTGGGGGCAACCGCCGGCTGGTTGTTCCAGAAAGGTGCGATCGACTTTGCCGGCGGCACGGTAGTGCATATCGACGCCGCCATGGCCGGCATCGTCGGGGCCTTCCTGCTCGGCAAGCGCGTCGGTTTCGGCAAGGACTCGATGGCGCCGCACAGCCTGACCATGACCATGATCGGCGCCTCGCTGTTGTGGTTCGGCTGGTTCGGCTTCAACGCGGGTTCGGCTCTGGAAGCCAACGGCAGCGCGGCGCTGGCTTTCGTCAATACCTGGTTGGCCACGGCCGCCGCGACGCTGTCCTGGATGAGCGCCGAATGGTTGGTCAAGGGCAAGCCCTCGATGCTCGGTGCGGCTTCCGGCGCAGTGGCGGGCCTGGTGGCGATCACGCCGGCATGCGGCTATGTCGGCGTGGTTGGCGCACTGGCGATCGGCCTGCTGGCAGGCGTTGTCTGCCTGTGGGGCGTGAATGGGCTGAAAAACATCCTCGGCGCTGATGACTCGCTCGATGTGTTCGGTGTGCATGGCGTGGGCGGCATCCTCGGCTCGATCCTGACCGGCGTGTTCGCCGCCCCAGGACTGGGCGGTACCGGCGTGTATGACTATGTGGCCAACAAAGTCGGCGATTACGACATGGGCGCACAGATCGTCAGCCAGCTGTGGGCGGTCGGCACGGCGGTGGTCTGGTCGGGCATCGTCGCCTTGATCTGCTACAAGATCGTAGACGCCGTCATCGGCTTGCGCGTGCCCGAAGACGAAGAGCGCGAAGGGCTCGACATTACCTCACACGGCGAGACGGCCTACCATTACTGATCTTCCTCCGCGTGGTATGCGTGGTATTTCGGGCGCCTCAGGGCGCCCGTTTTTTCTTGGCACTCAGCCATCAGCCGGTCGAAGCCGGCCAGCGCCGCATCGAGACTGATGTCGGCCACCGCAAAGGTCGGCGAGATCAACAATTGATGGGGCACCTGCCAAGGGTACCAGTGCCGCGTCTTGCCTTCGGCGTTTTCGAAGAAAGCCAGCACCGGTTTGCCCAGCGCTGCCGCGAGGTGCATGGCGCCGCCGTCGCTGGCGATCGCCAGGTCGCACAGCGCCAATGCGGCGATCAGTTCGGCGAGCTGGCGCGTTGGAAGCGGATATACCGGCCGGGCGGCCAGTGCGGCGAGAATGTGTGCGGCCAGTGCGTCGTCGCCGGGGTGGAGGGCATCCTCGGCAGCGCCGGGCGCCCACAGCAGCATGACTTCGCATCGGCTGTCGGCGGTCAGGCGGTCGAGCAGGGCGATGAAGCGCTCGGCCGGCCAGCGCCGTTCCGCTTCGCGGGCGCTGATATGCACTGCCAGCAACGGCCGTCCGGGTCGCCGCCCGGCGTCCTGCAATTGCCCGGCGAAGCGCTCCTGCAAGGAGCGCTCCGCGACCACCAGCAGCGGCCCCGGCGTGCCGGCGATCCCGAGCGGGCCGAGCAGCCGGAAGACGTCCTCGACTTCGTGGCACAACTGGCCGTCATGGACGATACCGTCGCCGAGTCCGGTCACGCGCGTCACACCGGGGGGCAGATAGCCGACGGTGCGTTGCGCACCGACCAGCCGCGCCAGGCGCAAGGCGTAAGGGCTGAAGTGGGCGCCGGCGATGATCGTCCAGTCGAAACGCCGCCGCCGCAGCCGCCACAGCAGTCCGATGCGCGCGACATACGGCGACCAGCGCGGCTCGCCGGCCAGGCGGTGCTTGCCCTTGCGGTAGGCGTGGACGGCGTCGATGCCGGGCAGGCCGGCGAGCGCCGGCGCGTTGTAGTCGTTGACCAGCACCTCGATGCGCGCGGCGGGGAAGTGCTGGCGCAAGGCGCGCAACGCCGGCGTGGTGCATACCAGGTCGCCGATGTTGTCGCGGCGGATCACCAGGATTTTCAGCGGGCCGTTGCGGTCGTCTCCGCCGCGGATCACGCCGGCGATGGCGCCGGCCAGCAGCCAGAACAGCATGCCGTCGCCGCGCAGGAAGAAATCGTCGGTCATGTTCTTGAGATATACCCCGGCAACCATCGCCAGTCCGGTGATGGCGATTGCGGCGGTGTTCTGCTGGCGGCGCAGCCCCCGCCATAGATGCAGCGGCAGCGCCGCCAGCAGCAGCAGGAACGCCGCGATGCCCGGCAGCCCCATCTGGATGCCCTTGTTCAGCACCATGTTGTGCGCGTGCCAGTGCCTCGTTCCCGGCTCGAATTCAGGGTAGGCCAGGCGAAACGACTGCAAGCCGAAACCGCCGCCGCTCCATGGCCGTGCGGCGATGCGCTCGCCGGCGAAACGCCACATCGCCCAGCGCGGATCGATCCGCACCTCCTGCACCACGTCGCTCGTCTCGCCGTGTCTTTCGAACTGGGTGACGAACAACCCGCCGAGCACCAGCAGCAGCACGCCCGCCGCGCCCGCCGTGGCCAGCGTGCGCCGGTTGATGCCGCGCAATAGCAGGCATCCCGCCAGCACCGCGACTTCCAGCGCCATGGCGATGAAGCCTTGCCGGTTGAGGGTGACGTACATGGCGCCGTTGCATAGCGCCAGCAGCAGCAGCAGTGCCCAGGCGTCGGCATGCCGGCGCTGTTGCCAGCGGAACCAGCCGAACGCTGCCAGCAGCGGCATCACCGTCACCAAGTAGGTGCTGAAATTGCCGACGCCGGTGTATAGGGTGCCGATCAGGCCGTCTTTGGTGGTTTCCCCGATGGCTGCCGTGGTCAGGCAATAGAGCACCAGGAAGGTGGCGACCAAGGCCAGCAGGGCGAGCAGGCGCTGCAAGGCCGTCTCGCTGCGCAGGCAGCTGGCGGCGATCCAGAACAACAACGCCGGGAAGAGGATCTCGACGCGTATCTCCGATAGCGAATAGGCCGGATCGATGGCATACGCCAGCGATGCCAGCGCCACCCCGGCATATGCCAGCCAGGGCGCCAGCAGCGGCTGGTGGAGGCGCAGCCGGTTGGCCGCGAGAGCCCAGCCGGCGATGCAGAACAGGGCCAGCAGTGCCAGGCTGCGCAGGGCCACCGTTCCGCCCACCGGCAATACCGCGACCAGCACGGCGAGGGCGATCCAGAATGCCCGGTCGGCGCGCGGCGCGGTGGGAAAAACATCGCCGCCACCGCCGCCACCGTCGCCATCGCCGTACCGCACGGCGCAGTCTCCGCTCGATCGCTTGCTCATGCGTTGGCTTGCGCGCCGGCCGGCCGGCGCGAACGGTTGTTGAAATCGAAATCATTGACCAGGCGGAGGAACTGCCACGCCCGGTTGCGGTAAGTATGGTGCTGCATCACTTCAGCATGTAATTTTTCGGCCAAGGCGCGCGTTCGTTCGAAGTCGCGTAAATGCGCCTGGATTTTTTCCACGCAATCGTCGAGCGAGGCGAATTCTACCCAGCTGTCGGCAGGAAATGTGTCGGCGGCGTGCCGGCGCGGATCGGACAGCAAAAAACCGCCGCAGGCCGGTACGCCGTAGCAGCGCTCGGCCAGTCCCCAGCTTGGTTCCGGCGTGTCGCATACCGCGCCGACGTTGAGGTTGATGCGGCTGCGTTGGACAAACTCGATCTGTTCGGCGAAGCCCATGCGCGGCTGGTACACATAGGGGTCGCGGAAATCGTGGGTGATTTTCAAGGTATCGAGCCGGGGCGCCAGCGCTTGCAGGAACGCCACCCTCTCGCGCACCTGCTTGAAGTCGGGACTGAGCGCTCCGAAGAAACTGACATCGACACGGTACTGGTGCGGATCGCGCAGATCGGCCAAAGTCCTGGTGCCGAGGTGGTAGGAGTGGATTTGCGCGGCGTTGGGAAAATAGATCGGCGCGTCGTGGAAAGCGGCGGCGTCCTGCAAGGAATGCGTGAGATAAATGTCGACCAGCCGCAACGCCCGGATCAGGATCTTGCGCCACGGTTTGATCGCGCAATGCCAGGGCGCATCGCGGTTCCAGCTCACCACCGGGATGCCGCGCCGGTTCAGTTGCTTCTTCAGCCGGGCGAATTGCAAGGGTGCCTTGACATTGATGAAGGCATCGCCGAAATAACACAGACAGTCGTCGAACAGCTCCTCGGAAAACGACTGTCTGGCCGGCACCTGGACGATCTCGCAGCCCTCGGCTTGCAGCGCGTCGAGCAGCGGATTCTCGCGGGTGTGGAGCGTGACGATCCTGTTCCGCGTCATGCCCTATCCTTCTCTGAGCAAGGCAAGGCTGCGATCCCGGCGAGCACCGCCACCACCATGATCGCCTGCATGCACTTGGGGTCGACGCAGTCCGGCGGCAGGCGTTCGCAGCGGCGCATCCAGGGGATGCTGCGGAAGAACTGGATGTTCTGGTCGCGGCAGGGGAAATCCTCGACCGTCACGGCGACGTACGGGCTGTCGCGCCAGAAGTCGCCGGCGCCGCATACCAGCGCCGAGCCGGGGCCGAACAGCGTCACCGTCGGCACGCCGGCGATGCGGCCGAGATGGGCGACGCCGGTGTCCGGGCACACCAGCAGCCGCGCGCCGCCGAGCAGGCGCCAGAGTTGCGCGAGGTCGAGACGGCCGGCGAACGACGGGTAACGCTGCGTCGGGTCGATCGCCGCGACCTGCCCGAGTTCGGCGGCGCCGGCGCTCCACACCGGGGCGATGCCCTGCCCGTCGAGCCAGCCCGCCAGCTCGCGCCAGCGTTGCGGCGGCCATTGCTTGAGCGGGGTACTGGCGCCGACGTGCAGCACCGCATAGGGGGCGGGCGGCAGCGCGAATTCATGGGCTGGCGGCGGCGTCCATTGGGCGACACGATACGGCGCCGGACGCGGGCCGTCGACCAGTTCGGCGGCGGTGTCGCCCCAGGCGGTCGGCGTCGAGGAATACGCGCGCTGTTCGTCGACGGGCCAGTTCTTGTACGCCGGACGGTCGCCGGCGAAGGCGACGATCCAGCGTCCGCCGATGGCGCGCGCCAGCCAGCTGTAGCGGTTGTCGGCGGGCAGCAGCACCAGATCCGGTTTGGGCAGGGCCAGCAGCGCGAAGAAAGTCGCCGGGTCGCGCGGGTCGAAAGGCACCGGCAGCACGCGATAGGGGCCATGCTGATAGAGCGTCACGAAGGCCTTCGGCATCGCCACATGCACGCTGGCATCGGGATAGCGCTCGCGCAACTTGGCGAGCAGCGGCGTCAGCATCAGCGCGTCGCCGAGCAGCAGGTGATGCAATACCAGGATGTGCCGCACCTCGCGCGGCCGGCGTCGGCGTCCGGCCAGCGGCAGGCGCAGCAGCACGAACAGGGCTACCAGCAGGCGCATCGGCAGGCGGCTACGGCGTTTGGTGCTCATGCGCGTCATGCTTCCTGCGCCGCGAGCGCCGCCAGCTGACCCAGGCTTTCGTCGAGGATCAGTAATTGCAGCACCTGTTCGGCGCTGCTGCCGTCGTGCGCGAAATGCGCCAGCAGGGCGTCGCAGCGCGCGGCATTGATCTGGCCGCCGGTGTGGCGCTGTAGCCGTTCGCCGAGCCCGTCTTGCCGCGCGGCCAGGTCGACGCGCAGCCAGTGCGCCAAGGGCGGGTTGAAGCCTTTCTTCTTGCGCGCGAACAGCCGCATCTCGGCCAGTTGCGGCATACGCTCGGCGAGCAACAGCTTGGCCGGACGGGTGAACCGCTGCGCATCGTCCACGCCCAGCAGCTGCTGGTACCAGACATGATCGACCAGCGGCGCGCGGCCTTCGAGGCCGTGCGCCATGGTGCACAGGTCGGTCTTGCGCAGGATGTATTCGGGCAGATAGTTGGCGAGGTCGATCGCCAGCAGCGTGTGCACCGGCGATTTTTTTAGCGGCGTCGCCGTCGCCGCGCGCCAGTAATGCGTCTGGCCGTCGCCGAAATCGGGCTGGAGAAAGGCGCGCTGTCCCGGCGTGCAGCCGGAGAAACGCAGGCTGTAGGCGGCCTGCCAATCCAGCCGCAGTTCATCGGCGAGCTTGCGCCAGCCTTTGCCGGCGGGCGTGGCAAAGATCGGCAGCGGCAGGCGGCAAGCGCCACGCCAATGGTTGCGCAGATGCTTGGCGATGCGCTTGTAGCCGGCGAACAGCTCGTCGCCGCCGTCGCCGCCGAGCGCCACCTTGACGTGCTCGGTGGTGGTGCGCGCCAGGTACCAGCTGGGGAAGGACGACGGATCGGCGAAGGGTTCGTCGAGATCGGCGACTATGCCCGCGAAGTCGTCGGCGATGGCGGTCGGCACGGCGATTTTCAGGTTGGGCAGATCGAGGCGTTGGGCAATTTGCGCGGCGTCGTCGCTCTCGTCCATCGGCGAACCGGGGAAGGCGGCGGTGAAGGTTTGCAGCCGCGTCTGCGGGTTGGCCGCCAGGCGGCAGGCGATCAGGCTGGAATCGATGCCGCTGCTGAGGAACAGGCCGAGCGGCCGGTCGGCGACGGTGCGCATGGCGATGGCGGCGTCCAGGCTGTCGCGCCAGTCGCCTGGTTGCGCCTGGGGCTGCCAGTAACTGCGGCGGCGCAGGCTGCCGTCGGCGAGGCTGTATTCGAGCAGTTCGCCGTTGGCGAGCCGGCGGATGTGCTGGAACACCGTGCGCGGCGCCGGGATGGTGCGGTGGGTGAGGTAGGCGTCGATGCCCTGCGGGTCGAACTGGCGCGCCTCGCGCGGCAGCCAGGGCAGCACCGCGCGCACCAGCGAACCGAACGCCAGCTCGCCGTCGAGGTGGGCATAGAGCAGCGGCTTCTCGCCCATGCGGTCGCGCGCCAGCCAGACCTTGTGTTGGCGCAGGTCGACGATGGCGAAGGCGAACATGCCGCGCAGCCGCGCCAGCAGGCCGTCGATGCCCCACGCCTGGTAGCCGTGCAGGATGAACTCGGTGTCGGCACGGGTGCGGAAAACCGCGCCCCGCGCTTGCAGTTCGGCGGCGTCGGCCTGCCAGTCATAGACCTCGCCGTTGTAGCAGATCCAGATGTCGCCTGCCGCATTGCTCATCGGCTGGTCGGCTGCGGGCCGCGGGTCGATGATCGCCAGGCGGGCGTGCAGCAGGGCGTGCCGGATCGCGCTCGCCGCCGGTTGCAACGCGGCATCCCAGCACATGGCATGCTGCGCGTCGGGGCCGCGCTTGGTGAGCGCCGCCAGCATCGCCGCGGGAAGCGTATCCGGCTGCGAACGGGAACCGAAAAAACCGGCGATGCCGCACATGGTCAGGGTCAACGCTTCGCCGCAACCTGGGCGAAGATCGTTTCCATCGCGTCGAGCATGCGGGCGATGCCGAAGCGCTCGCGTGCGCGGCGCAGGCCGGCGTCCGCCATGCGCGTGCGCAAGGCGGCGTCAGTGAGCAGGCGTTCGAGCGCCGCGCCGAGCGCGGCGGCGTCGTGTGGCGGCACCATCAAGCCGGTCTGGTCGGCGACCACCGCCTCGCCGATCGCGCCGACCGGCGTCGACACCACCGCCAGGCCGCTCGCCATGGCCTGCATGATGCCCTGCGGCACGCCCTCGTCGCCGTACGACGGCAGGGTGAACAAGTCGAAGGTAGGGAGCCATTCCTCGACGTTATCCTGGTTGCCGACGAAGCGCACCTGTCCGTTCAGCCCGGCGGCGGCGACGCGGGCTTCGAGGTGGGCGCGGCGCGGCCCGTCGCCGACGATCAAGAGCTGCCAGTCGGGATGGCGCTGCCGCAATTCGGCGAAGGCGTCGAGCAGGTAGTCGTGGCCTTTCCAGTCGCGCAGCGTGGCGACGATCCCGATAGTCGGCCGCTCGGCGACGCCGAGCTTGGCGCGCAGCGTCGCCTGGTCGCGCGGCGCGTAGCGGGCGAGGTCGATGCCGGTCGGCACCGAAGTCATCCGCTCCAGCGGCAGGCCATTGTCGCGGTTCAGCTGCTGGCGCAGCGCTTCGCCGGTGGTGACGATGTGGGCGGTGGCGCGGGCGTACAGCCAGCGCGTGGTGGCCGCGTTGTTGACGGCGGTGGACACGTGGCGGGTGCGCAGGATCGGCGGAAAGCCGGGCAGCAGCTGCGCGACCAGCGCGGCCAGCCAGCTGTCGGTCGAGCTGTGCGTGTTGATCACGTCGTATTCGCCGCGATGCGCCTTGCACCAGCGGTACAACGCCAGCAGATCGCGCGGGCGTTTCTTGAGCAGCGGGACGTCGACCACCGGAACGCCAAGTTTTTGCGCGGCGGGAAAAATATCGCCGCAGGCCGGCGTCAGCAGCGTCACCTGATGGCCGCGTTCGAGCATGCCGCGCGCTTCGGTGAGGATGCGGATTTCCTGGCCGCCCCAGCCGGTCGAGGATTCGGTGTGGAGGATGCGCAGGGGACGATCGAGGGTAGTTTTGTTCACAGCGAGAAGTCCGGGTTGAAACGGCGGAACCATTGTTCGAGCACCAGCAGCGTCCACAGCCGGCCGGCGTGGTTGCGCTTGCCCTGGTAGTGTTCGCGTTCGATGCGGTGCAAGGCCGCCGGAGTGAACAGGCCGCGTGTCGCCAGGCCGGCGAGGCTGTCCTGCACCAGCGGTTTCAATTCGGCGGCGAGCCACTCCGACAGCGGCATGACGAAGCCCTGCTTGCCGCGCTGGACGATATCGTGCGGCAGATGGCGGGCGGCGATTTTCTTGAGCAGGTATTTGCCGGTGCGGCCGCGGCATTTGAGATCGGGCGCCAGCCGCGCGCAAAGCTCAACGAAGCGGTGGTCGAGGTAGGGCACCCGCGCTTCGAGCGCGCAGTCCATGGTCGCCCGGTCGACCTTGGTCAGTAGATCGTCGGGCAGCCAGAGGCCGAGGTCGATGTGCAGCAGGTGGTCGAGATAGTTTGTCGAATTGCATTCGGCATACAGGCGCGCGGCATAGTCGGCGATCTGTTCGCGATGCCGCGCGCGGAAGGCCGGGGTGTACAGGCCGGCGCGCAGGTGCACGTCGAACACGTTGGGGATGGTGGCGTAGCGGCGCTCGACCGGCTGGGCGATGGCCTTCAGCAGCCGATCTTTGCGCAGCACCGCCGGCAGGGTGCGCAGCAGGGCGGGCAGCGGCGAATGGCGGTGGCCGAGCAGCGCCGAGATGCGTTCCTCGCGCAGCCGCTTGGGATAGTTGCCGTAGCCGCCGAACACTTCGTCGGCGCCTTCGCCGGTCAGCACCACCGTCACCTCGCGGCGCGCGAAGCGCGACAGCAGCAGGGTCGGCAAGGCCGCCTGGTCGGCGAAGGGTTCGTCGAAGATATCCAGCCAGCTGGAGAAGCCGCCGAGCACGTCCTGCGGCGCCAGCATCAGGCTGTGATGGCGGCTGCCGAGGTGTTCGGCGACCCGTCGCGCATACTCGTGTTCGCTGCCCGCAACGGGGCCGGTAAAGCCGAGGTTGAAGGTGTCGATCGGCCCGCCCGCCTCCTGCGCCATCAACGCCGCGATCAGGCTGGAATCGACCCCGCCGCTGAGGAAGGCGCCGATCGGCACATCGGCCACCAGCATGGCGCGCACCGCATCGCGCAAGGCTTCCTCGACCCGCGCGGCAGTCTCGTCCTCGGAGAGTTCGAGCTTGTCGCGATAGTCGATCTGCCAGTAGCGGAACAGGTCGAGCCGGCCGTTTTCGATGGACAGCGCGTGGCCCGCCGGCAGCTTGCGGATGCCGGCATAGATGCTGCGCGGCGCCGGCACGTACTGGCATTCGAGGAACAGCCCGAGCGCTTCGAGATCGAGGTCGCGCGGCACCGCCGGGTGTTCCAGCAGCGCCTTCAGTTCCGAGGCAAATACCAAGCGGCCGGCAACCCAGTGGTAGTGCAGCGGCTTGACGCCGAGTTGATCGCGCGCCAGCAGCAGGCGCTGGCGGCGCTCGTCCCAGAGGGCGAAGGCGAACATGCCGCGCAGCCGCCCGAGCAGCGCGTCGCCGTATTCCTCATAGCCATGCACCAGCACTTCGCTATCGGTGTGGGTGACGAAGCGATGGCCGCGGGCGCTCAGTTCGTTGCGCAGTTCGACGAAGTTGTAAATCTCGCCGTTGAACACCACGGCGACCGTGCCGTCTTCGTTGAACAGCGGCTGCCGTCCGGTTTCGAGGTCGATGACGGCGAGGCGGCGATGGCCGAGGTGGATCGCCCCCCGCTCGTAAAACCCTTCGGCATCCGGGCCGCGGTGCGCCAGCCGGTCGTTCATACGGCGCAGTATGGCGGTGGCCTCGGCGTCGGCGACATCTCCCAGAAAGCCGGCGATGCCGCACATCAGCCGGCTTCCTTGCTGGCCGGCAACAAAGTACTGCGGTAAAGGCCGGAGTAGACGCCGTTGCGCGCCAGCAGCTCCGCGTGTCCGCCGACTTCGGCGACGCGTCCTTCCTGCATGACGACAATGGTGTCGGCATGCTCGATGGTGGATAGCCGATGTGCGATGATCAGCGTGGTGCGGTTCCTGGTCAGGGTCTCGAGCGCCGCCTGCACTTGCCGTTCCGATTCGTTGTCCAGCGCCGAGGTGGCCTCGTCGAGAATCAGGATCGGCGCATTCTTGAGGAAGGCGCGGGCGATCGCAAGACGCTGCTTCTGGCCGCCGGACAGACGCAGCCCCTTTTCGCCGACCTGGGAATCGAAGCCATGCGGCAATTGTTCGATGAATTCCAGCGCATGCGCCTGCCGTGCGGCGGTGGCGATCTGTTCGCGCGAGGTGCCGGCGAGGTCGCCGTAGGCGATGTTGGCGGCGACGGTGTCATCGAACAGATTGACGTCCTGCGTCACGATGGCGATGTGGCGGCGCAGTTCGACCAGCGGAATGTCGCGCAGGTCGACGCCGTCGAGCAAGATGCGGCCGTCGCCGATCTCGTACAAGCGGGGGATCAGCCCGGCCAGCGTCGACTTGCCGCCGCCGGACACGCCCACCAGCGCCACCGTCTTTCCGGCCGGCAGGTGCAGGTCGACGTCCGCCAGCGCATCCTGGTTGCCTTGCGCATAGCGGAAGCGTACCCGCTCGAAGCGCAGATCGCCCGCCGGCGGCGTGCCGAAACGGTGCCGGCCGCCGTCCGCCTCGGTGGCTTCGTCGAGGAAGCGGAACACGCTCTCCGCCGCCACCAAGCCCTTCTGCAACGAGGTGTTGACGCCGGTCAGCCGCTTTACCGGGGCAAACAGCATCAGCATCGCCGTCATGTAGGAGACGAACATGCCTGCCGTCATGTTCCCCTGCGCCGCGCGAAACGATGCGAAGTAGATGATCACCGCCAGCGCGATGGCGATCAGCACCTGCACCAGCCCGGAGTTGGCCGCGCTCGCCGCGGTCTGCTTGACCAGGATCTGCCGCAGATGGTTGCAGCGTTCCGCGAAATGCGCCCGCTCGCAGGCCGAGCCGCCGAAGATCTTGACGATGCGCTGGTTGGCGCTGGTCTCGTTGATGATCTGCGCCACCTGCCCCATCGCCACCTGTCCCTGCTGCGACAGTCGCCGCAAGCGCCGGCTGGCGGCGCGGATGGAAAGCAGCAGCGGCGGGATGACCCCGAGGCACACCAGCGTCAGCTGCCAGTCGTAATAGATCAGCAGGCCGAGCAGAAATAGCACGGTAAGGCTGTCCTTGATGCTGATGGTGATGATGTTGAAGCCGGCCTCGGTGACCATCGTCACGTCGTAGATGAAGCGCGACACCACCGCCCCGGTGGGGTTGCGGTCGAAGTACGACGACGGCAGGCGCACCAGGTGGTCGAACATCTCGTTGCGCAAATCCTGCACCAGCCTGCCCGCCAGCCAGGTGGTCGAGTACTCGTTGAGGAAACCGCCGACGCCGCGCATCAGCATCAGGCCGACCAGCGCCAGCGGCACCAGGTGGCGGGGTGTCGCATCGTTGCCGCCGAAGTTGATATCGATCAGCGGTTTCATCAGGCCCGCGAACAACGGCTCGGTCACCGAGGTCATCGCCATGAACAGCAGCGACCCCAGGAACGTCCAGCGGTACGGCAGCAGGTAGCCGAACAGGCGCCGATAGATGCGCAGGCTGTCGGGCGACTGGAGATTGGCGCTGGAAGTTTCGGTCATCGGGATCGAATCCGCTATCGATAATTAAAGCAGCCGCCGGTACAACGCGATCATGCGGCCGGCCATGAGCTCGCCGCTGAAGGCCGCCGCCGCCTGCACCGCCTGCCGGCCCATCGCGGCGACCCGCGACAGATCGGTCATCTCGAACATCGCCTGGCCCAGCGCCGCCTCGTCGAAGGCATCGACCACCAGGCCGCTGACGCCTGCCTCGATGGCCTCGGCACCGCCGCAAGCCGTGGTGGTGACGACCGGCAAACCGCAGGCCAGCGCTTCCAGCACCACGTTCCCGAAGGGTTCGTAAATGGTCGGGAAGACCAGCGCATCGGCGGCCCCATAGTACGGTCGCAAGTCCTGCTGCGGCCCGGCGAAACACACCCGGCCGGCCGCCCCGCAACATTCCGCAAGCTGCCGGTAATGCGGCAAGCGCTTGTCCTTGCCGACCACCAGCAGCCATGCCTCGGCCGGCAACTGGCGGATGGCGGCGGCGAGCCCCTTGCGCTCGAAACCGGAGCCGACGAACAGAAACAGCGGCACCTCCGGCGGAATGGCGTAACGCCGGCGCGCTTCCTGCCGGGCGGCTTTGAGGCCGGGATGAAAGAAGCCGGTATCGACGCAATTATAAATAACCGGCAAGCAGTCATCCGGCGAATCGGCATGCGAGCTCGTCTTGAAATGCTCGCCAAAGTATTCGAGCACCTCGCGCCGGACCATCCGGGAAATGCAGATCACCGCCTTCAGCCGCGGACTGCGGAACAAGGCGGTTTCGGCGGCGAGGATGTAGCGATGGTAGATATTCAGGCTCGGCCAGGCGGACAGTCCCTGCGCGCGCCGGGCTGCCCGGCGCTGTTTGAGCCAGACGCGGTGCAGGCCGTCGCCGGCACGATAGATGTCGCAGCAGGGAATGCGCTCATGCGACTGCACCAGATCGAAGCCGCCGGCGGCGACGGCGGCAGTGGCGGCGTGGGCAAATCCCCAGTCGCGCCAGGTGCTGCCGAGGTAGAAAGGGTTCAGCAACTGCCGCCGGTAGTTGGCGCCGCCGGCTTGCGGCGGCCAGGCGCGGGCCAGCACGGTGATGTCGAGGTCGGGACGGTTGAGCGCGTTCAAGGCCCGTTCGACGAAGCGCTCGGCCCCGCCAAATGGATTGTATTTCTGGCGGATGATGGCCAGCTTCACTCGGCACTCGCGGGCAGCAGCCCGTGCGCGGCGGCGAGCACCTGCGCCACCGACAGGGATACCAGGCAGTCCGACACCTTGCCGCCGCCGCAGCCGTCGAGACCGCAGGGCCGGCAGGTGTGGTGGTGGCTGGCGATGACCCGGAAAGTCTCGGGCCGGCAAGGATTCCACGGCCCCCATTCGTGCTCGCCGGACGGGCCGAAGAGGACGACGGTGGGAGTGCTCATGGCGGCGGCGATATGCATCGGCGCCGAGTCGACGCCGATGAACAGCACCGCGCGGTCGGTCAGCGCCGCCAGTTGTTTGAGGGAGAGTTGGCCGGCCAGGCTGATTGCCGGCTTCGCCAGTTCGGCCATGATGGCGTCGACCAGGGCCTGTTCGCGACCGTCGGCGGCGGCGCTCAGCACCACCGGCCAGCCCTCGGCTTGCAGGGCGTCGATGAGGCCGACCCAGCCCGCCGTGGTCCACCCCTTGAACAGCCAGCGCGAGGTCGGATGGATGTGGATGAATCCCCGCCCGGCCAGTTGCCGTCCGGCCAGCAGGCGGTCGATGTGCGCGTCGGCGGCGGCGCCGGCGACCAGGCGCAGCTGACGCTGCGCCGCGTCCGGCTGGATGCCGATGCGGCGCAGGGCATCGAGGTGCGCTTCGACGGTGTGCCGCTTGCCGGCTGCGGCACGCGGAATCTGGTGGCTGAAGCTGGCGCGCCAGAAACGGTTGCGTCCCGGTACCCGGTAAGTCACCGCCCAGCGGACGCCGAGCAGGCGGGCCAGCCAGGCGCCGCGCCAGTGTTCGGTGAGATGGATGACCAGATCATAGCGGCGGCTGCGCAGGCGGCCGAGTAGGCCGAGTTCGGCGCGCAGCTGGGCGAGGGGGCCGAGCTTTTTCCAATGCCGGTCGATGGTGTGCACTTCGGCGATATCCGGGTGCAGCGTCAGCATCTCGGCGGTATCGGCATACACCAGCGCATCGATCGTGATGCCGGGCACGGCAGCTTTGAGAGCGGAAAACAGCGGCGAAGTGAGCAGGACATCGCCGTGGTGGCGCAGTTTGACCACCAGCACGCGCTGCATCTGGTCGAGCGGAATGGCGTCGGCAAGCATGGGGCGGATTCTACCTGAGCCGCCGCACTGGCTCAGTGCGCAGCCTCCCAGTTCGGCCCCACCCCCACGTCGACCAGCAACGGCACTTTCAATTCGGCCACGTCGCCCATCAGCCGCGGCAAAGCTTCGCGCACCGCGACGAGCTCCTCATCCGGGACCTCCAGCACCAGTTCGTCATGCACTTGCAGGATCAGCTTGGCGCCCATGCATTCGGCATCGAGCCAGCGCTGCACCGCGAGCATCGCCAGCTTGATCAGGTCGGCGGCGGTTCCCTGCATCGGCGCGTTGATCGCGGCACGCTCGGCGCCCTGGCGGCGGCCGGCGTTGGACGACTTGATCTCCGGCAGCCACAGGCGCCGTCCCAGCACGGTTTCGACGTAGCCTCTGTTGCGGGCCAGCTGGCGGGTTTCTTCCATGTAGCGGGCGACGCCCGGATAACGGGCGAAATAGCGTTCCATGTAGGCGGCTGCGGCGCCGCGCTCCAGGCCCAGCTCGCGCGCCAGACCGAAGGCCGACATGCCGTAGATCAAACCGAAGTTGATGACCTTGGCGGCGCGGCGCTGGTCGGGTCCGACTTCGGGCGGCGCGATGCCGAAGATTTCCGCGGCCGTGGCGCGGTGCACGTCCTCGCCCCGGGCGAAGGCTTCGAGCAGGCGCGGGTCATCGGAGAGGTGCGCCATGATGCGCAACTCGATCTGCGAATAATCGGCCGAGACGATGGCATGTCCCGGCGGCGCGATGAAGGCGGTGCGGATGCGCCGGCCTTCGACCGTGCGCACGGGGATGTTCTGCAGGTTCGGGTCGGCGCTGGCGAGCCGGCCGGTCACGGCGGTGGCCTGCGAATAGCTGGTGTGCACGCGGCCGGTGGCCGGATTGACCATGCGCGGCAGCTTGTCGGTGTAGGTGCTCTTGAGCTTGGCGAGACTGCGGTGTTCCAGCAGCAGCTTGGGCAGCGGGTAATCGAGCGCCAGTTGCGTCAGCACTTCCTCGTCGGTGGACGGCCCGCCCGACGGGGTTTTCTTCACCACCGGCAGTCCCTGCTTGTCGAACAGGATCTCCGCCAGCTGCTTCGGCGAGCTCAAGTTGAACGGCTGGCCGGCCGCCGCATGCGCCTCGCCTTCGAGTTCCATCAGGCGCCGGCCGAGTTCTTCGCTCTGCCGCGCCATGGCGAATATGTCGATCAGCACCCCGGTGCGCTCCATGCGGAACAACACTTCGGCCACCGGCAGTTCGATGTCGCGGTAGAGCCGCTCCAGCTTCGGCTCGGCTTGCAGTTGCGGCAGCAGCGTTCGATGCACACGCAGCGTGACGTCGGCATCCTCGGCGGCGTACTCGGCGGCGCGCGCAATCTCCACCTGGGCGAAAGAGATGCGTGCGGCGCCCTTGCCGGTGACGGCGTCGTAGGAGATGGTATTCAGGCCGAGATGGCGCGTGGACAGGGCGCCCAGGTCGTGCGACTTGTCGCTCTCCAGCACATAGGATTCGAGCAGCGTGTCCTCGCGGATGCCGCGCAACTCGATGCCGTGGTTGGCGAAGATGTGCCGGTCGTACTTCAAGTGCTGGCCGAGCTTGGCATGCTGCGCCGATTCCAGCCAGGGCTTGAGTTGTTGCAGGACTTCGGCGAGCGGCAACTGGGTCGGCGTTCCGGCGTAGTTGTGGCCGAGCGGCAGGTAGGCGGCGTGAATCTTGCCGTCTTGTTCTTCTTGTTCCAATGCGAAGGAGATGCCGACCAGTCGCGCGGCGAAGGGATCGAGGTCGGTGGTTTCGGTGTCGAGCGAGGTCAGGCTGGCCGCTTCGATTTTCGCCCGCCAGCGCGCCAGATCGTCCTGGGTCAGGAGAGTTTCGTAGCCAGTGCGGTCTGGTTCAGGCAGTTCCTGGATTCCGGCCTTCGCCGGAATGACGCGAGCACGGTCGTCATTCCGGCGAAGGCCGGAATCCAGGGGGGCATGACCGGTCGCGCCCAATTCACGCAGCCAGCCCTTGAATTCCAGTCTGGCGTACAACTCCGCGAGCTTGTCCGTGTCCGCCGCTTGCGGCGACAGGTCGGCGACTTGCACCGGCAGTTCCAGGTCGCAGACCACGGTCAGGAGCTTCCTGCCGAGCGGCAGGAAGTCGAGCGCCCGGCGCAGGTTTTCGCCGACCGCACCTTTGATGTCGTTGGCATTGGCGACGAGATTGTCGAGCGTGCCGTATTGCGTCAGCCATTTCACTGCGGTCTTCGGTCCGACCTTGTCCACCCCCGGCACGCCATCCACCGCATCGCCCGTCAATGCCAGGTAGTCGACGATGCGCGCCGGCGGCACGCCGAACTTCTTCTCCACGCCGGCCTCGTCGAGTGTCTCGTTGCTCATGGTGTTGACCAGCCGCACATGGCGGTCGACGAGTTGCGCCAGGTCCTTGTCGCCGGTCGAGATCACGCACTCGATGCCGGCGGCGGCGGCCCGGCGCGCCAGCGTGCCGATCACGTCGTCGGCTTCGACGCCATCGACCATCAGCAGGGGCCAGCCGGTGGCGCGGATGCAGTCGTGCAGCACTTCGATCTGGCGCACCAGGTCCTCGGGCATCGGCGGCCGGTGCGCCTTGTATTGCGGGTACCAGTCGTCACGGAAGGTCTTGCCCTTGGCATCGAACACCACTGCGCGGTAGTCGATGCCGTCGTCCGCCTTGTAGTCGTTGGGGAGCCGGCGTAGCATGTTGAGCACGCCATACACCGCACCGGTGGGCTCGCCCGTCCGGGTGCGCAGGTCGGGCATGGCGTGAAAAGCGCGGTAGAGATAGGATGAACCGTCAACCAGCAGCAACGTGGGCATGGAGAATTCCGCCAGTGAACAAGCCAATGAACAAAACTAAGTCGAAATCATGAGTGTGAAGAACAAACTTCCGCGGATGCTGAATCCCGAACTCACCCAGGCCGCCGCGCTCAGCACCGCGTCGCGCGAGTCATGGCGGGTGCTCGGCATTATGTCAGAATTCATCGAGGCGACCGACCGCCTCAATGCGGTCAAGCCGGCGGTGAGCATATTCGGCAGCGCGCGGTTGGCGCCCGAGTCGGCCTATTACCAGCTGACCGAACAAATCGCCCGGTTGCTCTCGGATGCCGGCTTCAGCGTGATTTCGGGCGGCGGCCCCGGCGTCATGGAAGCCGCCAACAAGGGCGCCTTCGCCGGCAGGAGTCCCAGCGTCGGGCTCAATATCCAGTTGCCGATGGAGCAGCAGACCAATCGCTATCAGGACGTCTCGCAGACCTTCCGGCATTTCTTCGCGCGCAAATACATGTTCGTGCGCTTCGCCGCCGCTTATGTGGTCATGCCGGGCGGCTTCGGTACGCTCGACGAATTGCTCGAAGCACTGACCCTGATCCAGACCAAAAAGTCCCCGCGCATCCCGTTGATCCTGGTGGGGCGGGTGTTTTGGCAAGGACTGCTCGACTGGCTGCGCGACCAGATGATAACGAACGGCATGATCAACCTGGAGGACATGGATCTGATCCAGGTCATCGACGAACCGCAACAGATCGTTGCGGCGATCTTCAAGCATTATGAGGGACGCGGCTTCGAGCGGCTGCCCGAAGAACACGAGCTATTGCTCAACCTTTGATAGAATGGCCCGTTCATTAGGGATAACGATATGCGCCGCTTTTTCTTGATACTTGCCTTGCTGCTCGCCTTGCCGGTGATGGCCCAGAAGGATCCGGCCGGAGCCGGGTTGCAGCCGATCCCCGAGCCGCCGCCACCGCCCGAAGGCCTCAACCTCGACCCGGCGCTCGAACCGCAGGTTACCATCACCAAACGCGGCGACGACCGCGTCGAGGAGTACCGCATCAAGGGCAGGCTGTATATGATCAAAGTGACGCCGCCGCATGGCAAGCCCTACTATCTGATCGACGAGAAGGGCGACGGACGCATGACGCGCCAGGAATCGCTGGATAGCGGACTGCGCGTGCCGATGTGGGTGATAGGAACATTCTGAATGGATGTCACCTTCTGGGCATCGCCATCGTGATGCCGGCCGGATCGGTTTACGCGTCCAACAGCGCCGCCCCTGCCCCGCATTCAACCGCTCACCCCGCGTAGCGCAGCATGCAGGCTCGTCTTCTGCCCGCCGCCCGAGGGGCCTATTGGATTGCTGCCGGTTTCAATCTTTACCGCCGCAATCCGCCCTTGCTGACCATGCTGACGCTGGCTTACCTATTGCTGGTGGTCGCCTTCGGCCAACTCCAGCCAGTCGGCCCGTTTCTGCTGCCGCTGCTGCTGCCCACGCTGACCGTGCTGATCGCCAACGGTTGCCGCGCCCTCGACCAGGGCCTGAAGGTGCCGCGCAGCGTGCTCGGCTTGGGTCTGCGCGAGCAATACGGCGCCCTGCTGCGGCTGGGCGGGCTGCATTTGTTCGGTACCTTGCTGATTCTTGTCTTGGATATGCTGCTGCCGAACGGCGATTCGAGCATGCTCATGGCCGGCCAGGACGAGGCGGCCGCAACGGCCAATCCGATCGAGGAAGCCGAACTGCTCTGGCACATGCTGCGCCTGTTGCTGATTGCCCTGCCGGTGCTCCTGGCATTCTGGTTCGCGCCCCTGCTGACGGCCTGGGATGGCGTGCCGGCCGTCAAGTCGTTGTTCTTCAGCCTGATCGCCGTGTGGCGCAACTGGCGCGCCTTTCTGGTGTATGCGCTGACGGCGCTGCTGGTTGGCGTGATATTGCCCGGTCTGCTGTTGCTGTTTTCCAGCCTGATATCCAAGTCGCTGGTCGAGGTGATTTCCGTCGCGCTGCGCATGCTGCTGCTGATGGTGTTCGCACCGGTGCTCATGACCGGCATCTACCAGAGCTATCGCGATGTCTTCGCCACTATCCCCGCGCCCAAGCCCGATGCCTGACGGCGTGGCGCTTGACATGCCCGAGACAGGACCGCTGGGGGTCTTCGGCGGCACTTTCGATCCGCTGCATTACGGCCATCTGCGCCTGGCGGAAGAAGCCTGCCACTCTCTCGGGCTGGCCGAGGTGCGCTGGGTTCCCGCCGGTCAGCCGCCGCACCGCAGCGCCGATCCCACGGCAGCCGGGCATCGCCTGGCGATGGTGCGTCTTGGCATCGCCGGCAATCCGAGTTTCAGCCTGGATGATGGCGAAGTGCTGAGTGTCGCGCCGAGTTACAGCGTGTTGACGCTGGAGCGTTTGCGCGCCCAGGCCGGGCCGCAGCGCCCGCTGGTGCTGCTGCTTGGGGCCGATGCCTTTCTCGGCCTGAGTACCTGGCATCGCTGGCGGGAGTTGTTCCAGCTGGTCCATCTTGCCATCGCCACGCGGCCGGGTTTCGGCTTGATCGGCGACCAGCTCGAAGCGTCGCTGGCCGCCGAATTTCGCCGGCGTCGGTGCGATACCGCCGATCTCCTTGCCGCGTCCCCGGCCGGCCGCATCCTGTCTTTCCACATTGCCGCCCTGGATATTTCGGCAACCGCCCTGCGCGCGACACTCAAGGCCGGCCGCAGCGCGCGCTATTTGCTCCCCGATCCGGTTCTCGACTATATTCTCTCTCATCATATTTATTCTGGATCTTAATGGACGTTCGCAAATTACAGAAAATCGCCGTTGCTGCTCTCGAAGACGTCAAGGCAAACGATATTCAGGTCATCAACACCAGCAAGCTCACCCCGATGTTCGAGCGCATGATTATTGCCAGCGCCGACTCGACCCGCCAGGTCAAGGCGCTGGCGCACAATGTCCATGACAAGGTCAAGGAGGCGGGCGGCGAAATCATCGGCATGGAAGGAGAAGGTTCGGGTGAATGGGTGCTGGTCGACCTGGGCAGCATTGTGGTGCATGTCATGCAGCCTGCCGTGAGAATCCATTACAACCTCGAAGAACTCTGGCAGGCCCGCCCGAAAAAAGCGGCGCAACGCGCTGCCGCCGCAGAGTGAAGAGTCGCTGGCGTCGATGAAGCTGCTTATCGCCGCCGTCGGCACACGCATGCCGTGCTGGGTCGAGGAGGGCTACGCTGAATTCGCCAAACGCATGCCGCGTGAAATGCCTATGGAATTGATCGAAGTGAAGGCCGAGCCGCGCAACGGCGGCAAACCGCTTGCGGCGCTGCTGGCCGCGGAAGCGGCGCGTCTGCGCGGTGCCCTGCCGGCACGCTGCCGCTTGGTGGCACTCGACGAGCGCGGCAGCGATTTGACGACCCAGGATCTGGCGCAGCGCCTGGAAAAATGGCTGGCCGGTGGCGAGGATGTGGCGCTCCTGATCGGTGGGCCGGACGGTCTCGACAACGCCCTCAAACAGCAAACCGCAGAGACGCTGCGCCTGTCCAGTCTGACGCTGCCGCATGCGCTGGTGCGGGTGCTGCTGGCCGAGGCGCTGTATCGGGCAGCCAGTCTGCTCAAGGGCCATCCCTACCATCGCGACTGACCGAATCGGCATGCACCCGAATGAACCGCGTATTTATCTGGCTTCGCGCAGTCCGCGCCGGCGCGAATTGCTGCATCAGATCGGGGTGCGTTTCGATCTGATGCTGTTTCGCGCTCCGCCGCGGGAAGATGCGGAAGTCAGCGAGCATCAGCTTCCCGGAGAGTCGGCGGATGACTATGTGGTGCGCGTCTGTCGCGCCAAGGCGCTGCATGGCGTCAAGCAGATGCGTCAACGCCGCTTGCCGGCGCGGCTGCTGCTGGCGGCCGACACGACCCTCGATCTGGACGGCGAGACTATCGGAAAACCGTGCGATGCGGAGGATGCCGTGGCGATCCTCGGGCGCTTGTCCGGCCGCACCCATCGCGTACTGACCGCCGTGGCGGTGACCAGCGGCGAGCGTATGGAACATGCGGTAAGCATCAGCGAGGTACGTTTTCGCGAGCTGCGGATCGAGGAAATCCGCCGCTATGTCGCCTCCGGAGAACCGTTTGACAAGGCCGGCGCCTACGGCATCCAGGGCCATGCGGCCATGTTCGTGGCCGAGATTCACGGTTCGCACAGCGGCATCGTCGGCTTGCCGCTGTGCGAAACGGCGCTGTTGCTGCGCAGCTTCGGTTATCCGCTGTGAATCTGCGGGTGTAAAATGTCCCACCGATACTCCGAGCATTCGCGCCGATCGCCGTGTATTCGCTTTCTCATCGCCGGTCGATAACGCTTCAACCAACATGAGCGAAGAATTCCTCATCAACTTCACCCCGCAGGAGACCCGTGTTGCCCTATTGCAGCAGGGCGTGGTGCAGGAGCTGCATATCGAGCGCACCGCCAGCTGCGGCATCGTCGGCAATGTCTACCTTGGCCGCGTCGTGCGTGTCCTGCCCGGCATGCAGTCGGCATTCATCGACATCGGCCTGGAACGCACCGCCTTCCTGCATGTCGCGGATATCTGGGAAGAGCGCCACAGCGAAGGAATCCAGAACGGCAACGAAGTGCTGCGACCGATCGAAAAAATCCTCTCCGAAGGCCAGAATTTGCTGGTGCAGGTATTGAAGGATCCGATCGGCACCAAGGGCGCCCGGCTGACCACGCAAATGTCCATCGCCGGCCGGCTGCTGGTGTTCCTGCCGCATGAGCGCCATATCGGCATATCTCAGCGCATTGAGGGCGAGGTCGAGCGCGAACAGTTGCGTACGCGCATCCAGGGATTGCTGCAAAGCGGCACAACCGACGATGGGGGCGGCTTTATCGCCAGGACCATGGCGGAGCGCGCCAGCGACAGCGAACTGGCCAGCGACATCATCTACCTGCGGCGGATTTGGGCCGAGATCCAGCATCGCGCCATGAACGCCCGTCCGCCGGCCTTGCTGCACCATGACCTGACCTTGGCGCAGCGCGTTTTGCGCGACCTGGTCACACCGGAGACCACGCGGGTGTCCATCGACTCGCGCGAAAACTTCCAGAAACTCTCCAACTTCGCCCACGAATACATGCCGCAGATCGCCGGGTTGCTCGATCATTATGTCGGTGAGCGGCCGCTGTTCGATCTGCACGGCGTCGAGGAGGAGATTCAAAAGGCGCTGGCACGGCGCGTCGATCTGAAGAGCGGTGGCTACCTGATCATCGACCAGACCGAGGCGATGGCCACCATCGACGTCAACACCGGCGGCTTCGTCGGCCTGAAGAACTTCGACGACACCATCTTCAAGACCAACCTCGAAGCGGCGCAGACCATTGCGCGCCAATTACGCCTGCGCAACCTCGGCGGCATCATCATTGCCGATTTCATCGACATGGAGAACACCGATCACCAGGCGGCGGTGCTGGCGGAACTGAACAAGGCCCTGGCACGCGACCGCACGCGTATCTCGGTGAATGGCTTTACTGCGCTTGGCCTGATCGAGATGACCCGCAAGCGCACCCGCGAATCGTTGGCCCACGTGCTCTGCGAGCCGTGTCCGATCTGCGGCGGACGCGGCGAGGTGAAGACCGCACGCACCATCTGCTACGAGATACTGCGCGAAGTGCTGCGCGAAGCGCGCCAGTTCAATGCCCGCGAATACCGTGTGCTGGCCGCGCCGGCAGTCACCAATCTGTTCCTTGACGAGGAGTCGCAGGCGCTGGCGATGCTCTCCGACTTCATCGGCAAGCCGGTGTCGTTGCAGGCGGAAACTGGTTATAGCCAGGAACAGTACGACATTGTGCTCATGTAATTGCCGCTGTTGCCGTAATATATCCATGGTTCTCCTTCTGGGCTTATGGCTTTGAAGACGTCCCCCCGATATTGCTGCTTGGCGTTCTTGCTGGCGACAATGGCCACGAGTTCGTTAGCGGTAAAGGAAGAACGTTTCAACATTGTCCAGGTCAATATTGAAGGCAATACCCTGCTGCCGGATGAGCGACTGGCAGAATTGATGGAACCGCTGGTAGGCAACGGTCGCGTTCTTGGCGATCTGCAACGTACCCGCACCGCCCTGGAAGACGCCTATCGCGCGGCCGGTTTCAACGCCGTCGAGGTATCCATCCCGGAACAGAAACTGGTGGGCGGCGTGATCAGGCTGCTGGTCGTCGAAGGCGTGCGCGACCGCGCAAAACCGGGCAACGACTCGCATGCGGCAAACATCCCCGACGAATTGCCAGCCACGGCGGCAGTTGCGTCTGAACTTCTCAAGCTTCCCGAACTCGGCACGCCGGCCCGGCAATCGTCGGCGCCCGTGGCAGCCGGTCCAGCCAGTGAAGCCGTGGCGGAACCGGCGGTGGAAGCAAAAGACGAACGCTTCAGCATCAAACGGTTCCACTTTGAAGGCAACAGCCTGTTGCCGGCCGAACGACTGGCCGCCCTGGTGGCCCCGTTTGCGGGCGAGAAACGGGTCTATGGCGACATTCAGCGCGCCCTCGAAGCCGTCGAAAGCGCCTACCGGGCGCAAGGCTACAACACCGTCCAGGTGTATGTTCCCGAACAGGAACTCACCCAGGGTGAAGTGAAATTGCAAATCACCGAAGGCGTGATCGGCAAGGTCAGCGTGACCGGCAACAAGCATTTCAGTACCGGCAATGTGCGTGCCGGTCTGCCGGCCCTGAAGGAAGGCGTGGCGCCGAACGCCCGCCTGCTCTCCAAGAACATCCAGTTGTCCAACGACAATGCCGCCAAGCAGGTCGAAGTCACCCTCGGCGTCAGCGAAGAAGAAGGCAAGATCGACGCCAAGGTGGCGGTCACCGAGGAAAACCCCTTCAAGCTTTCGTTTACGCTCGACAACACCGGCAGCAGCGCGACCGGCAAACATCGCACCGGCATCGCCTACCAATACGCCAACCTGTTCGACCTCGACCACACCCTGACCCTGGCCTACACCACCTCGCCGGACGCGCCCAAGGGCGTCGATGTGAACATCTTCAGCCTCGCCTACCGGCTGCCGCTATACGGGCTGGGCGACAGCATCGACATGATCTACGGCAAATCCAGCGTCAATACCCCCAGCGTGCAGGCCACCGGCTTCGGCCTGACCGGCAAGGGCGACGTATTTGCGTTGCGCTTCAACCATTATTTTGCAAGACGCGGCGAATACTCTGCCAAACTGGCCTTCGGCATCGACTACAAGTATTTCAACACGCGTTGCTCCATCAATGGCGTTCCCCAGTCGTTCGAGCCGCCGCAGCCGGCTATCGCCAGTTGCGTCCCGCACACCTCCCGGCCGGTCAGCGTCACCTATTCCGGCCAGAAGCAAGGCGCCGCCAGCATGCTCGACTACAACGTCGGCCTGGCCTACAACCTGCCGGTCGGCACCAGGTACCTGCTCAATAACAATTTCGATCGTTACAGCTTCATCGCCGGCCGCCCGGTCGACGACCGCTTCAGCATCCTGCGCTATGGCGCCAGTTATATGACCGTGATCTTCACCGACTGGCAAGTCAAGACAGCGCTGTCCGGCCAATACACCCACACCGGCCTGATTGCCGGCGAACAATTCGGCCTGGCGGGATCGACCGCCGTGCGCGGATTCACCGAACGGGCGGTCGCCGCCGACAGTGGCGAGATGGTCAATATCGAAGCCTATTCGCCGGAACTGGTGAAGTACTTTGGCGTTCCGGGCAGTCTGCGCGGCGTGCTGTTTTTCGATATGGCGCACGGCAGAAACATCGGCGTGGTGACGCCGGTGCCGACCACCGCCGAATCGCTCGGCATCGCGGCAGCCGGCATGGGCCTGCGTTACAGCCTGCAGAAAGCCCTCAATATCCGTGCCGACGTGGCCCAGGTGACCAAGGCCGGGCCGATTGGCACCGAAAGCAAGGGCGATTGGCGCGGACATTTCAACATGCTGCTCAATTTTTAGAATATTCGTGGTTGTGAAATTGTGCATGGCAAAGACAGGGGCTTTCGGTTATACAGAAAAAAGAACGGCTTGGCCCATCGTGCCCTGACAGTTCGAGAGACGTTGCTATGATCGGTAATCCTTTCTTTTTGCATTGCCGCATTCGGGTATTGGTGGCTGCCCTGGCATTCTGCTATGGCAGCGTTGGGCATGCCTTGCCGATCGGTCCGCAGATCGTCAACGGCATGGCCACCTTCAGCCAGACCGGCAACACGCTGTCCATCACCAACAGCAACAACGCCATCCTCAACTGGCAACAGTTCAACATCGCCGCCAGCGAGGCGGTGCGCTTCAACCAGCCATCGGCTGCGAGTAGTGTTTTGAACCGCGTGCTTGGCGTCGACCCCAGCAGCATCTACGGAAATCTCAGTTCCAACGGCCGCGTCTGGCTCATCAATCCCGCCGGCATCCTGGTCGGGCCCAGCGCCCGCATCGACACCGCCGGCTTCGTCGCCAGCACGCTGAACCTGCGCAACGAAGATTTCCTCGCCGGCAAGCTGACCTTCGGCGGCAGCGGCAGCAGCAGCGCAGGCCGCATCACCAACCAGGGCACCATCGCCACCCCTGACGGCGGCAGCGTCTACCTGATCGCGCCCAACGTCAGCAACGAGGGCCTCATCACCACGCCCAAGGGCGAGACCATCCTCGCCGCCGGGCAGAGCGTCAAGCTCATCGATACCGCCACGCCGGGCGTGAATGTCGAGGTCACGGGCAGCGAAGGCAATGTCACCAACCTCGGCAGCATCATAAGCGAGGCCGGCCGCATCGGTGTGACCGGCGTGCTGGTGAAAAACAGCGGCACGCTGAACGCCAGCAGCGTCGTGAGTCAGGGCGGCAGGATCTTTCTCAAGGCGAGTAAAGACACTGTTGTCGATAGGAATGCACGCATAGAAAGTTCGGGCACGAAGGGCGGCGGCATAGAAATTCTTGGTGATCGTGTGGCAGTGACGGATAACGCCAAACTCGATGTCTCCGGCCAGAATGGCGGCGGCAGTGTGCTGGTGGGCGGCGACTACCAGGGCAAGAATCCGGCGGTTCAGCATGCCTCCGTCACTTACGTCGGCCCCGATGCGTCGATTCATGCGGATGCCATGGACAAGGGCGACGGCGGCAAGGTGATCGTCTGGGCGGACGGAACGACACGCTATTACGGCAGCATTTCCGCCAGGGGCGGAGCAAACGGCGGCGACGGCGGCAGCGTGGAAACGTCGGGCAAGGCGGCTCTTGTGGTCAAAGGCGGAGTGGATACCACAGCTTCGCGCGGCAAAGTCGGTACCTGGTTGCTGGATCCGACGAACATCGAGGTCAAGGCTGGCGGAGAATCCGGAGTCAGCACGGCCCAGGTCGACCAGTTTGGCGATGCCGACGTGGACAATTCCGCCGGTGGAGCGGACGCGACCACCAACACCATCGATCCCACCACCCTCGATGCCGCGGCCGCCAACATCGTGTTGCAAGCCAATAACAACATCACGTTTACCGACAACGTCAGTTTGACGACGGCGGCTTCCAGCCTTACTGCCCAGGCTGGCAACAACATCGCGGTCAATGCCAACATCTCGACCGCCAACGGTGCCGTCACGCTCAGCGCCAGCGATCCGGGCGCCACGGGATATACATCGACCGGAAGCATTTCCGGCTTGGGCAACATCAATGCAGGAACCGCGGGAATCTCCGCCACGACCAACGGCAGCACTGGCGGCATCAATCTCACCGGCACCCTGACGGTGGGTGCAACTTCGGGTTTTTCCACCGGAGCCGCGGCGATCGCCCTGACCAACAGCAGCAACAGCCTTGGCGGCACGATCAACCTGACCAACGCCGGCAGCTCCAACCATGTCCAAGTCGTCAATGCGGGTGCGCTCACGCTGGGAACGCTGAGTATCGGCGGCAACCTCGATGTGACAGCTAGCGGTGCCCTGAATCTGGGCAGCGGCACGGTCGGCGGCAATCTGGTGGTGGCATCCAACGGTTACGCCATCACAGAATCCGCGGGCGGCTTGACGGTTTCCGGAACCTCGGATATCAATGCGGGGGCTGCCTCAATCGCCTTGACTGAAGCAGGCAACGACTTTACCGGCGCGGTGAGTTTGTCGAACTCGGGCAACAACAATGTCTCGTTGCGCGATACCAATGCACTTGAACTCGGCACGGTGAGCGTGGGTACGGGCACGCTGAATGTCCAATCGGGAGGTGCCTTAACCCAGACCGGTGCGATTACTCAGGCTGCTTCGGCGGGCGCTTTCACGATCACGGCAAGCAACGCCAGCACCGACGTGACTCTGGATACCCAAGCCAACAACCTCTCGGGAACGGTTACTCTGGGCGGAACGATTGCAAATTTTCAGGACTTCAGGTTGCGCAACACCAATTCTGGCGCGACGGCGCCCAGCTTCGCCGGCGCCAGCCTGCGCAACCTGACACTGGCCTTTGACAATGCGGCGATCACTCTTCCCTCGACTACGATAACGGGCGATATGTCACTCACGGCGGGGGGGGCCATCACATCGTCGGGCACCCTCATCGCCAACGCACTCAAGATGACGGCAGTCAACGGTATTACGGATGGATCGGCTGGCTCCCTCAGCACGCAGGTGAGTTCTCTGAACGTCCAGAATACCGGCACGGGCGCCATCAAAATCAGCAACTCCGCTCAGAACCTGTCGATTGCCGACATCGGCTCTGTCGGCTACGGCGCGAAACAGCTCACCAGCGGACAGTCGATTCTGATCAGTAACGCAAGCGGCTACAGCATCGGCGTCAACGCGTCGGTCACGACTTCAGGCGGAGACATCGGTATCGCAGGCCCGGCGGGTGTCGCTTTTGTTGCCAGCAAGCCGGTGAACACTGCCGGCGGCAATGTGGACATCACCGCTGCCGACGCCAACGCCTCGATCAGCATGCCGGCCGCCTCGCAGATCATCAGCGGCGGTGGGTATATATCGCTGAAAGCGAACAACATGTCGTTCACGTCTGGCGGTTCGCCGAGCAGTATTGATGCCGGCAGCGGAACCGTCAAACTGACCACTTACGACGGGACACTGGCGATCGAACTGGGCACCGGTGCGACCGACTCGGCGGGAACCCGGCTGGGCTTGACCGATGCCGAACTGAAGACCATCACCACCAGCGGTACGCTGGTCGTGGGCGCACCTACCAACAGTGGCGCGATGACACTGTACGGTCCGTTAGATTTGAGCACCGGAGCAGGCCTGACTGGAATATTGTCGCTTGAGGCGGGTACGGGTGAATTTGCCGTGAGCTACCCAATTACCGCACCTGCCGGCTTGAGTATTTTAGCCGGCGGAACGCTGTCATCGGCGGATGACCTTTCGGCGGGTGGCAACATCAGCCTCACAGCCGATAAGATGGCGCTGAATACTGCGAAGACCATCAACGCCGGCTCCGGTGCCGGCGTAGTGACCCTGCAGGCAAAATCCGGGAATGCGGTCGATATCGGCAGCGCATTGGACACTACCGCCAGCACGTTGGAACTGTCGGCGGCGGAACTCGACAGCATTCATGCGGGAACGCTGGTGGTGGCAGGCAGCGGATCGGGCAACATAACCGTCTCCGCGGCGATAGCTCCCGCCAATGCGGGCAGTCTGACCCTGCAAAGTGTCGGCGATATCACCATCAACAACAATCTGACGGCAACCGGCGACCTTGGCTTACAAGCGGCTTCGTCGGCCACCGGCCAGATCACCAATATCGCCGCTTTGAATGCCGCTAATGTCACTCTCAAGGCGGGCAAGATGGCATTGGGGGGCGGAACGCTGGTTACCAGCGGCAATGCCGCATTGATTCCATATCCAGGCAATGCCATCCATCTGGGCGCAGGGGCCACGGATGCGACGGCCAGCACGCTCGAATTGTCCAACGCTGAACTTAATACGATCAGTGCTGACACGCTGCGCATTGGCGATGCCAACAGCGGCGCTATCGACATCCAGTCGGCGCTGAATACGACCGCAGGCGGGGCATTGGAACATATCGGCAGTGCGCTCAGCCTGACTTCCGGCAGCACCATCTCTCAGCAGCCTGGCTCAACAATCGCGGCATTACCCGGCGGACTCAAGTTGTCGGGCGCTGCAGCGAGTCTGCAGCAGGCCAACCCAAACAGTCTGATCGCGGGCATCGTCTCGGCTGGTAACTTTCTCTACAGCTCTGCCAATTCGATCGAGGTCGGACAGGTCGATGGCGTCAGCGGCATCAATGCTAGTGGCGGCTACGTCACTCTGGACGCCACCGGTGGCAGCATCACCGTCAGCAATCCGATCAACACCTCGTCGGGCGCACTGAATCTGTATGCCAGCGGCGCGGTGGCGCTGAACAATGCCGTCAACTTGCCCGGCGGCAACTTTACCGTGGCCGGCGCCGGCGGGGCCGGCAGGGCCGCTTCATTCTCCAGCACCGCGCCCGGAACGATCACCACCACCGGAGTCTCAGATATTTCCGGCGGCAGCGTGTCCATTGGCACCACGGGATCGATGGTCACGCAGGCCATTACCACGACTGGCGGGACCGTCACCAACGTGGGCAGGGACGGCGGCAGCGTCGCATTGCATACCACCGATGGAACGATCACGACCGGGGCGATCAACACCAGCGGCAGCGCTGCCGCCAACGGTGGTCCCTCTCCCTATTCCGGCGGTTCAGCCGGAGCGGTGACCATTCAGGTCGACACGCCGACGGCGGCCAGATCGATCAGCGTCGGCACCATCACCGCCACCGGTGGTGCGGGCGGCGCGACGCTAGCGGCGGCGCCGGGCGGCGCGGGCGGTGCGGGTGGCACCGTCCTCATTTCGACCACCACGAATGGCGCGGTGACGACCGTCGGTATCGATACTTCGGGAGGCGCGGGCGGCGCGGGACCGAGCGGTTATGTTGGCGGTCTGGGGGGAAATGCCGGCACGGCCACGATCCGCTCGTTCGGCGCTGCGAACAATACCGGCATCACGGGTAATCTGTATTCAACCGGAGGCGATGGTGGCGCGGCGACGAGCGCCACTACGGGTGCGGGCGGCGCAGGCGGTACCTTGAACGTCAGTTCCGATCAAGGTTCGGTTGCCATGCTCGCCTTCAAGACCAGCGGCGGTCAGCCTGGCGCCGGTGGAACTCCGGGTTCGGCAGGCGCAGCTGCCGTCTCGAACGCCATTAATGGCCCGACTGGCGTGACCATCGATGCGGGCAGCGATGCCATCAAGCTGACGAATACGACGGTCGGCAACGGCGGCGGCGCGGCAACCGGTCCAATTACCCTGATCGCGGACCGGATGGCGCTGGGTTCCGGCACCGTCAATGCCGGCGCTGGCCTGCTTTGGCTCAAGCCGAGCACGGCAAACTGGCAAGTCAACCTGGGATCGACCACAGATGTAGCGGCCAACACCCTGGAACTTTCTGCCGCCGAACTCAATACGCTTTCAGGCACCGGCATCTTGCGCATCGGCGCCACGACCGCGGGCAATCTGCACTTGTCCGGGCCGGTCGCTCCTACCGGCTTCAGTACCGCCACCTTGTCCCTTGAGTCAGGTGGCACGGTGACACAGGCGACATCGGCTGACATCCTCGCCGCGAACAAGCTGGCGATCAAAGCCTATGGCGATGTTACCCTGAATACAGCGCCAAATATGGTTGGGCAGCTTTCGGCGTCGATCGGCAACGGCAGCAACATCAACAAGAATTTCCTGTTCAAGAACGGCCAGGCTCTGATCATCGCCAATGTCGATTCGCTTACCGGCATTGTCAACAACAGTTTCGACAACACTACCGCACCGACTTCGGGAGGCATCGTTTCCCTGACGACGACGGCCGGTACGCTCACCCAGGCCGCGGGCGCGACCCTTGGCGTGAAAGGTGTGCATGCGGACGGTTATGCCGGCGTCGCGCTGACGGAGAGCAATCCCACCGGCGTCATCGCCGGTTCGACCACGACAGGAGATTTCGTTTATCACTCGACCAACGCCATTGCGGTAAGCCAAGTGAATGGCGTGAACGGCATTGCTTCCGGCGGAGATGTCAAGCTCGTTTCCGACCATGCCGGTGGCATCACTCAGGAGGCTGGCAAACTGATCAGCGGCAGCGGCTTGGCGTTGCAAACCATTGGCGTCGTCAATCTGCCGGAAAGCAATTCCGTGACAAATCTGGCCGCCGACTTGACCGGCGGCAGCGGCAGCTTCACTTTAAAGAGCACCGGCAATCTGGATATCGGCACGGTTCAATCCATCTCCGGCATCACAACAGCCGGCAACGTGGCGATCGGCACGCCGGGAAACATCGCTTCGAGTTACAGCGGAACCGCCTTGACGACGACCGGGACGGTGAATCTGGTTGCCGGCTGGGATGGTTCCAGTTCGATCACTGCGCCGACCGTCGTCGCCAATACGGGCGACATCACGTTGACCAACGCCAGGGTCCAGTCGGGCGGCGCCATGAAAGTGTTCGCCGGGAATGCCATCGGCGTGAATGCCAGCGCTGCGGCCGCAGGGTTCGAGTCGGCCGGAAATCAGACCATCAAGGCCAAGAGTATCACCCTCACCTCCGGTTCTTCCAGCAATGGTTTATCGGCTACCCTGGCCTCGAGCGGCACGCAGGATATCGGCGCGGAACAGCTTGCGCTCTACGGTGGCGGTGGGGCTTCCGGCTATAACAACTCGGCCACCATATTCCAGGGCAATGCCGGCGGCACTCAAACCATCACGATTGCCAACGGAGGCTCGCTGACGCTGCAAGGCGGGAGTGGAGTGGGCATGTTGAGCAGCTACTATCCGGCGGCTTGTACGGACTGCGCTTCTCAAACCAGTCATAACGTGGCCGAGATCGTCAACAAGGGAAGCGGCGGTCAAACTCTGGATTTTCTTGCCGGCGGGACGATCAATTTGACGGGAGGCACTCTGGGCAACGAGAATTCTGCCCGCATCAACAATGCTTCTTCCTCGCTGCAAAAGGTTTGGAGCAGCAACGGCAGCGCCTACTATCCTTCGATTTCCTTGACTGGCGGGGCATCCGGCGGGATATGGACGGCCAACCATTTCGACCTCCGTAACAGCGCCGATATCACCGTGGATGAAGCCTCTGGGTCGCAAAGCATTCTGGCCAGTACCATCGGCCTTGCCGGAGGCGGATCAAGCACTACCGTCGGAGGGGCATTCCTTGGCGGGGGGATATCCTTGACGGTTATCACCACGGGCAACGTGACACTCACGGGCGGCGCGAGCAACGTTGCCACGCCGGGAGAATCGCTCGACGTGGCGACACCTGCCGGAATAGGATCGCGCTCGAGTCTCGGCATGACCCTCAATGTCGGCGGCAATCTAAACTTGACCGGGGGTACGGGCAGTTCGGCTCCGGCGTTCATCGGTTCGGTGAACGGGACCACAACCGGAACGGTCACCGTCGCAGGTACCAAAACGCTGACCCAGGGAGCGAGTTCGGCGTTGATCAATACCACCACCACGACCTCGACGACTACGACCACCGCTGCGCCTACGACCACGACGACGGCTGTACCAACGACTACGACTACAACTACGGTCGCGCCAACGACGACCACGACGACAGCGGCCACGACTACAACCACAGCGCCAACGACGACCACGACGACCACGACGACACCGACGACGACCACCACGACCGCCGCAACCACGACAACCACAACAGTACCGGCTACCACAACGACGACAGCCACGACCACCACCACGACTGCAGCGACGACCACGACCACGGTGCCGACCACGACGACAACCACGCCAACTACCACCACGACCGTACCCACGACGACCACCACGACGCTTGCGCCTGAAGTGGTTATCGAACAAGTTGCCGCACCGGTGGTTCAGAATGTCGTCACCAAGGAAACCATCAGCGTCACCGCGGCGATCTCCAAACCGGCCAGCGAAAGCGCCGCAGCGCCACCACCACCGCCCCCGCCGCCGTTGGTGACGGCCACTGGCACGACTTCACTGACCTTGCTGAAAACCAACCAGACTATCGGTGGCACCGAGGGTACTTTTGGCGGTAGTAGCGGTAGCTATGCGCCCGCATTTACGGTTGCCCAGCCTGTCGCGGGCGTTGGCACTTCGAATGCGGCTTCAAGTACGCTCGGCTCCTCGGGCAATGGCTTCGGGGCTTCGAGTGGTAGCGGTTCATTGGGTCCCAGCGGCAGCTCAAGTCCCGGCGCTTCAACAAGTGGCAGTGGCGCATCGAGCGACACTTCAACTCAAGGCACATCTTCTGGTGCTGGAGGTGCTTCAACAGCCAGCACTTCATCGACTGGCGACAGCTCAAGTCAAAGTGCTGCGACAGGCACCAGCAGTGACAAGCCCGCTTCCGAAAAACCAGCCGAATCAAAATCCGCCGAATCCAAGCCGGCCGAAAAAGCCGCCAGCGACGATAAGAAAGAAGAAAAAAAGGAAGAGAAGAAGGACGACAAGAAAGAGGACAAGAAGGAAGAAGCTGCCAAGAAGCGGGAAGACAAGCCCGCCGCGAAGAAACCGGCGGTATGCAGTTGAGGCGTGCATATAATGCAAAACCTATGAACCCGTTCAAGCTTGCGACTTTCGTTGCCACGGCCTTTATTCTGCTCACGGCGAGCGGCGTTCATGCCGCCACCGCCGGCCAGGTCACCCATCTCTCCGGGATCCTTTCGGTGAAGCGGGCCGAAGCGCCGCCCAAGATGCTTTCGATCAAATCCGAAGTGCAGGAAGGCGACTTGCTGACGACCGAGTCCGAGACCTATGCGCGCATCAAATTTGTGGACGGTGCCGAAGTCGTGATGCGTCCCGGCACACAGCTGAAAGTGGCGTCCTACAGCTTCACCGAAGCCAAGCCGCAATCCGACAACGTGGTGCTGAGCATGCTCAAGGGCGGCTTGCGGGCGGTCACCGGGCTGATCGGCAAGCGCAACCGCGATTTGGTGAGCTTTACCACGTCGACGGCTACCATCGGAATTCGCGGCACCCACTTCGGCGCTTTGAGCTGCAACAACGACTGCGGCGGCATTCCCACCGTGACGGGTAAGCCGCCGGAAAATGGATTGCACCTGGATGTCGCCGCCGGCGCCATTGTCGTTTCCAACCAGGTAGGACGGCAGGAGATCGGCACCGGTCAGTTTGGATTCGTGCGCAGTCCCACGACGCAGCCGGTGATCGTACCGCCGCAACAGGGGATACAAGTCACCATGCCGGCCAACATCAGCCAGAATGCCGGTGCGGGTCGCGGCGTCGGCAAGGGAAAGGAAAGCGAGTGCGTTGCGCAGTGATTTCGCGGCTTCTGCGTTGTGGCAAGGGCTAGGATCAAATTCAAAGGCGGGCAGGGAACAGGACAATTAGGACAATTGTCGCTGTGGTTGATCGTGTCCCGAATCCCTCGCTCCGGGATAAACACGGTAAGATTATGGAAAATATAATTCTGAGGCATAAGTCATGAAATTCGCGCGTCTGGCCACTTGGATATTTTCCGGATTGCTGTGTGCTTCCAACATTGTCTATGCGCAAACTGTAGCCGCCGAGGCGCCAATGCAGCAAGCCGGTGCGATGCTGACGAATGAGGCCATGGGCGCGTTGCTGCGGCAAGCCGACGGATTGATCAGAAGCGGCAAGCTGGCGGATGCTTACCAGCTTCTTGAACCAAGAGAGGCGGACTATTCCGGAGAGATTGCGTTCGATTACATGCTGGGAATTGTCGCCCTGGATAGCGGCAAGCCCGATCGCGCTACCATCGCATTTGAACGTGTCCTGGTTTCCAACCCCAACTTTTCCGGAGCACGGCTCGACTTGGCGCGAGCCTACTTCGCAATGGGAAGCGACGATCTCGCCAAAAACGAATTCGAAATAGTGCTTACTCAAAGTCCCCCGGAAAGTGTCAAGGAGGTCGTGAAAAAATATCTGGATGCCATCGCTAAGCGCAAGCTGGACAAGATTCAACACATCTCCGGGTATATCGAGACAAGCATTGCCAAGGACTCCAACGTCACCGCGGTGACTTCCGACTTCAGCAAAGGCGTGCAAAATGTTTTTGGGATTCCCGGGGTGTTGCCCACGGGCAGTTCGGTCTTGAGCTCAGGCACAACTGCGGGCGTTTCGGCAGGCATAGACTTTACCCGTTTGTTGAGTGAAGAATACGGCCTCAGCGTATTTGCCGGCGCAGATCTGCGGCAACGCAACTACGAAGGTTTTTCCGCGCTGAACAGCACGAATCTGGATTTGCGCGGCGGATTAAGTATCGTGCGCGGCGAGGACATGTACCGTTTGTTCGTCAATATGGGGCAGTATCGTCAAACCGGCATGACCGAGGGAATCAATTCCAATCGTGACACGCCGGGCATAGGCGCTGAATGGAAGCGCAAGTTTGGCGAGCGCGACCAACTCAGCTTGTCGACACAATACAGCAGACCGCGCTATGCGACCCAGGAGACACAGGATACCGACCAGGTCATGTTGAGCGCTTCATGGCTGCATATTTTTGAAGGAAGAACCTCCCCCTTGATCTTCGCCAATTTAACTCAAACCGTCGATCGCGCCGTGCACCAACTCGCCACAGGCAGCGACATGAGCCGCACAACCACCGCAGCCCGTACGTATTTTCAGTGTACCCCGTGGGCACAGTTGGACTTTTTCCTGTCGGCGGGAGTCTCCCTGCGCAATGACGACACTTTGAATGCCCGTTCCGCGCTTTCGCCGCCCGTCTATGGCCGGGATGTGACCAAGGATGTCTCATTGGGCGCCACTTGGCGCCCTTGGCCCAAGTGGATGATCAAGGGGCAAGTGGCCGCTTACAAAAACAATTCGAATCTGGAGCTATATCAGTTTCGTCGTACCGAGAGCAGCGTTTCGGTACGCCACGATTTCTAGATATCGCGCAGCATCAGGAGTTTATTATGAAATGGCTTAATCGATTTGCATTGTGCCTCTTGCTGGTTTCTCTGCCAATGGCAGAAAGCTTGGCGAGCGCTGGCAAGTTCAATTTTGTTTCTGGCGACGTCCGCGTGACGAGTGCTGCGGGAACACGCAAGGTGGTTCGTGGCAGCGAAGTCGAGGCAGGCGAATTGATCGTTTCCGGTTCGGATGGAATGGCTCAGCTGCGAATGAACGACGGGGCATTCATTGCCGTTCGTGCAGATACCGAGATGCGCATCGACGAATTCCAGTTTAACGGAACGCCGGATGCATCGAGCAATAGCGTGATCTCCTTGCTGAAAGGAACGATGCGCGCGTTTACCGGGGCGATCGCAAGCTTCAACAAAGACAAGTTCAAGATGAAGACGGCGACCGCAACCATCGGGATTCGGGGTTCCGGCAACGTGCTCAACTTTTCGCCGGAAAACAGGATAACGCTCAATCACACCATCGAAGGCAGTCATATCGTGTCCGCGGTCGACTTGAGCGGTGCAGTACACACGCTGGTCACCATGCCGGGACAGACTGTGCAGATCGCCCCTGGTGCGGTGATGAGGTTTGTGCCAACGCCAGCCTTCATCTTGAATGCGGCAGCCGGCACCCCGAGCAGCAAGACTGAACAAAAACAGCAAAAGGACGATTCGCAGCAAAAGAACAAGGAAAAACAACAGAGCTCGGAAAAAGAAAGTTCGGAGAAGAAGAGTTCCGAAAAGCAAAGCGCAGAGAAACAGAATACTGAAAAGCAGGGTTCGGAAAAACAAACATCGGATAGCAAAGACCAAGGTAAGATGCAGCCTGCGGATACCAAACAGGCCACAGAAACCAAGGATCAAAAGCCGTCATCGGATAAACAGGCCGACGCGGCAACATCAAGCAGCACGGGCGCAACGAGCAAGGCGAGTTCCACGGCCAATGGAGCGGCGACAGCGGGTGACGCGTCATCAACAGGAACAGCCTCGGAAGCGAGTTCGACCTCCTCCTCGGGAACCGTTTCCGCGGGGACCGCATCAGGCACGGCATCTTCAAGCACGGCATCTGCCGGGAAGGAATCCGCGGCCACTACTGCGCCAGGCGTATTATCGGGAACGTCATCAGGAACAACTGCCGCAGCGACAGCACCGACTGAAACAGCGCCGCCGTCCGGTACTCCATCCAATGGATCAACGGCCGCTGCATCAGCTTCGGCAGGAGCAGCCGTTATGGCTGTTGGATCCAGCGTTGCCGGTTCGTCTGGGGCGGCAGCAGGCAGCGCCCCATCGACCAGCGCAGCCAATGTAGTGACTGCACCGACGGCCACCACACCGGCCTATACGCCGCCGACGCCGACAACGCCGACCTATGTGGCGGAGACCCCTGCGGCAACAACTTACACCGCACCGGCGGCCAATGCGCCAGCCTACACCGCACCGACGGCCGCAGTGCCAGCTTACACTGCGCCAGCATACACAGCACCGGCCTATACCGCACCAACTTATACTGCGTCCACATATACAGCACCTACCCTGGCTGTCGCTACCGATGTTGCGGCACAGGTTGCCGCCCAGACTGCCGCGCAGGTCGCTGCCCAGACCGCCGCCCAGACTGCCGCGCAGTCCTCCGCCCTGACTGCCGCTCAGATGACTGCCGAGACAACCGCCCAGGTAGTCGGCCAGGTTGCCGCTTGTACGGCGAATCCGGAATCTTGCATAACGCCGACATGTGATGCGGTCTGCGTTGCGGCCAAGGTTGCTGCCTGCGCGGCGAATCCGATCTCCTGCACAAGCCCTGCTGCGAATACTTGCATCGCCCCGATGGTCTGGAACGGTGTTTCCTGTATCGCACCGATAGCGACAAGCTGTGTCGCTCCGATGTTCTGGGACGGTTCCGCCTGCCGGGCGCCTACTGCCGTCAGTTGTGCCGCGCCAATGGTTTGGAACGGGATTTCCTGCATCTCTTCGACAGCAGGCAGTTGCATCGCGCCAATGGTTTGGAATGGCACTTCTTGTGTCGTGCCCACTGTTATCAGCTGTGCCGCGCCAATGTATTGGGATGGCAAAGCCTGTGTCGGATCAACCGCGACAAGTTGTATTGCACCGATGTTCTGGAATGGCACTACCTGCGTCGCCCCAACCGTTGGCAGTTGTATCGCGCCCATGGTCTGGAATGCCGCTACCTCAACCTGCGTTGCTTCGACAACAACTCCGGCCTCTTGCGCTGCGCCGATGATCTGGAATGGCACAGCTTGTATTGCGCCGAATGCCAGCGTTTGCATCGCTCCGATGGTCTGGGACGGCATAGCCTGCATCGCCCCGGCCAGCCCAAGCTGCGCGCCTGGTTTCGTTTGGAATGGAACGGCTTGCGTCGCTTCGACGCCGACTCCGGCGAGTTGTGTCGCTCCGATGATCTGGAACGGTACAGCCTGCATCGCGCCAGTTGGCCCGACCTGCACGAGTGGTTTCGTTTGGAATGGAAGCACTTGTGTCGCAGTGACCGCGAACACCTGTGTTGCCCCGATGATCTGGACCGGGACCTCGTGTAATCTGCCGGCCGCTGGCACCTGTGTGGCGCCGATGGTCTGGAACGGCACCGCCTGCGTTGCGGCAACTGCCGGTTCCTGCGTTGCGCCGTTGATCTGGGATGGCAAAGGTTGTGTCGGCTCGACAGCAGCCAGTTG
>JBAYVU010000002.1:0-204399 GCA_041674385.1 Sterolibacterium sp.
TCGTGAAATTTCCTTTCGTGTGCTTGGCGGCTCACGATTGGGAGTTTCTTCGATGGACTCCCTAAATTGTCAAACTGTTACTGCCTCCCCGGCAGAGCCGGGGGGTCTCCCCTGTTAGGCTAGCAAGACCCGGATTCGGACACTAATCGTCCGCCTATCGCCCTTGCCAGTAGCGGCGCCGCTCGTTTCTTTCGGCCACGATGCGCGCTGCCGGCACCAATTAATCGTCAACAACTATTTCGACGGTCGACGCCGTTGGCATTCGTGCGATTACCCTGAGTCAAACCGGCTTTCTGCTTTTTCTCGGCGGAACCGCGACTTTTGAGGCGGGCACGGACGCCAGCGCCAGGACGATTTCGCGTATCGCCTTGCGTTGGCTGGCGGGTAAGCCAAGAAAGGCATCGAAAGTTTCCCGCTCCAAGTAGCCGAGACCCTCGTCCCAGCGTTTGCGGCTCGCCCGCACCGCCTTCGTCACCTTGTCGCCGAAGCGCAGCACATGCGGTTCCAGCTTCAGCCATTCGGCCAGCACTTGCAGCTTTTCCTGCGAAGGGATGGCCTCTCCCTTGAGCCAACGACGCACGGCCTGGAAACTGACCGAGCGCCCCCAGTAACGGCTGTTGAATCCCCGCTCCAACACGATGGGCCTCGGTTCGTAGCCGGCGGCGACCATCCCGTCCCGCAGCCGCTTGGCAAATGCGCTCTTTTCATCCATGAACCGAAAGTTAAATCCTTGGACAACGGAAAAGACCTTCTTGTTGCGCTTTTTATTAAACTAATGGTTTAATTGCTCTGTTGGGCTCGAATTCTCTACCTCTCTCGATTGCTGCAAGCCATTAATAAGGACAAATCGTCATGTCAAAACTAAAGGAATGGATCGACAGAATCAAAGCTACGGATGATCGTAAATACATAAAAATTACCGGCCTGATGGTTTTGCTCTTGGTCGGGCTGGTTATTTTTCAGATCGTTAATGATTGGACAACGCGCCAAGCCATCGAAACCGGTCGGCTATCTTCTGCTTATTTCGAAGAGTCTAACAAAGTAGAAATTGCGCGTCAGCGCGACATGCTTGCACTAGAGAAGGAGCGAAAGGACTTAGGCCTCGCTGACAATCATGCCGCGCTAGAGAAATTGGGCGACCTTTTCCTTCGTGTTGGACCGCTAGCTATCCTATTCTTTTCCCTTGCTCAGGCATGGAAGATATTTGAAGATCCGCGCAGCAGCAGGCTTCGTCTTGCGTTGGCAGTTTGTTTTTCTGTCGCAGTCGTGGGTTTCGTCCTAATTGTCGGAGGCTACTCCGCACCAACTTCTCTGGAGATAGGCTTCAAAGGCGCGCAAACACAAGTTTCGTCGGAGTCCTTAGGGATAGTAGTACTGGCTGTCTCTGGATTCATGTTTCTTGTATCGCTTGCGATTCTAAAGTCCAAGAAAATCAAGCAGCCTGACGATGAAGCCTAACCGACGCTCAACCCCGTTCGCTTCGCTCTCTGGACGTTGCACGATAAACCCGCGCAGTGCCGGTTAGCTCTACTTCATGCACCACGGCATCCACCCCTATCTTATCAATTACATCCGCCGCCGAATGACGTATGGCACAGGACGCAGCAGCGCAGTTCTGTCCAATAAACACCAAAGGAACCGCCAATCCTTTTAGGCGGAGTTCGTGATTACAGCACTGGAAAGGAAACAGGCATGAAAACGAGATTCGCGGGTCTTTTCACGGTCGCCACTCTAATTGTGGCGCTTCTGTCCGCCTGTGGTGGCGGAGGTGGTGGCGGAGGAGAAGCGACAGTAACAACTGTGACAACTACGACCGCTACAACCATTGCCTCATTCGGATGTCCCGATGGCACAACTGCCGATATCAGCACCAACTGCCCCGCGCCGAGAGTGATTTCCATCACTCCAGCCGACGGCGACAAGACTGTATCACCTGATTCCTTCAAAGGTATCACGGTGGCAACGTCCAGTCAGCTTGATCCCGTCAGCATCACTACGGCGAATATCAAGTTGGGAATCGGCACCAGTACGAACATCGTTGGCACCATTTCGGCGACACCTGACGGCAAGGGCTTTCAGTTCGTGCCGACGGCGAAGTTGTCCTACGCGCAGTTGTATGACAACTTCACAGTCAAAGGCGTGAAAGACATTCTCGGAAAAGTGTTGCCTGATTTCAAATCAGGATTCACGACAACCGTTGTGCAATGCTTCGCGCCGAATGTCTGGGACGGCACCAACTGCAATCCGCCGACAAACGCTGGATGGCCGCCTGCCAACATCACTCCCATCGGTGTCGGTGTGGCGGGAGCAAACAAACTTCCGGCTGGATGCACTTCCTTCACGCAACAATGCTTCAAGGATGCCATCGCGAGTGGCTTGGTAAAAGTCGTCGCGAGTGGCGGAACGGACAGCACCGGAGATACAGTCGTGTGGGAGTACTTCCAAAATAACAATGGCAATTGGGAAGTCCGCCCTGTTTATGCAAAAAACGGCACGTTCGCCTCTATCGGTGATATTGGTGGTGGGTATTTATCGGAAATAGATAAAATCTGGGGTTCCGCTAAAGGAGTAATCTACCACGCCGTGGTCGGAAATGTCTGCTACGAAGTTGCCTACAACAAAGACCAGAACTCATGGGTTATTAATGGCGGCGGTGTCGGCACACCCATAACCTGTCCTTTGTAACCAGAGTCACTTGACTCAACAATGCCCTGCGCGATTAGCGTGGGGCATTTTCTTATCCACAGTTTTAGTTTTTTATACAAGAAAACACATATTATCCCAATGGCATAATGGTACACTTATGTGATATGAAATATCTGAAGCAATAGGGGACAGACCACGGTTTTTTTGACCAGCTCTTCGTTCAACCCCGACTGGCAGGATAAAACCGTGCCAATCGGGTTATTCACACGTAGCCCCGCACCCGCCAATTCACTTTCCCAGTTATGGAAACCTCTCCGCGATCTGACTTGAAAGCGATTCTCCGCCGTTTAATGGCGGCGCTTCCCACAGGGATACCCTATGCTGGTGACATCTATGCAAACTACTTCAATGCGAAAGATATCGACGAGCTTCGAGGCTTTCTCAACAACGTCGAATTGCAAGATAAAAATCGAACAGGAACTTTGCTTCGTGAGTTGGGGATGCAAAGGAGCATGCTGGATGCAATTCTGGCCGCAGTTCAATCCCGAACCAAGACACCGGAAAGAAACGCGGGGCTTGTCGTGAATCAGCACGCACGGATCATTCAGAATAATTTGGGTGACATCAACAACAACTTCGGTGGTGGAAAACCAAATGCCGGACGAAAACCTAGACGAAAGTAGCCAACTCGACCCATCGGCACTAGCTCTTACTCAAGAAGCAGATCGAATCTATAACGTCGTCCGTGGAGACATCAACAATTACATATCAATCTTCAGTAAACGCCCTACCAAAGGTCTTCTCGGCCAACTCGGCAGAACGCGCAAACACCTCGAGGATAAGAAGTGGGAGTTGTATGCGGCAACCAAACGTCGAGGTGCTAACAGCAAAGACGCGCGTGGCATCGGCGAGGACGCGGCGATCTATCGCAATCAGGTCTATGCGCTTAAGGAGCTAATCGCTGCGAGCGATGGACTTCCTCCGATACCTTCCTCTGGTTATGACGCCGAACTACTTCGAGAGGCCGTGCTCCGTTTTAAGCAGATTGAAGATAACGCTCGCCTGCTGGAACAGAACCGACTTGCTGCTGCAGAAGCTGCAGCACAAGAACGCGAAGAACGCGAGCAAGAGGCTGCCAGGGCACAGGAAGAGCGTGAAAAGAACGAGCTCTACGGCAAGATTGCAGCTGGGGTAACAGGGGCAATTATCGTTCTATTCATGCTCATCGCGTTCCCAGTTTTCTCAATGTTTCTCATTTTTCTTCTTATTTTGGCCGCCACCGGCTATGGCGTTTACCGGATTATCAAGTGAAGAAGCGCGTAGGTCTTGCAGGTCGCGGCAAACGCGATGGAAGAATCAAGGGGTCGTGCTCGATTTGCATAACCGGGGAAAACAGCCCCATCCACCCGCCGCGCGTAGGCAGATGCTGCGAGAAGGATCGCGATTGCGGTCCTTCGCTCAAATACCGATCTGTTGCGCCGCCCGCGCGGGCGTGACGATGGGGATGTCTTGGTATTGACCACCCAGGCCAAGCAAATGCCTGTCGCCGGAAACAATCAAATCCGCCTGACCGGCCAGGGCACAAGCGAGCACATGAGCGTCGTCGGCATCGTTATCGATCAAGCGCGCTACCACCTGGGACGCGGCAAACTTCTCGCGCGACAGCACATCGAGCAATTCCGCCAGCAGCGTATTTGTATCGAGCACCATCCGCACGGTTAGGCGCGCTGTGCCGCGCGGTCCTGGCGCGCCGCCTGAATTTCCGCCGCGATCTCCTCATCGGACAGCGGCGGCAAATTCAAGGCATCGAGTCTGTCCAGCGACTCACCCAGACGCGCGCCGACGGCGGCGCGTTCCTCGCGTGCGGCCAGGAACTCCACGAAGTCCTTGACCTCGGCCAGCCGTTGCGGCAGCAGCTTCTGCAGCTTCTCAATCAACGTCGGTTCGATTACGCTCATTGCTCTTGCTCCTGTTGGTTGGGTCAGCGGCTGCCGGCCTTTGGCCTGCCCCCTACCGGTCCCAATTGGAAAAAACTACCATATTTGCCGGTGTGTTGCTATCACGAGTCCTTTCCAAAATAGTATGACTCTGAACGCCTACCGGCAAGCGCACGTTGCGCACGCACGAGGTCGACATCAAGCCGGCGCCGGATATCAGCGCGGATGAACTGCTGGCCCTGCGTGAACACCAGCACTTGTCGCGCCCAGTATTCGCGCGCTACCTGCGCACCAACCCGCGCACCCTGGAGAATTGGGAACAGGGCCGGGCACGTCCGAATGCCCAGGCGGTTCTGTTGATTCGCCTGGTCGAGCGGTATCCGGATACCGTCGAACGGCTGGCAGCAGTCTGAATACCCGCAACAAAGGCGCTCTTATTATTTGATTTCCGAACAACCATGACATAAGATTTCGCCATGCCTACGGTTATTCAGATCGGCCCTTACCGATTTTTCTTTTACGCCAGTGATCGTGACGAACCGATACACATACATGTCGAGCGCGATGCAGCACTTGCAAAATATTGGCTAGAGCCGGTCCGCTTGCAGCATAGCGTTGGCTTTGGACGCACCGAACTGGTCAAGATAGCGTCATTGGTCGTGGAGAATCGTGGCATCATCGTGGAGACATGGAATGATTATTTCGCAGACTGAGGTTACTATTCCGAATGTGTTGAATGTCATCGTGTCGGAAAACGCCCTGACTGTTGAATTGGAGGACGGCCGTACCGTGGCGGCCCCCCTCGGGTGGTATCCGCGCCTCGCTCACGCTTCGCCAGAGGAGCGAACTCACTGGCGCTTGATTGGCGCGGGAACAGGTATCCATTGGGAGGATATCGACGAGGACATCAGCGTCGAGGGTCTGATCCTCGGGAAACCTTCCAGCGAGAGCCAGAAATCATTTCAACGCTGGCTTGCGGGGCGTAGCGAGAAGAATTGAGCGAGTAGTAGCCTAGAAGGCCCTCAGCGCCAGTTCATGGGATGCGACTAGCAAGACCCGGATTCGGACACTAATCGTCCGCCTATCGCCCTTGCCAGTAGCGGCGCCGCTCGTTTCTCTCGGCCAGGATACGCGCCGCCGGCGCCGCCAGAGACACTGTCAGCGCGCCTTCCAAATCGGTGCGATGCATTTGCGCGCCGCTTTGCCGATAGCGCTCCACCACATCCGGCCGGGGATGGCCGAAGCGGTTGCGATAGCCGACCGGAAAAATCACCTGCGGCGCGCCGACCGCGGCGATGAACCCGGGCGTCGACGAGGTGCGGCTGCCGTGATGCGGCGCAATCAGCACGTCGGCCCGCAACTGGTCCGCATGCCGCGCCAGTAGCGCCTGTTCCGACAAGGCCTCGATGTCCGAGGTCAGCAGCACTGTGCCATGGGCATTGCTGATTTTCACCACGCAGCTCATGTCGTTTGTCTTTCGGGTCGGCGCGGCGTATTGCCGGGCAAGCGGATGCAGCACCTCGAAGCGCACACCGTCCCACTCCCAGGTTTGACCGTCGCTGCACGATAGCGCCTCGACCGGCAGGGCGGAAAAGCGGTGCTCGTAAGCCAGCGAACTCATGAGCCATCCCACCGGCACGGCATCGAGCACCGCTTCGGCACCGCCGGAGTGATCCGTGTCCTGGTGCGTAACGATCAGGCCGTCGAGGCGCCCGACGCCGCGCGCGCGCAGATACGGCACGATGACGCGGTTGCCGCTGTTCGCCTCGATCGAGTAGCTAGGCCCGGTGTCGTAGAGCAGGTCGTGGCTGGCGGTCTGGATATGCATCGCCAGCCCCTGGCCGACATCGAGCACCACCAGCGTCGCTTCTCCGACTGCCGGCCGCGACGGCGGCATCAACAGCAGCGGCAACAGCCCCACCAGGCCCAGCCAGCGCGCCGGAAAGCCGCGCGGCAGCAGCAGCCAGGCGCAACCGACCAACGCCGTCAGCCAGGCCCAGGGCGCCGGCGCATGCTGCTGCCAGACCGCCCAGGGCAGTTCCGCCAACCAACCGATAAAGCGCATCAGCCAACTGACGACCAAGTGTGCGGGTACCAGCAAGAAGCCGAGCGGCGGCAGGGCGGCGGCAGCCAGTACCAACGGCGTGACGATGAAACTCACCACAGGTATGGCGATGGCGTTGGCCAGCGGCGACACCAGCGAGAACTGCTGGAACAACAGCAGCAGTGCCGGAATGCTGCCCACTGTCACGGCCCACTGCGCACGGCCCCATTCCGTCAGCCAATGGGCAGCGCCCAAGCGTCCGCTGCCGATGTAGAAAAGCACGCCGACCGCGCCGAACGAGAGCCAGAAACCGGCGGCCAGCACCGCCCAGGGGTCAAGCAGCAACACCAGCAGCAATGCCAGCGCCAGCACGCGGCTCGGCGAGACAGTACGCTGCGTCCACAGCGCGAAGGCGACGACCGCCAGCATGTAAAACGTACGTTGTGCCGGCACGGCAAAACCGGCGATCAGGCAATACGCCAACGCCGCGACAAAACCGCCGACCACCGCCGCGCGCTGTGCCGGCACCCGTAACAGCAAGGTCGGGCTGCGCCGCCACAGCCAGTTCAGCAATGCATAGACCAGGCTGGCGAACATGGTCACATGCAAACCGGAAATGCTCATCAAATGCGTAATCCCGGTGCGGCTGAACAGCAGCCATTGTTCGTTATCGATGGCGCGCTGGTCGCCCACCGCCAGCGCCACCAAGATACCGGCATAAGGCTGCTGCGGCAGCGTCCGTTGAAAACGCTCGCGAATTTCCTCGCGAAAGGATTCGACAAGATTCCCCGCAGTCATGACAAATGGTTCAAGGCGGCGGTTGTCCGGTGCCGTTCTGACATAGCCGGTGGCGCGGATGCCGGCTTCGATCAACCAGGCTTCATAGTCGAAGCCTTCGGGATTCAGGTTGCCGTGCGGCCGCTTCAGACGTACCGTGAGTTGCCAGCGCTCGCCGGCATGCAGTGACGGTGCGGCGTGAAACTCGACTTCCTCGATTTCATCGATCTCGCGCCGCCAGCCGCGATACCAGGCCAGCGAAACGTGCTTGGGCACGCGGGCATCGGCCTGCTCGACGCTGAAATCGAAACGCAGGCCGTTCTCGAATTGCTGCGGCATGGCGCTGATCACCCCGACCAAATGCAGATCGCGGCCCTCATCGGCTTCCGCCAGCGCATCCGCGAGACGCTGCTGCGCCACGTTGCCGGCCCAGGCGATGCCCAGCAGGAAAGCGCCGAGCGGCGCCGCAATGTAAACAACCCCGACAACGCCGACAATACCAACGCTACGCCAACGGTGCGCGGCCAGAGGCAGCAACAGCAGCGCCGCGCCGCCGATGGCCAACCAGGCCAACAGAACCGGCTCGGGCAGGCTGGCCTGTTGTTGCAGCCAGAGTATGCCCATGGCAAAGCAAAGAATTGACAGACGCATCGGCGAATTAGACCAGAAGAATGGGGCTTTCCGCTAAAATCGCCCGATGCGCAAGCAGTTCAAGAAATTTTTGCCGGATCACCGGACGCTCATTGCCAACCGCTGGCTGGCGCCGTTTGGCAGCAGCTTGCTGCATCCGCGCTTATGGCACCTGAATCGTCGCTCGGCTGCTGGAGCAGTAGCCGCAGGCATTTTCTGCGGGTTGATTCCAGCCCCATTCCAGATGCTCAGCGCAGCCATCTGCGCAGTGATTTTCCGCGTCAATCTCCCGCTTGCCATACTCACTACTCTGTATACCAACCCGCTTACCATCGTGCCACTGTATATCGTTGCCTTTGCTTTGGGCCAGATGGCACTGGGTGAATTCGGCAGCGGCAAGGCATTCATTCTGCCCCCCGACTACGGCACGGCCGGGCTGTGGGCCTGGATCGGCGCACTGATCGACTGGATGATCGGCCTGGGTACGCCGCTGGCGCTCGGCCTGGTGCTGCTCGGCGCGCTGTTGGCGGTTGCCGGCTATATCGCCGTGCGTTTCTTCTGGCGCATTTATCTGCTGCGCGCCTGGCGACGGCGCGGGCATTCAACTTGTAGGCGGCCCGCATGAAGATCGAACAATTCGGGGCGAATTTCAGCCGCCGCATTTACTTCAGCTTTGTCTGGTCGCTGATCGGCTTCCTCGGCATCCTGATCCTCGGCACTCTCGGCTACAAGATCGTCGGCGGCGAGCGCTACACTTATCTCGACGCGCTGTTCATGACCTTCATCACGGTCACGACCATCGGCTATGAGGAAGTCATCGATCTGCACCATAACCCGGTCGGGCAGATATTCACCATGGTCATCGCCTTTTCCGGCATCGGCCTGATGACTTATTTTTTCTCGACGGTGACGGCCTTCGTGCTGGAATCCGACCTTGACACCACGTTGCGGAGAAGACGCATGGAAAAAACCATCAAAAAATTGCACGGCCATTACATCGTCTGCGGTTCCGGCCGCGTCGGCCGCAACGTCGCTGCGGAACTGGAGGCCACCCACCGTCATTACGTCGCCATCGACGAGAGCCTGGAGAATCTCGAAGCGCAGCACGACAAGAAGCCGAGCCTGCTGTACCTGCACGGCGATGCCAGCGACGACGATGTGCTGATCGGCGCCAACATCGCCCAGGCGCGCGGCGTCTTCGCAGTGACCGGCGACGACAGCAAGAACCTGATGATCGGTCTCTCCGCCAAGCAGTTGAATCCGGCCGTGCGCGTCGTCACCCGCTGTAGCGACATGCGCAACGTCGAGAAGATGCGCAAGGCCGGGGCCGACTCGATCGTCTCGCCGGATTTCACCGGCGGCATGCGCATCGTATCGGCAATGATCCGTCCGCATGTGGTGTCCTTCCTCGACGAGATGCTGCGCTCCGATAACAACCTGCGCGTCGAGGAAGTGGTGATCCCGGACAGATTCACGCCGTGCGAACTGGGCTCGCTGGACATTCACCGAAGCAGCGACTTCGTGCTGCTGGCGGTGCGTACGAGCGGAGACTGGATGTTCAACCCGCCCAAGGACTTCCTGCTCCAACCGGGCTACGCGCTGATCGCCATGGCCACGCCGCACGGGCGGATGGAATTGGAATCGGCGCTGCTGGGCGATAGCTAGGGCGTGTTCTAAAATGAACGCGATGCCATCGGCGATCTCTTGCTGGATGATATTTCCGGCTCGCTGCTGGGAGACAAGGGCTTCATCCGACCGATCCTCAAAGAAGACCTTGCGCAACAAGCGAAAATGACTATCGACCGCGCCGACCGCCTGCAAACCCTGATCTGGAGCCTGCTTGGGATCGCCTTGCTGTGGCTGCTGTTCTTGCTTGGCCCCATCCTTTCACCTTTCCTGATTGCCGGCATCCTCGCCTATATCGCTGCTCCGCTCGTGGAATGGCTGGAAAAGCACCGGATACCACGCCTCATCGGCGTGTTGCTGGTGATGCTGTTGCTCGCCGCCATCCTCGCAGCGCTGCTGCTGATCTTGCTGCCGCTGCTGACCGAAGAAGCGCAGCAACTGGCGCTGCGCCTTCCCGACGGCATCCTCTTGCTCAATCAACATCTGATGCCCTGGCTGAATGAGCGCTTCGGCATCCAGTTCAAGCTCGACCCGGCCTCCTTCTCCAAACTCCTCTTGGATAACCGCGACAGCACCCAACTGATCGCCCAGAAATTGTATGAATCGCTAAAGATCGGCGGTATCGCGCTGTTCGGCATCGTCGCCAACCTGCTCCTGGCGCCAGTGGTGATGTTCTACCTGCTGAATGACTGGAAGCCTCTTCTGGCCAGACTCGGCACTGCCATCCCGCGCCCGTGGCATGCCAAGACGCTGCAAATCGTCGGCGAAATCAATGTCGTACTGGCCGAGTTCCTACGCGGCCAGATCTCGGTGATGCTGATCCTGGCTGCCTATTATTGCGTTGGCCTGTGGCTGGCGGGCATCAGCTTCGCTCTGCCGGTGGGCATGCTGACGGGGCTGCTGGTGTTTATCCCTTACCTCGGATATGCCAGCGGCCTAACACTGGCATTGCTGGTGGCGATTCTGCAATTCGCCGGGATGGGACCGATTCTCGGCGTACTAGCGGTCTATGGTATCGGTCAGGCCCTGGAAAGCTTCATCCTGACGCCTTGGCTGGTCGGCAAGCGTATCGGCCTGCATCCTCTGGCAGTGATCTTCGCCCTGCTGGCTTTCGGCCAGTTGTTCGGTTTTGTTGGCGTGCTGCTGGCGCTGCCGGTTTCGGCGGCATTGCTGGTGGGTTTGCGCGAAGTCAGCGCGCTCTACCTGGCCAGCCGCTTTTATCGGGGCAGTGATGGATGATGTGCTTGGCTTTGATTGGCCTTCTTGAAAAGCGGCACGACCATAGGCGCCGGTTATGTCGCTTCGCATGGGCCGACACCGGCCCTGTGGTCGGCGTATCGTCGATGTGACTGGTTCGAAGTGAGCTGCCCCGCTCAAGTGTTCCTCCAATAAGTATAATTTCGCCCGGAAAAGAAACAAAGCGAAGATACCTTATGGAGCCATGCCATGACGGGCCAACAGCAAATAACCATCGCCGTACAAATCTGGAGAAAGCCTGATGGCGCTCCGATTTCCTGCTTCGAAAAAATCAAGGTGTTGAATCAGAATTACGAGGAGCTTCGTCGCATGGCTCAGGACGCCCTCGATGACGCAATTCTCATGGAATGCAGCGAGGAGCAGATTCGACAGGCGCTGCACCAGATGATCGACGAATTGCAAAACTCATACGCTGGAAACTGAATCGCATATAGTTCCCGGCAACGATACCAAGATAGTCCGACCTGACGCGCGCCTACCAGTTGGTGCGGACGCGCTGAGTTTCAAGTTCTCGAGACTCCTGCCGCCGGATGACAACCGTCTCCGGCGGCAGTTTATTGTGGGAATGAGCTTGCTCGCTTCAATAATCGATGTGTGCGCCGATTTTGAGAACCCTAGCCCAGCAAACCGTCATCGAGATGCAGGATGCGTCCGGCCTTGGATGCCAGTTGCAGGTCGTGGGTGACGATGACGAAGCTGGTGCCGTGACTGGCATTCAGCGCCAGCATCAATTCGAACACGGTTTCGGCGGTATGCCGGTCGAGGTTGCCGGTCGGCTCATCGGCCAACACGCAGGCCGGCTTGGTCACCAGCGCACGCGCGATCGCACAGCGTTGGCGTTCGCCGCCGGAAAGTTCGCCGGGACGGTGCGTCAGACGGTGGCCGAGGCCGACCTCGGTCAGCATGGCGGTTGCCTGCGCCTCGGCCTCATGCTTGTCGAGCCGCCGGATCAACAGCGGCATGGCGACATTCTCCAGCGCCGAAAACTCCTGCAACAGGTGGTGAAACTGATAAACGAAGCCGAGGCTGCGATTCCTCATCAGGCCGCGCTCGAGTTCCGACAGCGCCGCCAGTTCGCGCCCGAGCACGCTGATACTGCCGGCGGTGGCCACGTCCAGGCCGCCCAGCAAGTGCAGCAAGGTACTCTTGCCCGACCCGCTGGCGCCGACGATGGCGACCCGCTCGCCGCGGCCGATGGAAAAGTCGATGCCATTCAGCACCGGCACCTCGACCGCGCCCTGGCGAAACGTCTTGCGCAAGCCGCTGCAGGCGATGACGGCCTCGCCGCCGGGGGACAAGGCGACGGCACCCGGCGAAATGGAGCCGCGTAGCGGCGAACCGCCGTCACCCCCTTCCTTGGGAAGGGGGCTGGGGGGAAGGCGCGTCACTTCACTCATAGCGCAACGCCTCCGCCGGATTGACCCGCGAAGCGCGCCAACTGGGATAGAGCGTGGCCAGCAGCGTCAAGCCGAAAGACACGCCGGCAATGACGACGACATCCCGCCATTGCAGGTCGGAAGGCAGCTCGGTGATGTAATACACGTCCTTGGCGAGGAATTGCATACCGAACACATGCTCGATGGCCGGCACCACCACGTCGACATTGAGCGCCAACGCCACGCCGCCGGCGACGCCCAGCGCCAGGCCGATGCAGCCGATCAAGGCGCCCTGGACAATGAATATCTGCATGATGCCCAGCGGACTGGCGCCCAGCGTGCGCAGGATGGCGATGTCGGCCTGCTTGTCGGTCACTGCCATCACCAGCGTCGAAACGATGTTGAAAGCCGCAACCGCGACGATCAGCAGCAGGATCAGGAACATCATGTTCTTCTCGATGGCCACGGCACGAAAGAAATTGGCGTGATTGTGGGTCCAGTCGGAAACGCCCAGACTACCGTCGTCGCCCAGCAGGCGCAATATTTCGCGGGAGACGCGCGGTGCGGCGAACAGATCGTCGATCTTGAGCCGAATGCCGGAAACGCGGTCATCCATGCGGTAGAGTTTCTGCGCATCATTGAGTTGCACCAGCGCCAGGGTGGCGTCGAACTCGTACATGTCCACTTCGAAGATGCCGACCACCTTGAACTGTTTCAGGCGCGGCAACAGCGCCGCGGGTGTCACCATGCCCTGCGGCGCGATCAGCGTCACCTTGTCGCCGCGAGTCACTTGCAAGGCCCGCGCCAGTTCGGTGCCGAGGATAATGCCGAACTCGCCCGGTCGCAGCAACGAAAGATGGCCGACCTTCATGTGCTGTTCGAAATCGGCGACCTTTTCCTCGGCTTCCGGCAACACGCCGCGCACCATCACGCCGCGCACCAGCTGGTCGAAGGAAAGCATGCCCTGCGCCTGGACGTAAGGTGCAACGGCTTGTATGCGCGGATGTTGCGCGGCGGCTTGCGACAGTTTGTCCCAATCGGCCAGTTCGCCGCCGGCCGGACCGGTGACCTGAATATGCGCGGCGACGCCGAGGATACGGGTGCGCAATTCCTTCTGGAAACCGTTCATCACCGATAGCACGACAATCAACGCCGCCACGCCGAGGGCGATGCCCAGCATCGAGGTCAGGGAAATGAAGGAGATGAAGCGATTGCCGCCGCTCTCGCGCTTTTTGGCACGCGTGTAGCGCAGCCCGATCCAGAGTTCATAGCGCATAGTCGCCATGTTAACATGCCGGCATGTCGTTCCATCTCATTCTGCCCGGTCTGCTCTGGCCCAACCAGGCGCTGCGCGACACCGCCTACGATCTCCCGCTACCTAGCCTGTCCTGGCTGCTGGGACGCGGGCGTCTGCGCTGGCAGGAGCCGCTGGCACTGGAATACTGGCTGTGCCGCGAACTCGGGTGCACGCAGCAGCCCCCGCCCGCCGCCGCACTGCGCCTGCTCGGCGAAGGTGTGGATCCCGGCAGCGACATCTGGCTGTGCATCGATCCGGTGCATCTGCATTTTGCGCAGGGACACCCTTGCCTGAGCGGAACCGAACTCGGCATCACTCCCGATGAGATGCGGCAACTCGGCGCGGCGCTCGCCCCATTGTTCGCCGAACTGGGCGAATTCAAGACCGGTGCGCCCGGCCACGCTTACCTGAAGTTGCGCACCGTGCCGCAACTGTTGAGTGCGCCGCCTTCGAGCGTGATCGGCCGCAGCCACCCGCTCCCGTCCGGTGCCGATGCGCCGCACTGGCTGCGGCTGGGTAACGCGGCGCAAATGCTGCTGCACTCCCTGCCCCTGAATGCGGAGCGTGAAGCGGCGGGCCGGCCGACCCTCAACTCGCTGTGGTTCTGGGGTGCCGGCGTGCTGCCGGAGCGTACTGCCGCGCCAGGCAGCCCCGCAATTATCGGCCGCCATCCGTTGCTGCCAGGCCTGTCGGCTTGGGCCGGCATCGCCCACAGCCCCACGATTGCGGAACTCGCCGCGCTGCTAAACGAGCGACATGCCACGCAATTGCTGCTCGACGATTTGCTGGCGCCGACCCAGCAGCTCGATGCGAACGCCTGGCGCGAGACACTGCTCGACATCGAGCAAGACTGGCTGCAACCCTTACTGGCCGCTTTGCGCTCGGGCCGGCTGGGCAACCTGCGCCTCACCGCATTGGGCGACGAATCCGCATTCGATGTCACCCTGACACGCACCGCCATGCTGAAATTCTGGCGCCGTCCGCAACCGCTGCATGAACTGACGGCGCCGCCAGAACAGAAATACGCGCCATGACCCGGCTGGTCACCCGCCGCCTGCCGCTCAAGGCCAGCCTGATGCTCGAACAGCAAGGCCTGCCGCCGCTGCTGGCACGGCTGTATGCCGCGCGCGGCATTTCCCGCCGGGAAGAACTCGACACGCAATTTTCGGCCCTGCTGCCGCCGACCCTGCTGCGCGGCGCCGAAGACGCCGCCTGTCTGCTGGCCGATGCGATCGCCGCGCAACAGCGCATGGTGATCGTCGCCGACTACGATTGCGATGGCGCCACTGCCTGCGCCGTCGGTCTGCGTGCGCTGCGGAGTTTCGGTGCCGACGTCGCTTACCTGGTCCCCAACCGCTTCGAGTACGGTTACGGACTGACGCCCGAAATCGTGCAGCTCGCCGCAGCGGGCCAGCCCAAACCGCACCTGCTGATCACCGTCGATAACGGCATCGCCAGCGTCGACGGCGTCGCCGCCGCGACCCGGCTGGGCATCGCCACACTGATTACCGACCACCACCTGCCCGGCACTCAGTTGGCCAACGAGCTGCCGGATGCAGATGTCATTGTCAATCCGAACCAGCCGGGTTGCGGTTTTCCGAGCAAGGCATTGGCGGGGGTCGGCGTGATGTTCTATGTGATGCTGGCGCTGCGTGCCGAACTGCGGCGGCGCGGACATTTCGCCGCGCGTCCCGAGCCGAACCTGGCCGCGCTGCTCGACCTGGTGGCGCTGGGCACGGTGGCCGACGTGGTGCCGCTCGATCGCAACAACCGCATCCTAGTCGCGCAGGGACTCGCGCGCATGCGCGAAGGACGCATGCAACCCGGCATTCAGGCCTTGTTCCGGGCGGCTGGCCGCAACCTGGAGACCGCCTCGACCTTCGACCTCGGTTTCGCCCTCGGCCCGCGTCTCAACGCCGCCGGACGGCTGGCCGACATGGCGCTGGGCATCGAATGTCTGATTACCGACGATCCGGCGCGTGCGCTCAACATCGCCCAGGAACTCGACGCGCTGAACCGCGAGCGCCGCGTGATCGAGGCCGGCATGCAGGAAGAAGCGCACTTGCTGCTCCAGGGCGTCGCCGCCGACGCCCCGCCGTGCGCCAGCCTGGCGCTGTTCGACCCGGCCTGGCACCAGGGCGTGATCGGCATTCTCGCCTCGCGCATCAAGGACAAGCTGCACCGTCCGACCTTCGCCTTCGCCCGCGGCCAGCGCGGCGAACTGAAAGGCTCCGGCCGCGCCATCCCCGGCCTGCATCTGCGCGATGCGCTCGACCTGGTCGCCAAGCGCCATCCCGGCCTGCTGCTGCACTTCGGCGGCCACGCCGCGGCGGCCGGCGTGACGCTGCTGGAGAACGATCTGGCGCGCTTTGCGCAAGCCTTCGAGGAAGTCGTGCAAACGCAGCTGTCGCCGGCCGACCTCATGCGCACATTGGAAACCGATGGCGCGCTGGAAACCGGCCATATGTCATTGGAATCCGCCCGACTGCTGCAAGCGCAGATATGGGGCCAGGGTTTTCCGGTCCCGCTGTTCGCCGACGAATTCGCCGTGGAGCGCCAGCGCATCCTCAAGGACAAGCATCTCAAACTGACCTTGAGCAAGAACGGCGTGCGCTTCGAAGCAATCCACTTCAACTTTGCGGAAAGCGTGCCGGGACGCATCCGCGCCGCCTATCGCCTGGCGGTGAATGAGTACAACGGCGTGGCCAATGTGCAACTGACGCTGGAGCATCTGGAACCCGCCTGACAATGGCTGTTGCGACCCTATCGACAGCCTGACTACCGGTTTTTGGGTATTGAAAATTACGGCGTTTCGGGTATATCCGCGCCCACGTTTACCGCCTATATTCTCATTGATGGGTAGTTCGATTGCAAGGAGCTGACCCAGTGCAAGCAAGCCATGGTCAAAAGGTCAAGGCATGGAAGGTCAACTTGGCATTGAAGCCACCACCCCAACAAGCGCTTCCGAGCATGCCGACAGGGGCTACACGGCGATTGCCGCGGGAGGATGGCATTCCGTTGCCCTCAAGTCCGATGGCAGCCTATTGGCTGCGGGAGAAAACCTGAATGGCCGGCTTGGCGACGGCACGACCGCAGACAGCCTTGTACCCAGGCTGATTGGCACCTGTTTCGCCGCAATCGCGGCAGGCAGGTATCACACGGTCGCGCTCAAGTCAGACGGCAGCTTATGGGCGTGGGGATACAACGGGCAAGGGGAACTTGGCGACGGGACAGCCACAGACAGCATCGTTCCCAAACTGATCGGCACCGGCTACATCGCCATTTCGGCGGGGGGAAATCACACCGTCGCGATCAAGTCCGACAACAGCCTGTGGGCTTGGGGCAACAACTTGTACGGGCAACTCGGCGACGGCACGACCATCAACAGCCACATACCCAAGCAGATCGGCACCGGCTACCGGACAATCTCGGCAGGCGGGGCGCACACCATGGCGATCAAGCTGGACGGCAGCCTGTGGGCCTGGGGCGGCAACTGGGAAGGTCAGCTCGGCGACGGCACCACCATCGACAGCCATGTGCCGAAACTCATCGGCGAGGGCTTCAGCGCCGCGGCTTTCCCCGAGAGCGTGGTTCCTGCCGCAGTGTTGAAGCCCGCCGAGCCGCCTTTGCCACCGGTTTCACCGACCATCCCCAGCACGCCCGCCGTGTCCCGCGAATCGGCGGCGCCGCCGCCCTACACACCGGCACGGGCAGCTTCACCAGGACCAACGATGACCATGAGCAGTCCGCGGACCGAGTCCGCTGCGCCTCCCCGCACGACGGGCGCGACCAACCCGATCACCGACAACCTGTTCAATTGGGCGGAGGCCAACTACCCGGCATTGTTCGCACCCGATAAGCCGCCATCGCAGAGCTTCGGGCCTTACTATCTGAGGTTCTATTCGCAGACGCACGCCTACCTGATCGTCTCGTCCATCAACGATCACCTCTATTACATCGGACCGTTGTCGGCCAACGAACTCGTGGACCTTGGCGCTGTTTCGACATGGCATGCGAAATCATGGAACGCTTAGACGGTATAATCCGCGTTCGATTTTTCGGGAAACGCCATGGAAGCCGAACGCCTCAACGCCCTTGCCAATCACCTCACCGACCTCGCCGGACGCGGCGACGAACTGCGGAGGTATCTTTGACTTCGATGCCAAGGCGGAGAAGCTCGAGGAACTGACCCAGGCACTCGAAGACCCCAAGGTCTGGGACGACGCCGAGCGCGCTCAAGCGCTGGGCAAAGAAAAGAAAGCCGCCGAGGGCGTGGTGCTGACCCTGCGCAGTTTCGACCAGCAGTTCGCCGACACCCGCGAACTGTTCGATCTGGCCCGCACCGAGAACGACGACGACACGCTCGCCAGCGTCGAACACGACATCGACAAGCTCGAAGAGTTGGTCGCCGGCCTGGAATTCCGCCGCATGTTCGCCAACCCGCTCGACCCGAACAACTGCTTCATCGACATCCAGTCGGGCGCGGGCGGCACCGAGGCGCAGGACTGGGCAGCGATGCTGCTGCGCATGTACCTGCGCTACTGCGAGCGCAAGGGCTACGCGGTGGAAATGCTGGAGCAGTCCGACGGCGAAGTGGCCGGCATCAAGACCGCCACCCTCAAGGTCAACGGCGACTATGCCTATGGCTACCTGCGCACCGAGTCCGGCATCCACCGGCTGGTGCGCAAGTCGCCGTTCGACTCGAACGCACGCCGCCACACCAGCTTCTGCTCGGTGTTCGTCTATCCCGAAGTCGACGACTCGATCGAGGTCGACATCAACCCGGCCGACCTGCGCATCGACACTTACCGCGCCAGCGGCGCCGGCGGCCAGCACATCAACAAAACCGACTCGGCGGTGCGCATCACCCACCTGCCGACCAACATCGTCGTGCAGTGCCAGAACGACCGCTCGCAGCACCGCAACCGCGCCGAAGCCATGACCATGCTCAAGTCGCGCCTGTTCGAGGCCGAGCTGCGCAAGCGCCAAGCCGAACAGCAGAAGCTCGAAGACGCCAAGACCGACATCGGCTGGGGCCACCAAATCCGCAGCTACGTACTCGACCAGTCGCGCATCAAGGACCTGCGCACCAACGTCGAAATCGGCAACACCCAGGGCGTGCTCGACGGCGATCTCGATCCGTTCATCGCTGCAAGCCTGAAACAGGGGGTGTAGTCTTACATTTGTCACAAATGTTGTCTTACGTTTTGCCGCCCGCAGCAAGGGCATTGAGACTGTTCCCGGCGATCCGCTGGGCCAGCATTTCCGGCAATAGCTTGGATGAATACTGGCCATCCGCATCCATGACAATCACCGCCCTGCCCCGCGCATAGCGCAAACCCCATTGACATGGTAATGCATTCGCATTACCATGCTGCGGTATCTGCTTCGGAAAGGAAATTGCCATGCCTGCCGCAATCGAACTGGAATCCACCCTAACCGACCGCTATCAGACAACCGTTCCTGATGGCGTCCGTCGCGCGCTCAAACTCGGCAAACGGGACCGCATCCGCTATCTGGTACAAAGCGACGGCTCCGTGATTCTGCAGCGCGCCGACCAGGGTGACGATCCCGTGCTCGAATCCTTTCTGGACTTACTTACCCAAGACATCGCCACTCATCCTCAACATGTACGCGCCATCGATAGCGGACTGGCCCAACGCATGCGCGCCCTCGCCAAGGGCGTCAAGATCGATCTCGAAGCCACCCTTGATCCGACGGACGAATGACTCAGACCGACACGCCGTTGGTGGTCAATGGCTGGCGTCTTTTTGCTCATCCTCTGTTCCTCGATCAGGTGGAAACTCTGATCGCGAAGGTCGAAGCCCTCAAAGCCAAAGAACCCAAGACTTACAAGCAAAAGAACAGCACCAAGCGCCTGGCGGCCATCACCAAACTGGCGCTTGAAGTCATCCCCGAGGATCCGGCCCGTCCAGCGTACCGACAGGGGGATACCTTGGGGACCGACCGAAGGCACTGGTTTCGCGCCAAGTTCTTTCAGCAGTATCGATTGTTCTTCAGGTTCCATGCCACGCAACGTATTATCGTCTTTGCCTGGGTCAATGACGAAGACAGCAAACGCGCCTTTGAAAGTAGCGTCGATGCCTACCGCGTATTCCGAAAAATGCTCGGCAACGGTCATCCTCCAGAGGACTGGGACACGCTGCTCAAAGAAGCGCGCGCTGCATCGAAGCACATGGCCAAGCTTAAGTCATCCCTCTAATCAGAGACCTTCCTTGGCGCAAATATTGGCTTGGCGCGCAAGTTCCTCAATGCCGGGAGAAGATTCCTCTCAGTCCGCGCAGAGCGACCGAAAGCATGGAAATAACCAGCCGCGCATCAAGGACCTGCGCACCAACGTCGAAATCGGCAACACCTAGGGCGTGTTCGACGGCGATCTCGATCCGTTCCTTGCAGCGAGCCTGAAACAGGGGGTCTAGGGCGTGTTCTCAATGAATCGACGTGTGCGAACGATTCATTGAGAACACGCCCTAGCACGAAAATGCTGCACTAACAGCAGTGTAGTTTCCCACAGGGAAGGTGGTCAGATAACAGCATACGGGACGGCCGATTTCTGCAAGAATGGGGGCATCTTTCCAATCGTCAGGCTGCCATGAAAGGTAGTCCCGCTCCATTCTCAAGACATCTCCTGCTGTGGATCCTGTTATGGATTCTGCTGTCGAATCTGCTGGTGATTGTCTTGGCCACGCGTTCGCTGCTTGAAACGCGGCAGGATCGCGAACAGGAAACGCAGGCCGCAGTCGAGAATCTCTCTTTGGTCCTCGAACGCGAGATCGCCAGTTCGTTCGACAAGGTCGACCTCGGGCTGCAAGACCTCGCCGATACTTATGCGCACGAGATAGGCCGTGCGCACTTCGACAGCGCCGCCTGGAACGCCATGCTGATCCGGCAACGCACTCGCCATACGCTGCTCAACGGACTGCGCGCCAGCGATGCGGCGGGAAATGTCCGCTATGGTCTGGAGCCCGGCAGCAAGAGCGGCACCAACATCGCGGACCGCGATTATTTCCAGCATTTGCGCGAACACCCCGATGCCGGGCTAGTGATCACCCGGCCGCTGCTGGGGCGCACCACCCAGACCTGGGTGATCGGCCTGGTGCGGCGTCTCAACGCCCCCGACGGCAGCTTTGCCGGTGTCATCTATGCCACTGTCCCGCTCGATCACTTCCGCCAGATCTTCGCCGAACTCAAGCTGGGACCCAATGCCGCCATCGCCTTCCGCGACGCCGCCTTGCGCCTCATCGTTCGCCAGCCGGCCTTGAAAGGCCCCGGAGAAATCGGCGCGACCACCATCTCCGACAACTTCAAATCCGCCTTGCTGGCCAATCCGGATGGCGGCAGCTACAGCGTCGGCACAGGCAGTCTCGACGGCATCGAGCGCCTGCATGCCTTTCGCCGCAACCGAACTTACGGTTTCTATGTCAATGTCGGATTTGCGCGCGAGGATTTCCTGAAGGAGTGGTGGAACGAGCTCGCCAAAATGCTGGGGGTGGTGGTCATATTCGGCGTGGTCACGACGCTACTGGGCTGGCAGATGCACCGGACCTGGCGGATACGGCAAGCCGGACTGAACGCGGTGCAGGCGAGCGAAGCCCGCTTTCGCTCGCTGTTCGAGCACATGACCGAAGGCATGGCGCTGCATAAGCTGGTTTACGGACCGGACGGAAAAGCCGTGAATTACCGGATACTCGACACTAACCCGGCTTTTGAAGCCCATACCGGCCTGTCCCCCGTCCAGGTTCGCGGGAAACTTGCCACCGAAGCCTACGACACAGCCAGCGCCCCCTTCCTGGATATCTATGCCAAGGTCGTTAGCACTGGGCAAAAGGCGGACTTCGACAACTTCGTCCCCGAGTTGGACCGTCATTTCCGCATACGCGCTTACTCTCCGCAACCCGGCCAGTTCGCCACCGTTTTCGAGGACATCACCGCGCGCAGGAAAGTCGAGGACAAAGTACGCTTGATGGCCACGGTGTTTTCCAACAGCAATGAGTCGATCCTCATCACGGACGCAGGCAATCGCATCATCGCCGTCAACTCGGCATTTACCGAACTCACCGGCTATTCTGCGAAAGAAGTGCTGGGCAAGGACCCCCACATTCTTTCGGCGGGGAAGACCCCGCGCGAGGTCATCGTCGAGATGTGGAAAAGCATCGAACGCAACGGCCGCTGGGAAGGCGAACTGTGGGACCGCAGCAAGTCGGGAGACATCTACCCGAAATGGTTGTCGATCAGCGTGGTGCGAGGACCCGACGGCAAGATCAGCAACTACATCGGCAGCTTCGTGGATATCAAGGAACGCAAGGCATCCGAGGAAAAAGTGCGCCACCTCGCGCACCACGACACACTGACCAACCTGCCCAACCGTTACAGCCTGCACGAGCGGCTGCAACATGCATTGGGCTCCGCAAAGCGCGAAGGCCGGCAACTAGCCTTGATGCTGATCGATCTCGACCGCTTCAAGATCATCAACGACACCCTCGGCCACCACGTCGGCGACCATCTGCTGATACAGGTTGCCCAACGCCTGACCCAGTCGGTGCGCAGCAGCGACATCGTCGCCCGTCTTGGCGGCGACGAATTCGTCGTCATCCTGCCTGGCATCGACACAGCGGCGGATGCCGCCCAGGTCGCCGGCAAGATCAGCCAAACGGTTTCCGAGCCCTACCTGATCGAGGGCGCCGAGCTGAATACCTCGCCGAGCATCGGCATCTGCTTTTATCCGGAAGATGCCGAAGAAGTCGGCAGCCTGCTCAAGAATGCCGACGTTGCCATGTACCGTGCCAAATCGCTGGGGGGCGGCAACTACCAGTTTTTTACCGCGCAGATATAGCCTATGCCAGGCTTCTCAATTCGCGCAAGGCCACCGAGAGCATGGAAATATCCGGCGCAGGCGCTTTCCTGATCTCGGAAAAAAGCTGCCGGCAACGCTCGAACTGGAATGCGCGCCGCGCCTGCCAGACGCTCAGCATCGGCGCCGGATCGTCCTCGTCCGGACATTCCCGCAGCACCTGGGCAGTCAGGTTGCGCGCCTGGGCCGAGAGGTCGTCGCTCAACGCCGCTCGCGCCAGCTCCTGCCAATGCGTGTCGGCTTGCAACAGCGAGATCTGGCGACTAAGCCATTGCAGATCGAGCAAACCGCCCAGCGCGAAATAGAGTTTGGCCACCACGCCGACCGGCCTGCCGAGGTCGTCCGCAACTTCGACGATGTCCAGCGCGGAATAGAGTTCCTCCATGGTCGCGACGCGCTGCGCCAACGCCGGCGGGACGCCAAGCCGGGTGAACTGTTCAATCGCCCCATCCAGCTTCGTGCGGTAATCCGGCGCCGCCACAGCATAAAGATTCACCGCGAGTTGCTCGACACTCGCCGTGAAACGGCTCAGGGTCGCGGCGAGATCGCCGAGGTAGGCCCGGTGGCGCAGGAACCACAGCGTGCCGCGCTGGATCAGACGCAGGCTCTCCAGTACCATGGCGGTCTGGGCGGTATCGGCAACCTGGTTGTCGAGCGCTTCGATAGCCTGCCACAGGCGAACCTGGCCGAACACCTCGCGCACGGCGATGTAGGCACGCACGATGTCGGCGGCATCGGCAGCGGTTTCCTCCTGCAAGCGAAACACGAAAGTGGGGCCGACCCGGTTGACCATGCTGTTGACCACATGGGTGGCGATGATCTCGCGGCGCAATGGATGGCGCTGCACCTGCTCGGGAAAGCGCTCGCGCAAGGGCTGCGGGAAGTAGCGCTGAAGCGCCGTGCGGATGTACGGATCCTCGGGCACGCTGGAGGCCATCAACAGCTCGAACAATTCCATTTTATTGTAGGCCAGCAGCACCGCCAGTTCCGGCGTGGTGAGCCCGATGCCGACGCTCTTCCGCTCGGCGATCTGCTCGTCGAAGGGCAGGTATTCGATGCGCCGGTTGAGCTTGCCGCTGTTGGAAAGATAGCGGACATAGCGCATTTGCTCGTCGAGCAGGCGAAAGCCCTGGGCGCGCGTCACGGAAAGGATCTGGGTCTGGAAATAGTTGTCGCGCAACACCAGCCGCGCCACTTCGTCGGTCATCTCGACCAGCAGCTGGTTGCGCTGTTTCTCGGTCAGTTCGCCGTCTTCGATGACGGAGTTGAGCAGGATCTTGATATTGACTTCGTGATCGGAACAATCCACGCCGGCCGAGTTGTCGATCGCATCGGTGTTGATGCGCCCGCCGTTTAACGCATACTCGATGCGGCCCAGCTGGGTGAAGCCAAGATTGCCGCCTTCGGCCACCACCTTGCAGCGCAGATCGCAGCCATTCACGCGGATCGCGTCGTTGCTCCGGTCTCCCACGTCGGCCTGCGATTCCTTGCTCCCCTTGACATAGGTGCCGATGCCGCCGTTGTAGATCAGGTCCACCGGCGCCAGCAGCACGGCGCGGATCAGTTCCGGCGGCGTCACGGTCGCAGTCTCGATACCCAGCACCGAACGGGCCTGCGGCGAAAGGGCGATCGATTTGGCGCTACGCGGATAGATGCCGCCGCCCGCCGATATCAACTGCGCGTCATAGTCCGCCCAGGATGAGCGCGGCAGCTCGAACAGACGCCGGCGTTCGGCATGACTCGCCGCAGGATCCGGCGCGGGATCGATGAAGATATGCCGGTGGTCGAACGCGGCCACCAGCCTGATGTGCTTGGATAACAGCATGCCGTTGCCGAATACGTCGCCCGACATGTCGCCGATGCCGACCACCGAGAAGTCCTGCTGCTGGGTATTCAACCCCAGTTCGCGGAAGTGCCGCTGCACCGACTCCCAGGCGCCGCGCGCGGTGATCGCCATCTTCTTGTGGTCGTAGCCGGCCGATCCGCCCGAAGCGAACGCATCGTCGAGCCAGAAAGAATATTCCCTCGATACACCGTTGGCATAATCGGAGAAGCTGGCGGTTCCCTTGTCGGCGGCCACCACCAGATAGGGATCGTCTTCATCCTTGCGCACCGCATCCTTGGGCGCGACCACCTGCCCGGCCACCAGGTTGTCGGTGATGTCCAGCAGGCCGCGCAGGAACAGGTGGTAGCAGGCAATGCCTTCCTTCAGAACGGCCTCGCGCTCGGCGGCGGGCGGCGCATTCTTCACGTAAAAACCGCCCTTCGATCCGACCGGCACGATCACCACGTTCTTGACCATCTGCGCCTTCATCAGGCCAAGCACTTCGGTGCGGAAGTCCTCCATGCGGTCGGACCAGCGGATGCCGCCGCGCGCCACCTTGCCGCCGCGCAGATGGATGCCCTCGAAACGCGGCGAGTAGACGAATATCTCGCACAGCGGCTTCGGCTCGGGCAGGCCCGGCACCCGGCGCGAATCGAGCTTGAAGGACAGATAGGGCTTGGCCGCGCCATCGCCATCGGTGGTCTGCTGAAAGTAGCTGGTGCGCAAAGTGGCCTGTATCAACGCCAGGAACTGGCGCAGGATGCGATCTTCGTCGAGGTTGGCCACACCGTCCAGCGCGGACTCGATCGCCGTCTCGACAGCCGCTGCGCGTTCGTCCCGGCCCGCTTCCTCGCCCGGAGCGAAGCTGACGCGGAACAACTCCAGCAGTTGCCGCGCGATCGCCGGATGGGCCGCCAAGGTCTGCTCGATGTATGCCTGGCTGAAAGTGAAACCGGTCTGCTTGAGATATTTGGCATAGGCGCGCAGTGTCGCCACTTCAGGCCAGCCGAGCTGGGCGGCCAGCACCAGCCGGTTGAAGTCGTCGTTTTCCGCCGCGCCGCGCCAGACGTTCAGGAACGCCTCCTGAAACAATTCGCGCACCCGGTCGATATCCAGATCTTCGGCCTCCGCCAGGCTCAGGCCGATGTCGTGCAACCAGACGGTCTGGCCGCCTTCGCGCACGATGGTATAGGGACGTTCCTCCAGCACCTTGACGCCCATGTGCTCAAGCATCGGCAAGGAAACCGAGAGCGGCACGGGCTCGCCATCGCGAAGAATCTTGAAGCGCAGATTGCCGGTGCGCGCTTCCAGCGGCAGATACAGATTCATCGCCAGGCTGTCGCTACCCGCCAGCGACTCGATCAATTCGATATCGCCGACCGCCGCGCGCGCCGGGTAGTCCTCCTTATAACTGGCCGGGAATGCCTCCTTGTAGCGGAGGTACAGCAGATTGCCGCGCTCTTCGCCGCAGCGCTCGCGCAATGCCTCGAACAGTTCGTCCTCCCAGCGCCGCGCCACCTTGGCCAGACGCTTTTCCAGTTCGGCCGCCGTGCAACTCGGCTGGCTGTCGGGATGCGTGTGCACCAGGATATGAATCCTCGCCAGCGCCGATTCGGTCAGCAGCACATTGAACTCCGTCGAATCCCCGTTGAGAGATTCCAGCAGCACTTGCTGCATGCGCTTGCGCAAAGCCGAGTCGAAGCTTTCCCGCGGCGTGTAGATCAGGCAGGAATAGAACCGGCAGAAGGCGTCGCGCCGCATGAACAGCCGGGTCCGCTGGCGCTCGCCGAGGCCCAGGATGCCCATGACAATGGGGTAGAGCTGGTCGACGTCCACTTGCAGCAGCTCGTCGCGCGGGTATTGCTCAAGTATCGTCTGCAGCGTCTTGCCGGCATGGCTCTTGGGCAGGAAACCCGCCCGCTCGATGACGAGCGCCAGCTTGCGGCGCAACAGCGGGATGTCGGCGGGATTGGCGTTGTAGGCGGTGGAGGTGAACAGGCCGAGGAAGCGCCGCTCGCCGATCACCGCACCGTTCCGGTCGAAGCGCTTGATGCCCAGGTAATCCAGATAGCCCGGCCGATGCACCGTCGAACGCGCGTTGGTCTTGGTCAGCAGCAGCAATTGCGGCTGCCTGGCGATCGCCCTGACCGCGGGAGGCAGGGTATAAAACGAATCGCTGCGCTGCTTGCCGGCTTCGCGCAAGATCCCGATGCCGGTGCCGGCGACGATGCGCAGCACGTCCTGGCCGTCCTCGCTGGCAAGCCGGTACTCGCGGTAGCCCAGCAGGGTGAAGTTGTCGTCGGCGAGCCACTTGAGGAAAGCCATGTTCTCCGCGATGTCCGCCGTTTCTCCCGGCGGCGGGTTCTGTTCGATATCCAGCAGGATCTCGTTGAGGCGCTGCCGCATGCCGGGCCAATCCGCCACCGCCGCGCGCACGTCACCGAGGATACGCGTCAGCCCCGCCTGCATGGCCTCAAGGTGCGCCGCCTCGGTGCGCCGGTCGACCTCCACGTGGATGATCGACATGTAACTGCCGGAAGCCTCCTCGTCGCCATCCGCAACGCATGCCAGATGGCCGGCGGCATCCCGCCGCATCTTCATGATCGGATGGACGATGAGATGCTGGGTCAGCCCCTGCCGGTTCACCTCCATGGTGATCGAATCCACCAGGAAGGGCATGTCGTCGCTGACGATCTCGATGACCGTATGCGAGGATTGCCAGCCGTGTTCCTCCGGCCGGGGATTGTAGATGCGCAGCATGGCAGGCCCCGCAACAAAGCGCCGGGCAAAGCGCCAATGGGACAGCGCGGCGCCGTACAAATCCTGCACCGAACGCTCCAGGTCCTCCGCGGCAACCTGAGCATAGTATCGGCGGGCAAAAGCCTGCGCATCCGCCGCTTCCTCCACTTGCAGCCGCTCGCCAATCCATTCGCTCAGCGTGGCCAGCAGTTCCGCCTTGGCCTGCTCATTCTCGCTCGTCATAATGCCCCCTATGGTGACATGTGGTGACATTCGCCGTGATGACATCCGTCCAGCCACAACGACATCGACACGTTTCCCGATTCGGGATCCCATCCACCGTCCATTATGCCGCGAGTATCGATGATTTACGAAACCCTGCCCTGCGCCTGCTTGTCCTTAAGGCTCTCGAGCGGCTACACTGGCGAAAACTTTTCGTACAGCGTATCGAGGCTTGCCAGGGAAAACGCCAAATGACATCGCCCAACTATCGCGACATCCTCGAACTGTTTCGCCAAGGCGCAGCGGCCGAGGCGGAACAACAGTTCAACGCGTTGCATGAGCGTACGCTCGCCCAGCACCGGGAAAACCGGCAACAGCCCCAATACGATGAGGCCGCCGGGATCGAACCGGAGCGGCATCCGCGATGGGATGGCACCGGCTACTACCTGGTCGACAACGGCAGGAAGATCGGCCTTTTCTGTCGGCGCTGCTATGAGAAACAGGGGCGATTGGAGAAGCTGCAAGCATGCGACAGCACGACTTACCGCTGCCAGGCCTGTCAGTCGGAATATGTCCGGAACCTCTGCGGTTAGATGGCATGACACGGCTTCGCAGTTTCGCGCCGATCGCGGACAAACGCGCCGAGATACTGATCCTCGGCAGCATGCCGGGCAGCGCGTCGCTGGCGGCGGGCCAGTACTACGCCCATGCGCAGAACGCCTTCTGGCGGATCATGGCCGAGCTGCTGCAGCTCGACGCCGGGGCGGATTACGCGAGCAGGGTACACGCCCTGAAAGCGGCGCGCATCGCCCTCTGGGACGTGCTGCATTCCTGCCGGCGCGAAGGCAGCCTGGATGCCAGGATCGAAAGCGCCACGCAGGTTGCCAACGACTTCCGGACATTCTTCCGCAGCCACCGGAAAATCTCGCAAGTGTTCTTCAACGGCGCGACAGCGGAGACTTGCTTCAAGCGGCTGGTGCTGCCGACACTCGACAATCCCGCCCTGCGCTTTACGCGTTTGCCATCGACCAGCCCGGCCCACGCCACCTTGTCCTATGCGCAAAAACTCGGCGCATGGCGGGTAATCAGTGAACTTAGTGAACTTCGCGGGTCTCCAGGAAGCGCACGTCGGGAAAACGTTCCTGCGTCAGCTTGAGATTGACCTGGTTGGGCGCGAGATAGACATAGTCGCCCGCGCCGTCCAGGGCCACATTGCCGGCATATTTTTCCGTCAGCAGTTTCAACGCCTCGTCGCTGCCGCGCAGCCAGCGCGCCGTGGCCACCGGATAGGGTTCGAACACTGCGTCGACACCGTACTCGTTCTCCAGGCGATGCGCCACCACCTCGAACTGTAGCGTCCCCACCGCGCCCAGGATCATGTCGTTGGAAACCAGCGGCCGGAACAACTGGGTGGCGCCCTCCTCCGCCAGCTGCTGCAAGCCTTTCTGCAACTGCTTGAGCTTCAGCGGATTGCGCAGGACGGCACGCTGGAAAAACTCCGGGGCGAACGCCGGAATGCCGGTGAAGCGCAGGTCCTCGCCCTCGGTGAAGGTCTCGCCGAGCCGCACCGTGCCGTGGTTGGGGATGCCGATGATGTCGCCGGCATAGGCTTCGTCGGTGGTGTTGCGATCGCGCGCCATGAAGGTGATGGCGTTATTCACCGCGATCGACTTGCCGCCGGCCACCTGCTTGATCTTCATGCCGCGCTCGAAACGCCCCGAGCAAATGCGCAGGAAAGCGATGCGGTCGCGGTGCTTGGGGTCCATGTTGGCCTGGATCTTGAACACGAAACCGGAAAATTTGTCTTCGTAAGGGTCGACCGTGCGCGTTTCGGCCGGACGCGGCAACGGGCCGGGCGAGCGGTCGACCACCGCGTCGAGCAGCGACTGCACGCCGAAGTTGTTCGCCGCCGAACCGAAGAAAACCGGCGACTGCCGGCCGGCCAGGTAAGCCGCCGCATCGAAGGTATGCGAAGCGCCGCGCACCAGCTCGATATCGATGCGCAGTTCGTCGGCCTGCTCGCCGATCAGTTCGTCGAGACGCGGGTTGTCGAGGCCCTGGATGATCTCCGCGGTACCCTTTTCCGCCTTCGGGTCGAAGAACGATATGCTGTCGTCGTAGAGGTGATAGACGCCGCGAAAGCGCTCGCCCATGCCGATCGGCCAGGTGATCGGGGCACACTGGATGGCCAGCACCGACTCGATCTCGTCGAGCAGCTCGATCGGCGCTCGGCCCTCGCGGTCGAGCTTGTTGATGAAGCTGATGATGGGCGTATCGCGCAGCCGGCAGACGTTGATGAGCTTGATGGTCTGCGCCTCGACGCCCTTGACCGAATCCAGCACCATCACCGCCGAATCGACGGCGGTCAAGGTGCGGTAGGTGTCCTCGGAGAAGTCTTCGTGGCCGGGCGTGTCGAGCAGGTTGATCATGCAGTCGCGATAGGGAAACTGCATCACCGAGGAAGTGATGGAGATGCCGCGTTGCTTCTCCAGTTCCATCCAGTCCGAGGTGGCATGCCGGCCGTTCTTGCGCGCCCGCACCGCACCGGCCATCTGTATCGCGCCGCCGAACCACAGCAATTTTTCGGTCAGGGTGGTCTTGCCCGCATCGGGATGGGAGATGATGGCGAATGTGCGGCGACGCTGGATTTCCGAATCTAGGCTCACGAGGGGATGGGGGGATGCGCTGGCAAGTGTTGCTGGTGAAAGGGCGCGATTATACAAACAGCCATCGGTCCATGGCAGAAAAATTAGGCGGCCGCCATCCCGATTCAGGCAACGAAATGGGGGGACTCGCACGGATACCGGTTTCTGAGTATCGAAAATTACCGTGTTTTGTGTATATCCACATTCTCTGTGTGTGGATATATTGCCTCTCTCCGGCCGGCTCGATTCAACCACGCCGGGTTCGCGTCCGTTGTCCGGGAACCGACTCTAGCAAGCCATCTTGATCAAACCGTCATGAACGATTTCGTCAGCACCGCCGATAAGATTCCGGAACGCAGGACGGGCGATTCGGAGTTGCGCAAGCTGTCGCTGGCCGTGGCGCAGAGCACCGCCAGCATTGTGATCACCAACACCAAAGCGCTCATCGAGTATGTCAATCCGGCCTTCAGCGCCATCTCCGGCTACGCGGCCGAAGAGGTCATCGGCCACAACCCGCGCATGTTCCAATCCGGTCGCACGCCGCGGAAAACCTATGACGAGCTTTGGGCATCTCTCAGCCAGGGCAAGACCTGGCGTGGAGAGCTCACCAACCGCCGCAAGGACGGCGCGGAATACGTTGAGCAAGCCATCATCTCGCCCGTGCGCGGCGCGGACGGGCAGGTGCGACAGTATCTGGCCGTCAAGGAGGACATCACCGAGCGCATTCAGGCCGCCGCCTTGCTGCGCGCCAGCCTGGAACGTCTGCGCCTGGCGCAGGACACGGCGGGATTGGGCATCTACGACATCGACATGATCAGCGGCGCGATCCATCTGGACGCGCGGATACGCGAACTTTGGGGCATCGACCCGGACCAGCAAGCCACCTACGACACGCTGGTGGCCGGGGTGCATCCGGAGGATCGCTCGGCCATGGCGGCCGCCATGGCCGGCAACGGCAAGCACCACGCCGAATATCGCGTCATCGGACATGCCGGCGACCGTCTGCGCACCGTGGCCTTGGTCGGCCAGACATTCTTTGAGGCCGGCCGTGCAGTGCGCTTCATCGGCACGGTGCACGACATCACCGAAAGAAAACGCACCGAGAAGGTATCCAAGCAACGCCGGGGGGAAATGGACGCGCTGATCAAGCACCAAGTGGCAGCGCAGACGGCGGCGGCGATCGCCCACGAGATCAACCAACCGCTGGTGGCGATTTCCGCCTATGGCGAAGCGGCACTGCGCAGTCTGCGCGTCAGCGCCAGCGATCCCGACAAGCTCCGGCATGCGCTCGAAGGCTGCATCGAACAGGCGCAACGCGCCGGACGCACCCTGAACAAGCTGCTCGACTACCTGCACCGGGGCAAATCTGAAGCCTCGCCTTTCGACATCGACGAACTGGTCCGCGAGACCGCCGCCATCGCCAGGGACGAGGGTTATGACGAATTCCACGCAGCGATCGAGATCGAGCCCGGGCTGCCTGCCGTGCTCGGCAACCGGCTCCAGGTGCAGAAGGTTCTGCTCAATCTCCTGAGCAATGGCGCCGAGGCCATGCGCGAGAACGGAACGAAAGCGGCCGTCATCGCAATCACGGCACAAACCTGGACGGAGCGGAACAAGGTGCTGGTGACGGTGCGGGACAGCGGGCCGGGACTGGATGCCGACAAGGCGGAACGCGTGTTCGAACCCTTCTTCACCACCAAACCCAACGGCATCGGATTGGGTCTCGCCATCAGCCGGGCGCTTATCGAGGCCCAGGACGAAGAGCTATGGTTCGACCCGGACGATAAGCCAGGCGCCGCTTTCCACTTTACCTTACCGTTCGCCCGTGAATGACAACGCAATGACAATTTTCGTGGTCGACAACGATAGCGCGGTCAGGGATTCGCTGACGCTGCTCATCGAGCAGGAGGGGCTTGCGGTCGAATCCTTCGACGACGCTCAGGCGTTCCTCGCCGCCTGGCAACCGGGACGGCGCGGTTGTGCCATCATCGATCTGCGCATGCCGGGAATGGACGGCTTGCGACTGCAAGCGGAGATGTCCCGGCGGAGCATCCCGTTGCCGATCATTTTCCTGACCGGTCATGGCGATATTCCGACCAGCGTCAGGGCCATCAAGGCCGGCGCATTCAACTTTCTCACCAAGTCCATCAGCGGCGCCGAACTCATGACCAACGTCCACTCCGCGCTCGCTGAGGATGAAAGGCGCCGCAGGCAGGCCGAAACCAACTGCACTGCCGCATCACGCCTGGCGAGCCTGACCAAACGCGAACGCGAGGTGATGGCGCTGGCGATCAATGGACTCCACAACAAGGAAATCGCGCGCCGTCTGGGCATCAGCCACCGCACGGTGGAAATCCATAAGGCGCACATCATGCACAAGACCGGCGCAGCCACACTCCTCGACCTGTCGCACATGGCGGAGGCGGGAGGATTCCACGCCTGACTCGTGTTTTATCAAGGCAAAACGGCCTACCCGACACCGGCCGGGGCAGACGCATCAAGCGACGGCCGGCGCCCCCGCGCCAGTCATGTTGGCCATCACGGCGACCTCATCCACCAGCAACACCCGACTCACATCGAGAATAACGACGAACTTGCCGTCGATCCGGCCCATGCCCTGGATGAAGTCGCTGCGTATCCGGCTGCCGAACTCCGGCGGCGGCTCGATGTCGGCGCAGGGAATTTCCAGCACCTCGGAGACCGCATCGACCACCACACCCATTTCCTGGCTGCCTTTGGCCGATTCGATATCGACAATGACAATGCAGGTGCGCTTGGTGTTTTCCATCGCTTCGCGTCCGAAACGCACCGCCAGGTCCACCACCGGCACCACGGCCCCCCTGAGGTTGATGACGCCGCGGATGAAAGGCGGCGTCATCGGCACCTCGGTGAGGTAGCCGTATTCGATGATTTCCCGAACCGCCAGGATGCCGATGGCGAACATCTCCTCGCCCAGCAGGAAGGTGAGGTACTGCTGTTGTTCCTCGGCTTCCAGCACGGCGTCCCTGATGGCCGCCGCGTCGCGCATCGAATGTTGCACCAGTTGAGTTTCCATTGCTTGCATGTCAGCCTCCTAAACCAGTTGCGGGCATTAAAACCGGGCGAAGTCCGCTTCATTGATGTCGATTCCACCATTGCCCTTTTTCATGCCCGTAGGAAGCGAAGCCAACGCCACTTGCGCCTTGGCTTCCGCCTTGAGCTTCGCTACCGATTGGCGGGCGGCGGCATGGTGGTCTTTGTCCTGGCTTCCCGCAATGCTGAAGAAGGCGATGAGTTCCTTGAGATTGGCAGCCTGGCTGCTCATTTCCTCCGCCGTCGCGGCAAGCTCCTCGGAAGCCGAGGCATTCTGCTGGGTGATCTGATTGAGTTGGCTCATGGCGACGTTCACCTGTTCGACACCGATGGTCTGTTCCTGCGAAGCCGCCGTGATTTCCTGCACCAGGTCGGCGGTCTTTTTGGTGACCGGCACGATCTCGTCCAAGAGCTTGCCGGCGCGCTCCGCGAGCCCGACGCTGTTGCCCGCCAGTTGGCCGATCTCCTGCGCCGCGATCTGGCTGCGTTCGGCGAGCTTCCTGACTTCGGCGGCCACCACCGCAAAGCCCTTGCCATGCTCGCCGGCGCGCGCCGCTTCGATCGCCGCATTGAGCGCCAGCAGGTTGGTCTGGTAGGCGATGTCGTCGATGATGCCGATCTTCTTGGCGATCTGCTTCATCGCGCCGACCGTCTCGGTCACCGCCTGACCGCCCTCGGCGGCCTTCTTCGACCCCTCGCCGGACATGCTGTCGGCAACCTTGGCGTTCTCGGTGTTCTGCTTGATCGAAGCGGACATCTGCTCGACGGAAGCCGAGGTTTCCTCCACGCTCGAGGCCTGCTCGGTGGAAGCTTGCGAGAGCGACTGAGCGGTGGTAGACACCTGGCTCGTCGCGGAAGCCAGCGTCTCGGCGGTGGCGTTGACGTCGGCAATCGTCTGGGCCAGCTTCTCGACGGTGTCGTTCACAGCCGTGGCAACCATGTCGTAGCTCTGTTTGACCGCGGCGGTATCCTTGTCTGAAGCTGCGGCAGTCAAGGTAAAAGTGAGGTCGCCTCTGGCCAGCCTGCCCAGGCCGCCGATCAGCTTCTCGGTTTCCGACTGCTGGTAGTCGGCGATCTTCTGCATGCTGCGGGCGGCGTTCTTGACCGCGGTCTGGTCGACGACGAACTCGAATGCGCCGTTCACCTGGCCCGCCGGGTCATGCAATGGCATGCCGGTGTAGGCGATGTCGAGATTGAGCGTGCCTGGATGGGCATCGGTTTCGCTGATGGAAATCTTTCCGTCCTCCATGGCTCGGACGCAGGCGCACTTGTCGGTCTTGCAGTCGGATGTCCTGAAATGGTCGTAGCACTTGGTGTTCAAGACTTGCACCGGGGTCTTGCCGCCGACCTTGGCGCCGAATTCGTTCATGTACTGGATGTTGAGATGCCTATCGACCAGCATGACCGGGGTAGGCATCAGATCGAGCAGGCCGACCAGCCGGTTGAGCGTGGCATTCACACCTTCGACGATCTTGCGGTAGTCGCCCTGATGCTTGGCCACGTCGGCCCGGGTGGCGAGCTTGCCGTCGACAGCCGCCTGGGACAACATGCCGGCATCGGCGATCAGTGCGCGCACCGCAAGCTGTATTGAGCCGACCGCACGCACCACTTCGCCCATTTCATCCTTGGCGTCGCTCTTCAGCTCAAAGTTGAAATCGCCCGCGGCCATTTTATTTGCCGCCTCGACGACCTCGCCCACCGGCCGGGTGATGCTGCGGGTAACCCACCAGGCCATGCCCACCGCGATGATCAAGGAGGCGACGGCGAGGATCATCACCAGGGTTTGAGTCTGCATCGCCAATTCATCGGCATGCTTGCCGGTGCTCGCCATCGATTCGACCTGGTGATCGATGAGTCCTTGGATGGCGCCAAGATAATCGGCTTGGGACTTGCGCATCCTGGTGAGCATCAGTTCCGTGGCTTCCGTTTTCTTGCCGGCTTTTGCCAGATCGAGGAACCTCTCCAGGTCGGCCACGTATGCCTTGCGCGTATCCAGGACTTTGGCATAGGCCTGCTTGCCGCTCTCGGACTTCACCGTCTTCTCCAGCTTGCCGAGATTTTCGCTGATGAGCTTGCGAGCGTCGCTTACCCGCTCCAGTTCCTTGGCAGCCTCCTCGGGCTTGCTGATCAGCAAGATATTTCGCGCTGCACGGGCAACGATGTTGATGTTGTTGACTATGCTGTTTGCCCAGATGGTCTTGGGGAACTTGTCATTGACCAATAGCTCCACCCCCTGATTGATCTGGTTAACACGGATGACGGATGTCGCCGAGATTGCGGCGAGCAGAATGAGCACGGAAGCGAAGCCGAGGCCAAGCCGCGTACCGATTTTCAGATTCTTGAACATGTGATGACTCCTCAAAAAATAAAATCACTCCGCCTCGCCCGTCGGCGACGGGCGAGCCAATCTCAGGCAGGGACGAAATCCCTGTCGAGCATCGAAGGAGCTCGACCGAGCTGCCTCGGCTCGTCTGTCTGCGCAATGTCGCGACGGTTGCCGGCGTGCCGTTGCCGGTCGCGGGTCGCGACGCGCCGCACCAGTCCCGGCACATCGAGAATCAATGCCACATGGCCGTTGCCGAGGATGGTGAAGCCGCTGATGCCTTCGAGACCGTTGAACACCTCGCCCAGCGGGCGGATAACGGTCTGGTACTCGCCCAACAGGTTTTCCACGACGAGACCGGCACGGTGGCCGGCGTACTGCACCACGACGACGTTCTCGCGCTTCACCGGATGCAGGAGAAAAACCAGTTCCGGGTCGGCTGCCAGCGCTGCGGCGCCTTCGGCGGTGAGAATGACGCCGGTCGATGCGAAGCCGGGCAGCGCGCTGAGCGTGGCGAGGAAATTCTCGTCTGCCGGATTGATGACCGGAGGCGGCGGTTCGGGGATGTCGAAAAGGTCCTTGAGACGGATGAAGGGCAGCACCTCCCCGCGCAGGTTGAGGTGGTCGCGGCCCTGTGCGGCTTGGGTTTCCTCTGTGGAGAGTTCGACGCATTCGACCACCATATCCAGCGGCACCACGAAGGACGAGGCCGCCACGCCGACGAGAAAACCGTCGATGATGGCGAGCGTCAGCGGCAAGCGGATGCGCATGGTGGTGCCGGCGCCTTCGACGCTGTCGATTTCCACCGAACCGCGCAGCGCGACGATGTTCCGGCGCACCACATCCATGCCGACGCCCCGGCCGGAGAGGTTGCTGACCTGTTCCATGGTGGAGAAGCCGGGCTCGAAGATGAGTTGGTGGATCTCGCTGTCGCTGAGAATTTGCTCGGGCTTGACGAGACCGCGCTCTACGGCCTTGTTCAGGATGCGTTGTTTGTTGAGGCCGCCGCCGTCGTCGGCAACTTCGATGACGATGCTGCCCGAATCATGGTAGGCATTCAAGCGGATCGTGCCGTGCGCCGGCTTGCCTCGAGCGGCGCGCACCTCGGCCGGCTCGATGCCGTGGTCGAGCGAATTGCGCACGAGGTGGGTAAGCGGATCGCCGATCTTTTCGACGACGGTCTTGTCGAGTTCGGTTTCGGCACCGGAAATTTCGAGGTGGATGTCCTTCTTCAACTCGGCACTCATGTCGCGCACCACGCGCTGGAACTTGTTGAAGGTGGCGCCGATCTGCACCATGCGCAGGGTCAGCGCGGAGTCGCGGACTTCTTCGACCAGGCGCGACAACCGCGCCGAGGCTTCGGAAAGTTCGGGAAGGTTGGTGCGCTGGGCGATGAGGCTGGCGGAGGCGGAAGCGATGATCAGTTCGCCGATGAGGTTGATATGCTCGTCGAGCTTTTCGGCATTGACGCGGATCAGGCTGCCTTCCGTCGCCTTGTGTTCCTTGATCTGCTTTTGCTTGTCCAGCGCGGCTTCGACGACGGGCGGACGCACCAGGTTCTGTTCCACCAGCACCTCGCCGATGGGGCGGGGCGCCTCATTCACCGCCTCGGCGGCCTGCCGGGAAAGCACACGGTCGAGTTCGGCCTGCGTCAGGGTGCCGCAACGCACCAGGATTTCGCCCAGGCGCAGTTCTTCCTGAGGCAGGTTGTCGATCAGCCGCAGATACTCGGAAATCTTGCTGTGCGGCGGCAATATGAAGATGTTGGCGTCATCGCGCACGAACTCGAAGGCCCCTTCGATGGCGGCCTTGTCGGCATCGCTTTGGTAGCCGATTTCGAAGCCGAGGTAGCAGTCCTCCGGGTCGATGCTGGACAGCGCCGGCACGGCATCGACGAGCGTGACGATGTGAACGATCTTGCCGAAGGTGGTCAGGTAGCGGATGAAGGCCAGCGGGTCCATGCCGTTCCTGAGCACATCGCGGTTGAAGCGCAGCGAGATGTGCCAGTTGTCGGTATCCACGCCGCCGGCTTCGCTTCTCGGCGCAGCCTGTGCCAGGTTGGCGGCGAGTTTGGCCGGTGCGCCGGGCTTGGCGGCATCTTGCGGCTGGCCAAGGCAGGCACGCAGCTTGGCCGCCAGTTCGGCGCTGGCTTGGCGGACCGCGGCGTCAGGTTCGCTGCCTTCGGCGACGTGGCCGATCAGGACACCGATGTGATCGCAGACAGACAGAAACAGCGCCACCAGTTCGGAGCTAATGCGCAGTTCGGCGCTGCGCACCTTGTCGAGCACGCTTTCCGCCGCGTGCGTAAAGGACACGATGTGATCCATGCCGAACAGACCGGCGGAACCCTTGATGGTGTGTGCGGCACGAAAGATGGCGTTGATGGTGTCGGGGTCGTCCGGCGTCTGCTCGATGCGCAGCAGGGCTTCTTCCATCTGCTCCAGCAGCTCGCGGGCTTCGACGATGAAGGTTTGCAGGGCGTCGTCCAGGTTCATGGAATTCGCTCCTCAAGCAGGTGAGTGGATCAATACCGGGTCGCCGAAATAGGCGGCCAGGCTGCACAGGTCGATGGTGTCGAGCACTGCGGAGCTGTGGCCGGAGAAACGCAAAACCTTTTTCTGCGCCGCGGCTTCCTGTTTGGCGGCAACCATCAATTGCACGCCGGCGCTGTCGATTTCGCTGACCTGGGCCAGGTCCACCTCGACTTCATCGGCGCCGTCGAAGCCGGCGAGCAGTTGCTCGCGCATCGTGGCGGCGGTGAAGATGGTGAACTCCCCGGCAAGGCAGACATGCTGGACGTTCTTCTCCATGGCGATCACCTCAGGGCAGGACCAGCTTGGAAACCGCCGTCAGCATCTGCGGCGGCTGGAAGGGCTTGACCACCCAGGCCTTGGCGCCGGCGGCCTGGCCTTCCTGCTTCTTGCTTTCGCCGGATTCGGTGGTGAGCATGATGACCGGCGTAAACTTGTAGGCGGGCAACTGCTTGGCCGCCTTGACGAAGGCAATCCCGTCCATGTTGGGCATGTTCACATCGCTGATGATGAGGTGCAGCTTGCGGCCGTCGAGCTTTTCCAAGGCGTCCTTGCCATCGCATGCCTCGACGACGTCGTAACCGGCACTCTTGAGGGCGATGCTGACGACCTGCCGCAGCGAAGCGGAGTCGTCCACGATCATGATATTTTTCGTCACGGCAGTTCTCCAAAAACTTAGAGCCTATTTCAGTAGGGAAAGTGGCATGCGTTGTGGCCCAATGCGGATGATCGCGCGAAGCAAGCCGCAGTGAATGGTCGATCCCTTCACAAGGCGAGCGACAAAGCGAGCGCCGCATTGGGCCGCAACCCGTAGGGCAGAGACAAATTGGGCGCGCTGCGGCGTTGCGGCTCCTCGCGAGGCATGCAGCATCGCTTCGTCGCCGCGCCTAGCATCGCATCCCAATTTGTCTCTGCGCATACCGCTCTCCCTACTGAAATAGGCTCTTAAAAGAAAGTAATTTCCTCACTGCCCGCCGTCGCCTGCAGCTTGCCGCCGGCATGCACGACATGCTGTTCGGGTACCGTGTAAGTGTGGGAAAGCTCGTCCAGCCACGCCGTGGCGTCGATGGCGCCGGGCCTGCCGCCCTCGTCCCGTTGCCGTTGCTGCTCCGCGATCCGCTCTTTCAGTTTGCCCATGTCGTTGCAGACGTGGCTCAGCACCTGGCTGACCCGGTCCTGGAACTGGAACGCCACCAGGACTTCGGCGATATCCTCGCTGGTCGCCTGATTCTCCCGGCGCAGCACGTCGGACGAATCCACCAGTCCTTGCACTGCGGTATGGACGCGGCCGACGACCTGCTCGATAACCTTTTCCGAATTCGTCACCATCTCCTCATCCTGCCGCGCATACTGGCGGGAAACATTCAGGGTCGAGGCAATCGCCTTGTTGACCGTCTCGACCGTTTCGCTGATCTTCTTGCCGGTTTCGCCGGATTGAGTAGACAGCTTGCGCACTTCGTCGGCGACGACCGCGAAGCCGCGTCCGACCTCACCGGCGCGAGCCGCCTCGATGGCGGCGTTGAGCGCCAGCAGGTTGGTCTGCTTGGCGATGTCGCCGACATCCCGGGCCATGAGTTGGAGCGTTTCGGTGAATTGCGACAGGGAGGTGATTTCGCCGAGCATGGCGTCCTTCATGGCCAAGGCGGCGCGCAAGGTGGCAATGATGGAATTGAGCTCCGTCTCGTTTGCGTTGAGCATCGCAATCAGGCCATTGCCGGACTCTCCCTGGGACGACGCCATGCTGGCGGCAATCCGCTGGTTGATGTTGGCGAAGCGGTTTGCCAACGCAGTGATGGAATCTTCGGTATGCACACGCGCCATCTCGATCTGGCCCGACCAGACCGGCAGCACGCCGCCGCACAGTTTTTCCAGCCCGTTGATGCAATGCGCCTTGCGTTCGCAGCAACCGGGCCGGAGTTCCCGCTCCACCGCCGTTTGCGCATCGCGCAGGAGTTCTTCCCAGCGGGAAGAACTCCGCCAGGCGAGAACCAAACCCAGGATGGCGAGAAACGTTGCCAACGCCACCGGCAAGGGAGCGGCCCCGCCCACCGCCAAGATGCCTGCCGCGCCGATGGCAGCCAGCATCATCAACGGAGCGGCCGCCCAGATTTGTCGGCGGGTTTCGCCGTGGCACGCGGCGGCATCCTGCCGACTCTGCCAAGCGTAAGGAAGCGTTGCCGCAGTGATATCGGGACTCATGTCATCACCCTCGTCTGCAATCCGTTGCCGGTCAGGGCGCAGTGCCACCAGTCGATCAAGTCATTCTCCGCCATGGGCCGCGCCCAGTGGAATCCCTGGCCCATGGCGCAGCCCAGGGAACTCAGGTAGGACGCCTGGCTGCCCAGTTCGACGCCTTCCGCGAGCGATGTCTTGCCCAAGGCGTGCACCAGTTCCAGGGCGGAACGACAAACGGCGCGCGCGGCAGAGTCATCCGGCAGCGGGCTGACGAAAGCCCGATCCAGCTTGATCGTCCGGGCGGGGATTTCGCAAATTCGCGCCAGCGTCGATGTCCCCGTGCCGAAGTCGTCGATGGCGATATGGAAACCTGCCGCCGAAAGCTCCAGCAGCCAACGCCGAAATTCATCTCCGCCACTGCCCGCGAGCGATTCGGTAATCTCGATCTCGATGTCGGAAGGCATGAGGTTTTCGCTGCGCAGGATTGCCTGGATCAATCTGAGGAGATCCCCCTGACGGCTCTGGAGCGGAGACACATTGACCGCGATATACGGAATCTCGATGCCGGAACGGCGCATCACGTTGATGGTTTGCGCGGAAAGGGTAAACATCAATTCCCCGATTTCCCCGATCAGGCCGGCTTCCTCCGCGATCGGAATGAACCGGGACGGTGAAATCTCCTCGTTGTCCGGGTGCCAGCGTGCCAAGGCTTCGGCGCCGCACGGGATCGCCGATTTGATAACCACTTGCGGCTGGTAATAGGCTTCAAAATCTTTGCTGCCCGAGGCAAGCTGCTTCCTCATCGTCAAGCCGATGGCATGGTCGTCGACAGCCTGGGCGGCGGCCCCGGAATCGAGGACGAGAAGATTGACGCCCCGGGCGATGGCTCTATGCAGTGCAATGCGGGCCGCCAGGAGAAGCTTGTCGTGATCCTTGCAGCCTGCGGAAAATACGACGCCGCAAGCGGCATCGGCACTATCGGCGACAAGCAGCCACATCGATTGCAGTTCGGTGAACAATCTCTGGTGAAACACGGCAATCACGAACGGCCCCGAGACGACCCAGGAAATGTAATCCGCCTGGATCTTGACGATCCTGTTGATCTCCCGAAGAAAGGACTGATCCATTTCCCCCATCATGAGCGCCAAGCCAAGCGGAAATCCCTTTTCCAGCAGGATATCGACTTCCTGCATCAGCAAGGAATACTCATCCCCGTTGGCGCCGTCGCCATGATCGATGCCGATTGCCTCCCCGCAGGTCAGATGAACGTAATTGCTGATTTGCCTATGCCCCTCTTGGGACATCAAGTTGGCGAGGACGGTGTTCATCGATAAGGGCTCCATCAAGCGTTTCGACACGACGCATGCCGCATGTTTTTACATTCTGGCCGGAATCGGCCATTCATAAATACGTGTCAACGCGTATAAGGTGCAGGCCTTATATGGAAATACGTAGACCGACGGTGACAAGCATTTAAAGCAGCTTTCGAACACCTTCGCGTCCAGCAACCCGAAATGCCTTCTTAAATGTGTCGTGAGACGGAGTGCCCTTAGCCAGCACTACGACATATGCGTAAGCGATTACCGTGGGACATCGATGGGGACGGTTTGCGGAAACGGCCCCGGCATCTTCAACGACGTAACAGGGTGAGAGGATTTTGGCCGGCACTGCGGATTGCTCCGGGCCATCCCGGCCAGAAACGACAAGAGGCCGGCAAAAGTCAAGCCCTTGTGCGTTTGACTGCTGCAGGCAGCGCCTGCAGCAGTCACCGTGCCGAGGAGTAATCGGTGATCAAATACTCGGTGTCGCCAGATAGGAAGCGATGTCGGCCAGATTCTGGCTGGTCAAGCCCGAGAACATGCCCATGCCCCCCATGTTGGCGGCGATGGCGTTTTGAATGACGACCGGTTTGCTGGCGCCGGCCAAGATGTTCAATGCCGCCGGGACCATACCATGACAACCGCCGCAATTGTTGCTGACATACAGCGCCTTGCCATTGGTGGCCGACACCACGGCAGCCGGGTCGGTCACCGCGAAGGTGCGCGTGACAATCGCTGCTGCGGCAAAGCTGCTGTTGCCAGCCTGATTTGCCGTGATGCTGCAGTTGCCTGCCGCCACTAGCGTCAGTATGTTGCCGCTTAGCGTGCATATCGTCGGCGTGGTCGACGCCAAGCTTACCGCCAGGCCCGAATCAGAACTTGCCGACAGGGTGACAGGAGTCCCGACCTTCTGCGCACCGACTGGGGCGAAGGTGATGGTTTGCGTGGCCAATACTGCGCCGCTGGCAGATGCCACAGTAAACGAGTTGTCCACGGGAGCCGCTGCGTTATAAACCGAGTTGCCACTCTGACTCGCGCTCAGAGTGCAAGTGCCAGCAGCCACCAGGATCAACGTGCCATTGTTGATATTGCAAACGGCCGGCGTGCCGGAGGTAATGGTCACCGGAAGCCCGGAAGTCGAGGTGGCAGACAAGGCCGGCGTGGCGCCGCCAAGCGTCTGGTTGCCGGGCGAGCTGAAAGTGATGGTTTGAGTTTTCAGTGTCGGGACGGGACTGGTGCCGGCACCCGTCCCGCGAATGCTGGCGATATAGGTGGCAATGTCGTCCGCGACGAAGCTGTTGACCGACGTCGCAAGAGAACCCATGCCGCCTTCGTTCTTACGTATCGCATTCAAGATCTTGGCCGCGTTGATGGCGTCTGAAATACGTGCGCCGTGGCAGCCGCTGCAATTCGCTTCATAGGCCGCTTTTCCTTTTGCGGCGTCGCCAGCCTGGCCGGTGCTGGTGGTCAAACCGCGGGTTTCATGACCGGCTTTCATTTCGTCCGCCAGGTCGTGCAGTGTCTTGCCCTGCTCGTCGAGCGCAGCCTTGATTTCATCAAGCACACCGTCGTGTGCATCGCCTTTGCTGGATACGCTGGCAGCCACCAGCTTGCTGCCAATCACGTCATCGGGCAGATGCGTGACATCGACGCCCTTGGATTGCAGCTCAGCCTTTACCATCTGCTCGGCGGTCCGAACCCGTTCTGCGGAATACGACTTGAGTTCGCTTGCGTCAAATTTGTCATACGCGTCGGCAGCGACCCCGGTCGAGCTTAAATTGGCCACCAGCAAGTCGGTCACCGGTGTGATGTTGACAGTACCGACGGCTTGAACCAGCGAATGAAGCTTTTCAGCCTTGTGCGTGGCGGCGTCTTCATAATCGACGCGTGCGACGCAGGGCAGTGTGACCTTGCTCACGTCGATGCTGTAGCTGCCATCGGCTTGCGTACTAACGGTGGAGGTACTGCCCTCACTGCACTTCAGGCTGACTTGCCCGTTGGCAATCGCCGATCCGGTCGCAGCCACACCGCGTATGACGGGGTCGGCAACAGGGTTGCCACCGCCGCCGCCACCACCGCCGCAGGCAGCAAGCGTTGCAAGCGCGACGGCGCACAATCCAAGTTTCATGCGATGACTCAGGACGTTCATAATGCTAGCTCCTAAAATGGTTATCAAATTATGTGGCCGATAAGCGCAAACGCCACAGTGGCTCAGAGTTGATCTGCAAACGAGCCCAGAGCAGCGTCGTAACACCAAGTCGGACCCATTTCATTGCAACCAACGTTGCAACTTTGCAGTGCTGACCTTAACCACCGCTTAAGCCTGCGGCGGCCGGCAACTCGGCTCTGAAACCGCCAGCGAGCTCGAAGCCTGCTGTATGACGGCGGTTATTCTGCTGGCTCGGCGCTTGCACCGCAGTGAGCCATTTCACTCGTCAGCGGATTATTTTTGAGCGATAGCGGGACGTGCCGCCATTGATAAGCCTAGGGCGTGTTCTCAATGAATCGACGTGTGCGAACGAGGCAGATGGCTCGTAGTGCAAGGCGCGAGCGACGCCGTTGGGTTATTCCCAATCAGGAGCGAGCAACGCCGCAATGGGGGCCATCTGCCTCGCGCCCCGAAGGAAGTGCCCTTGGGGCATTCCCTTCGGGTTGCTGCCAAATGCGGCGTCCGCTTTGTTGCTCGTCTCGTCAAGGGGGATGGCCATTGACTTCGACTCGCGTCGCGCGGCCATCCGCATTTGACAGCAACGCATCGCGCCGATTCATTGAGAACACGCCCTAATTGCCGACCATTGCCTTCCGATCTGTGCTGTGCATATCGGCGTCGGCGTATTGGGCTATACGGATTTATTGATATGCTGCCATTGCCATTCCCAGCCATACCTGTCGATTATTCTTGGCCAGTTTCCCCCGGATAGGCGACAATTAGAGGTTTCCAAGCCTAGTTTGCCAGAAAGCCTCCCCATGACTGAAACAAATCCCAGTGCTACGACGGCCCCAGCGGCGCCGGACGAAAACCATATCATCGCCGAACGCCGCGCCAAGCTTGCCGATTGGCGCGCCAGCGGCAAATCCTATCCGAACGACTTCCGCCGCGAGAACCTCGCCGCCAGAATCGACGAGATGTACGGCGACAAATCGCGCGAGGAGCTCGACGCGACGCCGATCGAGGTCAGGATCGCCGGCCGCATCATGCTCAAGCGGGTGATGGGCAAGGCCAGTTTCGCCACGATCCAGGATCTGTCCGGCCGCATCCAGATATTTGTCAGCAACGACAAGAGCGGCGAAGAAGTGCATACCGAATTCAAGCGCTGGGATGTCGGCGACATCGTCGGCGTGGTCGGCCCGCTGTTCCGCACCAAGACCAACGAACTGACGGTGCAGGCCAACGAATTGCGCCTGCTCACCAAATCGCTGCGGCCGCTGCCCGAGAAATTCCATGGCCTCACCGACGTGGAACAGAAATACCGCTGCCGCTACCTCGACCTGATCACCAACGAGCAATCGCGCTTCACTTTCGTCGCACGCAGCCGGATGATCCAGTCGATCCGAGATTACATGATCCACCACGGCTTTCTCGAAGTCGAGACGCCGATGATGCATCCGATTCCGGGCGGCGCAGCAGCCAAGCCGTTCAAGACCCACCACAACGCGCTCGATATGGAGTTGTTTCTGCGCATCGCCCCCGAGTTGTACCTGAAGCGGCTGGTGGTCGGCGGCTTCGAGAAGGTCTTCGAGGTCAATCGCAACTTCCGCAACGAAGGCATCTCGCCGCGCCACAACCCCGAATTCACCATGATGGAGTTCTACGAGGCCTATGCCGACTATCGCATGCTCATGGATTTCACCGAGGGGCTGTTGCGCCATTCGGCGCGCGCGGCACTCGGCACCGAAGTTTTCGAGTATCAGGGACGCACGCTCGACTTGTCCAAACCCTTCGAACGCTTGACCATCACCCAGGCGATCATGAAATACCATCCGGGCTTCACCGCTACGCAACTCGCCGATGCCGCCTGGCTCAAGCAGAAGATCAAGGATTTCGGCGAAGCCGTGAAACCGGGCGGACTCGGCTCTCTGCAACTGCAACTATTCGAAGCCTGCGCCGAAGCCGAGTTGTGGGATCCGACCTTCATCATCGACTATCCGGCCGAGGTCTCGCCGCTGGCGCGGCGCAGCCAGACCAACCCGGACATCACCGAGCGTTTCGAACTGTTCATCGTCGGCCGCGAAATCGCCAACGGCTTCTCCGAGCTCAACGATGCGGAAGACCAGGCGGCGCGCTTCCAGGAGCAAGCCAAGGCCAAGGAAGCCGGCGACGAGGAAGCGATGTACTACGACGCCGACTTCATCCGCGCCCTCGAATACGGCCTGCCACCGACCGGCGGCTGCGGCATCGGTATCGACCGGCTGGTGATGCTGTTGACCGACAGCGCCAATATTCGCGACGTGATCCTGTTTCCGCACATGCGGCCCGAGTAGCGAACCGCTGCGACGGTTCGCCGGCCAGCGATGCTCACCCCGGCAAGACTCGCCTACACCCCGGACGGCACGCCGTATTCGGCGGAGTACGACGATGTTTACCACGCCGCTGCCGGCGGGTTGGCGCAAGCGCGGCATGTCTTTCTGGGCGGCAATGGACTGCCCGAACGCTGGCGAGGACAAGAGCGCTTCGTCATCCTCGAGACCGGCTTCGGCCTCGGCCTGAATTTCCTGGCCACCTGGCAAGTCTGGCGCAGCGATCCGCAGCGCTGCAAACGTTTGCATTTCGTCTCGTTCGAGAAACACCCACTGACCAGCGTCGACTTGGCTAGCCTGCATCGGCGTTGGCCTGAATTGGCGGACCTGTCGGATCAACTGCAACGGCAATGGCCGCTGCCGATGCCGGGAATACACCTGCTGCATTTCGACGAAGGGCGGGTGATATTGAAGCTGTGCTTCGACGACGCCGCCGAATCGCTATTGCAGCCTGCCCTTGGCGCACCTGTCGACGCATTCTTTCTCGACGGATTCTCGCCGTCGAAAAACCCGGCACTGTGGTCGCCGCATTTGCTCAAGTCGCTGGAACAATTGGCGGCAGCCGGAGCAACCTTGGCGACCTGGACGGTGGCCGGCACAGTACGGAAAGGACTCGCCGCAGCCGGCTTCGAAGTGAGCAAAACCACGGGCTTCGGCAACAAACGCGAGATGCTGCGCGGCGTGCGTCGCCGCTGAAGCGCTTGTAACTATCCAGCCCATCAGTAGAATCGAAATAGTTCTGCTTCGCGAAGGAAAAATGAGATGGACGTTCACTTGAAAGTTCTTTCCATGTCCAAATGCTTCTGGGGCTTTGGCATTGCGGATTTGAAACAGCTCATGGCGATTTCCACCAAGGCTTTCTGGAAGGCCGGCGAGAATATTTTCAGTGAAGGAGCCCCCGGCAGGGACATGTACATTATCTGCTCGGGGAAAGTCAGCATCTGGCGTGAGAATGCCGGCCAGCCGCTGGCCTTGGCGAATCTTTCGGTGGGAGAAAGTTTCGGCGAAATGGGACTGGTCGATGATGGCAAACGCAGCGCCAGCGCCAAGGCGGCGGAGGACACCCTGGCCTTGCGGATTTGCTACGATCGGCTCAAGGAAGCGCCCGATGCGGCTTCGCTGCTGTTTCGGAACATTGCCCGGGCGCTTGCCGAGAGATTGAACAGCGCCAACGACATCATCGTATTCCAGTCCCAGTCGGGAGGGGAAACACCGCCACTCAGTACGGTTGGCGGCGCCCGCAAACCCAAACGGATGTCATGAAGCGGCGTACCTGAACAGGCACGTCTTCAGGGCGGAGGAGAACTCCAGGCCCACTTGCAGTGGCTGATCTCGTCGTCGGTCATGGCGGGTTTGATGACGCAGGACAATTCCCGCGCGATGGCCTGGCGCTTCAATTCCGCCTGCTGCTCCTCGGCCTCGGCGCGCCTGGCGTTGGCTTCATCCTGGCGACGCTTCTCCTCGGCTTGCTTCGCCGCCAATTCGGCTTTGCGGCGCACCTCGCCCTCCTTGAGGATTTGTTCGCTCTTTTTCGCGATCTCCTCCGCGCGCGCCTTGCGCTCCAGATCGGAAAGCTTTTCCAGCCGCTGTTGCTCGGCCTCTGCGGCCTGATCCTCGGGCGATTTGCCCGGCTCCTGCTCCTCCTTGCCGGATTCCATCAAGGCCTTGGCCGTTGCGCGGCCCGCGCCGGCACCCACCGCCGCAGCCGCGCCATAACGCAGCGCCGAGCCCACCTCCGAACTGCGCTTTGGCTCTACCTTGGCAATTGCCGAACTGGCATGAGACGAAGAACCCGAACCTAAGCGCTTCGCATTGCCGTCCTGCGCCACCATCACTAAAATCGCGACGCCTAGCCACATCAGGGCGGGTCGAATGGTCTGCATATGGCTGCCTCCCGTTGGTTTATTGGATGAATCCTAGCGCGGATCGGTTTTTCCCGCCAGATCGAATTTAGAGCGCCCGTCCCAGACGTTCCAGCACACGCTCGCGACCCAGCACTTCCAGCACCGCGTCGATCGACGGCGATTGCGCCTGGCCCAGCAGGGCCACCCGCAGCGGTATCGCCAGCTGCGGCATTTTCAGCGTGTGGGCGGCAAGCGTTTGCTTGATGGCTTGAGAAAGCGAGGCGGCCTGCCAATCGGTCAATTCGGTCAACTTGCCGTGCAGCGTCGCCAATGCGGCACGTGCCGGCGGGGTCAGATGCTGCGCCGCCAGTTCGCCAGGCGGCTCCACCGCTATGCAGATTGGATGGACCGCGTCGGCCAGTTCGTTGAGATTGCCGGCCCGCTCCCGGTAGAGCGCAACGGCTTTCTCCAGTGCCGCTTGGTGGGACAAGGTGCCGATATCCACGCCCTGCGCCGCCAGCCGGCGCCTGACTTCCACCGCCAGGCGACCAGCGTCGGCCAACTTCAGGTAATGCGCGTTGAGCCAGTTGAGCTTCTCGGTATTGAACTGCGCCGCCGACGAAGTGACATGATCGAAATCGAACCAGGCGCAGAACTGCTCCATGGAAAATATCTCTTCATCGCCGTGCGACCAGCCCAGCCGCGCCAGGTAGTTGAGCACCGCCTCGGGCAGATAGCCGTCCTCGCTGTATTGCATCACGCTGACCGCGCCGTGGCGCTTGGACAGCTTCTGCCCGTCGTCGCCGAGGATCATCGGCAGATGCCCGTATTGCGGCACCGTGGCACCCAGCGCCCGCAGCACATTGATCTGGCGCGGGGTGTTGTTGACGTGATCGTCGCCGCGTATCACATGACTGATGCGCATGTCCCAGTCGTCGACCACCACGCAGAAATTGTATGTCGGCGTGCCATCGTCGCGGGCGATGATGAAGTCGTCGAGCTCGGCGTTGGCGATCTCGATGCGGCCTTTGACCAGATCGTCCCATGCCACCACACCCTCGGCCGGGTTGCGGAAACGCACCACCGGCTTGACGCCGGCCGGCGGCTCGGGCAGCGCATCGGCACCGGGGCGCCAGCGTCCGTCGTAGCGCGGCTTCTGCTTGTTGGCCTCCTGCTCGGCGCGCATCGCGTCCAGTTCCTCGCGCGAAGTGTAGCAATGGTAAGCCGTCCCGGCAGCCAGCATCTGTGCGATGACCTCCTTGTAGCGATCCATGCGCTGCATCTGATAGAACGGCCCCTCGTCCGGGTTCAGTCCAAGCCAGCGCATGCCGTCGAGTATCGCCTGAACCGCAGCGGGCGTCGAGCGGGCGACATCGGTATCCTCGATGCGCAGGATGAAAGTGCCCCGATGATGGCGGGCATAGGCCCAGGCGAATAGCGCGGTGCGGGCGCCGCCGATATGCAGATAGCCGGTCGGGCTGGGAGCGAAGCGGGTTCGGATCATGTTGGGATGCGGCGCTCGGACGAGCGTGGAAGAAATGGGGTGGATCGGCAAACGACAGCGTAATTTTAACATGCCCGTTCCTGGCGGCGTGCTCCAACACTCCAACACTCCAACACGCCAGCCGGCCGCCGGCATGCCAAGCGCAAGTCCGGAGAATCCCTGCTAATATCTTGACCGATACCGGCCCTGTCGATACTGCCATCCCACCAAATTGAAATGCGTCGCCGCCAGTTCCTCTCTGGGTTGACCTCCTACACGGCCCTGGCCTCCGCCGCCTGGCTGACGGCATGCGCGCCCACCCCGCCGCTGACGGTGGCGATCTATCCCTGGATAGGCTACGAAACCCTTTATCTCGCAGACGAGTTCGATTGGCTGCCGGCCAGTGTGCGACTCCAGCAAGGCAGGACCGCGAGCGATTCGCTGGCGGCATTGCAAGCCGGGCAGGTCGATGCCGCCTGCCTGACGCTCGACGAAGTCCTGCGCGTCCGCGCAACCGGTATGCCGCTCACCGTGGCCCTGGTTTTTGATGTGTCGGCCGGTGCCGATATCGTGCTTGCCCGCCCGACGATCCATCGCCTCGCCGATCTGGCCGGCAAGCGCATCGGCTTCGAACAAAATGCGTTAGGCGCCTTGATGTTCAACAAGCTGCTGGATGCGGCACAGCTCCCGGCTTCCGCGCTGACGCCGGTCGATTTGCCGCCCGATCGGCAACTGGCCGCCTGGCGCAATCACGAGGTGGATGTCGTCGTCACTTACGAACCCTTTGCCACGCTGTTGCAGCATGAAGGCGCGCAACACCTGTTCGATACCCGGCAAATACCGGACACCGTTTTCGACGTTCTGGCGGTACGCACAGACCGCGCCAAAGACCGGCAAGCGAATTTGCGGGCACTGCTGGTCGGCCATTTTCGCGCCATCAAGCATTTGCGCACCAATCGCCTCGACGCCATCTATCGCATCGCCGCCCATCAAGGAATCAAACCCAACGAGGTGCAGCAAGCGCTGGCGGGGGTGGTACTGCCCACGCTGCCGACCAACCGCAACTATTATCTCGCGTCCCACGATGCGCGTCTGACCCGAGCCGCCAGAACGCTCTCCGCCCTGATGGTGCAACGCGGCCTGCTGCCGCGCGAAGACACCCTGGAAGGTCTGCTCACGCCAGACTGGTTGCCGCGTGAGGAGGAGTGATGCCATGCGGCGAATGAACCTCGTCCGAATGAACCTCGTCCTATTGTGCCTGGTCTCGGTCCTTGCGGCACTGCCGGCTTGGGCCGAAGCGCCCCTGAGATTGGGGGTTATCGTCTTTCGTCCCGAGACGCAATCCATGGGGCAGTGGCAACCGCTGGCCGCCTATCTGGAAAAAACGCTGGGCAGACAAGTCGTCGTCACCAACTATACCCCCCCTGAACTGGATGCCGCAATATCGCAGAACGCGGTGGATGTCGTGCTCACCAATCCGGGGCAATACACTTTGCTGCGACACCACCACAATCTCTCGGCCCCCTTGGTGACGCTGGTCAATCAGGAAGCCGGAGACAAGTTTGCCGCCTTCGGCGGCGTAATTTTTACCCGCGCCGAAGCAAGCATCGGCGCGCTCGCCGACCTCGCCGGCAAGTCGATCGCCGCCATCAGCAAGGACTCTCTCGGCGCCTACCAGATGCAACTCTTCGAACTCCAGCAAGCCGGCGTGCCGCTGCCGAAAGCCAACCGGCTCTTGCTCACCGGCATGCCCCAGGACCTCGTCGTGGAAGCCGTGCTGGCCGGCCGCGCCGATGTCGGCTTCGTGCGCACCGGCGTGCTCGAAACCCTGGCTCGCAAAGGCAAACTGGATCTTGGTCGCATCAAGGTCATCAATCGGCAGAGGCTCGCCTTCCCCTATGCGAGTTCCACCCGGCTCTACCCGGAGTGGCCCGTGTCGGTCACGCCGCAAGTCGATGAGCAACTGGCCCGCCGGCTCACCATCGCCTTGCTCTCCCTGCCATCCGACAGCGCTGCGGCACGTGCCGCGGGGATCGACGGTTTCGCCGTCCCGGCCGACTACAAAGGCATCGAAGAACTTCAGCGCCGCCTGCGCCTGCCGCCATTCGATACGCCGCCCGAAATCACTTTGGCCGACCTGTGGGAAAAATACGCCGCCTGGATAACGGCGCTGGGTATGTTGTTGCTGCTGCTGATGGGCACGGGCGTGGGACTGGCGGTACAGAACCGCAACGTGCAACTTGGCCAGACTCGATACCGCCAGCAAAGCCAGCGCCTCTCCGAGGTCATCTGGGGAACCAACATCGGCACCTGGGAATGGAACGTGCAGACCGGCGAAACGGTGTTCAACGAACGCTGGGCGGAAATTGTCGGGTATACCCTGGCAGAGCTTGAGCCGGTCAGCATCGACACCTGGACGGCACTTGCCCACCCCGGCGACCTCAAACGTTCCGAAGCGTTGCTGGATCGCTGTTTCAGCCGTGCGGACGAAACCTATTCGTGCGAAGCCCGAATGCGCCACAAGCACGGCAACTGGATATGGGTGCTGGATCGCGGACGGGTCGTCGAATGGACGGCGGAGGGAAAACCCTTGAGGATGTCGGGAACGCATCAGGACATCACCGAGCAAAAAGAGGCCGAAGCCCGGCTGCAACTCGCCGCCAGCGTATTCACCCACGCCCGCGAAGGCATCATGATCACCGATGCCGCCGGCATCCTCGTCGAAGTCAACGATGCCTTCACGCGCATCACCGGCTACCCGCGCGAACAAGCGCTGGGGCAAAACCCGCGCATGCTCAACTCCGGCCGTCAGCCAACGGAATACTTCAGCGCGATGTGGCAAGCGCTCATCGAAAAAGGGCACTGGTCTGGCGAAATCTGGAACCGGCGCAAGAACGGCGAGGTGTTCGCCGAAATGCTCACCATCAGCGCCGTGCGCGACGCGGCCGGGCAGACGCAGAACTATGTGGCCCTATTCACCGACATTACGCCGATGAAGGAGCATCAGAAACAGCTCGAACACATCGCCCATTACGACGCGTTGACCGGCTTACCCAACCGCATGCTGCTGGCCGACCGCATGCGGCAGGCCATCGCCCAGAGCCAGCGGCGCGAGCGCTCGCTGGCCGTGGCCTATCTCGATCTGGACGGCTTCAAGGCGATCAATGACCAGCATGGCCACGACGTCGGTGACGAGCTGCTGATCGCCATTGCGCAGCGCATGAAAACCGCATTGCGCGAGGGCGATACCCTGGCACGCATCGGCGGCGACGAATTCGTCGCGGTGCTGGTCGATCTCGACGGCGCGCAGGACTGCGAACCCGTGCTCGCCCGCCTGTTGCATGCGGCCGCCGAGCCGGTGACGTTGCACCGACAGAGCTTGCGCGTTTCCGCCAGCATCGGCTTGACGCTCTATCCGCAGGACGGCGTCGATGCCGACCTGCTGCTGCGCCATGCCGACCAGGCCATGTACCAAGCCAAGCAGGCAGGCAAGAACCGCTATCATCTGTTCGACATCGCCCAGGATGCGGCGGTGAAGATCCAGCGCGAGAGCCTCGAACACATTCGCCGCGCACTCGATCGGCGCGAGTTCGTGCTGTATTACCAGCCCAAGGTAAACATGAAGACCGGCGAAGTGATCGGCGCCGAAGCCCTGATCCGCTGGCAGCACCCGGAACGCGGCCTGCTCCTTCCCGCCGCCTTCCTGCCCATCATCGAGACACACCCCATCAGCGTGGAAATGGGCGAATGGGTGATCGACACGGCGCTGACCCAGTTGAGCGAATGGCATGCCCTGGGGCTGGACATTCCGGTCAGCGTAAATATCGGCGCCCGCCAGTTGCAGCAAGGCGACTTCGTCACGCGCCTGTCCGGACTGCTGGCTGCCCATCCCGAAGTCAAACCCTGCTGCCTGGAACTGGAAATCCTTGAAACCAGCGCACTGGAAGACATCGCCCAAGTCTCCGAACTCATGCACGCCTGCGGCAAACTCGGCGTGTGCTTTGCACTGGACGACTTCGGCACCGGCTATTCCTCGCTCACCTATCTCAAGCGTCTGCCGGTCAAATTGCTCAAGATAGACCAGAGTTTCGTGCGCGACATGCTCGACGATCCCGAAGACCTTGCCATCGTCGAAGGCGTGGTCGGCTTGGCCACGGCTTTCCGCCGCCAGGTGATCGCCGAGGGAGTGGAAACCTCGACGCACGGCGAACTGCTGCTGCCATTGGGCTGCGATCTGGCGCAGGGATACGGCATCGCCCGACCGATGCCGGCAGCGGAGCTGCCGGGCTGGATTGCCACCTGGCGCCCGTGCGCGGCCTGGATGAGTTGGCGAGAGCGTACCCCGCAGCGCGACGAGCTAGGCATCGTGTTTGCCGAGGTGGAACACCGGCAATGGCTGCGCGTCCTCGAATCTTACCTGTCCGGCAACCAGGAGATCCCGCCTCCGCTGGATGTGCATGGCTGTCACTTTGGCCGCTGGCGCGACAAGGAAGGCGAGGAACGTTATGGCGCTCACCCCGATTTTGTTCGCTTGAGCTCAGTCCATGAACGGGTGCATACCGTGAGCCGCGAGCTGGTCGACATGCACGCCCGGGGACAGCGGGCCGAAGCGCTGGCGCGGCTGGGAGAATTGCACGCCCTGCGCGATGAACTGATCGAAAGACTGCGGAAACTGGCTGGCAACGTAGAAAAAAACTGACGGGTTTGCAGTCAACCCGGCAAGCGCTGTATCCCTCTCTCCGTCAGGCGTTCTTGCCCTTCTGCCAAAGCACGTCGCCGCAACCGGCACTGCGGTTGAGATGGCGGGCGAGCACGAAGAGCAGGTCGGAGAGCCGATTGAGATACTGCCGGCTGGCTTCCGAGATGGCTTCGGACACGCCTTTGGCCCGCGCCAGCGCCACCACGCTGCGCTCGGCACGCCGGCAAGCGGCGCGGCCCAGGTGAGTCAGCGCTGCGGCCCGGCTGCCGCCGGGCAGGATGAATTCCTTGAGCGGCGGCAGTGTCGCGTTGTAGTGATCGATCATGGCCTCCAGCCGTGCCGGCTGGCCGGCACCGAGCAATATCGCGCCGGGTATCGAAAGTTCTCCGCCGAGATCGAACAGATCGTGCTGGATGCCGGTCAACAACTCGCGCACGTCCTCCGGCAGTTCTTCGCAAAGCAAAACGCCGATAATCGAGTTGGTTTCGTCAACGTCGCCGAGCGCGCCAATGCGCAGACTCTCCTTGCCGGTGCGCGAACCATCGCCAAGGCCGGTGGTGCCTGCATCGCCGGTGCGCGTGTAGATTTTCGAAAGACGATGCCCCATGATCGACCTGCTCCTGCGGAAAAGAATTGATTCGATTATAGCCGCGCAGAGCGGAATGGCTGCATCTCGATGAATGCCCGCCGCCGATAATTCGCCGCCTTGATCCAACGATAAAAAATTTGTCCCCCAGCAAAGTGTGGAAATGGCTAACAATACAACAATACGCTTAACCCTATTGGTAACATGCGTGCCGACACGCCCAGGCCATGAACATCCCCCCGCTGCTGCTGCGTTTTCTGCCTTTCCTGCGCTGGCTTCCCTATGCCGGCGCAAGCTTGCGCGCCGACTTCATCGCCGGCCTCACCGTCGCGCTGGTGCTGGTACCGCAATCGATGGCCTATGCCCAGCTGGCGGGCATGCCGGCTTACTTCGGGCTTTATGCGGCATTCCTGCCGGTGATGGTAGGCGCGCTCTGGGGATCTTCAAACCAGCTCGGGACCGGGCCGGTGGCGGTGGCATCGCTGTTGACGGCCTCAAGCCTGACGCCGCTGGCGGCGCCCGGTTCGGAGCAATACGTGGCGCTGGCGATCGCGCTAACCTTGCTGGTGGGCGCGCTGCAACTGGCCCTGGGCGCATTCCGGCTCGGCGTGGTGGTGAATTTCCTCTCGCACCCGGTGATTGTCGGCTTCACCAACGCGGCAGCGATCATCATCGCACTATCCCAGGTAAATAAACTCATCGGTGTCCCGATCGGCCGTTCCGAACACTTCCTGCACGACATCTGGGGCGTTATCCAGCAAGTCGGCGAAACCCACTGGCCGACGCTGGCCATGGGCGTGGCGGCAATCGCCATCATGGGATTGTTGCGCAAGTCGGCCCCCCGGGCACCCGGCGTGCTGATCGCGGTGGTGCTGACCACCCTGGTCTCCTGGCAGGTCGGCTTCGAGCGCAACGCGACGGCCAGGGTGGAAGAAATCATGGATACGGAGGTGCGTGCGCTGCTCACGGAATTCGTGCGCATCGAGGATCGCATCGCCGAAATCAGCCTGCAGATCGCCGCCAAGTCGGCCGAGCTCAAGACACTGCGCAAAGAGCGCGGCGAACTCTCGCACGAAGCCGTGACGCTGAATTACGAAATCGAGTTGCTGCGCGTCCAGCTCAAGGATCGCGAGAACGAAAACCGCCGCCGCAATCGCACCATCCGCAGCTTCGTCTTCGAGCGCGTCGCGGGCGGCGACGGGCAGCCCGCCCATCTCTACCCCGCCGGCAAACTGCCCGACGGCGCGCTTGCCGACGGCGCGCACTGGCATATCGCGCGCGCCGGCCGGGGAGAACTCAGGCTCATGGGCGGTGGAGAGGTGGTGGGCAAAGTGCCGGAAGGCCTGCCCTCCCTTGCCGTGCCGAGTTTCTCGCTGGAGATGCTGAGCAGCCTGTTGTCCGCCGCGACGATCATCGCGCTGGTGGGCTTCATGGAAGCGATTTCGATCGCCAAGGCGATGGCCGCCAAGACCCGGCAAAAAATCGATCCCAATCAGGAACTGATCGGCCAGGGGCTGGCCAATCTGGTCGGCGCCTTCAGCCAGTCCTATCCCGTCTCGGGTTCCTTCTCGCGCTCGGCAGTGAACCTCAATGCCGGCGCATTGACCGGATTGTCCTCGGTGATCACCGGGCTGTTCGTGCTGCTGACGCTGCTGTTTCTCACCCCCCTGCTCTACCACCTGCCGCAGGCGGTGCTGGCGGCGGTGATCATCATGGCGGTGATCGGCCTGATCAACTTCGGCGCCATCAAGCATGCCTGGCAGGCGAGCCGGCACGACGGCATCGCCGCCGTCGTGACCTTCGTCGTCACCCTGGCGCTCGCGCCGCATCTTGACACTGGCATATTGGTCGGCGCCGCCCTGGCCATCGTGCTGTATCTCGCGCGCACCATGACGCCGCGCGTCGCCATCCTCGGGCGGCATCCCGACGGTTCGCTGCGCGATGCCAAGGTGCACCATCTGCCGGCCTCGGATATCGTCACGGCGGTGCGCTTCGACGGCCGGCTGTATTTTGCCAACGTCTCCTTCTTCGAGGATGCGATCCTCGAAGCCGTCGCGGCCAACCCCGGCGCCCATTCCCTGCTGGTGGTCGGCAATGGCATCAACGAACTCGATGCCTCCGGCGAGGAAGTGATGCGGCACCTCGTCGAGCGTCTGCGCCAAAACGGGATCAGCGTGGCATTTTCCGGCATGAAGAAGCAGGTCACCGACGTCATGAGCGCCACCGGGCTTTACGATTACATCGGTGCGCAAAACTTTTACCCCACCGCCGACCGGGCGCTGGCGGCGATCCACGCCGCCGCCGCCGCACGCGGCCAGGACGAAACCGTCAGCCCCTTGCGGCCGTTGCCGATCAAGCGTTTCGACTAGTGCCCGCCTTTGATACTAGGGTGCTAGTGCCCGCATTTGATTCTGGGGTGCTAGTGCCCGCTTTTATTCCAGGGTACTAGACCCGGACTACCTCGGCCATTGCCAGCAGCCACAGCGCCCCAAGCCCGAATCCTTGCAACACGTAGGTAAAGTTATCCCGCGCCAGGGCGGCGCTGGAGACGCCGTAGCGCCCTTGCAACGCCAGATAAGTGCCGGACATGGGGCTGCACAAGACTCCCAAACCCCAGGAAAGAAGGAAGAGTAGCCCGAGAAAGTCCGGATTCGGATGCAGGGGCGCCAGCCAAGCGGAGGCCATAGCGACCGCGATCACCGGATGGAAGCCGAGCAGCGCCAAGCCGAGCATCATCGCCATGGTCAGGATGGCTTCCAGGCCGCCGAAATGGCTGAAAGGCTGCCAGCCGCCGTAGAGACTGGCCAATCCTTGCAATCCGGTGGCGAACACCGCCGCCGCCAGGAACAGCACCAGTTCGCCGGACATCGCCGGCAAGCGCAGCCGGGCATGATCGACCAAATGGCCGGCAGTGTCCGCCAGACCATGGCGGACGAGCAGGGTGGCCACCACAATGTTAGGCGCCACCAAGGCGATCACTGCGAGCGAGGACCAGCCCGGCCGCCAATGGTGGGCGGCCATCACCATCACTGCCAACAAGGCGGGCAGCCATAACGCTCCGAAATGCATCGGGTAACCGACGAAGTCGGCACCTTTGTCCGGAGACTGGCGCAGCAATTGGCTGCCTCCCAGGTAAAGCATCACTGCCGCAAAAGGAGCGCTGATTAGCGCCACCCGGATCATGTTCATCCCCGGCGAGTAAGTCAGGACGACGGCCATAGCGGCAAAGAAGGGCGACCACAAGGCGGCGGTGCAGAAAGCCCGGGTAATCACCAGGAACTGGTAGTGGGTAGGTTTGGCAGCGCCCGAAATCCGGTCGGCGACGATGAACAACGCCGACAAATTGATCATGGCTCCAAAAATGTGCACCCCCAGCAGAGTTCTCCACAAGGCACCGGGTCCGCGGGGCAACTCCTCGCGTTTGTCCTCGGATTCGATCACGACCAACTGCAGAAAGCTTACTGCGGCAAGCATTCCTAATAACCCGGTGTTCTGGCCTAGAAGGTCAGCCAGCCCATAGTGTTTGCCGTGGGACATGGCCCATAGAGTTGCCACGCTACCCAGTCCCACCAGAACCGAGGCGACCTTGTGCTGCCGTCGGTCGAGTTGGCTCCATAGCAACAACGCCGCCATCCAGGCCGCAACTCCGGCGGGCCAGGCGGGAAAGGCGAGCCCCAGTCCGGGAGGAATCGAAAGAACGGTCATTAGGACCAACAGCCAGGCAGCAAGAGCCGAGCGCAGCGGAGATAAGGCAACAAGCGGGGAGTTGGACACGGAAGAGAGGGAAGGTAAGGCGAACAGCATGATTTTAACAGCCCCGCCTACAGGCATGGCTGCGGAACGTGTAACATGCGCCAGCTTATGCTAGGTGTTTAGTCCCACGGTGTGCTGTGTCCGCTTTTGATGTAGGGCGTGTTCTCAATTAATCGACGTGTGCGAACGATTAATTGAGAACACGCCCTAAGGCACCGATCAACTCTCGGCGGTAATTCCCGAGACGGTTGCATTCGCTCCAGGCGTCTTCACCACCAGCACGGCGCACTGTAAGCTGCCGACCAGCTCCTCGGCCGCGTCGCCGGCAAACATGGGACTAAGCCGATGACCGCGATGACCGCCAAGGATCACCAGGTCAGCCGCCATATCCTGTGCCGCCTCGGCAAGCGCCGGCCCCAGCGCGGCGCGGACGACACGGGTGGCGGCGATGATGCCGTCGAGTTTCATCAGGGCCGCCTTGCGCACCAAATCTTCCTCGGCGGCGGCCTCTTCCTTCGCGCTCTGCGCAAATGCCACCAGCGTAATGGGGGTGCGCGTGCTGCGAGCGATCTGGTTGGCGAGCTCGGCCGCATGGTCGCTGCTGTCGGAACCGTCGCTGACCATCATGATGCGCTGCCGCCACATGCCCGCTTGCGGACCGGCCACGAGCACATGGCAAGGCGCCTGGGCGATGATGCCGGAGGCCACGTCGCCGAGCAGCCTTTGTTTCAGGTCGCGCGCCGGCCGACGCCCGATGACCAGGATGTTGGCGTTCGCCTCCTCGGCAGCCTTGACGATGGCCGCCACACGCTGTTTGCTGCGGCTGACGATCTCTTCGCAATCGACGCCGGACTGCAATGCGCTCCTTAGCGTCTTGGCGATGCGTTCGCTTGCCATCGCGTCGGTCGCGTCCGGATCGACGACGGTCACGATATCCAGCGTGACGCCGAAACTCCTGGCCAGGGCGATGGCGATTTCCGCCGGTGCGCGAACGAAATCGCTGCCGTCCGTCGCCAGCAGCAAACGCTGACGGCGGAAGCCATCGGGCAGCAGGCCTTTATGGCACTCTTTGAAAATGCGCTTCTTGCAGGTGCGGCAAATATCCGGATCGAGCGTCCAATAAAGGGCGCCGGTGACATTGGTCATTACCGGGAAAAAAGCCCCTTCACCGAAGTCCCTGAGGAAATCGCCTTGCTTGAAAAATTGGTGGATGGCCGGATTGAGCCGATAGAAGTAAAGCCCTCCGCCGAGACGCTTGCGGCGTCGCGCCTCCTGAGAGAGCACTTCGGCACCCGCCAGGTCTACAAAAGTGATGCCGGCGGCGGCAATCAGCACGGATTTCTGCTGCGGATTGTCCTCGTCGATCTGCTGCAAGGCGGACTGCACGTAGCTGGCGGCGCCGAAGTAGATGGCGCCGTTGACGCGCACGACACGCAATTGCGGGCACTCGACGCGGCCCTGGGCGCGGATGAAATGGTAGGCGCCCTCGTCGGGCGCCGGCACCACGGGGATGATTTCCGGCCGCGAAGAACGAAACAGGTACATCACCAGCGACAGGAATACCCCGAGGAAAATGCCCGCCTCGAGGTTGAACAAGGTGCCGATCAAGGTGACGACGAGAATCGCCGACTCGGCCTTGCTGGTATGCCAGATGGAATGGAAGTGGTGGAAATCGATCAGCCCCCAAGCCACCAGGAACAGGATGCCCGCCATCGCCGCCGTGGGCAGGAAAGCCGCCAGCGGCGCAACCAGCAGCAGCACCAGCACCAGGAACAACGAGGCGAAAATGGAAGCCAACGGCGTCTTCGCACCGGCCTCGTAATTTACCCCGCTGCGGTTGAAGGAGCCGCTCGAAGCATAAGCCGAGAAGAAAGCGCCGACGATGTTGGAGAGACCCTGGCCGATGAATTCCTGGTTGCCGTCGATGCGTTGTTCCGAACGCACCGCGATGGCACGCGAGATCGACACCGCTTCGGTCAGCGCCAGCATGGTGATGACCAGCGCCGGTGCCAGCGCGTGGCGCAACATGTCGAGCGACAGATCGGGCGCCGACAGCGGCGGCAAGGTGGCTGGCAGTGCGCCTATGGTGCGAATGCCGGTGGCCGGCTGTCCCAGCCAGAGGTTGAGCCCTTCCGCCACCAGGCTGCCGACGATCATGGCGGCGATCATGTAGGGAATCTTCTTCAGGTAACGCCGGGTGAGAATGCCGGTGGCAAGGGTCGCCAGGCTGACAGCGAGCACATACGGATTGATGTCGCCGAACTGCTCGAACAATTGCCGGATGATTTCGTAGAACGGCGCGCCGCGCGGAATGTTGATGCCGAAGAAGTGACGGACCTGGCTGGCGGCAATCAATAAAGAGGCGCCGGCAGTAAAACCGATGACCACGGTATCGGAAATAAAATTCACCAGGACACCCATGCGGGCCAACCCCAGCACGAGTTGGAACACGCCGACCAGGAAGGTCATCGTCAGCACCAGTTGGATGTACTGCGCCGAGCCGGGTTCTGCCTGGTGGGAAAGCGCCGCGAACACGGCGATCGAGATGGCGGTGGTCGGCCCGGAGACAAGATGCCAGCTTGAGCCCCACAAAGCACCGATCACCGCCGGCATCATCGCCGCATAGAGGCCATACTGCGGCGGCAGACCGGCGATGGTGGCGAAGGCCACCCCCTGCGGCAACACGATCAGCGCGCCGGTGAGGCCTGCGATGAGATCGTCCCGCAGGGTAAGACGATTGACTAAAGGCCACCAGCGCAAAAATGGAAATACTTTGGCCAGACGACCAGGCAGCTTCATGGCATGCGGCAATGCTTATCTGGCGTAATCATCGGCGAGAAGCTTCGGCGCCCGATCGATCCGGTACAGGACGAACACCAGGACCAGCGTGGCCAGCAGCATGAGGTGCGGGCCGAACAGCCAGAACAGCAGCGGTACGACAAAATAATAAGCGCGCATGCCCAGCGAATAAAACCGCCCGGCCCGGTTAAGGTGGATCGCCACATGCTCGGGCGTGATCGCCTGGTGGTTCAAGGACAAGGGCACGTTGATCATGTAGCCGACATGATTGAATATGCGGATCGACATGGAAAAGCTGAAGAAGGCGAAGAACATGTCGAGCAGCAGGCAGATCAACTTGACCATCCACAGTTCCGTGTGCTTCGCGCCGAAAATGTTGAGGGCATGCCAGGTCGCATCCAGTTTGTCGCTTTGGCCGCTCAAGGTCAGCACGCCGATAATCATGAATACGGCGGTCGACGCCAGGAAGGTGGCCGCCATCGTCGAATTGCGCAAGGTCTGCACGGCCAGGATATCCTTGCCCTCCCGCATGACATTTTCCACCCAGTAAGTTCGGGCGATGCGATTCACCGCCTGCACCGTATAGGCAGGGTTGCGCAGTTCCTTGCGCCTGAGCCACCAGTGGTAAAGGATCAGCAGCAAAGAACTGAAAAATAGACTCAGCACATCCGTTTTGTAGGTATCGAAGAGGGAGAGGTCCATGGTATCGAATTTAAGCGATTAACGATGTTCGGCCTTGTTGGCGCGCTCTGTCCAGGCTTGCGCCGCAGGCGGATCTGCCGGCACGCCATTCTCGCCATGCGCGAGGATGTGCGCAAGATTGCGCATGGCCATGACCTGGCCTTGGCCGGCGGCGCGCTCGAACCATTTCACGGCCTGCGGCAGATCGCGTTTCTCGCCGCCCTTGCCCAGGTAGCAACGCAGACCCAATTGGTACTGCGCCTCGGCATCGCCATCTTCCGCCAGTTGTCGCACGGCCTCATGCGATACGGTCTTGTCGTAGGTGTGCCCAAAACTCTTGATCCAGCCGAGCAGTTGCTCGGCCGCACCAAAGCCGGCAACGGCGGATCGGTACAGCCAGTGCTCAGCCAGCGCGGGATCCTCCGGGCCACCGAGCCCTTCGCGGTACATCCTGGCCAGCAGATAGGCGGCTTCGCGGTTGCCCTCTTCCGCGGCACTTTGCAGCCAGTCGCGGGCGCGCTTCCTGTCCTGTGCGACGCCGTTGCCTTCCAGGTACATCTGGCCGAGTTTGAACTGTGCCTCGACATTGCCCCGCCGGGCGGCCCGTTCGCGCCAATCGGCGGCGATCTTCAGGTTCTTCGCGACGCCGTTGCCGGCTTCATAGAGATCGGCCAGCCGTCCCTCGGCATAACCGTTGCCTTGCAGGGCGGCCAGCTCAAGCCAGTGGGCCGCAAGCTTGCTGTCCTTGGCGAGACCAGCATCACCGTTCAGGTAGGCGATGGCAAGCAGAACCTGGGCCGAGGCGCTGCCGTTCTCGGCGGCTTGGCGCGTCATGGCCAGTTCTTGCGAGTTCATTGCAAGACCCGGAACGGAACCGAACAGCGCCATAGCGCCCAGCAGCAGGGCGACTTGTTTGCGACAGGATTGTATGGCGCTGCCTTTATTACCGCCGATGTGGGATGCGCGCATGGTTTAATTGAAGGACGGGCATATCTGATATCGATGGAACAAGCGGTATATTAGCCAAATTAGCCAATATCGTGGCCGGCGGCTAGCCGGGGCTGGTGTATCGTCCGGGCACGTTACCACATCATTGACCTGTCATGACCAAAACCATCCCGCTCAAGCCCGTCGCGCCAACTGGCCCTGACAACAGCGCTTGCAGCGCCGCCGAACCGTTTGCGCTGATGGTCCTTGGCGACAGCATGCTGCCTGAATTCGAAGCCGGCGATGTGGTTGTCATCGAACCGGAAGGTCTGGCCCGGGAGGGTTCATTCGTGCTCGTCCATTGCAATGGCGACTGGATTTTCCGGCAACTGGACAGGCATAACGGGCAATGGCTGTTGCATCCGCTCAATCCAAATTACCCCGACCAGCTCATTGCCGACTTGGCCACAGTGCGCGGCGTGATCATCCAGAAGAGCAAACCCGGCCGACGGCGGGACGTGAAACGTTATCTGGAATAGATTCCCGCCTGAAGAAGACTTAAAGCCCATGAAAGATCGCAGGCTCCGGTAGGGGCATAATAGCGGCAGCGTTTCGCAAGCGAGGCAACCATGTTGCGTTTCTCCGCCAACTTGTCCTTTCTTTATACCGAGCACGACTTTCTCGACCGCTTTGCCGCGGCACGGGCGGACGGTTTTGCCGCAGTCGAGTTCCACTTTCCCTATGCCTGGGACAGAATGGCATTGGTCGAAACGCAGCGGCGCGAATCGCTTGAAACCGTGTTGTTCAACCTGCCGGCGGGCGACTGGGCGGGCGGGGAACGCGGTATCGCCTGCCACCCGAAGCGCATCCAGGAATTTCAGGATGGCGTCGGGCTGGCCATCGAGTATGCGCGGCCGCTCAACTGTCCGCGCCTGAATTGCCTGGCCGGGCTACGTCCGCCTGGCGTGAGCGCAGCGCGCGCCAGGGAAACCCTCATCGAGAACCTGCGTTTCGCCGCCTTCGCGCTCAAGCGCGTCGGCATCGAACTGCTACTGGAGCCGATCAACAGCCGCGACGCGCCGGATTTTCTGATCAATACCACGCGCCAGGCGCTGGACGTCATGGACGCGGTCGGCAGCGACAACCTGCGTTTGCAATACGACATCTATCATGCCCAGGTGATGGAGGGCAACCTGACACACACGCTGGAAAACAACCTGGCGCAGATCGGCCACATTCAGCTGGCCGACAACCCCGGCCGCCACGAACCCGGCACGGGCGAGATCAATTTCCCCTTCCTGCTGCGCCGCCTCGATCGCCTCGGCTATGACAAATGGATCGGCTGCGAGTACCATCCCGCGACGACCACCACGGCCAGCCTGAGTTGGATCAAGGGGTTGCAATGATGAGGGCAGTTGTCTGGCACACTTGCAATCCGGCACCTAAACTATAGTGACAGAAAGCATCATGCAGATCGACGAAGAAAAAGCGCTCAAGCAACTCGCCGCACGCGGCATCAGGATTCCGCCGCAGCCCGCCGTGCTGATCGAACTCAACCAACTCCTGAGCTCGGGCGATTACGACATCCACACGCTGTCCAATATCATCGCCAAGGACCCCGGCATTGTTGCGATGCTGTTCAAGGCGGTGCGATCGCCGGTGTTCGGACGCGGCAAGAACCTCACGTCGCTCGAAAGAGTATTGATGGTGATCGGGGCCAAGCAAACTTTCAACCTGGTGCAGGCGATGGCCCTGACCACGCGGATTTCGGACAATACCCGAATTGCATTCGAGGTATTCTGGACCCGCTCGCAGGAAGTCGCCCGGTTGTCCGCGCTGATTGCCGCGGAACGCGTTTCGGTGTGCAATGTTTTTCCGGATCAGGCTTACCTGGCGGGAATTTTTCACGAATGCGGCGTACCCTTGCTGATGCAGCGTTTCCCCGACTACTGCAGCACCATGCAGCTGGATAAATCCTGTTGCGGACCGGATCTGGCCGAGGAAGACGCACGCTTCGAAGTGGATCATAGCGTGGCGGGCTACCTGGTGGCACGCCACTGGAAACTGCCCGACTTCATCTGCGGTGCCATCCGCTATCATCATGAACTGCCTCCGGATGAGGCGGGAGCGATGCTGACGCTGGTCGCAATCCTGCAACTGGCGATGCATTTCTACCACCGCCTGGTACAGGCGAACGATCCGTCCTGGACGTGGCTGTCCGGTCCGGTGATGGCGGAGTTGGGTTTGTCGTTCGAGGACGACAAGGACTATTTCGAGTTGATCGCCGAGCGTTTCTACGCCGGCTAAGCGCAGGGGACATGTGTGAAACTCGACAGCAATGCCGGCAATCTTCGACAACGCCACGAAAACATTCGCGGGCAGGCGCCGGCGCAGTACAACATCGCCGACGCGTGCTGCCGCCGTTGGGCGGGCGACCGCGGCCGCCTCGCCCTCTACTACGAGGATGACGCCGGCTTAACCCAGGCCTGGAGCTTCTGGGATATCCAGCGGATGGCGAACCGCTTGTCGAATGCCCTGGGCGCGCTCGGCACGCTGCGTGGCGAACGTATCGCGATCATCCTGCCGCAGCGGCCGGAAACTGCCATCGCACATATCGCCTGTTACCAGATGGGTACGATCGCCGTGCCGCTGTCGCAACTGCTCGAACAGGATGCGCTGGCATCCCGGCTGGGGCAGGCCGAAGCGCGCATCGCCATTGTCGACAGCGTTTCGCTGCCGCAGTTGTGGGCGATACGCGAGCGGTTGCCGCAGTTGAACCACATCATCGGCGTCGGCGACGCGCTGGAAAACGGCGTACATGACTGGACCCGGCTGCTCGAATACGCTTCGCCGCGGTATACGCCGCTCGTCACCTCGGCCGACGACCCGGCAATGATCGTCGATACCGGCGCAACGGCCGCCAAGCCCCAAGGTGCGCTGATGGCGCAGCGCACCCTGCTCGACTGCCTGCCCGGCTTCATCCGTTCGCACGAGTCCTTCCCGAAGCCGGACGACATGTTCTGGTCGCCGGCCGACTGGGCCTCGACCGGCGGCCTGTTCGAAGCGCTGCTGCCCACCTGGAACTTCGGCCAGCCCATTCTCGGCTATCCCGGACGCTTCGATCCAGAAAAAGCCTTCTGGCTGATGGCAAAATACGGCATCCGCAATACTTTTCTGTTTCCCGACGAGCTTCGGATGATGATGCAGGCATTGCCCAAACCCAGGGAAAAATTCGGCCCCGACCTGAACCTGCGGACCTTGGTGAGCGCAACTGAAACACTCGGCGACGCGCTGATAGACTGGGTGCGAGAGGAACTCGGCGTCGCCATCAACGGACTCAGAAGCCGCACCGATGACCATCGACGGCAAAGTTCAGCCGGGCAGTCCAACCCCTGAAGGAGATGTTCAATGGACAAAATGGACCCGGATATTGACGACAGGCGCAAACAACTGCAATTACGCGATGTCTTCGAGGATGCCTACATGCTGATCGAACCGTTTCTCGACCCGGCCAACAGTTGGGGCGGGAAGACGCTCGAACACCTGGCATTCCGGGTCATGCGCGAACATTTCCCGCAGGTATCCGGCGACGAGATCTACGCATTCATCGTCGCGGCCAAGCGCGTCTTTACCGAGCGGCAGCAACCTCGGTAGCTCGTCCCGTTGTCTCAAGCACCTGCCGAGGCGCACAAAAATGACCATGTCATAGTATCGGCGGCATATTGTCACACCTTTGCAGTCCTGGTCTTTTGATCCATGTCAATCGTGGCAAAGGCCCATAAAGTATCATGCTACCCTTCGCGTATGCCTCGTAAACTGCGCGTTGTCGGCTAGTCCACCAAGATATAGGGAGTCAATAAGCATGCCTCTGAAGATAGGAGTGCCAAGAGAGATATTTCCGGGCGAAAAGCGCGTTGCTACCGTTCCGGAAGTAGTTGAGAAACTCATCAAGCTGGGTTTCGCGGTCGCCGTGGAATCCGGTGCCGGCGATCCGGCGAATTTCAGCGATGAGGTCTATCGCGCCGCAGGCGCCGAAATCATCGAAGGGGCAGCCAAGCTGTGGGCTGCCTCCGACATCGTCTTCAAGGTGCGCGGACCGACTCCCGAAGAAGTCGGCCTGATGCACGAAGGCCAAACCCTGGTGGGTTTTATCTGGCCGGCGCAAAACCCGGACTTGATGAAGCAGCTCGCCGCCAAGAAGACGACCGTGCTGGCCATCGACTCGCTGCCGCGCATGCTGAGCCGCGCCCAGAAGATGGACGCGTTGACTTCCACGGCCGGCGTCACCGGCTATCGCGCCGTCGTCGAAGCGGCCAACGCCTTCGGCCGCTTCTTCAACGGCCAGATCACGGCCGCCGGCAAGGTGCCGCCGGCCAAGATATTCGTCGCCGGCGCCGGCGTGGCCGGCCTGGCGGCGATCGGCACCGCGGTCGGCATGGGCGCCATCGTGCGCGCCAACGACACCCGTGCCGAAGTGGCCGACCAGGTCGTGTCGATGGGCGGCGAATTCGTGAAGGTCGATTATGAGGAAGAAGGTTCCGGCGGCGGCGGCTACGCCAAGGTGATGAGCGAGGGCTTCCAGCAGGCCCAGCGCGAGATGTACGCCAAGCAGGCGAGGGAGGTGGACATCATCATCACCACCGCGCTGATCCCCGGCAAGCCCGCGCCCAGACTGATCACCGCCGAGATGGTGAAGAGCATGAAGCCGGGCAGCGTGATCGTCGACCTGGCGGCCGAACAGGGCGGCAACTGCGAGCTGACCGAACCCGGATCGGTGGTGGTGAAGCACGGCGTGACCATCGTCGGCTACACCGACCTGCCCTCGCGCCTGGCCAAGCAGTCGAGCACGCTCTACGCCACCAACCTGTTCCGCTTGTCCGAGGAACTCTGCAAAACCAAGGACGGCATCATCGATGTCAACATGGAAGACGAGGCCATCCGCGGCCTGACCGTCATCAAGAACGGCGAAGTCACCTGGCCGCCACCGGCACCAAAAATCCCCGCCGCCCCGCCGGCCGCCGCAGCTGCCAAACCCGCAGCCGCAGCCGCCAAGGGCAAGGGCCATGGTCACGGACAAGCCAGTGCGCCAGCTTCCGCGACGCGCACGACGGTCATGTTCGGGATCGCAGCGCTGGCCTTCTGGTTCATCGGCGTCAATGCGCCGGCGGCTTTCCTGTCGCATTTCACGGTATTCGTGCTGGCCTGCTTCGTCGGCTACATGGTGGTGTGGAATGTGACTCCCGCCCTGCATACGCCGCTGATGAGCGTCACCAACGCGATCAGCAGCATCATCGCGATCGGCGCCCTGGTGCAAATCGCGCCGCCCGGCGAAGTGCGCCTCGACGACTGGATCCGCGGGCTGGCGGTGGTCGGCATCGTGCTGACTTCGATCAACATGTTCGGCGGATTCGCCGTCACCCAGCGCATGCTGGAAATGTTCCGTAAGTAAGGGAGACAAAGAATGTCCGCAACTCTGGCAACCATCTCCTATATCGGAGCAACCATACTTTTCATCCTCAGCCTCGGCGGGCTTTCGCATCCGGAAAGCTCGCGGCGCGGCAACCTCTACGGCATGATCGGCATGACCATCGCCGTGCTGGCGACGGTGTTCGGCCCGCGCGTCAGTCTGTCCGGCATCGGCTGGATCGTGACAGCCATGGTGGTCGGCGGCGCAATTGGCCTGTATGCGGCGCGCGTCGTCAAGATGACGCAGATGCCGGAACTGGTCGCATTGATGCACAGCCTGGTCGGTCTCGCGGCCTGCCTGGTCGGCTTCGCCAACTATATCGACCCGGCAGCGGCGGCGGGTCTCAGCAACGCCGAGAAAGTCATTCATGAAATCGAGATCTACATCGGCATCCTGATCGGCGCAGTGACCTTCTCCGGTTCGGTGATCGCCTTCGGCAAACTCTCCGGCAAGATCGGCGGCAAACCGCTGACGCTGCCAGGGCGTCACTGGATGAACCTGACGGGCCTGCTGGTGGTGATCTACTTCGGCGGCGTATTCATCAACACCCACACCGTTGCCGACGGCATGACGCCGCTCATCGTGATGACCGCGATTGCGCTGCTGTTCGGTATCCACATGGTGATGGCGATCGGCGGCGCCGACATGCCGGTGGTAGTGTCGATGCTCAACAGCTACTCCGGCTGGGCAGCGGCGGCCACCGGCTTCATGCTCAACAACGACCTCCTGATCGTCACCGGCGCGCTGGTCGGTTCGAGTGGCGCCATCCTCTCCTACATCATGTGCAAGGCGATGAACCGCGGTTTCCTCAGCGTGATCGCCGGCGGTTTCGGTTCCGAGGGCGCGATGCCCGCGGCCAAGACCGACGGCACGGAACCGGTGGGCGAAGTGACGCCGATCAGCGCCACCGAAACCGGCGAACTGCTGCGCGAGTCCAAGAACGTCATCATCGTGCCGGGCTACGGCATGGCGGTGGCGCAAGCGCAGCACACGGTGTACGAGATCACCAAACATCTGCGCGCAAAGGGCGTCAACGTGCGTTTCGGCATCCACCCGGTGGCCGGTCGCATGCCTGGCCACATGAACGTGCTGCTGGCCGAAGCCAAAGTGCCTTACGACATCGTGCTGGAAATGGATGAACTCAACGACGACTTCCCGACTACCGATGTGGCCATGGTGATCGGCGCCAACGACATCGTCAATCCGGGTGCGCAGGACGACCCAAGCAGCCCGATCGCCGGCATGCCGGTGCTGGAAGTCTGGAAGGCCAAGACCTCGATCGTGATGAAGCGCAGCATGGCCTCCGGCTATGCGGGCGTCGACAACCCGCTCTTCTACAAGGAGAACAACCGCATGCTGTTCGGCGATGCCAAGAAGATGCTGGATGAGGTGCTGGTTGCGTTGAAGGCCTGATCGTTCTGGCTTCCCAGTAAAAAACGCCCGCCTATGCGGGCGTTTTTTTTGCCTTGCCGTTTAGGCTGCCTGCAATGCGAGCGTAGAATTTTGCCATATCAACTAGAAAGCAACGCGTGGCTCGGCTGGTGAGCCTCAACCCTGCTAGACTGGCCATGCGAAATTGAGAATTGCACCACATCAAGCGATAGGGAATCGCGATCATGAACAGCAAACAATTGCCGACCCTTGGTGACAAGTCCTTCGAGGCGATCAAGCAGACCAACGAGCACGGCGCCGAATACTGGAGCGCCCGCGACCTGCAATTACTTCTGGGTTACAGCCAGTGGCGACGCTTCGAGCAAGCGATAGAACGAGCGATAAGCTCTTGTGAACAGTCTGGAAATATTCCCGGCTATCACTTTGCCGGCGCCGGCAAACCGATCACGGGTGGTAAGGGTGCGGTGCAGGTAATCCAGGATTATCACCTTTCCCGCTTCGCTTGCTATCTCGTTGCCCAGAACGGCGATCCGCGTAAGCCGGAAATCGCTCTGGCGCAAAAATACTTCGCCGTCCAGGCTCGCCGCCAGGAGCTGAACGACCAGACCGCCGCCGACATGGAGCGGCTGGAGCTACGCAAACAGACTGCCGAGGAATTCAAAGCTCTATCGGGCGCCGCGCAGGATGCCGGAGTGCAAAGCAAGATGTTCGGCGTCTTCCACGATGCCGGCTACAAGGGCTTGTATGGAGGCCTCGGCCGCGACGCCATCAAGCAACGCAAAACCATTCCCGAGAAGGACAACCTGCTCGACCGCATGAACGCTACGGAACTGGCGGCCAACCAGTTTCGCATGACCCAGACTCGCGACAAGCTGATGCGCGATGGCGTGCACAACCAAGCGCAAGCGATCCAGACCCACGAGCAGGTCGGCAAGGAAGTGCGCGATGCGATCAAGCGCATTGGCGGCACACTGCCGGAAAATATCCCGCCTGACGAGCACATCAAGGAAGTCGAAAAGCGGCTCAAGACCGCAACGCCAAGATTGGAACTGCATGAGCGCGAGGCCGGCGGCCTGCTGGGTGATGCAGGCAAGAAATCCGGTGCCAACTAAGGAAATTCGAGGAGGAACGACCTTTTCACCTTTGACGCCAGAGAACCCAGACGCTACGCCGTTGGCATGCCGATTTCAGCACGCTAACTTAACGCCTGGGGTTTAGGCGGTTTTCTTGGAGGCCGCATTTTCCTCGTGTACTTTCTGGAACTCCACCGGCGGCAGCGGCTTGCTGAAATAATAGCCCTGGATCTCGTCGCAGCGATTGTCATGCAGGAAATCAAGCTGTTCGATAGTCTCGACACCTTCGGCGATGACTCTTAAGCCGAGACTGTGGCCAAGCGTGATGATGGCCTGGGAAATCGATGCGCTGTCGGCATCGGCGGCGATGTCGCGGACGAAGGATTGGTCGATCTTCAGGCGATCGATGGGGAATCGCTTCAGGTAACTCAAGCTGGAGTATCCGGTACCGAAGTCGTCGATGGCCAGTTCGATGCCAATGTCCTTGAGCGTACGCAGGGTGGAGATGAATAACTCTGCGTTGTGCATGATGAGGCTTTCCGTCAACTCGAGTTCGAGATTCTCGGCACGATAGCCGGTTTCGTCCAGCACCTGCCTGATCGAGGCGGCCAGATCCTTTTGCATGAACTGGCGTGCCGACAGGTTCACCGACAGCTTGATCTGCGGCAGGCCGTTATCCTGCCAGGCCTTGGCCTGAGTGCAGGCCGAACGCAGCACCCAAAGGCCGATCGGCACGATCAACCCGGTTTCTTCCGCCAGCGGGATGAACTGGGCCGGCGAAATCAGGCCGCGCTGCGGATGCTGCCAGCGGATCAGGGCTTCCATGCCGACGATGCGGCGATGGATCAGGTCGATCTGCGGCTGGTAGCAGACGAACAGTTCGTTGTTGTCGAGCGCCCGCCGCAAATCACTTTCCAGGGAGAGACGCAGCGTGATTTTGTCGTTGAGCGCCGGCACGTAGCGTTGGATATTGTTGCGTCCCTTCTCCTTGGCGCTGAACATGGCGATATCGGCATTCTTCAGCAGTTCATCCGCAGTATCGCCATCGACCGGCACCATCGCATAGCCGATACTGCAAGTGATGAAGAATTCATGTGTGCCAATCTGGTAAGGGACGGCGACTTCGCGCAGCACTCTTTGCAGGATCGCATTGATCGACGAATCGTAGGAATCTTCCTCATCGGGGTTTTCGAACAGGACCAGCACGAATTCGTCGCCGCCCAAACGAGCCGCCGTGTCGCTGCTGCGCAGGCATGCATCCAGGCGTTTCGACACCATTTTCAGCACCTGGTCGCCCGCCTGGTGGCCCATGCTGTCATTGACGAACTTGAAATTGTCCAGGCCGACGAAAGCCACCGCCATCAGCGTCTGCTTGTAGCGCATCGAGTAGGCGATGCCCTGGGCAATGCGGTCCTTCATCAGGTTTCGGTTGGGCAGGTTGGTCAGCGTGTCGTGGTTCGACTGGTGCTCAAGCTCGTTCTGATAACGCTTCGAATCGGTGACGTCGTTGAGGATGCCGACGAAATGCGTGACTTGGCCACTGTCGTCGCGTACCGGGGATATGTGCAGGTCGTTCCAGAATTGGCTGCCATCCTTGCGGTAGTTGCGCAGCAAGGCGCGGGCATCGGTGTTTTCTCGCAAAGCGGCACGGATGCTTTCCAACTCCAGTTGGTCATAATCGTTGCCAATCAGGAAGCGGCAATTGCGGCCGATCACTTCTTCGGCCGGGTAACCGGTGATCCGGGAAAATGCCGGATTGACGTATTCGATCAGATTGTCGGAAGCGGTGTTGCTGGTAATGATGATGGCATTAACACTGGCCTCGATGGCCCGGTCGCGCAAGCGCAAGGCGTCAGCGGCCCGACGCGCGTCTTCGAGCTTTCCCTTGACCAGCAGATAGAGCATCCAGCTCGAGGAGAACACCACCAGGGTGCCGCTCAGCACCTGGCCGCCGGCAAAGTCCGAGAGAGTGATGTTGTGGCTGAAGAATGTGGTGAGAAAACCGCTGGTCAGCACAATCCAGAGGCTGCCGATCAACCCATAGATCGAGGCGATCTTGAGCGCATGCTCGCTTTCTGGCGAGTTTTTCGGGTGCGGTGAAGTCATGAGATCACATCCCCTTTGGTTTTTTCCGATTATAGACTGTTGCATCTCGATCGGAGTCAACCACGCGCATCTGTGCCGATGGCCGGCAAGCGGGGCTTGCCCTTCAGCAGGGGCTTGCCGCCGTCATTTCTTGCCCAAGCCGCCGAGTAGCGCCGCCACAGGCTTCTGCTGTCGGGGCGGCGCACGTTTCTCGGTGGTCTGGGGTTCGTCCGCGGCGGTGTTTCTCGATACATAGGGTTTGCTGGGGTCGAAGTCGAGCTTCGGCAAGTGCGCCACGGGCGAAGGAAAATGCGGGGTTTCGCTGCGATCGCCACGCAAGGGGGCACGCTCGCGATCGGCCTTGCGGCTGCGTTCTTCGCGTCTTTCCCGGCCTGCCGAAGATTCCTTGCCGCGGCCGCGTGGGGATCTCTCTGCGTCCGCTGCCAGGCCGTGGTCGCTGCCACGTTCGAAGCCGGGTGCAACCACCTGCTCGATCTTCTGCTTGATCAGTTTTTCGATATCGGCCAGGTGCTGTTTTTCCGCCGGACAGACCAGCGAGGTGGCTTCACCGTGTTTCCCGGCGCGGCCGGTGCGACCGATGCGGTGGATGTAGTCCTCGGCAACGTGCGGCAGTTCATAATTGATGACTTGCGGGAGATCGTCGATATCCAGGCCGCGCGCGGCGACATCGGTACCTACCAGCACTTTGATGCGGCCCGCCTTGAATGCATCGAGCGCCTCGGTGCGCTGCTGCTGGCTTTTGTCGCCGTGGATGGCATCCGCCTCGATGCCCTGACGTTGCAGGTAATGAGCGAGACGGCTGGCGCCGAACTTGGTGCCGACGAAAATCAATACTTGGCTCAGTTGCTGGTGACGCAGCAGGTGCACCAGCAGGTGACGTTTGTCCTCCTGTGCCACGGCATAAACACGATGGGTGATCGTATCGATCACGGCGTTGCGCCGTGCCACTTCGATCAACTGCGGCGCCTTGAGCATGGTGTCCGCAAGTTTGCGGATCTCCTCGGAGAAGGTCGCCGAAAACAACAAGCTTTGGCGTTCTTTCGGCAGCAAGGCCAGAATGCGTTTGATGTCGGGGATAAAACCCATGTCGAGCATGCGGTCGGCTTCGTCAAGCACCAGCATTTCGACCGAGTTGAAAGCCACGGTTTTTTGCTGCACATGGTCCAGCAGGCGCCCGGGTGTGGCGACGACGATTTCGCGGCCTTGGCGCAACTCATCGATCTGCGGCTTGATGTCGACCCCGCCGTACAGGCAAATAGCGCGCAACGGCAGGTGTTTACTGTAGGTCTTGACGCTTTCGAACACCTGCATTGCCAGTTCCCGCGTCGGCGTCAGGATCAGCGCACGCACCGGGTGGCGCGCCGGCGACGACGAAGCGTTGGCGTGGCGGGCCAGGCGGTGCAACATCGGCAAAGTAAAACCTGCCGTCTTGCCGGTGCCGGTCTGGGCGCCGCCAAGAATGTCCTTGCCTTGCAGTACGACGGGAATCGCCTGGGCCTGGATCGGCGTCGGCTCGGTGTAGCCGGTATCGGCAACGGCTTGCAGCAATTCGGGCAGCAACCCGAGGTCTTCGAATTTCAATGGTAGCTCCTGATTCGGCCTGCCCCTTGCGGGGTACCGGTACAGGCAGCGAACAATGGTTCGGAAGTTTGGCCAGGAACGAAAGATTCCCCTGGGCGCGAATTACGCCACCAACCGGCGGTGTGGCGCAACGGCAGTATAGCCGAATCCGCACCTGAAAACCGCGCGGGAGCCATCTCCGCCTAGTGTTTTGCCGCAGGTTTCTCGGCGCTTGGCTTGGTTTCGGCCGGCTTCGCCTCGCTGGCCTTGGTTTCCGTACCGGGCCGCTCGGCATTCTGAATATTGTTCTCGCGCATGTACGCATCCATCTCGCGCCAGCCGGCGAAGATCGCCGCCTTCTGATATTTCGGGTTGAGCGCATAACATTCTTCGAGTACGCGGCCGGTCTGCCGGCAGGCGTTGCCGATGGCCCTGCCATCCGCTTCACGGGCTGCGGCGATCTTGGCTTGGTCGTCCAGGCCGAGCTGCTCACAGGCGGCCAGCGCGAGCGGAATAAGCAGCAGCGGCAAGCGAAATTTCATGGAGATCCCCGAAATCGATGTGACACTAAATTGCCCTATTGCAGTATAAGGATTTTACGTTAATTTGCTTCAATCAGGATTTCCATCGATGGCGAAGGATGAAAGCCGGGACTTGAGCTTCGCCAACAGCAGGTAGAGCTGGTTGCGTTCCTTTTCGCCGAGATCGCCGAGCAGTCCAACAATCCACTGTTCATGGGCAACCGCCATTTTGCCGAACGCCTTGCGTCCTTCGGCGGTCAACTTGATGTGATAGGCGCGCCGGTCCTTCGGGTTGTCCTGACGCACCACCAGCCCTTCTGCGACCAGTTGGTCGGTAATGCCGGTGACATTGCCGCCGGTCACCATCATGCGCTTCGACAACTCACCCATTTTCATGCCGTCGGGAGCACGCTCCAGCTGCGCCATCAGGTCGAAGCGCGGCAAGGTGATACCGAAATGCTTGCGCAGGCGGCGCCTGATCTCTGTTTCGACTAGGTTGGTGCAAGCCAGCATGCGCAGCCAAAGGCGCAGCTCTTGGGCATGGCTGCTGGTCGCGCGGGTTTCGGTATCGGATTGCGCGAAGGCGACGATTTTCTTGCTCATGCCGTGCTTTCCAGCAGCAGTGTCTGCATGTTGAATTTCAATTTACTCGCTCAGTTATATATTCATATTTAAAATATCACGACATGTATCAATAAACAAGAACAGCAAAGAATCCCGCTCGATCATGGTAACTGTCCGCCCTTCGGCAGGTTAAGATGGTGCCCTCGATATTTTGCGCTAGCCAGGAGAAAACATGCTGCGGGTAGGATGGATGCTGATATTCGTCATGGCGCTGGCCGCGCCGGCACAGGCGAACGAGGAAATTGTTTTGCGCCATGCGCTGACTGGCAAAGCCCAGGATGCGCTGGCAACCCTGGTGCTGAGATTCAACGATGAACAGAAAGGCAAAGGCAGGGTGATGTTGCAGGACTTGCGCGGCATCAGCGAGCCAGTCCGGCACCAACTGCCGCATATGGCGCTGCTGGACGACGACGATAGCAGCGAGTTTTTTGGCAGCCGCCCGCGTTTCAAGCCGCTATTCCAAGTCATGCCCCTGGCGGGCGAAAAACTCGACGCCAAGCGTTTTTTCCCGCTGATTGCCGATGCGGTGGATGATCTCGCCGGTCGCATTCAGGCACTTCCGCTGGGCATGTCCCTGCCGGTTTTGATGTGGAACAAGAACGCCTATCGCAAAGCCGGACTGAACCCCGAGAAACCGCCGAAAACCTGGTGGGAAGTCCAGGAACGCGCCGGCAAACTGTTCGATGCCGGCGTCAAGTGTCCGCTCACATCGTCACGTTTTACCTGGGTGCACCTGGAAAACTTGTCCTCTCAGCATGGTGAGCCCATCAGTGTGCGCGAGAAAAATGGCGTCACCAAAGTCTCGTTGAACCGCTTGATCGACGTCAAGCACATCGCCCTCCTGTCAAGCTGGTACAAGAGTTCCTACTTTCTTTATTTCGGCCCAGGGGCTGAAGCGGACCGCAAATTCATCTCCGGCGAATGTGCGATGTTCACCGGCGAGTCCGGGCTTTACGCCGAGGCGGTTCATAGCGGTCTGGACGTCGGGGTGGCCGAATTGCCCTATTACGACGACGTGCGCGACGCCACGCCGAGCAAGGTATTGCCGGATGGCGCCGGATTATGGGTATTGACCGGCCTTAAGAAACCGGAATACCACTTGGCGGCGCGCTTCGTCAGCTTCATGTTGCGGCCGCAAGTGCAGGTGGAATGGGTACGCGCGACCGGCTACCTGCCGATGACACCGGTAGCGATCGAGATGCTCAAGCATGCCGGTGTTTCCCCGACCCTGCTCGACGCGGCGACCCGTCGTCTGACCGAACGTACCGGCGCGACGACCCGTACCAAGCATGGCGCCGGACTGGGCCAGGCGCGCGAAATCATCAACGAGGAGATCGCTTCGGTGTGGGCCAATACCAAACCGGCCAAGGAAGCGCTCGACACTGCGATGCTCCGCTTGAACGGCGCCACACCCAGTCTGCTGTCCCGGCCTGGACGCTGATGGACTGGCGCTATCCTCAATATATTGCGCACCGTTGCGGCGGGGCGCTGACGCCGGAAAATACGCTAGCCGGCCTCCGCTTGGCAGCCCGCCTGGGATTTCGCGCAGTAGAGTTCGACGCAACGCTGAGCGCCGACGGTGTGCCCATATTGATCCATGACGAAACGCTGGAGCGCACCACGAGCGGCAGCGGCAAGGTGGCAGACACCTCCTTGGCACAGCTCAGCCGTCTCGATGCCGGCGCCAGGCATCATCGCGCTTTTGCAGGCGAACCGTTGCCGACGCTGGAACAAGCGCTCGCGCTCTGCCATTCGCTGAACCTCTCGGCAAACATCGAGATCAAGCCCGCGACGGCGCACGAGGATGAGACCGGCGCGATAGTCGCCGGGTTGGCGAAAGCTGCCGCGCATCGGTGGCCGAAAGCAACGCTGCTGCTGTCCTCGTTTTCCGAAACTGCGCTGATGGCTGCCGGCAAGGTGGCGGCAGAGCTGCCGCGTGCCCTGCTGGTGGAGGACATTCCGACCGACTGGCGAACTCGCCTGCAACAACTGGGCTGCGTTGCCATACATTGCGCAGCACGCCGTCTGCGCTCCGAACAGGCGGCAGAAGTGGCCGCTGCGGGCATCCCGCTGGCCTGCTATACGGTGAATCGGCCCGAGGAAGCGGCCCGGCTGCTCGCTGCCGGGGTGGCCGCCATTTTCACCGATCGGCTCGACTTGTTCGATCCCTCTACCCATCAGTAATAGCGTTACTTAGATCAAATAATATGATTGCCCGTTTCACTGGCAGGCATATTATTTATCGTGCGAATCTACGATATGCAGCTTAAATTTAAAAACTAAACGATTCGTTCCGTTCCCCGGTTTTTCTCACTAATTGGTCTGGCAATCCTAGTAGCACACTATCTGGAGGAGGTATGGCATCAAACAAGATTTGTATCGTGATCGTTTCTGGAACGCGGGAGCGCCTGCAAATGGCCGCCATGGTGGCTTCCGTGGCCGCCGTCAGCGGCAATGAAGTGGTGGTGTTTTTGTCCATGAACGCATTGCCTTTCTTTGTCAGTGAAAATGTGGCGCAACCACCCAATGAGGGCGTAATGGGCAAGCTGATGGAAGGCAAAAACGTGCCGGAATTCAAGACCCTGTTCGAACAAGCCTCGTCGCTCGGCGATGCCAGGATTCTTCCTTGTTCCATGGCGATCGACGTATTGGGAATCAACCTGCAGGAGTTAGAATCGTACGTCGGCGAACCGACCGGGCTGACAAAATTCCTGGATGAGGCGCAAGACGCCCAAGTATGGACCTTTTGATCTACAGGATGAATGAACATGGCTGATGATATTAAGATTGTTGACGGTCGCGGCAGCTTTTGTCCGGGGCCACTGATGGAGTTGATTGCGCAGTTGAAATCAGGCCAGGTCGGGGATGTGTTTGAAGTCCTTTCCAATGACAATGGATCGTCCAAGGATATTCCCGAATGGGTGCGCAAGGTCGGTCACGAGTTTATTTCGACGACCGAAGAAGCTGGTGTTTGGCATATCCGGTTACGCAAAGCAAAATAGTTTCATAATTCAAACAGGAGGAGACAAGCAATGAAAATTCTGATCGTCGGCGGCGGCATGGGTGGAACCATATTGGCAAACAGCCTGGCACGCAGGCTGAGTTCCGAGCTTAGATCCGGCAAGGCGCGCGTCACCATGCTGTCGGCATCCGAGAAACACTTCTACCAGCCTGGACTGCTCTACCTGGCTCTCGGCCGCATGACGCCGGACGAGCTTTATCGCGATCAGGCCAGCCTGCTTGAGCCGGGCATCGATTTTTATGTGGATCCAGTCGAGGAATTCATGCTGGACAGCAACAAAGTCAAGACCAAGAGCGGAAAAACCATCGACTATGACGTGATGGTGCTCGCCACCGGTTCGCGCATGTTCCCGGAGGGCGTGCCCGGGCTGGCGGAGAATGCCGAGTTTTTCTACACGGAAGAGACGGCCGTGAAGATGTTCAGGCGCCTGCAAGCTTTTGAAGGCGGCAAGGTGGTCATCACCGTCGGCGTTCCGCACAAGTGTCCGATGGCGCCGCTGGAAATCATCTTCATGCTGAACGATTACTTCAAGGACCGCGGCATCCGGGACAAGGTGCAATTGCACTACACCTATCCGATCAACCGCGTGCACAGCCTGGAAAACGTCGCCAAGTGGGCCGCACCGGAAATGGACCAGCTCGGCATTACCTATGACACCTTCTTCAACATCAAGGAAGTGGATGGCGCGAACAAAATCCTGAAGAGCGAAGAAGGCGTGGAAATCAAATATGATCTGCTGATCGCCATTCCAGCCCACAAGGGCATGGAAGTTCTCGAAAAGAACGGCCTCGGGGCAAACGGCTGGATCCCGACCAACCGCACCAAGCTCAACATGGAAGGACGTAGCAACGTCTTTGTCTGCGGCGACACGACCAACATCCCCATCAGCAAGGCCGGTTCCACGGCGCACTTCGAAGCCGACACGCTGGCCGAGAACATCGCCGCAATGGTCAAGATGGGCTCGCCGGTGCGCGAGTACGACGGAAAGGTTTTCTGCTTTATCGAAGCCGGCAAGGATCGCGCCACCTATGCCATGTTCAATTACCTGAACCCGCCCGATCCCAAGGCACCGACCAAGGCCATGCACTGGTTCAAGATCGCTTACAACAAGCTGTATTGGATCTCGGCCCGCGGGCTCCTTTAAGAGGAGGCAATATGAATGCGGAGATCAAGGTAATGCCCGATATGCGCACGGAAATCGACGGTGTGGTGACGGCCGCATACGACGCGGCCACAGACGAGATGATGGGTCGCCTGGCAAGCACTGCCGGAGGTGCCATCGACCTGATCGACCAGGTCAACCGTGCCGGCTTGAACAAAGCCATTCCTATGCTGGCCAAGCTGGTCGATAGCGGGGACCTGCAACGACTGGTCAATTTGGCCCGCGTGGTGGGCGCAGCCGAAGACGCCGCCACGGACGAGATGGTGGGCCGCCTGACCGATGCCATTGGCGGAGGACTCAGCCTCATCGACAAAGTCAATCGCTCGGGGATAGAAAAAGCGTTGCCAACTCTCGCCCGCCTGGTGCTGGACGGCGATTTGGAGCGTCTGGCACAACTGGCGCGCGTCTACGGTTCCGCACAGGATGTCCTGACGGATGAGATGATCGGGCGTTTCGCCGAAACTCTCGGCGAAGGACTGTCCTTGATGGACCGGTTGCACCGGGGCGGCGGCGCGGTGCGCATCGTCGAAATGCTCGAACGCCTGGAAAATACCGGAGCGCTGGAGCGGATCGCGGTCGGCTTGCCGATACTGGCGGATCGCCTCGACATGATAGTGAATATGTTCATGTGCATGGAGGAAGCCGCCACCAAGGCCGCCCTGAAGCCGGCAAGCGGCGGGCTCGGCGGCATGTGGCAGATGCTGACCGATGCGCGCACCCAGCAGACGCTGAAGTTCCTGCTGGAGGTAGGGCAAAAGTTGCAGGAAAATTGTGCCAAGCGCTGATATTGGCGTTCGCCCGGGCAATCACACAATCGGCACGATCGCTTCGCGACACCTGCCAGCTTCCGGGGAATTTCAGTTCGGCTGAAATTCCCCGTCGGCGAACATCGCCACCTTGTTTGACGGCAGGGGCGTCCAGGTTTCGTTGTCGGTCAACGGCAATGTGGCGATCACCGCGACACGGTCCAAGGGTGTCGTCAGTTCGCTAAAATCGACGGCAACGTCTCGATCCGTGAGATGTGCGACGGCAAAGGGGGCCTTACGCACGATGTAATGCAGCTCGGTGGACCGATGCGCAAACAGGCAGTCGCCGTTGGAAAGCATGAAGTTGAAGGGGCCGCTCGGCCTCACCAGCGCGGCGTATTCGTTGATCGCCGCATGCAGCGCCGCTCGGCCGGGAGGCACGTCGGCAAAGCGCTGGCGCAAGGTCTGCAATAGATAACAGAAGGCGCGTTCGCTGTCGGTTTGCCCGACGGGGAGAAAGCTTCCGTCGAGATCCGGCGCGAAATCCGTCAGGTTGCCGTTATGCGCGAAGATCCAGTAACGGCCCCACAACTCGCGCATGAATGGGTGCGTGTTCTCGAGTCCAACCGCACCCTGCGTCGCTTTTCGAATGTGGGCGATGACGTTGAGCGAGCGGATCGGGTAATGACGGACGAGTTCCGCCACAGGCGATTCGCTGGAGGGTTGCGGGTCGAGGAAAACACGCGCGCCGCGCCCCTCGAAGAAGGCGATGCCCCAGCCGTCGCGATGCACGTCGGTGGCGCCTCCCCGCGCCTGAAAGCCCGTGAAGGAAAAACAGATGTCGGTCGGAACATTGCTGTTCATTCCCAAGAGTTGGCACATTGCTCAGAATCCGTTCGCTGCCGAATATAGAATGGCAATCATAATTTATTTGTAGGCAGTCATGACTTCTCGTCATGAAACGTCATGGTTCATGGAATTAAACGCAGCGTTGGCGCTTTCCACCAGATCCATGCGCATTTCTTCCGGCACCCATTTCACCTCCCCGACCAGCCATTCCATACTGGCATGCGGAATGAGTTTCTTGGCGGTGGCCAGATCATCCGGCAGGGCGGGATTGTCCGGCCCGGCGATCAGATGCCGTGCGGTATCCCTGCTGAGTCGGGCCAAATTGGCTCTGACCGTATCATGGCCGTGAATCAGTTGCACCAGTATGGCGGGAAGTTTCCAGATATCGGCACACTTGAGTGTCAGGTCTTTGAACTTGAAGCCGCAGGTAGTCTCCTGCGCAGCCGCCGTGCGCCTGGCTGCACCGCTGGACAGCGCCTCCAGCGCGGCCTGGGGCAGTTCAGGGGCAAAGTGCCAAAGCATCAGTTCCCCGATTTCCGAGAGCAGCGCCGCCATCGACACCTCTTCCGGCGAAACATCGGATCGCGAGGCAGACCATGCGGCCGCCAGTTCTCCGGCCATCACTGCACGAGCTTCACACCGAACCAGGCCCGGCAAGTTTTCATCGGTTTCCGGGCTGGCAAAAAGCAACTCGCGGAATGCCGTTACGCCAAGCTGCATCACAGCCGCCAAGGGCGTGCTGGTCTCGTGCCCGAGTCGGTTGGAACGCCGGTTTTCCGCTTCCCTGAGCAAGCACAGACACAGAAAGGGATCGCCACTCGCCAGTTCGGCCAAGTCATTGGCGGACAGTGCCGCTTCCTTCTCGGCTTCCAATGCTTGCAGCGCCCGTTTCGATCTGGCCATCACCGGAAGTTGCTGAGCGGTCAGATAAGCGGCCCACTGCGGCACACGCCAATGTTTCCTGCTTGTCAGGGGCGACTCGATGCGTACGGGCCGATAAGCATCGGATGCCAGGAGGGAGGTCAATTGGACGACGTGTTGTTCGGATATTTGCTCAAATTTCATTGAGACCTGCAAAGCGTCTCCCAGTGGACTGCGAGAGATGATGCGGCACTGGAGTATTGCCTCAGCCGCATGTTCAGCCAGCGACAATCTAGTCAATGCAAGCGCGCCGACCAAGGGGGCCTCGACGGTATACAGCGCAACGCCGCCCTCCGAAAGATCTTTGACTTGAGCGGGGGAGTGATGCTTTCCCTGCTCATCCTGCCAGATCAGCAGGGCATTGACCTGGCTGGCGGGTTCGTATCGAATATGCTCGCGACGCTCGATTGCCATGTGGCCTGCTCTTGATTTTGTTTGCTCATAGTAGTGCCGTTCTGCGAATACTCAAAGGGTTATCGTCCAACAAGGGCAAACCTTAATAGCCGCTGTGGGGATTTTCACCAGGATCCCGATCTGCGCCGCCAGGTTCGCCATCCCCGCCCGCAGTGGCTTCCAGGGCGCTTGCCTGCTTCTGGCGGAGCCGTACATTTTTATCTTCGTTGGAGAAAACATAGCGGCCATGAAGGACGCAACCTTTCATGCCCGGATCGCAGGGAAGATTATTGACCTTGGTGCAAACATCATCCGATTCGTGAGGGCAACCCCATGCGCCAGCCATCGACTCTCTCCTCGATCCAAAACACTCGAACACTCGACTGCGCCAGTGACCGATCCGACAACAGACTCGGTTATGTGCGTTGCCGGTTATGTGCGTTGCAATACCTGGTTCAATACCCGTCGATTAGCCGCCAGGTCGGCCAGGGTGTATTCATCCAGCTTCGCATAAAGCGCCTCGAAGGCACTCACCAGCACCCCGCTCAAGCGGCATGAAGTGGCAATGCAGCAGGCGCTTTCCTGCTCGCCGAGGCATTCCACAATGGGTGCCTCTCCTTCGCTCATCTTGACGATTTTCCCGATACGTATCTCTTCCGGGGGCAGGGCCAGACGGATGCCGCCGCCCTTACCCCGCGTCGATTCCACGATGCCCGCACGCGCCAAGCGATGCACCACCTTCATCAAGTGATTCTCCGAAATCCCGTAGGCTGCGGCAATGTCGGGAATGGTCGCGAGAGTTGTCCGATCGATGGCGAGATACATCAGAACTCTTAGCGTGTAATCGGAAAATGTGGTCAGGCGCATAATCTCTCGAAGGTGTATATATAATATTGCTTTAATTCCGGCACAATGATAATCTTAAGCTGTATTGATGATACATCTTTAAGGGTGCTCATGTCCAATACAACTATACGTCCGATACCAGCGCCCAATTTTTTAGGACAGCGCTTCATGTGCCCCGCCTGCCGGCAGCGATTCCTATAATATTTTTCGGTCGAGTGGATTTCCCTATGTTGAGTGCCAGTCCCATGAAGGTCTTGCGGGTAGGAGATCGCGAGATTCCGATAGACGCAGAAGGTTATCTTTGCAATCTCGATGACTGGTCGGAAGATTTTGTCCGCGCCTTGGCCATCATGGAAGGGCTGGTGCTGACTGACGAGCATTGGCAGGTCATTCATTTCCTGCGCGATTACTGGAGCGAGCATCAGGTCCAGGCACAAGTGAGGATAATGATCCGGCATTTCGCCAAGACATGGGGGCCGGAGAAGGGAAACAACCATTACCTGCACGACATATTTCCACGCGGCGGTCCGCAGAAGCAGGGAAATCGGCTGGCTGGCCTGATGCGCACCAAGGGCGAACATTGAACATCACTTAAGGCCAGAATTGCAGCGGACTCGATCCTGCATTGACTCGCCACCACGACACGAAAGGCCATGATGAATTACCCCGAATTCTTCGCATCAGTCCCACGAATCAAGCTGCACGATCCTCTGGCGGAATTTCTCGGCGCATGTCAGGACGGCGCAATCGAATACAGCTATATCGACGCCGTCAAGCTTGCCGGCCACTCCTGTCCGACCGTGGCAGGCGCCTACTGGCTGACGCGGCGAGCCTTGGCGGCATTGTATGGCGCCGATTTGCCTGAGCGCGGCGCGATCCGCGTTGAATTCCGCGAAGATCGCCAGTCCGGCGTGACGGGGGTCATTGCCAATGTGGTCTCGATGCTGACCGGAGCCACAACCGATACGGGATTCAAGGGTATCGGCGGACATTTCGATCGGCGTCATCTGCTCCATTTCAATGCCGCCATACCTCTTGAAATCCGCTTTACCCGCACGGACACGGGCGCTCAAGTAGATGCCGCTGCGAACATTGGCCGGGTGTCCGGCGACCCCGCCATTCCCGGCATGATGCAAGCTTGCCTGAAAAACCAGGCAAACTCGGCAGAAACAAAGCGATTCGGTGCGCTCTGGCAGGATCGGGTGCGCCGCATCCTGCTTGAGCATGGCGAAGACGCCGAGGTATTTGAAATCCGGGCAACAACGGATCCAGCGGACCATCGCCAACGGGAATCGACATGAAACCATTCTCGCATCCCCTCTGGCTGGCAGGTTTCCGACCGTTCTTCGGACTGGCATGCCTCTCCGGCCTGGCTTTGCCTACTCTATGGGTATTGCTGTACTCGGGAAAAGTATCAGCACCATCGCTTTCGTTCTCGATTATCCAGTGGCACGCCCACGAGATGTTTTTCGGTTTCGGCTGGGCGATCCTGGGCGGATTTCTGCTGACTGCCACCAAGAACTGGGTCCAGATTCGCGGCTACCAAGGCGCTTGGTTGCTGTATCTGGTTGCCGCTTGGGTATTCGAACGAATTGGCATGTGGTTTGAAAACGCTTGGCCCCCCATTCTCTTCAGGATTTCAAACAACCTCTTTCTGGTTTCCATTGTCGCGATGCTTGTTTGGACGCTCATCCGGTATCGCAAGAACGATTCCTTCCGCGACAACTACTTCTTCATCCTGATCCTGCCGGTATTTCTGGCAGCGAAATACCTGATGCTGACCGCCGATGGCCAGCAGATCGGCTGGAGCATGGCGCTTGGCCTGTTCAGAGTCGCGTTTCTGGTGATGCTCGAAAGGACGCTGACCCAATTCATGAAAAACATCTTCCAGGTGGACATCCTGCGCAACGCCGCTCTGGACAAGACCATCAAGCTGCTCGGGCTTGTCCTGGTTTTCGAGAGCCTCCTGCCGTCGCCGCTCTCCGCCTGGATCGCCCTGCTGCTTGCGGCCCTGTTGGGCGGCCGGCTGGCGTATTGGAAACCACAGTTGGCTTTCCGGCGGCTCGATTTGGGCATCATGTATCTGGGTTACATCGCCATCGTCGTGCAGTTGCTGATCCCCCTGGCAGACCAGTTGGTTCATCCGGAATGGATCGGCAGAGTATCGATGCACGTTTTCAGCTTTGGCGTGATGGGCCTGATTATTCCTGCCATGGTAATCCGAATCTCCAAGGGCCACACCGGCAGGAAAGTGGTATTCGACAACCGAGACAAGGCTGTTCTGTGGCTCATGATCCTGGCCCTGACGCTCCGCGTCATTGCCCCGCAGTTCTATCCCGCCGGCTACATGGGCTGGCTTTATCTCTCTGCGGCATGCTGGTTTGTCTGTTATTCAACACTGGCGCTAAGATATGTTCCCTTTCTTTTCCAGCCGCGGGTCGATGGCAAATAGCATTCGTGCCCGCAGCCGTCTCCGGGATGTTCGTGTCATATGCGTCCGGCTTCTTGGCGAGTCTCTACAGAAGCCTTAGAGACTATTCCAGTAGGGAGAAATCCGATATTAAGATAATTGCCGGATCAACAAAAAAAGGGGTACCCTAGCCTCGATAGTTTGTGATTGGCCATAATTTCTGGAATACTTTCAGAACAAACCTGCACTCGAACCTAAAGTGGAGGCAGCTATGTCAATGCAAAAACTGGCGAGAGGGCAAGTGGAATGCGGGGCACCCCTGCCCTGGAATGTCCATGACGAAGCAGGGAAACTGCTGTTGCCGCGGGGACATGTCATCACCGACCCCAAGCAACTCGCGATGATCCTCCAGCGCGGAATGTACGAGCCGGACCCACCCAAGCCCGGCAGCGCCGCAACCTCGGCCGACAAGAATTACGACCCGTTCCGGCTGTGGAATGAAATCATCGAAAAGCTCGACCCTCTGTTGCACCACTATGATCAGCACGCCGATATCCCAAGCCAGTTTTCCGGCGTAGCCCGGATGGTCCAGGTACTCACCGAGCGCAGCACGGATGCGGCACTTGCGGCGATGATTTTGCTAACGCACCAAAGCCGCTATGCGCTGGTGCATTGCCTGCATACAGCGCTGCTTTCCGATCTTGTCGCTCACCGGCTCGAATGGAATGAGGAACGGCGCATGAGCCTGGTCTGCGCGGCGCTGACGATGAACATCTCGACTGTAGACAGCCAGCAGAAGCTATCCGAACAAGCCGAGCCGCTAACCCCGGAACAGCGCAATGACATCAAGCTCCATCCGAAAACCAGCGTGGAGATCCTGACCCGAGTGGGCGTGCAGGACGCCACTTGGCTGCAGGCAGTCCGGGATCACCATGAGACGCCGCTCGGCAACGGCTATCCTCATGGCATCAAGGAAGTCGGGGAAGAGGCCACATTGCTGCGGACCGCCGATGTTTTCAGCGCCAAGGTGAGCCCGCGCTTGAATCGCAGGCAGATGAACGGGGCGCAAGCGTCGCGAGTGCTGTTCACCGATCCCGGCATGACCACCGCCAACCCTTTCATTGCGGTATTGATCAAGGAAGTCGGAATCTATCCGCCGGGGTCGTTCGTCAAGCTGGCCAATGGAGAAATGGCCATTGTTTACAAACGCTCCAGCAACGCCCATACGCCAGTCGTGCTGAGCCTGACCAATTCCAAGGGCACCCCCGAAATGAAACCGATCCGGCGCGACACTGCCCGCGAGGAATACAATATCAAATCGGTTGTTCCGCGCGATCTGGTCAACCTCAGGATCAATCCCGTGAGTTTCTGGGGTACGGCCTGAGCCCTAGAAAAAGGCTTTGCCGATATTCCAGAACAAGGCACCAAGCAGGCCGGAAACGGGGATCGTCAGAACCCACGCCCAGACAATGCGCGAGGCAAGTCCCCAGCGCACCGCGGAGACCCGCCGCGACAAGCCGACGCCAACGATTGCGCCGGTGATCGTATGCGTCGTGGATACCGGAATCCCCATCCAGGTCGCAAGAAAAAGCGCAATTGCACCTGACGTCTGAGCGCAGAAGCCGCCTGTCGGTCTGATCCTGGTGATGCCCAAACCCATGGTCCGCACGATGCGCCAGCCGCCAAACAGCGTGCCGAGGCCCATCGCGACCTGGCAGGACAGCATGACCCAGAGAGGCACGCTGAACTCACCTTGCAGGTACCCGTTGGAGAACAGCAGAACCGTAATGATCCCCATGGTTTTCTGGGCATCATTGCCGCCATGCCCCAGACTGTAAAGCGAAGAAGAAAGGAATTGCAGCTTGTTGAAATTCCGCTCGACGGGTTGCGGGGATGCTGCTTTGAATATCCAGAGGAGCGCTATCGAAAATGCGAGGGCGAGCAGGAGTCCAAAAAGCGGCGAGAGAATGATTGCGGCGGACGTCTTGACCAGTCCATGCGCAACGATCGAACTCCAGCCGGCCTTGGCCAATGCGGCGCCGACCAAACCGCCCACCAGCGCATGCGAAGAAGAAGAGGGAATGCCGAACCACCAAGTGACGACGTTCCACGTAATGGCACCGCACAGCGCGCCAAAAATCACCGCATTGTCGATGATCGCCGGGGAGACGATCCCGGCACCGACTGTCTTGGCTACCTGCATGCCGAAAAAAAAGACTGCGATGAGGTTGAAGAAAGCGGCCCAGACAACGGCTGCCTGCGGTGTCAGCAGCCGGGTCGAGACCATCAGTGCGATGGAATTGGCGGCATCATGGAAGCCATTCATGAAATCGAACAACAACGCCACGACGACCAATATCGCCATGATCAGAAACACCTGGTCGGTCATATGCGTTCCAGCACTAGGCCATGAATCACGTCGGCAGCGTCTTCGCAGCGATCGACCGCATCCTCGAAAAGCTCGTAGAGTTCCTTGGCGCGAATCAGTGTCCGGGCATCGGTGACCTCCACGGAAAAGAGCCGTTCCATTCCTGCCCGCATGACGCGGTCTGCATCGCTTTCTATCTCGGTAATTTCGTGACAGGCCTTGAGGATGCGCTGGGCATTGTTCATGTCCGACAAAAGCTGCACGGCTTCCTGAACTTTCTCCGTGGCACGCAGGGTGATTTGGCCCAGAGCGGCCATCTCCGACGTGAAACTGCCTGCGCCGTAAAGCCTTGCGCGCTGAGGAATATCTTCTATGTAGTCGATCATGTCGTCGAGCGCCATTGCCAAATCCTTGATCTCCCCGCGATCGAAGGGAGTGATAAAGGTCTTGTGCAAGGAGAGGAATATTTTTTTGGTGACTTCGTCCGCTTCGCCTTCGGTCTTCGTGATTTCAGTAAACAATCGATCGAAAGCCGCCGGATCCCGGACTGAACTCATTGTCGCCAGAATCTTTGCGCCGCGCACTGTGCATGCCGCCAATTCGTTGAAGAGGGCAAAGTAGTTGTCGCTCTTGGGCGACATCGATGCGATCAGCCTGCTAAAAAATCCACCAGCCATATCCGGTTCTCCACAATGAGTTGGCTCTTGGTCAGCCGCCCCGAATTCTACGCGTTCGCTTCCTTCCCGCCTATATCTTGCAATGCCGAGAGTTGTTCTTGGCACTGGTTATCCCGGCAGAAGGAAGTAGTGATATAATTATCGCTCGCAGCATGAATGAAGTCGTGCTGCGTGTATGTCCGCGGTACCCGATTGGCCGATTCAAACGACCATAGGGTGAAACGGGAAACAGGTGCGCGTCATTGCAAATGTTTATCGACGCAATTCCTGTGCTGCCCCCGCAACGGTAAGGAAGCGCGAGTCCATTGAAAAGCCACTGAGCGTGATGCTTGGGAAGGCAATGGGTTAAATCTTCCGAGCCCGGAGACCGGCCACGGACATCGAACGAGCGGAAGCTTCGCGGGGAAGCGATAACCGGCGTGCCATTGCGCCCTATTCTCCCTGCATGCTTCCATGTGCAACTCACCGGTCCGCGGGGACGCAGGCCGGATAGGGAGATCATCATGTCCAAGTCCATCCGCATCACGGCGCTATTGCTTGCAAGCAGCGCCATTTCCTGCTTTGCCGCCAACGACAATGTCATCGTCGTCACCGCCACCCGCCAGCCGACCCGCGCCAGTGAATTGATTTCCGATGTCAGCATTATCGGACGCGAGGAAATCGAGCAGGCCGGCCAGACCAGTCTGGGCGAACTGTTGTCGCATCAGCCGGGCATCCAGTCGGTCAGCAACGGCGGTCCCGGCAAGACTACCAGCCTCTTCATCCGCGGCGCCAACCCGGAGCAGAGCGTGGTGCTGATCGATGGCATACGCATCGGTTCGGCCACTTTCGGCACTGCCGCACTGGAACAGATTCCCCTGTCCCAGATCGAGCGCATCGAAATCCTGCGCGGCCCCGGTTCGGCGCTGTATGGCGCCGATGCCATCGGCGGAGTGATCCAGATATTCACCAAGCGCGGACGCGCACAGACCGAGACCGAAGTTTTCGCCGGTGCCGGCAGCTACAACACGAGGGAACTGTCTGCCGGCATATCCGGCGGCAACGATGCCTGGTCCTACAGCCTGCGCGGCGCCGACTTCAAGAGCGACGGCATCAAGGCGATCGCCGACAAGACCAAGCAGCCTTACAATTTCGATCCGAACCGAAGCACCGACCCCTTCCGCAATGCCAGCCTGTCGGCGAGCATGGCCTACCGTCCAGCGAGCGGCCAGGAAATCGGCGCCTCCCTGTTCCAGACCGAGGGACGCAACTGGTATGAGATGGGTCCGAATTTCGACAGCCATGCCGATGTGAAGCAGTCTGCCTTCACCCTGTACAGCCGCAACCGCCTCTCCGAAATATGGAACAGCACGTTCAGGATAGGCCAGTCCGGCGACGAGTCGACCGACTTCAATCCCTATAGCGCCCCGACAGGAGACAGATTCAAGACCACCCAGCAGCAGTTTGCCTGGCAGAATGACATTCGTATTGCGCCGGGCAGCCTGCTGGTTGCCATCGAGTCGCTCAACCAGAAAGCCGGCAGTGCGACGAATTTCGATAGAAGCCGCGAACTCAACTCGCTGCTGCTCGGCTGGAGCAGCCGCTATGGCAACCACCTCGTGCAGGCGAACCTGCGCCGCGACAAAAATTCGCAGTTCGGCGGCAAAACCACCGCCTATGCCGGCTACGGCTACCAGTTGAACGCGAACCTGCGCGCCCAAGCCTCGGTCGGCAGCGCCTTCCGCGCACCCACTTTCAACGAGCTGTACTATCCCGGCTTCGGCAATTCCAGCCTGAAGCCGGAAAACGCCCACAACAAGGAAGCCGGTCTGGTCTGGGAGAAAGAAACGCAGCGTGCCAGCATCACGATTTTCGACAACCGAGTGAACGACCTGATCGTCACCATCTGCGACATTTCCTGGAACTGCCAGCCAGTCAATGTCGGCCGCACCAAGCTGCGCGGCACGAGCATCAGCTATACCAACCAGGTTTATGGATTCGATCTGGTCGGCAATCTCGACTTCCTCGATGCCCGCGATGCGGATTCCGGCAAGCTCCTGCCGCGCCGCGCCAAGCACCAGGCGCTGCTGTCACTTGGCCGCACGCTGGGCAATTGGCATGTCGGCACCGAATGGCAGGGGGTCGGCGATCGTTACGACAGCACCACCGAGACAAGGCATATGGCAGGATATGGCCTTGTCAACGCGTTTGCACGGTATCGAATGAACAAGGAGCTAGCCTTGGAACTCCGCGTCAACAACCTTGGCGACAAGAAATACGAACCTACCTGGGGTTTCGGATCGCTCGGCGCAAACGTGTTTGCCGGCCTGAGATATTCGCCCAAGTAACACTAACCAGTAACCGCTAACACGCCGTCCATGTCCAACCGCCGCCGCGCCCTGCTGATCCTGCTGCTGCTGGCATTGCTGGCGCTGGCGGGGGTGGCTGTCTCGCTCTGCGCCGGCAGCCTGCCGCTGAGTCCGCTCGATGCCCTGCGCGCCTTGATGGGCGAGAACCAGGATATGGCCGGAGAAGTGGTGCGCAACCTGCGCCTGCCCCGCGCGCTGGCAGGCCTGGCCTGCGGCGGCCTGCTGGCGCTGGCCGGAACGCTGATGCAAGTGCTGTTGAAGAACCCGCTGGCGGATCCCTATGTACTGGGCATTTCCGGCGGGGCCTCGGTGGGCGCCCTGGCGGCGATGCTGTTCGGCCTGCCGCTGGTGTTTCTGCACGTCGGTTCCTTTGCCGGAGCGCTGGCAGCGATACTGCTGGTGTTCGGACTGGCGCATGGCGAGGGCAGCTGGACGCAGACACGCCTCCTGCTCACCGGGGTCATCGTCGCCGCCGGCTGCGGTGCGCTGGTGGCACTGATGCTCTCGGTAGCGCCGGAGCAACAATTGCGCGGCATGCTGTTCTGGCTGATGGGCGACCTGTCGCAAGCTGATTCGCCTTGGTCGGCCTTGTTGGTCCTGGCGCTCGGCCTGGCCAGCATCCTGCCGTTCTCCCGCGATCTTGGCCTGCTGGCGCGCGGCGAACTCTCGGCCCAGGTATTGGGTGTTCCGGTGGCGCGGCTGCGGCTGCTGATCTACGCGCTGGCCTCGTTGTTCACGGCGGTGGCGGTGAACCTTGCCGGCAGCATCGGCTTCGTCGGACTGATCGTGCCGCACCTGGTGCGGCTTGCCGCGGGCAACGACCTGCGCCTCCTTTTGCCGGCCTCGGCTTTGGCAGGCGGCGCCTTGCTGGTGGTGGCGGACACGCTGGCGCGTACGCTGCTCGCGCCGCAACAGTTGCCGGTCGGCGTACTGACCGCGCTGCTCGGCGTGCCGGCGTTTCTCATCCTGCTGTCACGCCAGCCGCGCACGTCAACGACATGACAAAGACATTGCAGGACACGCCGCTGCTGGCTGCCCGAAACCTTGCCGTCACGGTCGCCGACAGGACGCTGGTGCAAGGGCTGGACCTCGCCCTGCGCAGCGGCGAGACGCTGGCCATACTCGGCCGTAACGGCACCGGCAAGACCACCTTGTTGCATACCCTCGCCGGCCTGCGGCCGCCTGCGGCCGGCAAGATCGAACTGTGCGGCCGCTCCTACGCCGAGCAGGGGCCGCATGAAGCGGCTCTGCTGCGCGGCTTGTTGGCGCAGACGCAAAGCGACGCCTTTCCCGCCAGCGTGCTGGAAACGGCGCTGATCGGCCGCCATCCGCACCTCGGTCGCTGGGCCTGGGAAAGTAGTCATGACAAGAACATCGCCATCGCCGCGTTGGCGGCGGTCGGTCTGGCCGGACTGGAAGAACGCGAGGTGCATACCCTGTCCGGCGGCGAACGGCAGCGCCTGGCCATCGCCACCCTACTGACGCAGCAGCCACGGCTGTACTTGCTCGATGAGCCGCTCTCCTATCTCGACCTAAACCATCAACTCGCCATGCTCGAACTCGCCACCCGCTACGCGGGCAAAGAGTGCGGAGCCGGATTCATCATCATCCTGCACGATGTCAATCTCGCCATGCGCTATTGTCAGCGCGTCCTGTTGCTGTTCGGCGACGGACGCTGGCGCGAAGGCCCGAGCGAGGAAGTGCTCAACGCCGAGACCCTCGGCGAACTCTACGGCCACCCCCTGCGCGAACTGCACGACGGCAAGCGGCGCCACTTCGTTCCTGCCTAAGCGGAAAAGTTCGTAAGACACCCGCAATTCAATCCGCAAGGATTGCTCCCGCTTCTCGCCCTTGGCATCCGGGGCATGGAAGAATCCCGCAAAGAGTTTTTCGCAATTCATGAGCGGCCGATTTATACTGGGTCGAGCGCGCTACAATTCTTGGCAACGTCATTAGAGCCTATTTCAGAATGTCCGTCCGCCTGCCCTCCATCAAAGCCCTGGCGATTACGCTCATCGGCATCTTCGCCGCCTATGTGCTGTTCGGTTGGCTGGCCCTGCCGCACATTCTCCAATCCCAGGCGGAGAAATACATCGCCGAAAAAAGCGGCCACCGCCTGACTTTCGACCTGCCCGAGTTCAATCCTTTCGACCTCAGCCTGCGCCTCGCCAACCTGAGCCTGGCCGAACCCGACGGCAAGCCGCTGTTCGGTTTCCGGGAGCTCAGGATCGACCTGTCGGCCGCAAGCATTTCCCGCCGCGCCTTGGTCTTCGCCAACATCCGCCTGGAGGTGCCGCAAGCCACGGTCGAACTGCGGCGCGACGGTCAACTCAACTGGTCGCCGCTGATCGAGGCGCTGAAAAGCAAGGAGGAAAAACCCGACACCCCCTTGCCCAGATTCGACATCGAGAACTTCGTCCTGACCGGCGGTCGCATCGACTTCGCCGACAAGCGCGTCGCCTTCACCACCCGCATCGAACCGCTGGACCTGGAACTGAACGACATATCCTCCCTGCCCGACGACAAGGGCCGCTACAAGGTCTCGGCCCGCACAGCCTTCGGCGCTCGCGTGCTGTGGCAAGGTGAAGCCACGCTCAACCCGCTGGCCGTGGCGGGCAGCCTCGGCATCGAAGAGATGGACTTGGTGCGACTGGCGCCTTATCTCAAAGATGCGCTGCCAGTGAGCCTCCCCGCGGGATTGGCGGCATTGTCGACCGACTACCGGGTGGCCTACGCCGCAGGCCGTCTCGACCTGACCCTGGATAAACTGTCGGCCAAGTTGACCGGCGTGCGGCTTAAGGCCGGCAAGGCCAGTGCCCCGGATATCGCCATCGACGTCATCGAAGCCAAGAACGGCCGTTTTGATCTCGCAAAGAACAGCCTCGCCCTGGGTGCCTTGTCTCTCGCCGGTAGCCAAGTGAGCCTGCCGCGGACTGCCGGCGGTCCGCTGAAACTGCTGCAACTGGGCAGTCTTGCACTTGAAGATACCCAGGTGGATATGGCCGGGCACAGCCTCGCCATCGGCCGCATTGCCCTCAAAGACGGCAATCTGAAAGCCGCTCGGGATACGCTGGGACGCATCGATGTCCTTGCCGCCTGGCAAGCGATGCCCCGCTCGGCTGCCGGCGCCAAGCCGACGAAGAAGAATACCGAGGCACCCTGGCGCTACCGGGTGGACAAATTGGAACTGGCGGGGTTTTCCGCCGGCTTCCGGGACGAAACCGTGGCGCCGCCCGCCGACCTGGCCTTGCAAGACATTGTCATCGCCGTGGACGGCATCAGCGACAACTTCGCCGCACCCCTGCCGGTGCATGCCGCCTTCCGCGCCCGGGACGGCGGCAGCTTCGAGGCTGACGGTCAAGTCGTTCCCGCCGAACCCTCGGCGGACTTCAAGTTCAAGCTTACCGATCTGGCCTTGAAGCCCGCACAACCGTATTTGAGTGCGGCGGCCAGGCTGACGCTGAGCAGCGGACGCTTCGCTGCTGCCGGACGCGCCACCTACGGCAAGCGCGGCGCCGGTTTCAAAGGCGGGTTTTCGTTGCGCGACCTGCGTCTCACCGAAACCGACACGCGCGAGACATTCCTCGTCTGGAAGTCGCTGGGCAGCAGCGATCTTGAACTCACTTCGGCACGGCTGGACATTTCGGAACTGGTTCTCGATGGTCTCGACACCAAGCTGATCATCAACAAGGACAAGTCGGTCAATATCGGCAACATTCTCCACAAACAGGAACCGGCTGCCGGCACGCCAGTCGCAAAACCGCCGGCGGGTCCGGTCAAGAGCCCGCCGCCCTTCCTGGTAAACATCGACCGCCTACGCATCGGCAAGAGCGAAATGGACTTCGCCGATCTCTCGCTGGCGCTGCCCTTCGGCACCCGCATTCACCATCTGCGCGGCGCCATCATCGGTCTTTCTTCCCGCCCTGGCGCGCCAGGCCAGATCGAGCTCGAAGGGCAGGTTGACGACTACGGCCTGGCCCGCGCCGCAGGCCAGATAGACCTTTTCAACCCAACCGAGTTCACCGATCTCAAGGTGGTCTTCCGCAACGTCGAGATGACGCGCCTGACACCCTACGCGGCCACCTTTGCCGGCCGCAAGATCGACTCGGGGAAGCTCTCCCTGGATCTGGAATACAAAATCAAGAAACGCCAGTTGACGGGCGAGAACCAGATCGTCATGGATCAATTGACCTTGGGCGAACGAGTCGAGAGTCCCGAAGCCAAGAATCTCCCCCTGGACCTGGCCATCGCCATCCTGCGGGACTCGGACGGCCGCATCGACCTGGGGCTGCCGGTATCCGGCAGCCTGGACGATCCCCAGTTCAGCTATGGCGGAATCATCTGGAAGGCCATCGTCAACGTCATCGGCAAAATCGCCACCGCGCCCTTCCGTGCGCTCGGTGCCTTATTCGGCGGCGGCGAAAAATTCGAGGACATCCTCTTCGAGTCCGGTTCTGCCCAGTTCACGCCACCCGAGCGCGAGAAGCTGGTCCGACTCGCCGGCGCCCTCAACAAACGCCCCAGCTTGTCCCTGACGCTGCATGGCGTTTACGCCGACGCCGACCGAGTCTCCCTGCAGGAAAAGCAACTGCGCCGCACCGTGGCCGAACGGGCAGGTCAACGCCTGGAGGGCCAGGATCTCGCAGGTTCCGGCCCCCTGTCCACGCGCTCGCCGAAAGTCCAGGCGGCCTTGGAAAGCCTGTTCTCCGATCGCATCGGCAGCGGCGAACTGACAGCCCTCAAGGAGGGTTTTCGCAAAGCCAATCCCGGCCAACTGGAGGAAGGGGTTGCCGGCAAGATGATGTCGCGCCTGTCCGGCCTGTTGAGCGAAAAAAGAACCCTGGGCGAGCAGGAGGTGGCGCAGATGAAAGGTGCCGATTTCCACACCGTCCTGTTCAATCGCTTGAGGGATAAGGAAACGGTCACCGATGCCCAACTGCTGGCGCTGGCCAAGGCCCGCGGCGAGTATGCGGCGACAGCCCTGAAAGCGGCCGGCGCGCCGCCGGAACGGCTGACGCTCGCGGCGCCCGAGAAAGTGGCCGGCAAAGGACGGGAGGTGCCGGTGAAGCTGGTTCTGGGCGCGATGAACAAATGATCGAAAATCCTTGAAGCTTTGAACCTGCGCCCCCATAATGTCCTCACGGTTGTAATTCCGGCGAACTAGAGACGTTCTGGACAGGGGTTCGATTCCCCTCACCTCCACCACTGGGGGGGTGTACTGGCTTCGACAGGGCGGGCGAAGGCAAGCAGGCAACCCGAGAGGCGACGGACGTAATCCGCGCAAATCCATAAACGCCAACGATGAGCGTTTCGCACTGGCCGCTTAAGGTCAGAGCCGGGGCTGCTGGAGCCTTGTAACCAAAGAAAGCCGGTGGGGACCTTCGGGTCCCCATCGTTATTTGTGGGCACCAAGCGCTCGGCTTGATTATCCGAACGCGCTCCGGTAAGGTTCGCGCCCGTTTGATCGATTTGAATTCCCATTCCCCATGTTGCCACCTATTGAACACCGCCTCGCCGTCGAACTCGGCGCCAATCCCCAGCAGGTGGCAGCCGCCGTCGCCTTGCTCGACGAAGGCGCCAGCGTGCCTTTCATCTCCCGCTATCGCAAGGAGGCCACCGGCGGCCTCGACGATACACAAATGCGCCTGCTGGAAGAACGCCTCGGCTATTTGCGCGAACTGGAGCAACGGCGCGGGGCGGTCATCGACAGCATCGAGGAACAGGGCAAGCTGAGCGCGGAGCTGAGAGCCCAAATTGAGGCTGCCGAAACCAAGCAACACCTCGAAGACCTGTACCTGCCCTACAAACAGAAACGCCGCACCAAGGCACAGATCGCCCGCGAGGCAGGGCTTGAGCCGCTCGCCGACGCATTGCTGGCCGATCCGATGCTGACGCCGGAGAACGAGGCAGACAAGTATTTAGATAATGACAAAGGCATCATCGATGTCAAGGCCGCTCTCGATGGCGCCCGCCAGATACTGATGGAGCGTTTCGGCGAGGATGCCGCATTGCTCGGCACGTTGCGCGAACAATTGCAAAACCAGGGCATCCTGGTGTCGGCCGTGGTGGAAGGCAAGGAGGAAAGCGGCGCCAAGTTTCGTGATTACTTCGCCTATACCGAGGCACTCCGGGAAATTCCTTCGCACCGCGCGTTGGCCTTGTTCCGTGGCCGCAACGAGGACGTGCTGCGGCTGTCGCTGAAGATGCCGGATGAATTGCTCGACCCGCCGCAGGCCAGTCCCTGCGCGAGCCGCGTCGCCACGCATTTCGGCATCCGCGACCAGCAGCGCCCGGCCGACCGCTGGCTGCTGGAAAGCGCGCGCTGGGCCTGGATGGTAAAGATTTCGCTGCACCTCGAACTGGAATTGATGGGCGCCCTGCGCGAACGCGCCGAGGAAGAGGCGATCCGCGTCTTCGCCCGCAACCTGCACGACCTGCTGCTGGCTGCGCCGGCCGGGCGGCACGTCACCATGGGGCTCGATCCGGGCATCCGCACCGGCGTCAAGGTGGCCTTGGTCGATGCCACCGGCAAACTGCTCGACACTGCCACCATCTACCCGCACGAGCCGCGCCGCGACTGGGATGGCGCGCTGCACACGCTGGCGCTGCTGGCGAAGAAACACCGAGTCGACCTGATCGCCATCGGCAACGGCACGGCCTCGCGCGAAACCGACAAGTTGGCGGGCGACCTGATCAAACAGTTGCCGGAACTCAAGATCAGCAAGATCGTCGTCTCGGAAGCCGGCGCCTCGGTATATTCCGCCTCGGAACTGGCGGCCAGGGAATTCCCGGATCTCGACGTCAGCCTGCGCGGCGCGGTGTCCATCGCGCGGCGCCTGCAAGACCCGCTCGCTGAACTGGTGAAGATCGATCCCAAGTCCATCGGCGTCGGCCAGTACCAGCACGATGTCTCGCAGACCCGGCTGGCGCGCAGCCTCGATGCGGTGGTCGAAGATTGCGTCAACGCCGTCGGTGTCGACGTGAACACAGCTTCGGCGCCTTTGCTGGCGCGCATCTCCGGCCTCAACTCGACGCTGGCGGGCAACATCGTCGCCCACCGCGACGCTCACGGCCCCTTCCCCGGCCGCGTAGCGCTAAAGCAGGTGCCGCGTCTTGGCGACAAAACCTTCGAGCAAGCTGCCGGCTTCCTGCGCGTCAATGCCGGCAACGACGAGCGCTATAACCCGCTCGACGCCTCCAGCGTGCACCCGGAAGCCTATCCGGTAGTCGAGCGCATTCTCGCCGATATCCAGAAAAACATTCGCGATGTCATCGGCGACGGCAAGCTGCTCAAGTCTCTCGATGCGCGCAAATACACCGACGAGAAATTTGGTCTGCCGACCGTCCAGGACATCCTCAAGGAACTCGAAAAACCCGGCCGCGATCCGCGTCCCGAGTTCAAGAGCGCCACATTCCGCGAGGGCGTCGAAGGCCTCAACGACCTGCAACCCGGCATGCTGCTCGAAGGCGTGGTGACCAACGTCGCCAACTTCGGCGCTTTCGTCGACATCGGCGTGCACCAGGACGGCCTGGTGCATATCTCGGCGCTGTCCAACCGCTTCGTCAAGAACCCGCACGAGGTAGTCAAGACCGGCGATGTGGTCAAGGTCAAGGTGCTGGAGGTGGACCCCAAGCGCAAACGCATTGCCTTGACCATGCGGTTAGCCGATGCCATCCCGGATACGCCGCACGGTAAAGGTGCGGCGCCCACCGCGGTATCCGCCAATTCGCCCGGCCGGCGTCAGCGCGAAGAACCCAAACCCGAAGGTGCGATGGCAAACGCCTTCGCCAAGCTCAAACTGTGAACAGCGGAGGGTAATTGCAATGCATATCGAGTTCACTCCCCGCGAAGCCCGCGTCATCGGTTGCCTGATCGAGAAACAGATCGCCACGCCGGAGCAATACCCCTTGTCGTTGAACGCGCTCACCAATGCCTGTAACCAGAAGAGCAACCGCGACCCGGTGTTGGCCCTGGACGAAACCACGGTGCAGGAAATCGTCGACGGGCTGGTCAGGAAACACCAGGTCAGCGAGCACGGCGGCTATGGCAGCCGTGTGCCGAAATTCCAACACCGCTTCTGCAATACGGAATACGGCACGCTGAAATTCTCGCCTCAGGAGCTCAGTGTCATATGCGAGCTATTCCTGCGCGGCCCGCAGACGCCGGGCGAGTTGCGCACTCACGCCAGCAGGTTGTGCCACTTCGACGACGTCGCGCAAATCGAAACCGTGCTGACCGCGCTGACACAACGCGAGGACGGTCCCTTCGTGATGCGCATGCCACGTGAAGCGGGGCGACGCGAATCGCGCTATGCCCACCTGTTCAGCGGCGAGGTGGCGGGGACGGGCGAAAGCGAAGATATGCAGGAGACCGCCGCGTCCATGCCAAGTCGCATCGATCGTTTGGAGCAGCGAATCGCCGCGCTTGAAACCGAGGTCGCCGAGTTGAAGCAGCTGATCGGCAAAGCAAGCGATCAGGGCAGGTGCAACTCGAACGACTCCGACGACTCGGACGCATAGATGTCTATGATGACAACGTGCTAAAGTCACTCCAGCCGAGTCAGGTTAAAGCAGAAGTGTTTGCCAAGGGGGGGCGTTGCGGTTGTATAATGCTCGGATGATTCGGACAGCTTATGCATGTTCCCAATACCGACCACCGGCCAAAAGCTCACGGTTTGCAAATACCCACAAAGGTTTTGTGATAACGCGCGATGAGCATTTTGATCGCGGCAGTCTCGCGCCTGACGCAGGACTCTCTTCTTTGCGCCAGCTTGAACCCCGGCCCGGGATGCTCAAGCTGGTCGCCGAAACTCTCTTGCAACAGATCGGCCAGTCCATATTGGGCTGGCCTTTTGTTTTGTTAATCGGAGTCGTTCATTCTCCGGCACGACCGGGGATCATTTAGTCGAGGTTGTCATTATGCCAATCGGATTGTCCCGCCGCCGCTTCATCACTTTCGCCGCCGCCGCTGCCGGATTGCCGCTACTGCTCAAAGCGGGCAGCACTCAGGCCAGACTGGTGCGCTGGGATGGCACCGCCCTCGGGGCTCCCTCCTCGATCCAGCTCTACCACACCGATGAAGCCGTCGCGCAGCAGGCCATCGCCGCCGCGCTGGCCGAAATGCGGCGCCTGGAGGCCATCTTCAGCATCTATCGCGCCGACAGCGCCATTTCGCAGCTCAACCGCCAAGGCAAGCTCGACCATGCCCCCGCCGACCTGATGACCATGCTGACGCGGGCGCTGTCCCTGGCCCGAATCAGCGACGGCATCTACGATCCGACCGTGCAGCCGCTGTGGAATCTCTACTCCGCGCATTTCTCGGCCGCCAATCCCGACCCCGCCGGGCCTGCCGCGAATGCCCGCGCCGCCGCGCTGGCACTGGTCGATTGGCGCCAGGTCGAGCTGGATCATACGGCCGGACGCATCGCTTTCGGCCGTCCCGGCATGGGACTGACGTTGAACAGCGGCGCCCAGGGCTATATCACCGACAAGGTTGCCGAGGTACTCAGGACGCATGGCTTCGAGCGCATGCTGGTGGACATGGGCGAACCGCGCGCGCTGTCGACGCAGCCTGACGGTTCGGCCTGGCGCATCGGCATCGCCAATCCGGCCAAGCCGAATGACATCGTCACCTACCTGGATGTGGTCGACAAGTGCGTTTCCACTTCCGGCGGCTACGGCACCATCCTGGACAAGGAAGGACGTTTTACCCATTTGTTCCATACCCGTACCGGTTTGACTGCTCCGGCCATGTTGGGTGTTTCGGTCGTGGCCCAAACCGGCATGGCCGCGGACGGGCTGTCCGCCGCCATGCTGCTGGCGCCGGAAGAAAAGCGCCAGGCCATTCTCAAGGCCGGCGGTGGCGAGCAGGCGATATTCGTCACGCCCCAAGGCGTTGTCGCCACGGTGAAGGCTTGATGAGGGGTACTGAAGGATGAGCTTGCTTAGCTGGCACAAATCAGTACTTCCGACCTTCTCTCGCGGGGGCATTCATCCCGACGAGCGCAAGGAACTCACCGAAAACTTGCCGATTGAGACATTCATTCCGACCGCCGTGTCGCTTCCGGTGAGCCAGAGCCTGGGCCCGTCAGCCGAGCCGCGGGTAGCCAAGGCGGCCAAAGTCAAGCGCGGCGACGTCATCGCCACCGTGCCCGGCGGCGTCTCGCTGCACGCACCGGTCAGCGGCATCATCAAGGGTGTGCAGACCGGCCCCCACGCCTCCCTGGTGTATGACACAGTCATCACCATCCAGGCTCGACCGGAGGAAGAGGAAACGCAGTTTCCGGAGCAAACCGGTTGGCAAGCGCTGCCGGTCGCGCAGATGCTCGAACGTATCCGCGATGCCGGCGTGGTCGGACTCGGCGGCGCCACCTTTCCTACCTACCGCAAGTTGACGCTGCCCAAGGATGCCAAGGTCGACACCCTGGTCATCAACGGCTCGGAATGCGAACCTTACCTGACCTGCGACTACCGGCTGATGCTGGAGGAAAGCGAGAAAGTGGTGCTCGGCGCCTGGCTCATCAGCAAGATCGTCGGCGTAGGCAACTGCGTCATCGGTGTCGAGGACAACAAGCAGCCGGCGGCCGAGAAGATGCGCCAGACCATCGCCGAACTTGGCCTGGAGAAGCTGGACCCACCGGTCAAGATGTCCGTGGTGGTGACGCAGACCCGCTATCCGCAGGGCTCCGAGAAGCAGCTGGTGCAGTCCTTGACCGGCCGCCTGGTGCCCAAGGGCGGCTTGCCGCTGAACGTCGGCGTGGTGGTGCAGAACGTCGCGACGGCCATCGCCTGTCTCGAAGCGATCCGCAACAACAAGCCGGTCATGGAGCGCGTGCTGACCGTCTCCGGCCTGGGCATCAAGACGCCGAAGAACCTCAGGGTGCCGATCGGCACCTCGGTCGAGGACATCATCGCCCATTGCGGCGGCTACAACGGCGAGGTGGTCAAGATCCTGCTCGGCGGCCCGATGATGGGGCGCACCATCGCCGATCTCGACGTCGCCGTGACCAAGGGTACCAGCGGCCTGCTGTTCCTAACGGCGCCGGAAACCAGCATCACCCACTACCAGCCCTGCATCTCCTGCGGCGAATGCCTCGACGCCTGCCCGATGGGACTGGAGCCGAATCGGGTTTCCCAATACATCGAGGTCAACCGCCCCTTGGAAACCGAACAATTCGGCGTCAAGGAATGCTTCGAATGCGGCTGCTGCTCTTGGAGTTGCCCATCCCACCGGCCCCTGGTGCAATTCATGCAGGTGGCCAAGGCCGCCTACCGTCGCCATGAGAGGAAATCCAAGTGAGCGAAGCCGAAGTTACGCCGCCCCCCACGCCTACCCTGCATTTGTCCAGCGGCCCGCACATCGCTTCGGGCCGCACTACCAGCCAGATCATGTGGATGGTCAACCTGTCGCTGCTGCCGGCGCTGCTCTGGGCCTTGGCCGTGTTCGGCTGGGCGGTGCTGGCCATCACCCTGTCCTCGGTCCTCGGCTGCGTCGTTGCCGAGTACGCCGTCTGCCGCATCGGCAAGACCGCCTCGACCGTGCTTGACGGCTCGGCGGTCTGCTCGGGCCTGCTGCTCGCCTACACCCTGCCGCCCGGCATACCGATCTGGATGCCCTTCATCGGCGGCATGCTGGCGCTGATCTTCGCCAAAGGCATATTCGGCGGCCTCGGTTACAACATCTTCAATGTCGCGCTGGTGGGTCGCGCCATGATGATGGCCACTTTCCCGGTGGAGATGACCACGCGCTGGCTGAAACCGGCCCTCGACCAGGCGGACGCCATTTCCGCCGCCACCGCGCTGGCGCAGCTCAAGCTCGGCGGTCAGGAGGCACTGGCCAAGCTGCTGGGAGATATCCCTGACGCCCAGGTGTGGCTCGACTTCTTCCTCGGCATGCGCGCCGGCTCCATCGGCGAGGTGTCGGTGGTGATGATCCTGCTGGGCGCGGCCTTCCTGCTCTGGAAGGGCATCATCAAGCTCTACATCCCCATCAGCATCCTGGTCGGCGTCGCGTTGATGGCGCCATTCTCGCCGGCCCCGGTGCTCTACATGCTGTCCGGCGGGTTGTGGCTGGGCGCCTTTTTCATGGCAACCGATTACGTGACCAGCCCGACCATGCCCCGCGGCCAGATCATCTTCGGGCTGGGCATCGGCTTGTTGACGGGCATCATCCGCAACTGGGGCGGCTACCCAGAGGGCATCTGCTACGCGATCATGCTGATGAACATACTGACCCCGGCGCTGAACGACTGGTTCAGGCCCAAGCGCCTGACTGCCGACGGAGCGCCATCATGACCTGCATATCCGGCAAACCGGTAGACCAGGCGCCACCCAGCGGCCGCGAGATGGTGATCATCGCCGCGGGCCTCACCGTGGTATGCCTGGTCGCGGCGATGATTCTCGGCGGCCTATATTTCTTCACCCAGCCTGCCAAGGAACACAATCTGCACCTGCGCGAGGAAACCATGATCCGCGGCCTGCTCGGCTTGACGCCGCAGGCCAGGATTCAAGAAGTGCGTCGTTACCTGACGGGCGAAGGCAAGGACCTGCAAGTCATCTACCTGACCGGCAAGAAGCTCGCGCAACTGGAGCTGGACGGCAAGGAGGTTGCCGCCCTTGACGTGCCCAACGATGTCGCCGCCGCAAACGCCGAGCTAAAGGACGAATGGGTGAAGAAGCAGATCAAGGTCGCCAACCCGGAGCACATCAAGTACGCCGGCCGCTTCTTCGTCGGCCTTGAAGGATCGCAGCCTGCCGGCTATGTCGTCGAGGGCGTCACGCTGGGCTTCAAAACCTGGGTGCGTTTCTTCATGGCCATCGACTCGGCCTTCACCATACAGGGCGTGGAGATCATCGAGCACGAGGAAGACCCCGGCCTGGGCGCCGAAATCGTGCAGCGCTACTTCAAGAACCAGTTTGCCGGCAGGAGCTTGGCGGACATCGAAAAAATCTCCGTCACCAAGGACCCGCTGCCCAAGGAATGGCAGGCTGCGCTGGAACAACTCGGCGACATGCCCTACCGCCCTTGGCTGGAGAAGCATCGCGACATGCTGCCAAAAAATCCGAACATTTACGCGATCACGGGGTCTACCATCAGCAGCACCGCGGTTACCGTCGGTATCAAGGCCGCCCTTGGCAATTTCCGCAAACGGATGAACATCGTGGAGAAATACCTATGAGTGCGAATCGTCCGCCACCACCGGTTTCGACCATGCTGATGCGCGGCCTGTTCGAGGAGAACCCGATCTTCCGGCTGGCCTTGAGCCTCTGCCCGGCCGTGGCGGTGACCACCTCGGTGAAGAACGGCCTGATGCTCGGCGTTGCCGTGCTGGTGGTGCAGGTGCTGTCGAGCATGTCCGGTTCGCTGGTGAAGCACATCATCAACCCGAAGATCCGCATCCCGGTATTCACCCTGATCATCGCCATCTGGGTCAGCGCCATGGACATGATCCTGGCCGCCTATTTTGCCGATGTCTACCAGCAGGTTGGGCTGTACGTGAAGCTGATCGTGGCTTTCGCCATCATCATCTCGCGCATGGAGCTGTTCTCCATGAAACACAGCGTCGTGCCCTGCTTCTGGGACGGTCTGGGCATGGGACTGGGCTTCCTGGTCGGCCTGGTGCTGGCCGGCGCTTTCCGCGAACTGCTGGGCAACGGCAGCATCTTCGGCATCGCCGTGCTGCCGTTCAAACCGCTGCTGCTGGTGGTGCTGCCGGCCGGCGGCTTTTTCACGATAGGCCTGATCATGGCCTTGTTCAATTGGGTCGACGTCAAGCGGGGCCACAAGCTGCCCGCGGGCGGAGGAGGAGCACATGGTTAGAGCTCATTTCATGAATATCCGCGCGATGCGTTGCCCCGCAATGGGGATGGATGCGAGGCGGAGGGCGAAGCCAATGGTCGATCCCTTGGCGAGCCCGACAACGACGCAGACGCCCCATTGCGGGGCAACCCGAAGGGACGGGGTGATTCTGGCCTCATGGCGGCGTTACTCGCTCCTGATGTGGAGCAACCACACGGCGTCGCTCGCGCCTTGCCCTGAGGCCAGACTCGCCCCGTCGCACACGCGGAGATTCATGAAATGAGCTCTAATGCAAAAGTAGTCTCACTCCACGAGATTCAGGTCGAGGGCGTACTGCCCGCCGATGCGGCAGCGATCCGCCTGGTGCGCAGTTCGGATGCCGACATTCCGCTGGCCGTGGTTTCCGTCAAGCCGGCGGGGCAGCCCAACAGCTTCGTGCTGACCACCGCCGAGACGCTCAACAAGCAAGACCATTACCAGCTGACGGCCCAGGGTGTGGATCAGCCCTGGGAGATCGCCCCCTCGCCGCTGGCCTTGGTGGTCTCGGTGATCATCGGCTCGGCGTTGATCAACAACTTCGTATTTACCCGCTATCTGGGACTGTGCGTGTTCTTCGGGGTCAGCCGCAACAAGGACACCGCGATCGGCATGGGCGTCACGTTCACCATCGTCGGCCTGCTCTCCGGCATGATCTCCTGGGCACTCAACACCATGGCGCTCCAGCCGCTCAAGCTGGAGTTCATGCAGATCATCGCCTTCATCGGCATCGTCGCCTGCCTGGTGCAGGCCACCGACCTGATCCTGAAAAAGGTGAATCCGATTCTGCACAAGAAGTTCGGCATCTACCTGGTGCTGATCACCACCAACTGCATCATCCTGGCAGTACCCTTGCTCAACGCGACCAGCGGCGCAACTTTCCTGCAAGCCTTCGGGCTGTCGCTGGGCGCCGGCCTCGGCTTCGCGCTGGCGCTGTTCCTCATGAGCTGCGCCATCGAAAAAGTCAATATGGCGCCCGTGCCGCCGGTGTTCAAGGGACTGCCGGTCGCCTTCATCATCGCCGGCCTGTTCGCCTTGAGCTTTCTCGGTTTCTCCGGCCTGAAGGTGGCATAACGCTATGGATCTCCTACACGTTGCGATCTGGGGCGTTCTGGTCTTCACGACGCTCGGCCTGTTCTTCGGCATCGCGCTGGCCAGCGCGGCGCGCAAGTTCCACGTCCCGGTCAATCCGCTGGTCGAGGAAGTGCGCGAGAACCTGCCCTCCGCCAACTGCGGCGCCTGCGGCTTCGCCGGCTGTCAGACCTACGCGGAAAAAGTGGTTGAAGACGAGAGCGTTTCGCCTTCGTTGTGCACCCCCGGCGGCAAGGTCGTCGCCATCGACATCTCACGGCTCACCAACAAGACCATGGGGGAAATCAAGGAAGTGGTGGCCATGCTGCGCTGCTCTGGCGCCGATTCGGTGGCCCGCAAGCAGGCCGAGTACGACGGCATCCATACCTGCCTGGGCGCCAACCTGGCGTTCGGCGGCTCCAAGGCCTGCAAGTACGGCTGTCTGGGCTTGGGCGACTGCGTGCGGGTGTGCCAGTTCGACGCCATGAAGATCGGCGACCTGGGTATCGTCGAGATCGACTACAACAAGTGCACCGGTTGCGGCATCTGCCTGGAAGTGTGCCCGAAGGACTGTCTGATCAGCTATCCGCGCGCCTATCGCGTCGCCCTGACCTGCCAATCCAAGGGCAAAGGCAAAGCGGTCAAGGACACCTGCACGGTGGGCTGTGTCCAGTGCCAGGCCTGCATCAAGGAATGTCCGGCAAAAGCCATCTCGATCACCGCCGGAGGCATCCTCGACATCGACCACGCGGCCTGTCTGGCCTATGGCCCGGGATGCGAAGAGATTTGCGTCACGGTCTGTCCCACCGACATCATTCACCATCCCGGCCAGGAGCCGGATGCCAACAAGCCCAAGCCGAAAAAAGTCGCGAAAAAAGCAAACCCCGCCGAGGCCAGCGTCGAAGCTGTGGAGTAAAGCGTTGCCGGGCGCCGGGCTATGACGACTCTTGCCAGAGAGCTCGCGCCAGCGCTTTCCACACAGGGCCGCCGTGGGTAAGCATGCCCTCCTCGGCGCTCTGACGCATGATAGTCAGCATCAGTTGGGCGAGACCGAAAAGTTCGATTTTCGCCATTGATGTGGCGTCCCCAGGACGCACCTCCTGCTTGCGTATCCGATCGCCGTAAGCGAGGGCTTCGCGTGCCAACGCGCGCACCTGCGCCTCGTCTTCCCAGTCGATGCCGAGGACGAAACCCTTGCGGGAAATTGCGCGCTCGATATCTTCGGCTTCGCGACTGTAGTTCTCAAATTCTGGCATCGGCTCTGTTTCCTTGGTTTGTGATTCGCTGGACGTTTGTCATATCCTGCTACGGAAAAGTCGATAAAGCAATATCGACTTCATGCGCCAAGCCATATCAAAGAGCACACCTCATTTCTTGCCGCCCTGCGCAGCAGCGCGTTTTTTCCGCACGCTTTCCATCTGTTCGCAGAGCAGCACGGCGCCATCCAGTACGCGCGACGAATGACGGTCGATGAAATCGGCGGGAATGAAGAACAGGTTGCCGCGCGCAATCGCCGTCATGTTGCCCCAGCGCTTCCACGAGTCCAGCCATTCCGGCCGCGCATTGCCCATCCCGCTGGCGACGATGGCCTCGGGATTGGCTGCCAGGACCGCTTCGCGCGTGACCGTTGGCGCCAATGTCGGCAGGCTGGCGAAGATATTCTCCGCTCCGCACAGACGCATCACGTCGCTGATCAATTGTTCCCCGCTGACGGTCATCAGCGGCTGGTCCCATACCTGATAGAAGATACGCACCGGCGGCAGGCTGGCTTGGCGCTTGCGCAACTCGGCATGGCGGGCGCGGAAGGCACGTGCCGCCGCGCCGGCGACGCTATTCGTGCCGGCGAGCTCGCCGAAGCGTTCGATGCTGTTGGCGATATCGTCGAGGCGCCGGGGCCGATTGAGAAATAGCGGTAGCCCGAGCGACTTCAGCTGGACCAGGATCGCGGCCGGGTTGCCGCCATCCCAGCCGATCACCAGGTCGGGCTTCAGCGCCAGGATGGCTTCGAGATCGAGGCGCTCGTAGCTGCCGACGCGCGGCAGTCTTTTTGCCGCCTCGGGATAGTCGCTGTACTCGACGGCGCCGACGATGTACGCTCCGGCGCCGGCCGTGTAGAGGTTTTCGGTGATGTGCGGCGCCAGGCTCACGATGCGCCGCGCCGCCGTCGCCAATCGCAGCGTCTGGCCCATGTCGTCCTGGACGGCGATCTGCGCAAAGGCGAATTGGGACACCAGCAACAGCAGCGCAACGACGAAGCGGCTTTCAGACCACATTCAAGTTCTCCCATTGTTGCATGGTTGCCGCGCGGCGCCCCCATTCGTCCGCATGGCCCGGCATCAGTAGTACCGCTCGATGCACCTCATGGAAATCGAATAGGTATGGCGGATCTGTTCATCGCAATAACGATGAGTTCTCCCCACGGGACAGCTGATCCGCGCCAGACAAGTCGACTTGCATCCCGATCCGTCTTGCTTGCGATAGGCCACGCATTTCTCAAGGTTGAACTCGCCGTCATCGAGGGCCGAACCAGGACAACTGGCAATGCACACCCGGTGCTGGCAGGTCTTGCAGACAGACTCGCCGACAACGGCAGGGGTAGGCTCAAACGCGGTATCCGCCAGCACCACGGCACGGTATGCATACCAGGTACCCCACTCCCGGTCGATGCCGACCATGAACGGCGTGGCATGGTGCCACCCCGCCAGTTGACCCAGCTGTTGCAGGCCTATCCGATGGACGCCGGGGTAAAGGATTTGGTAGCTGTTTTCCGGATGACACGCAGCGAACCAGCGTTCGACCGCTTGAATGCTGAAATCGTCGATGGGGTTTTCCGACTCGATCCCGGACGCCTTGACGCAGTCCCAGAGTTTTGTACCGGAATGTCCCAGCAGGATCAGTTGGCGAGCAACATGGCCAGCAGTGGCGCAGGCTCGAACGGACTCGGCAGCCTCCGCCGGCAGATCGTCGATATTGAAAACCGCCTGCCGGTTGAGGCCAGCACCATTGAGCAAGGCGGCGTCGAATGTTTGAAATTGATCCATCAAGGGAAATGCCGGACTGGCATGAGATAATTGAACGATGCGAAAGCCCGATATTGTAACCGTTGCTTGAAAGAATTCATCGATGAGAAAACCCGATGTTGAAATCGCTGCCGCCGCCGTCCCGCCCACCGCCGTTCCCGCCAAAGCCGCCGTCCTGATGGTGCAGGGCACCACCTCCGATGCGGGCAAGACCGTGCTGGTGGCAGGATTGTGCCGTGTGTTGTGGCGCCGCGGCGTGCGCGTGGCGCCGTTCAAACCGCAAAACATGGCGCTCAACAGCGCGGTAACCGCCGATGGCGGCGAAATCGGCCGAGCCCAGGCGCTACAGGCACAGGCCGCCAAACTGGCGCCGCATACCGACTTCAACCCGGTGTTGATCAAGCCTTCCAGCGACATCGGCGCCCAGATCATCATTCACGGCAAGCCATGCGACGACATGGATGCCCGCGCTTATCACGACTACAAGCCGCGCGCGATGGCGGCGGTGATGGCGTCCTACGCACGACTCGCCGCGCAATACCAAGCCGTGATGGTCGAAGGCGCCGGCAGTCCGGCCGAAATCAATCTGCGCGACCGCGATATCGCCAACATGGGTTTTGCCGAAGCAGTGGATTGCCCGGTGATTCTGATCGCCGACATCGACCGTGGCGGCGTCTTCGCCCACCTGGTCGGCACGCTGGAACTGCTCTCGGCCAGCGAGCAGGCACGTGTGGTCGGCTTCGTCATCAACCGGTTTCGCGGCGACATGAGCCTCTTGCAATCCGGCCTGGACTGGCTGGAGAACCGCACCGGCAAACCGGTGTTGGGCGTGCTGCCCTACCTGCACGGCCTCGCGCTCGATGCCGAGGACGCCTTGCCGCGCCAAGCCACGGGTGACGCCGCGGCGCGCCTGCGCGTCATCGCGCCGGCGCTGCCGCGCATCTCCAACGCCACCGATTGCGACCCGTTGCGTCTGCATCCGCAACTCGCCTTCCGTTTCGTCGGGCCGGGCGAAGCCATCCCGCCGGCCGACCTGATCGTCCTGCCCGGCAGCAAGGCGGTGCAGGCGGATCTAACTTGGCTGCGCGAGCAGGGATGGGAAGAAGCCATCCAGCGCCATCTGCGCTATGGCGGCAAGGTGATCGGCATTTGCGGCGGTCTGCAAATGCTCGGTCGCGTGCTGCACGACCCGCTCGGCGTGGAAGGCCAGCCGGACAGCATGATGGGGCTGGGCCTGCTCGACATGGAAACGACGCTGGCAGCGGAGAAGCAACTATTCAACGTCACCGGCCGGCTGACGCTGCCGGGAGCGGCAGAAATGCGCGGCTACGAAATCCACATGGGCATCTCCAGCGGCCCGGCGATGGCGCAGCCGGCGGCGATTTTCGACGGCCAACGTCCCGACGGGGCGATTTCCGCAGACGGGCAGATCTTTGCCACCTATGCGCACGGCCTCTTCGACATGCCTTCGGCATTATCGGCGCTGCTCGCCTGGGCCGGGCTTGCCGATGCCGCACCGTTCGACTTCGCCGCAAGACGCGAAGCCGATCTCGACCGCCTCGCCGATGCGCTGGAACAGCACCTCGACTGGCAGCGGCTCGACGCTTTGCTGCCAAAACCTTGATTATTTCGCCGCCGTACCGCGCCTAGGCAATCGAAACACTCAATGGGTATCCGGATTTACACTTAAGCCGGGGACTGTACCTGGGTTTAGGGCACCCGACGCAGCAGGCGCGGCGAGGCGGACCTTGTAGTTCAGCATGGTCAGCAATAGCAACAGGAGTGCCGCGCCACCATTGTGTACCACCGCCAGTGCCAGCGGAAAAGTCAGGAAAACAGTAAGGGCACCGCTGGCGAATTGCACTGTGACCGCGATCAACAGCCATCTGGCCGTTTTGCGCAAACCCGGAACCTTGAGCGCTCTCAACGCTATCCAGGCAACCAGCGCGGCCACTACCACCGCGAAGCTGCGATGCGTCCAATGGATCGCGGTCAATGCGGAGAAAGGCAGAAATTCACCGTCGGGAGTCTTGCCCAGATCGCGCCACAACGTGAATCCGTTGGCGAAATCCATGGGCGGCATGAGTACGCCGTTGCACAACGGAAAATCCGTACAAGCCAGCGTCGCATAATTGCTGCTGACCCAACCGCCCAGCGAGATAAGCAGCATCAGCATCGCGATGGCCAGTCTTGCCGGTATGCGGAACGCGTCCGCCGCTTGCGACACCGGCAGATGGTAGCTGTGTTGCGCACCGAGCCATGTCAAAAGCATCAGCAGGGCCATTCCCAGCACGAGATGGAGTGTCACGATGACAGGTTGCAGTTTCAAGGTGACGGTCCATGCGCCGAAGGCGCCTTGCAGACAAATGAAAACCAATAACCCTGTCGGAAACAGCGGCGAAAAGTGAATTCTCCTTCCTCCCGCCAGCAGCCGTCTGCGCCAGGCGATCGCGGTCAAAGCGACGATCAGCACGCCGATGGCCATGGCCAGATAGCGATGAATCATTTCAATCCAGGCCTTAATGACGGTCACCGGACCGGTAGGCATCGCAGCCTCAGCGGCGCTGATATCCGCATGGGCTTGCAGCGGATTGGCTTGTCCGTAGCAGCCGGGCCAGTCAGGACAGCCGAGGCCGGAATCGGTCAGGCGTGTGAACGCCCCGAACATGATCAGGTCAAAAGTGAGAAACAGCGTCACCCAAACCAGCTTGCGGTATTTGTCGGCTTCGGTGGATACCCAAACGATGGCCAGCGGCAGCAGTGCCACGAGCAAGCCAGTGGCGGCAAGTTGGATCAGCATGTTGATGTTTCCATTTTCCGTGAATCGGCGATAGCTTTCAGCGCGGCCCGATAGGGCGTGTCAAAGGGTAGGTGAAGATCGCTGCCAGTAGCAGGGCAGCAAACAGATTGTGCGCCAAGGCAATCTCCAAGGGCAGGGAGAACGCTACCAGCGCCAATCCCAGGCAGACCTGAGCGGCAAGCAGCGACACCAAGATCCAAGCGTAGCGCGGCCTGCCGATGCGCCGCGCGTAATAAGCCAGCGGCAACAGCAGCAAGCTCGCCAGCAAGGCGCCATAGCGGTGTGCCATGTGTGGCGCCGCACCCGCCGGATTGGCCGGAGAGGATAGGTCGAATACCGGTTCGCGCCACGGATTGAAGGCCTCCAAAATCAATTCTGTTGCCTGCTCAGCCTCGAATTCCACGATCCGCCCACTGCAACCCGGCAGTGCCGTACAACTCAGCCCGGAATAGCTGGTGCTGACGAGGCCGCCCAAGGCGACCTCGCACAACAGGATGGCTGCGCTGATCCAAACGCCAACGCGCCACCAGGCGGTGCCTGGCAAAATCGAAACAGAAGGAGAGGAAGGCCGGGCATCCAGCTGCCGATGCAAACGCCAACAGAGTACCAGCATGGCAAAGCCACCGATCAGATTGCCGATTGCCACGGCAGGTATCCTGGCACCGCCGCTCCATCTCCCCAGCAAGGCCAACAACAAGGACAGCGCCAGCAGTGCCAGCGTCAGCCAGCCGGCATGCCAGAGCACCGGCTTGGCGGAAAAACAGGTCAAGGACATGATGATGATGAGCAGCAAGGCGGCAACGGCAACTACCCGATGCACCATGCGCGCACCGACAGTGACGACGCTCTCGTGGGACTGCGCCGCGATTCCCTCTTGCGCTTGCCGCAGATTCCGGCCATAGCATTGCGGCCATGTGGCGCAGCCCAGTCCGGCGTTGCTGAGGCGGATATAGGCGCTGATGCTGGTGATCGTCAATATCAGTACGGCACACAAGGTGGCCATATTCTTGAGCAGGACTTGGCGGCGCTTGGATGAATCCATGATCGGATCATTATAGACGCCGCGAATGACAGGCCAATTCCATAACTGGCCACTTCCTAAACGATTTTATTATTTTCTTATTCTTGGTCAATTCATGTTGGGCAACTTTGCCCTGATAATTGGTAAGGGTTTTTCCCATCGAACGAAACAGCTCACGGAGCACTGCGGGCATTGGCGCTAACGGCAAGTTGCATGATCTTCGCGATAGCGGCAACGGCTCCAATGACGATCGCATTTGAAACCAGCTATTTCCTTTACCATGACCAAACACGTCAAACCTCTCTTCCTGATAGGCCTTGCCTGGCATTCTTTGTCGTTGGCGCAGGCGCAAACGCTGCCATCGCAGCATGTCGCCGATGCGGCAGACACATCGGTTCAGACCGTCGTCGTCAGCGCTTCGCGTTACGAACAACACGCCGAAGACTTGCCGATGTCGATGGATGTGCTCGGCAGCAAGGAGTTGGAAAGCGCCCAGATCGGCGATATACACGACCTCGCCAGGAATCTGCCGAACATTTCGGTTGAGCGCGCCCCGGCACGATTTACCGTGACCGGCGCAGGCAATCCTACCGGTCGCGATGGCAATGCCGGATTCAACATCCGCGGCGAGGGCGGCAACCGGGTATTGATGCTGGTGGATGGCATTCGTCAGCCACACAGCTACATCAACGGCAGCAATGCTTTTGGTCGCGATTCGCTGTCGCTGGAACTGCTCAAGCGCATAGAAATCGTGCGCGGTCCGGCTTCGGTGCTGTACGGTTCCGACGGTATGGCTGGCTTGGTAAATTTCATCACCTTGGAACCATCCGATTTTCTACACCCCAAAGGTATCCCAGAGAAAACTTTGGGCGGCAAGATATCGGTGGCCGCGCGTAGCGACGATGATGGGTATACGCTGGGGGCCAGCCTCGCCGGGCGCGCCAGCGATACGCTCGAATGGCTGTTGAGCGTCGCCGACGGCAAGGCCAAGGGCATGAAGAATATGGGAACGAACGATGCGGCCAACATCGACAGGACGACGCCAAATCCGCAAACCGACAAAAACGAGGCGTTGCTGGCGAAGCTGGTATACCGTCCTTCCGAGAGCCAGAAGCATATCCTGACTTTCGAGCACGTCAACAAGGACAGCGACTACGAACTGTTGTCGAGCCGTGCCAAGCCGCCCGTCACCAGCCCTTCAGCGGTCGTCGGGGAGACCGCCGACAACAGCATGAAACGCGACCGCCTGACACTCCTGGACAGGTTCCTTCTCAACACTGCCTACGCCGACCATTTACAAACCGTTATCGGCTATCAGGATGCGGCGTCGCGGCAAGCGGGCGTCACCCGGCGCAAGGCGCTGGCGGATCGCCTGCGCGACGTGCGCTACAGCGAGCGCAGTTGGCAAGCCAATATCCAGCTTGACAAACTGTTCAAGATGTCGCCGGATTGGTCGCAAAGAATCAGCTACGGGTTTGATTATGCCAGGACGGATATCACCAGTATGTTTGACGGCGCAGATCCCGGCAATCCCGGTTTCATTCCAAAAAAATACTTTCCGGATACCCGTGAGGCGAGCAGCGCGTTGTATGCGCAGAGCGAAGTATTTGCCGGCAAATGGATCATCACGCCCGGTGTGCGTATCGACAGCTTCGAACTGAAGGTGACGAGTCAAGACGGGTTTTCGCCTCCAGCCAAAACCCCAGGGAAATCCTTGTCAGGCTCGGCTGTTTCGCCCAAACTCGGCTTGCTGCGCCGTTTGACACCGGAATTGAGCCTGTTCGGCAATTATGCCAGTGGATTTCGCGCTCCCGACGCCCAGCAGGTGAATGGCGTGTATGACAGTACCACGGTACCTGCAGTGTTGTTGCCGAATCCGGATCTGAAACCGGAGAAAAGTCATCATCTGGAAGCCGGCTTGCGCGTCATGCAGGAAAATCTGAGACTGGATCTGGCGATATTCAAGGGCAAATACAGCAACCTGATCTACGACAAGAAACCGCTCGGCGGCAAAGGCGTGATTGGCGATCCGGCATTGTTTCAGACCGTGAATATCAATCGGGCGACAATCCAGGGATATGAAATCAAGGGAAATCTCGACTGGGGTCGCTGGGCAGGCGGCACGCTGAGCATGCCTTTCGGCTATGGCATTACCCGTGGGACGGATGACAGCACCGGTTTGCCGCTGAATTCAATCGACCCGGCCAAATTGACTGTAGGCATCAGATATGCGGCAGCCGCCTGGGATATTCAGCTCGATGCCAGACATCAGAATGCCAAAGTCGCCAGCGATCTGGATAGCCCGTATCTACCCAAACCCGCCACGCCCCCCCGCATCCCGCAGTTCACGATTCCTTCGGCATCGGTCTTCGATCTGTATGGCCAGTGGCGCATGCAGAGCAATCTGCGCCTCAATGCCGGGATCGGCAACCTGACCAATCGCAAATACTGGACATGGTCGGATGTGCAGGGATTGGCCGCCACCTCGGCGGTAACCGATGCCTATACTCAACCCGGACGAAACTTGAAGCTTTCGCTGGTGATGGATTTCTGACCATCCAGGACATTACGGGAGACGCAGGCGCTGAACGATGGCAAGCGTCTGCGTATCGCAAACTAAAATTTCATTAGCATCCTTCGCATCGCGCAAGAAAGCGAGCTTGCCCTCTCGCGACCACGCCAGAGGCGCCGAGCTGCCAGAAATGACAGCGGGAACATCGGGCACGATCGCCAGCGTCTGTTTGTCCAGGATTTGTACCGCCGAATTATCCGCTGCCGAGATCATCCAGACATGGCGTGCTTGGGGGTGGGTCACTAGCAGCTGATCTCCGGCACCGCTCGCAATCCTGCGTACGACATGCCACGACTGCATATCCACGACACTCAGCCAGGCCTCATCGGCATGCGGCAGCACCAACATGCGGCCCGCTGGCCATTCCAGGACAACACTCTTATCCGGCTGCACGCTCCCGCCCAAATCCAGGTCTCGAATCTTGCGGCGCACGTTCAGATTGATGATCTCCAACTTGCCGCTCGCAGCGACACCGATTGCATGGGTGAATGAATGGTCGAAGCCGATATGTGACAGACCGGTTTGCAGTATTGTCCGGCGTGGTGTGAACTGGCCGGGCAAAGCCAATCCCTCGTTCATTCGGTAATCATGGACCAGCCCCTCATAAACAGGTTCGGCATGTTCGTCGTAGCTGATTTCCCACAATTCGGGAATGTCGCGCATGACGGCCACAAAGCTGTTGCGGGCCGCAGCCGTGTGCAAAGCCGCGATGGCGGATGGTTTCCCCTGGCGGTCCTGCACGTCGAAAATGCGCATCACCGACATATCGCGCGCATCGAGAGCAACCAGACGCGCTGGCGATTCGTTGGCGACCATCAGGTATCGTCCATCGTGCGACAAGGCCATGCCCGAGGTTTGTTTGCCGACACCGACGGGAGAGGACATCCGCCATGCCTGAATATCCAGTTTGACTATCCAGCCTTCAGGTGAAGACAAATAGGCAAAGCGCTGATCGGGCGCCGTCAATATCTTTTCGTGCAAAGCGTAGGGCAGGCTCGATTGCTGCAATAGTCGGTAGGGCTTGTCTCCCAATAGATAGACGCTCCCTGCCCGAGCATCCAATACCAGCACTGGCGCTTCGATGGTTTCCCCGCTCGCCGGGTCGCACCCCAACAAGAGCAACAAACACAAGCCCAGCAACAGTCGCTCGCAGGCAATGAATTTTCGCATCCGCGACGTCTCCTGGAAACGACTCATCCGGCTTTCGTGCGAATCAAGGCGGGAGGACATCCAATCATGCAACGAACTATAACCTTGTGTTCCATGCCGGCCAGGCTGGACGCTCTCAGCCCCTCGGGAAATATTGTTTTTCTTATCCCAGATCAATTTATTTTGGATGGCTTTGCCATGACAATAAAGGGGCTTTGACCTTATATCAACGGAATTTATAAACCACTGCGCAGCATTGCGCTGATTCGAAGGGGGAAATCGGCATGACTAATTCAAGAACCTGCACATTCGCTGCAGCCGCATTGCTGCTAACCATATCCCAAGCGTTCGCCCAGGAAAAAATGGGCGTATCCGCAGCGGAGGCCAATTATCAGGCGGGAAGTTCGCCGCTGGCCAGCGTCGAGATGTACCAGGATATCAATCCCAAGGCGCCGCCGATGAACAAGGCGGAATTCGACAAGGCGCGGCAGATTTACTTCGAGCGCTGCGCCGGGTGCCACGGCGTGCTGCGCAAGGGAGCCACCGGCAAGCCGCTGACCCCGGACAAGACCATCGCCAACGGCACCGAATACCTCAAGGTGTTCATCAAGTACGGTTCGCCAGCCGGTATGCCGAACTGGGGCACGTCGGGCGATTTGACCGATGACGAAGTCGATCTGATGGCGCGCTATGTCCAGCAAACGCCGCCGCAGCCACCCGAGTACAGCCTCAAGGACATGGAGGCGACCTGGAAAGTGCTCGTCCCGGTGGATAAGCGTCCGACCAAGAAGATGAACAGCTTCAACATCTCCAACATCTTCTCCACCACGCTGCGCGATTCTGGCGAAGTGGCACTGATCGACGGCGACACCAAGAAGATCATCAACATCGTCAAGACCGGCTACGCGGTGCATATCTCGCGCTTGTCCAAGTCCGGCCGCTACCTTTACGTGATCGGCCGCGACGCCCGCATCAATTTGATCGACCTGTGGATGGAGAAGCCCGGCAACGTCGCCGAGATCAAGATCGGTCTTGAGGCACGTTCGGTCGAAACCTCCAAGTACAAGGGCAAGGAAGGCAACTTCGAGGACAAGTACGCCGTCGCCGGCACTTACTGGCCACCGCAATTCGTGATCATGGATGGCGATACCCTCAAGCCGCGCAAGATCGTGTCAACCCGCGGCATGGACGTCAACAACGAATACCATCCGGAGCCGCGCGTTGCCTCCATCGTGGCCTCGCATTACCATCCCGAGTTCGTGATCAACGCCAAGGAAACCGGCAAGATCATGCTCGTCAATTACGCCGATCTCATCAACCTGAAGATCACCACACTCGATTCCGCCAAGTTCCTGCATGACGGCGGCTTCGATTCCACCGGCCGCTACTTCCTGGTCGCTGCCAACGCCTCGAACAAGATCGCGGTGGTCGACACCAAGGAAGACAAGTTGACCGCGCTCATCGAGGTGGGCAAAACCCCGCATCCGGGACGTGGCGCCAACTTTGTCCATCCCAAATTCGGCCCGGTCTGGGCGACCAGCCATCTCGGCGACGAATCGATCTCGCTGATCGGCACGGATCCGGTCAAGCACAAGGCTCAGGCCTGGAAACTGGTCGAGACCATCAAGGGACAAGGCGGCGGATCGCTGTTCATCAAGACCCATCCGAAGTCGAAGAATCTGTGGGTCGACACGCCGCTCAATCCCGATGCCAAGACGAGCCAATCGGTGGCGGTGTACGACATCAACAACCTGCAGAAAGGCTTTGAGGTATTGCCGATCGCCGAGTGGGCCGGTCTGGGCGAAGGCGCCAAGCGTGTCGTCCAGCCTGAGTACAACCAGGCCGGCGACGAGGTCTGGTTCTCGGTGTGGAGCGCCAAGGACAAGGAGTCGGCCATCGTCGTCCTGGACGACAAGACCCGCAAGCTGAAAACCGTCATCAAGGACAAGCGGTTGATTACGCCAACCGGCAAGTTCAACGTCAATAACACCCAGCACGACATCTATTAATTTGACACACATCGCCGTCCGCCAAGGCGGACGGCTTCTTCGGAGATAAGCCTATGAAACTGCAGTCCCTGTTGTTGATTTCCAGCTTGGCGGCAATTGCAATTGCGCCATCAGCCTTTGCCAGTGAGGCGATTGCCACCAAGGCCGGCTGTCTCGCCTGCCATAACGCCGACAAGAAGGTGGTCGGCCCTGCCTACAAGGATGTAGCCGCCAAGTACAAGGGACAAGCCGATGCCGCAGCGAAGCTGGCAGACAAGGTCAGGAAAGGCGGACAGGGCGTATGGGGCCCGGTGCCGATGCCGCCCAATCCGTCCGACAAAATCAATGATGCCGACCTCAAGACCGTCATTCACTGGATCCTGAACAGATGATGTTCCCGCAGTAGCTCAATTGGATTGCTTCACGGCAATCCAAAGGTGCACGCAATCAGGCCAAAACCCGACGCCGTCATTCCGGCGCAAGCCGGAACGACGGGCTATTCAAGCGCCGCTTTTCTCCGGCGGCTTGGCGACTGAAACTTGTCGAACAAAGCTTGCGCTATCCCAGGTGAATCCCGATTTTCTTATCCTGGGTCAATTTTTTTTGGCGTCTGCGCTCTCAAAATACGGCGGGCTTTGCCTTATCGAGATGAAGCACCTCGCGGTGCACTAAAGGGAGAATCAAATGGCTGATAACGAAACAGAAAGAGTTCCGTTCATGCAACAGTTGCTGGATAACCCGTTCCTGTTACTGTTCCTGGGCGTCATGATTCCCATGGTGGTGTATACGCTTTGGGGAGTCCTTGACATTTTGACGGTTCCCCTGGCGAAATAATCTTAGGAGAGAAATAATAATGAGCGCCATACTGCCGCCGTCTGAACGGCTCTGGTGGAAACACCCGCTGGATCGCGTCGAGGGTACCTGGATAGTGATTGCCTTGGCCTGGTGTTTGGTGATGTTTGCCATGATGATAGGCTGGCACATCTACGGCAAACAGAACCTGTCGACCGAGACCTACAAGACCACCCGTGAAATGTTTACCGCCAAGACCCAGGCGGTGGTCGAGAAATACACCGTGCGCACGGAAACCGACAAGCAAATCCCCGTCGTGCATCCGCCAGCGGGCGGCGATGTCTATCTGATCGGGCGCTTGTGGGACTGGTGGCCGATCATCGAACTGGAAAAGGACAAGACCTATCGCCTGCACCTCACTTCGATGGACTACAACCACGGGTTCTCGTTGCAGCCCACCAACATCAACATCCAGGTGGTGCCCGGTTACGAACATGTGGTAACGGTGACGCCGAACCAGGCGGGAACCTTCTCCATCGTCTGCAACGAATACTGCGGCATCGGCCATCACACGATGCTCGGCCGTATATACGTGAAATAAAGAGAGGCGTACATGGCTAACACAACAACATATCGTATCTGCCCCCGCTCCGGCCTGCAGTTCGACACCCAGGCCGAGAAACTGATGCTCGCCAATGCCGTCGTGGCGGTGGTGTTCCTGCTGATCGGCGGCATACTCGCCATCGGCGTGGTACTCACGCGCTGGCCCGCAGTGCACTGGCTGCAGGCGGACAGCTTCTACATGGTGCTCACCGCACATGGCATTGACATGCTGATCTTCTGGATCATCTTCTTTGAAGTCGCGGTACTGTATTTCTGTTCTTCGACTTTGCTGCGCTGTCGACTGGCGACGCCAAAAGTGGCATGGCTGGCCTTTGCGCTGATGCTGATCGGTGCGCTGACCAACAACATCGCCGTATTCCAGGGCTCGTCGAGCGTGATGATGACGTCCTACGTACCGATGATGGCATCGCCAGCGTTCTATCTCGGCCTGATCCTGTTTGCCGTTGGCGCGCTGATCGCCTGTTTCGTCTTTTTCGGCACGCTGGTGGTGGCCAAGCGGGAGAAAACCTACCAGGGCTCGGTGCCCTTGGTCACTTTCGGCGCCATCACGGCGGCAATCATCGCGGTTTTCACTATCGCCTCGGGCGCGATCATCCTGATCCCCACCTTCCTGATGTCGGTAGGCATCATCAAGGAAGTCGATGCGCTGGTGTATCGCACCATCTGGTGGGCCTTCGGCCATTCCTCGCAGCAGATCAACGTCTCGGCGCACATTGCGATCTGGTATGCCGCAGCCGCCATCGCCTTCGGCGCCAAGCCAATGTCCGAGCGCGTCAGTCGCGGCGCTTTCCTGCTCTACATCCTGTTCCTGCAACTGGCCAGCGCGCACCACCTGCTGGCCGACCCGGGACTCTCCACCGGCTGGAAAGTGGTCAATACCAGCTACTTCATGTACTTCGCGGTACTGGCCTCAATGATCCATGGCCTCACCATCCCCGGCGCCATCGAAGTCGCGCAGCGCAAGAAAGGCTACAACAATGGCCTGTTCGAGTGGCTCAGGAAGGCGCCTTGGGGCAACCCGACCTTCTCCGGCGTGTTCATCGCACTGATCGGCTTCGGCTTCCTCGGCGGCATCTCTGGCGTGATGATGGGCACCGAGCAACTCAACATGATCATCCACAACACCATTTATGTGCCGGGACATTTCCATGCCACCGTGGTCATCGGTACGACACTGTCGTTCATGGCGCTCACCTATTTCCTGATCCCGGTGCTGTTCAAGCGCGAGATGATCAACCCGGGGCTGGCTAAACTGCAACCCTACCTGTTCGGATTGTCGATGTATTTCTTCGTGCTGGTGATGATGGGCGCGGGCACCTTGGGCGTTCCCCGCCGCCATTGGGATATGTCTTTCAGCGGCTTGCCGCTGGCCTACGAGTGGCCTGGCGCAGCCTATCTGATGATGGGATTGGTCGGCATCGCCGGCATTGCGGCAATCTGCGGTGGAGCAATCTACATCTACATCACCGTGGGCTCCCTGCTCTGGGGCAAGAAACTCGATGACGGCGCCTTCGCCAGCAAGCCAACGCCATTCCCGGTCACGCCGGCTTCGACAGCGCTGCATGGAACAGGCTCGGCCGGATTTGCGGCACCGGGCACTTTCACGCTGGCGATGGTCTTCCTGACGGCGTTCGTGCTGTACTATTTCATCAACTGGAAATACCTGTCGCAAGTGTGGGGCTTGAGCTGACATGCTGCGATCGGGTTGCTGAAATTGACGGCCGGGGCATCGCGTAACGCGGCGCCTCGGCCGTATGCCTTCACAAGCATGTTGATCGATCAAAGGAATACCAACATGGGTTCAACTCTGCGTACGCTCCCTCCGCCGCAAGCAGGCACTGCAAGTATCGGATGCTCCGCGCGCAATATTCTGGGACTGTTCAAGCTGCGCATCGGCGTCGTCATCATGATTACCGCGATCGCCGGCTACGCCGTGACGCCGGGCTCGGCCTTGAGCGCCGTGCAGTTCACCGTACTCGCCCTGTCTGTGCTGATTTCCTCGGCCAGCGCAGGCGCCTTCAATCAATATGTCGAATTCGAGAGCGACCGGCTGATGGCGCGAACCCGTCACCGCGCCTTTCCGAGCGGCGCCTTGCGCCACACGCCAGCCTGGCTGGTGCCGATAATCCTGCTGCTGGTTGGCTCGGTGGCAGCCGCATGGTATGCACTGAATCCGCTGGCCGCTCTATTCGTGTTTCTCGGCGCTTTTTTCTATGCCGTGGTCTATACCGTCTGGCTAAAGCGGCGCAGCTGGCTCAACATCGTCATCGGCGGAATGGCGGGAAGTTTCGCGGTACTGGCCGGCGCAACCGCCGCAAGCCCCAGCCCCGGCATGCTGCCGTTACTGCTGGCGCTGGTGTTGTTCTTATGGACCCCGCCGCATTTCTGGAGCCTGGCGATCGCCAACCGCGACGACTACACGGCGGCGAATATCCCCATGCTGCCGGTGGTGGTGGGCGATGCCCGCGCCGCGCAAATCGTCTTCGTCAGCACGCTGCTGCTGGTCGGCGCATCGCTGCTGCCGGCATACTTCGGCGCGGGACTGATCTACCTGCTCGGCGCACTGGTCGGCGGCGGCTATTTTATTTACAAGGCGTGGCAGCTAGCGCGCAAGCCCAGTCGCAAGACTGCCATGGGCTCGTTCTTCGCGTCGCTGCTGCAGCTGAGCTTGTTGCTCGCGACAGCGATGATCGACGCGCTGATCCGCTAGCGGACAAACCGTGCCCCGGAAACTCGCGCTGCTGGCTTGTCTTTGTCTAATTCATGGGCCGGCGTCCGCCCATTCGAGCGGGGATGTGCCGGGAACTGTTGCCTTCGATCAGTCCGCTGCGCTGCGCGTCAGCCAGGCTGCGGTCGGACGAACCGTCGCCGACTACAGCTTGCTCGACCGCGCGGGGCGACCGGTAAAACTGTCGGGCTACCGCGGCAAACCGTTGCTGGTGAGTTTCATATACACCGGCTGCTTCCAAGTCTGTCCGACCACCACGCGGGCGCTGCAAAGCGCCGTCAAGACGGCACAGGACGCTTGGGGTTCGGATCAGTTCAATGTGATCAGCATCGGTTTCAACCAACCGGCGGACTCGCCGCTGGCGCTGCGTTCGTTTGCCGCCCAACACGGCATCGATTATCCCAATTGGGAGTTTCTCAGCCCGCCCGCCGCCATCGTTGCCGACCTGGCGCGCGACTTCGGCTTCAGCTATGTCGCCACGCCGGCGGGATTCGACCATCTCCTGCAAGTCACCGTGGTGGATGCCCAGGGCAAAATATACCGCCAGATTTACGGCGACAATTTCTCCAGTAACATGCTTGGCGAACCGCTCAAACAGCTCATCAGCGGCGCACCTGTCGCCGACAAGACCAGCATTTCGGCGATCCTCAACCGGGTTCGCATCCTGTGCACGGTGTATGATCCGATCACCGGCGAGTACCGGATAAACAACGCCCTGTTTCTCGAAATCGCCGGCGGATTGACGTTTTTGATTTCGATCATCGGGTTTTTCCTGAACGAATGGCGTCAGCAAAGAAAGCTCTACCGCTCTTGATACGCGTCAATCCATTTTCGGCGGTGACTCGGTAGCATCGCCGCACCCTCAGAGTTTTCGCCAAACGCTTTCGCGTTGGCATGCAATGACGATCAATTCCCTCGATGCGATACGCAACAACGGCCTGCTGGTTTTCCAGCGGATCGAGCGTGCCTTCGACCTGCCTTTCGGCAGCCTGCTCAACCCCTGGCGACAGCTTGGCGCGCTGGGCTTTTTGTGTTTTTGTCTGGTCGCGGCGACGGGCTGCTATCTGTTTGTCGCGATCGACACCTCCGCCAGCGAGGCCTATCGCTCGATCGACCAGCTCAGCCGCCAGCAGTGGTATTTCGGCGGCGTATTGCGCAGTCTCCACCGTTACGCTGCGGATGCCTTCATTGCCCTTACCCTGCTGCATCTCATCCGAGAGTTCCTGCTTGGCCGCTACGGCGGCTTTCGCCGCTTCTCCTGGCTGACCGGGATACCGCTGCTGTGGTTTGCTTATGCTTCCGGCATCGGTGGCTTCTGGCTGAATTGGGATCGGCTGGGCCAGTTGTCCGCCGTCGCCACCAGCGAGTGGCTGGATACCCTGCCGATCTTCGCTACGCCGCTGACGCGCAACTTTCTCTCCTTTGCCGCCGTCAGCGACCGGCTTTTCTCCTTGCTGGTGTTCGTCCACATCGGTGTGCCGCTGTTGCTGATCTTCGGCCTGTGGTTCCACGTTCAGCGCATCAACCATGCCGCGGTGTTCCCGCCGCGCGCGCTGACTCTCGGTACCTGCGCCGCACTGCTGGTGCTGGCGCTGGCCGTACCGGTGCTCAGCCAGGGCGAGGCCGATCTGGCCAGCCTGCCGGGAGCGCTGCGTTTCGACTGGTTCTACCTGTTTCCCCATGCGCTGATGTATGCCTCCTCGCCTGGCGCGTTGTGGTTGCTGGTTGCCGGCGTCACCCTGATCCTGTTCGTGCTGCCGTTCTTTCCGCTGTCCGCTCCGCCATCCCCCGTCGCCCGGGTCGATGCCGACAACTGCAACGGCTGCCGGCGCTGCTTCGATGATTGTCCCTACGCCGCCATTGCGATGCTGCCCCATCCTGCCGGCAAACCCGGTCAGCAAGTGGCCGCGGTCCTGACGGAACGCTGCGCAAGTTGCGGGATATGCGCCGGTTCCTGTCCGTCCTCGACGCCGTTTCGCAACATGCGGACACTCGTCTCGGGCATAGACATGCCGCAATTGCCGGTCGACGCCTTGCGCCATGCGCTGCTGGAGAAACTGGCGGCTTTGGCGTGCAAACGCAAGATCGTCGTCTTCGGTTGCGACCACGGCGCCAAGCTGGAAACATTGGCAGCCGGGGATGTGGCATATATCAGCCTGCTTTGCGTCGGCATGTTGCCGCCGGCTTTCATCGAATACGCCTTGCGCGAGGGTGCGGCAGGGGTCTTGGTGACCGGGTGTCGCGAAAACGGCTGTGCCTTCCGCTTGGGCAGCCGCTGGACCGAACAGCGTCTGCTTGCCAGGCGCGAACCGCAATTGCGCAGCGCCGTGCCGTGCGAACAACTCTGCTTTGCCTGGGCCGATCCAGGCGAAGAAGCGGAGTTGCAGTCGGCGCTCGCAGCATTTCGTCGCCGCATTGCGGCTGAACCGGCCGGGAGGCATATTCATCAATGAGCGCAACATCGACAAAACCGCTGGCGTGGATAGGACAGGGACTCCTGTATGCCCTGTTCGCGCTGTTCATCGGCTATTTTTCAGCCGCCCCGGAATATCGGCACATGGCGCCGGAGATGGCGCTGATCAAGCTGAGTTTCACGCATCACGGCAAGCGCGTAGCGGATTGCTTGCAGCGCACGCCGGAACAACTCGCCAAGCTGCCGCCCAACATGCGCGCACCGATGCAATGCCAGCGCGAGCGCTCCCCCGTCACCATCGAGGTCGACGTGGACGGTCATCCGGCTTATCGGCATGTCGCCGAACCCGCCGGCCTGTCGAAAGACGGCGCCTCGGCGGTGTATCAACGCCTGCCGCTGCTCGCGGGAGAACACCGGCTCGCCGTGCGCCTGAAGGACGACGCGCGCAGCGGCGGCTTCGATTACACGCGCGATGCAGTCCTGAACCTGAAACCCGGCCAGGTGCTGGTGATCGACTTCAATGCGGAAAAAGGCGGGATCACTTTGCTATGAGCGCTCCGATGAATCCTTCGAACACCTACGCGCCGCCGCCCCCCGCCAGCCTGTCCGCCACCAGCTATCAGCTAGCGGTGCCGGACGGCGCACAGCTTGAGCTGGTGCGCCGCTGGCTGTGGCTCGGTGTGCTTTCATTGATCGGTTCGGGCGTGTTCTCGGTGCTGTTGGTGCTCTCGCGCACGCCGGGTTTGCAAAGCCTGTTCCCGGTGGCCGATTTCTTTCACGTCGCCCTGGTGGTCCATGTCGACCTTTCCGTGCTGGTCTGGTTTGTCGCACTGGCGGGGACGCTTTGGAGCATCAACTGCCCGGCGCGTGGCCTGGCGCTGGGAAAGTCCGCTTGGTGGCTGTGCGCGGGCGGTACCGTACTGATATTCCTGGCGCCGTTCTTCGGCCACGGCGAAGCCCTCATGGCCAACTACATTCCCGTCTTGGACGGGCCGCTGTTTCTCTGCGGGCTGTCGCTGTTCGGGCTGGGCTGCGCGCTGCTGGTATTCCGCAGCCTGCGCTTCGCACCCAGCCTGGGCCTGGCATTCGACGGCAGCGGCGTGCAGCGTTTCGGCCTCAACGCGGCAGCCATCTCCGCCGCCATGGCGCTGCTGGCATTCGGCTGGTCCTTCGCCGTGGCACCGGAGGCGCTGACCGGCAAGGCTTATTACGAAGTCGTGTTCTGGGGCGGCGGCCACGCCCTGCAATTCACCTGGACCCTGCTGATGCTGGTGGCATGGCTGTGGCTGGCCAGCGCCATCGGTGCGCGGCTGCCGCTGACTCCGCGCGTGGCCTTGCTGATGTTCCTGCTGGCGTTGCTGTGCGTCTTCGTCACGCCCTACGCCTACCTGGCTTACGACATCGCCTCGGTCGAGCATCGCAACCTGCTGACCTGGGCGATGCGTGTCGGCGGCGGCGCGGCAATCCTGCCGATGAGCCTGGCGGTGCTGGTGGCCTTGCGGCCGAAATTCGGCCCCGACTTGAGCGCAGACTTGAAACCCTTGCGCGCCGCGCTGATCTCCTCGGTGCTGCTGTTCGGCGTCGGCGGCCTGATCGGCATGTTCATCAGCGGCAACAACGTCAAGATTCCCGCGCATTACCACGGCAGCATCGTTGGCGTCACGCTGGCCCTGATGGGCTTGGTGTACCTCCTGCTGCCGCGGCTCGGCTATGCCGCGCCGCAAGGCCGTCTGGCCACGCTGCAACCCTATATCTACGCCGTCGGCCAGCTGATGCACATCGTCGGCCTGGTCTGGTCGGGCGGTTACGGCGTTCAGCGCAAGGTGGCCGGTGCGGAACAGGTATTGCGCAGCAGCGGAGAAATCGCCGGCATGGGACTGATGGGACTGGGCGGACTGATCGCCATCATCGGCGGATTGCTGTTCGTGGTGGTGGTGATCCGCGCTGCGCGCAACAGGATGACGGCAACATGATTAAATGGCTGCAATTGCTGCTGCAACGCTTGTTCATGCACGTCGAGGAGATATTCAACCAGGCCTTCGGCGACAAGCTCAATCCGCTTTACCACCTTGGCGCCATGTCCTTCTACCTGTTCTGGCTGGTGGCCGCCAGCGGGCTGTATCTGTATGCATTCTTCAAGACCGGCGTAGCCGATGCCTACAGTTCGGTAGAGTCGCTGACACATGACCAGTGGTATGCCGGAGGAATCATGCGCAGCGTGCACCGCTATGCCTCCGACGGCATGGTGCTGACCATGCTGATCCACATGCTGCGGCATTTCGCCTTCGACCGGCTGCGCGGCTTCCGCTGGTTCTCCTGGATGACCGGCGTGGCGCTGATCTGGCTGGTATATGTCTCCGGCATCAACGGCTACATGCTGCCCTGGGACAAGATGGCGCAATTCGTCGTGATCGGCAGTTTCGAGTGGCTCGACTGGTTGCCGCTGTTCGACGGTGCGCTGATCCGCAACTTCATCTACCAGTCCAGCGTCAATGACCGCTTTTTTTCGTTACTGTCCTTCATTCACCTCGGTGTTCCCCTGGTGGTCTTGCTGCTGATGTGGATCCACGTGCAGCGTGTGCCCAAGGCTGCCACCTCGCCGCCGCGCCCCATCATGATCGCCCTGCTGCTGACCATGCTGGTCCTGGCGCTGGTCAAGCCGGCGCTGAGCCAGGGCGGCGCGGCGGACTTCGGCGTCACCATCACCACGCTGGAGTTCGACTGGTTCTATCTGGCGCTGTTCCCGCTGCTTTATCTCTGGCCGCTGGCCCGTGTCTGGGCGCTGGTCAGCGGCGCCACGGCGGTGCTCGGCCTGCTGCCCTGGCTGCCGCCGCGCCGCAGGACGCAGCAGGAATTCCAGATCAGCGTCCATCCGGACCGGCGCAACATCACCGCACGGCCAAGCGAGACCATTCTCGAAGCCGGCCTGCGCGGAAACATTCCTTTGCCTTTCGAATGCCGCAACGGCAGTTGCGGGAAATGCCAATGCACCCTCCTCAACGGCAGCGTCGATCACGGCATCTATCAGCCGAGCGCACTTTCTGCCGAACAGAAAGCGCAAGGCAAGGCGCTGATGTGCTGCGCCGTACCGCTTTCGGATATCGAAATGGAATATCAACCGGACGCCCAGATCGCCGCCAGGCAGATACATCAATACCACGGACGAGTCGCCAGCATGGTGCGTCTGTCCGACGACGTGATGAAGCTCATCGTCGCGTTGCCCAACGCGGAAAAAATCTCTTTCGTCGCCGGCCAGTACATCAACATCCTGCTGCCGGACGGCCAGCGGCGCGCCTTTTCCTTCGCCAACCCGCCGCACGAAAACGCCGCCATCGAGCTGCATGTGCGCCTGATCCCCGGCGGTCTATTCACCACCCGGGTGTTTACCCAAATGCAAGTCGGCGACGAGCTGCCTTTTGAAGGCCCGCTTGGCAGTTTCAGCTTGCAGGAAAGCACGCGACCGATCATCTTCGTCGCGGGGGCGACCGGTTTCGCGCCGATCAAGAGCATCGTCGAAGACGCTTTCCGGCGCGGCATCCGGCGACCGATGCTGCTGTATTGGGGCGTCAGGCGACCCAAGGACCTGTACCTGGCGGAACTGGCGGAAAGCTGGCAGCAGCAGCACGAGAATTTCAAGTTCGTGCCAGTGGTGTCCGAACCGGTACCCCAGGACGACTGGCACGGACGCACCGGCTTGGTCCACGCGGCGATACTGTCGGACCTACCCGACCTGGCGGGTTTTGAAGCCTATGTCTGCGGCTCGGTGAAAATGGTGGAAGCCGCCTTCCCGGCTTTCCTGGAACACGGCATGAACGAGGATACCTGCTTCTCCGACGCGTTTCATGCCTCGCGCAGCATGCATTGAACCCGGCATGTACCCCACGCTGAAATTCGTGCATGTCGGTTGCGTGGTATTCAGTATCGCCCTGTTCTCTTGGCGTTGGCTACTGGCGCTGAACCATTCCGCGCTGCTGCGTCAACGCTGGCTGAGGCTCTTGCCGCCGATTAACGACAGCGTACTGCTGGCCGCAGCGCTAGGCCTGGCGGCGCTGAGCGGGCAATATCCCTTTGCGGACACGTGGCTCACCGCAAAAGTGATCGGGCTCCTCGTGTATATCCCCTTGGGCAGCCTGGCGCTCAAGTCCCAGAGCGCGACCCTGCGCTGGAGCGCAGGGCTGGCCGCCTTGGCCACAGCGGCTTATATCGTTTCGGTCGCGCTGACCAAGGATCCCCGGGGCTACCTGGCCGTGCTGTATTAAAAACTCGGGGTATCCGTATTTAGCGGTTGATTTGGCGTTGCGAAATGAACCAGGACATTCGAAGACGGGCGAGGACGACGCAGTCGTAATAATCGTAGAGCACATCCCTTCTTGTTCGTGGATGAAGCAGGAGCCTCGCTTGTCTCAATGATCTTCAAGACCAAGTTGTTGATCGCCACTGCTTATCGGATGTTGTTCTCATTAGAATCTGCCCCGCATGCCGGCTCAACGTTCTGCGCCAGCCCCGGCGATTGGTGATTGATCGCAAAGTGAAGGTGAAGGCAAATGACATGTCTCCATAAGTCCAGCATTTATGCAATTTTCATAGCATCTGGATATGCTGGTGTCCGACTGGGAGTCCGCCGTCGACCAGCGCTGGGCGCCATCGGCGATTTTGCTGGCCGCGTTCAATCTGGATTTTCTTTGCATCCATCCGTTCCGCAATGGCAACGGGCGGGTGTCCAGATTGCTGTGGCTGTTGCAAAGCTATCACCTGGGCTACGAGGTGGGCCGCTATATCAGCCTGGAGCGGCTGGTGGAGCAAAACAAGGAGCGTTACTACGAGACCTTGGAACAAAGCTCGCAGGGTTGGCACGAGGGCAAGCATGATCTCTGGCCTTTCATCAACTACGTGCTGTCGATATTCAAATCCGCCTACCGTGAGTTCGAGGAACGGGCAGGTCAACTCAGTGCGCCACGCGGTTCAAAGCGGGAGCTGGTGCTGGCGAGCATCGCTCGCTTGACGGCAATGCCCGGCAAAGGATTTGCAATCAGTGCGCTGGAACAAGCGTGCCCCGGCGTAAGCCGCGATATGGTGCGGCGCGTGCTGCGCGAGCAACAGGCGGTGGGTGTGTTGGTCTGCGAGGGACGCGGCCCGGGGGCGCAATGGAAGAAGAAGGGGTAATTACCCTTGAATAGGGGTAATAGTAGAGGTAATAGCCGGGGCTCCCTCAATCCAACTGATTCCGTTCAACCGCAATCGATTGTCATACGCCAGTTCTATGCTTTTTTCAGCGCACAGTACCAATTTGTCCCACAGCCTGTGGGACAAATTCCCTGGGGCCATGTTGGGAGATTGCAAAAAGCCTCCGTTTGGCTTCGCGATATTTGACATTAATTCGTTTATAGACGAAACTGCACCATGTACGAAGTTCGGCATTACCTGACTCCCGACGGGAAAGATGTCTTCCTCGACTGGCTGCGCAAACTGCGCGACGTGACTGCAAGAATTGCCGTGGATCGGCGCGTAAACCGCATCGAGCCTGGCAACTTCGGCGATCACAAGTTTTGTCGCGATGGCGTATGGGAGCTCCGCATCGATGTGGGGGCGGGGTGCCGGGTGTATTACGCAGTCGCCGACAAGGAAATCGTTTTGTTGCTGTGTGGTGGCGACAAGCGAACGCAGGATGCGGATATCGACCGCGCCTGTGGATACTGGCAAGACTGGCAAAGGAGAGCAAGCGATGAGAGATAGAGCACATGACGAAGCAATGGCCGAGACGTTCCGGGAAGATCCCGCTTATGCTGTTCAATTGCTCAACAGCATTCTGGAGGACGGCGACCAAAGCGAACTTCTGATTACTTTGCGTCAAATGGCGAAAGCCTTTGGCGGTGTGCAGACGGTGGCCGAGACGGCCCATTTGAGCACGACGCAGCTTTATCGCACCTTGTCGCCCGATGGGAATCCCGTACTTAGCAGCCTGTCGGCCATCCTTAAAGCCATGGGACTGCGCCTTGCAGTGCAATCCGTACGGACTCCGCACGCACACGCCTGACGCCATCCCTATCGCCATCCCTCAATTCCCGTCCACATGAAACTCAAGTTTAAGTAGCAGACCTATCAGACGGACGCGGTGAAGGCGGTGGTGGATTGCTTCGCCGGTCAGCCGAAGAGCAAGGGCTTCAAAGCGACCCACCACATTTACGACTACGTGTTCACGGATTCGACCAACGAACGGACCTTCGTCGGCGAACTCGATGCCAGCGCGGAAGTCGTCGTCTATGCCAAGTTGCCCAGGAGCTTCCATATCCCGACACCAGTGGGCAACTACAACCCCGACTGGGCCATCGCCTTCCAATCGGGCAAAGTGAAGCATGTCTTCTTCGTCGCCGAAACGAAAGGCTCCATGTCCTCAATGGAACTGCGGAAGATCGAAGAAGCCAAGATCGAATGCGCGCGAAAGTTCTTCGCCGAAATCACGTCGGATCAGGTGAAGTACGATGTAGTGAACAGCTATGGAAAACTAATGGAGTTGGTGAAGTAATTCGCAAGCTGATTTTCTGCGCCCAGGTAAGCCGCCATTCCCCCTGAAAAAGTCATCAGGCAGCAGTGGGTCGAATTGCGACAAACGGCACTTCTTGCATAGAGCCGATCCCGGCCGTCGGCGCTCTACGCTGAAACATGCGAAATGGATATCGCCCAGTAAATACGAAGCCCAAAACTCGAACCGCCGAATTATCCCTGCGGCTTGAGTTCCAGCGGCAAGCCCGCCGCCACCAGCGTCACCCGCGACGAGACCGCCGCAATGCGCTGGTTGAGGCGGCCTTGCTCGTCGGCGAACAGGCGCGCAACTGCATGCAGCGGCACGACACCGCAGCCGACTTCGTTGCTGACCATCAGGATGCGTCCCGGCAGCGTGGGCAGGACATCGAGGAGCGCCTGAACCTCTCCGGCCAGCAGCGGGCAATCGATCGGCGCGTCGGCCTCGGCCTGCGCGGCGGCGCGGCCGGCAAAGAACAGGTTGGTCAGCCACAGGGTCAGACAATCGACCAGCACGCAGGTGTCGCCGCGCGCATGTTCGCGCAGCGCGGCGGCGAGGTGCAGCGTTTCCTCGACGGTGATCCAGTCCGCCGGCCGCCGTTGACTGTGATGGGCGATGCGCCGCTCCATTTCCAAGTCGAGCGATTGCGCCGTGGCGAGGTAGATGACGCGCAGCGCGGATTCGCGAGCGCGTCGTTCCGCCAGTGCGCTTTTGCCGGAGCGCGCTCCGCCCAATATCAGTTCAGCCATAGTGTCCAATCGTAGCATAGGCAAGCCCGAACACGCTTGCTCAACGCGGCGCTTGTTGCGATAATTCGCACCGGTCCAGCATCCAGGAACACGGTGCAACTCCGTGGCGGGCCCGCCGCTGTAATCGGGGACGGATGCCGCAAGATCGCCCGGCTCGGGTCGATCGGCCACTGTCGGGGAACACTCCGACGGGAAGGCGCGGCAGATCCGGTCGATCCGAAAGCCAGAAGACCTGCTGGGATCATATGAAAGCCTTTGGCACAGGCATATGTTATGCGCCTGCTCGCGCACAGCTTAGCCTTACCTGAAAGGAGAATCGGATGCATTCCAATGACATAGTATCGATCACCCCCCCCGACCAGGCCTTGGTGCCCGCGCTACAGGCCAAGATCGACGGCAAGACCAAGCCGCCGGGCAGCCTCGGCCGACTCGAAGCCTTGGCCCTGCAACTGGGACAGGTGCAGAACACCCTGACGCCGAAACTATCCAAGCCGCATGTGCTGGTCTGCGCCGGCGACCACGGCGCGGCGCGGGCAGGCGTATCCGCCTATCCGCAGGATGTGACCTGGCAGATGGTGGAGAACTTTCTTGCCGGCGGTGCGGCGATCAATGTGCTCGCGCGCCAGGCGGGAATGACGCTGACGGTCGTCGACGCCGGCGTGAATCACGATTTCGGATCGCGCCCCGGCCTGGTCGACGCCAAGGTGGCACCCGGCACTGCCAATTATCTCGAAGGCCCGGCGATGAGCGCGGCGCAACGCGACAGCGCGCTGGCGCACGGTGCGCGCATCGCCGCACAACTCGCCGCCGAGGGATGCAATGTGCTCGGCTTCGGCGAAATGGGCATCGGCAACACGGCGTCCGCCTCGCTGATCACCCATTGCCTGACCGGCGCCACGCTGGCAACCTGCATCGGCAGGGGGACCGGCCTCGACGATGCCGGCATGGAGCGGAAGCGCACCCTGCTGGCGCAGGCCATGGCACGCTACACCGGCAGCCGCGACGATGCGCTGGCGGTGCTGGCGCAGTTCGGCGGCTTCGAGATCGTCATGCTGGCGGGTGCCATGCTGGCTGCGGCCGGGCGGCGCATGCTGCTGCTGATCGACGGCTTCATCGTCACCGCCGCGCTGTTGGCGGCAGCGAAGATATCCCCCGCCATCCTCGACTATTGCGTGTTCGCCCACCGCTCCGACGAAGCCGGCCACGCCGTGCAGCTCGACTACCTGCGCGCACAGCCATTGCTGCAGTTCGGCCTGCGCCTCGGCGAAGGCACCGGCGCCGCGCTGGCCTACCCGCTGGTCGCCGCCGCAGCGGCCTTCCTGGAGGAAATGGCGAGCTTCGAATCAGCCGGGGTCAGCAACAAGTCATGAACCGCCCGGTCAAACGGGAGATCGAAAATTTCTTTGCCGCGCTGCGTTTTTTCACACGCTTGCCGGTGCCGGCCTGGGTCGGGCATACGCAGGATCAGCTCGACCATGCGACACGCTATTTCCCGCTGATCGGCATCGTCATCGGCACCATCGGCGCGGCGGTGACGCTGCTGGCGGCCTGGCTGCTGCCGCTGTCCCTGGCGGTGCTCGCCGGCATGGCGGCGACCCTGCTCGCCACCGGCGCCTTCCACGAGGACGGCTTCGCCGATGCCTGCGACGGTTTCGGCGGCGGCTGGGACAAGGCGCAGGTGCTCCGGATCATGAAGGACTCGCGCATGGGCAGCTACGGCGCGATCGGCATCGGGCTGATGCTGCTGGCGAAGTGGAATGCCCTGGTCGAGATCGGCGCCGACGAGGAGCTTGCCGACCTGCTGATCTACGCCATTGTCGCGGCGCACGCCGCATCGCGCCTGGCCGCCGTGCCGCTGATCCACCTCCTCGACTATGTGCGCGAGGATGCCAGCACCAAGGCCAAGCCGTTGGCGAACCGCATGACCCCGCTCGAGCTGCTGCTGGCCGCCGGTTTCGGCCTGGCGCCCTGCCTGCTGCTGCCCTGGCAGAACGCGCTGGCCGCCCTGGCGGGTGTCGTACTGGTCGGCTGGCTGGCGGCACGCTACTTCGTGCGTCGCATCGGCGGCTATACCGGCGACTGTCTCGGCGCCACCCAGCAGTGCGCCGAACTGGCATTCCTGCTGGGGATGTTATGCAGCTTTACCTGATGCGCCACCCCTTGCCGGCGGTGGCACCCGGTCTATGCTACGGCCGCAGCGACCTGGCGCTGGCCGGGGATGCGGCGGTGCCAGCCGCAAGCCTGCGTCCGCTGCTGCCGGAAGATGCGCCCTTGTTCAGCAGTCCCCTGACGCGCTGCCGGCTGCTCGCCGAAGCGCTGCACCCGGCGCCGAACTTCGATGCGCGGCTCATGGAACTGGATTTCGGCGCTTGGGAAATGCGTGCCTGGGACGCCATCGACCGTTCCGCCATCGATGCCTGGGCGGCGGATCCGCTCGCCTTCACGCCGCCGGGCGGGGAATCGGTAGCGGCATTGCGGCACCGCGTGGCGGAATTTCTCGACGAACTCATGGCGCGGAATCTGGCCTGCGCCGCCCTGGTCACCCATGCCGGCGTGATGAAGGCCTGCGCCGCGGAGCTGTTGGGGCTTGCCCCGTCCGAGTGGTTCGCCATGCGCTTCGAGTACGGCAGCATCAGCCTGATCGAGGCGGGGCGCCTGCTCTGGCACAACCGGCCGGCAAGCGATCGCCATCCTCCGCCGGCCCCCTGCCCGTGAAAGTGGAACCGCTCGGGTAACGCTGGCATAATCGCCGGAGCCAATCCGTCTGGCAGTCGCAGACGACGTTATCGAGGGACCGACCATGGTGTATACGGGCAACCGCCTCAGGATTGCCGCACTCATCCTGCTATGCGCATATTCGGCGCTGACGCTGGCCGGCGAAGACTGGCTGATAGCGCGGGTCAACGGGCTATGGACCTGGGAGCGCACCGGGCCGGAAGGTCTGGTCCAAAAGACCTTTCCCAACCAGGAAGTCTTGCGCCTGCGCGAGGACGGCGGCGTGACGGCGGTTTCGGCGCTGCCGATAAGGATCGGACAGACCGCCAGATGCAGCGAAAGCGCCCGCCGCAATCTCAAGCAAGCCTGTTCCAGCACCTTTCTGGAATGCACGCCGGACGGCTCCGGTGCCTTCTTCACCTTTTTCGGCTTCCTGAGCAACGGCGGCAAAGGCGCGGCCGATGCCAGAAATGCTTACAGCTGCTCGCTCAATCAGCAGGCGGTGCTGGAAGCCGCACATGCCGTGGGCCTGATCGAGAGCATTGCGCCGAAGAAGCCGGCGAAATAACCGAACCCAACCCAGCAAAAGGAGTCTCATCATGACGACATCCGAATTCGACAGCCTGGTGCCCGAGGTTCCCTTCACCCGCCGCAGCTTCATGGTCAGCGCGCTCGGCGCCGGGTTCGCGCTGGCGGTGCAGCCGACGCTGGCGCAGAGCGTGATCCATACCGACAGCCATGGCTTGGTGGCGGGAGAAATCAAGATACCGGTCAAGGATGGCGAGATGGTTGCGTACCAAGCCAAGCCGGCTTCCCCGCAAAACGGCGATTCCCTATTTCCGGTGATCCTGGTGGTATCGGAAATCTTCGGCGTGCATGAACATATCGCCGACGTTTGCCGCCGCCTCGCCAAGCTGGGCTACCTCGCAATAGCGCCGGAATTGTTCGCGCGCCAGGGCGACCCGCGCCAGCTTTCGAATATCCCGGCAATCATTTCCACCATCATCGCCAAGGTGCCGGACACGCAAGTCATCGGCGATCTCGACGCTTGCGTCGCCTGGGCCGGCAAGCACAACGGCGACCCGGCGCGCCTGGGCATCACCGGCTTTTGCTGGGGCGGCCGGATCGTCTGGCTATACGCGGCGCACAACCCGCGACTCAAGGCCGGGGTCGCCTGGTATGGCAAGCTCGGCGGCGAGTCGAATTCCAATACTCCGCGGCATCCCCTGCAGCTTGCCGGCGAGCTGCAAGCGCCGGTGCTGGGCCTCTACGGCGGCCAGGACCAGGGCATCCCGCAGAGCGATGTCGAAGCGATGCGCGAAGCGATCGGGAAGTCCGGCGGGAAATCCCAGCTGCATGTCTATCCCGATGCGCCGCACGCCTTCCATGCCGACTATCGGCCCAGCTATCGCAAGGATACCGCCGAGGATGGCTGGCAACGCATGCAAGCCTGGTTCAAGCAAAACGGCCTGTAGCGCCATCCCTGCACCGGCGGATGCCCCGCAGATCGGTGCGCATCGATATGGGAAACCGCCGCAACACGAAGAACGTCAGCGTTCCAGGAATTTTTTGAGCTGATTTCTCTGTGCGTCGGTGAGGGACTGAAATTCGAGACTCAGCCGGAATCCTCCCTGCTGAGAGCACAGCACGCTGCAAACCACCCTGCAGCGCGACTCGAATATGTTCCAGTTCCCATCCGACAATATGCCCAGCTTAAGATAAACCCGCACCCACGTCGGATAACTCAAATGGGTGCCGGACACGAACGAAACCCCGCCCAAGCTGATGTCGATTGTCTTTCCGTACAGCTTGCGCGGACTCGCTTCCTCGGTGACGCATACCGCCTTGAGCATTTTCGCGTAGCGCGTGGTAGCGCGCGGCTCCATGCGCCGACTCGGCATATCCCGCTGCGCAGCCTCAAGGGCACGAGGGGCGAGTTGGGCGGCGCTATTGTTTTGCGTGGCCTTCGATACGGTGATATCCGGTTTTTCCTCGACCAGCATGTCGCGTGTTTCCATCACGATGGTTGCAAAAATGAATTGCGGACAAAGATCAAAGCAAGTCTCCCGTGCGTCCCTTCATCACGAGGACGGCTTGGCATCCAGACGCGCGTTAACCAATATGGATGCGGATGTGTCGTTCGCTGCATGCGATGAGACGCGCCTGCCTGGAGACCGCAAAGCTTGCACGCCGACCAAGTATCGGCGGACATTCAGGGCATCCCGCAGCCGTTCCGAACTGGCATTCGCTTTGAGCAGCACGACGATGACCGTTTGTCCGGCGGCTTGCATGCGCATGATCAGGCAGCGCCCTGCGGGTGTCGTAAAGCCGGTTTTCGACAGCAGAATGTCCCAACCCAATTGGCCCACCAGGTGGTTGGTGTTATGGAGTTGCAGGCTGCGGCCTTCAACGTCCACGGTATCGCTGCTTGAAGTCGTGATGCGCACAATCTCCGGGTAGGTCGCCGCTGCGGCCGCCATCCGGGCAAGATCGCTTGCCGTGGAACGGTTGGCGTTCGAAAGTCCCGTCGGTTCTTCGAGGTGAGTGTGCCTCATCCCCAATGCTGCCAGTTTGTCGGCGACCGCCACGTTGAAAGCGGCGATACCGCCTGGATAAGCGTAGGCGAGCGAGACGGCCGCGTTGTTGTCGGAAGACATCAGAGCGAGTCCCAGCACCGTCCGGCGCGGTAGCATTGCGCCGACCGGCAGACGCGGCTTGCACCGTTTCTTTGTCAAGACACTCGGTTCTGCGATGGGGATGGCCTCATCCATGTCGGGCTTCGCATCGAGCACAACCATCGCGGTCATCAGCTTGGTCAGCGAGGCAATCGGCACTTCGACGTCGGCGTTCTTGGCAAGCAGCACCTTGCCGTTCGCTTCCTCGATCACCAGGGCGTATTGCGAAGCCAAAGGCAGCCCCAAAGAGGATGCCGCATAGCCGAGCAGCATGGTGACGAAGAAACATTTGAGCATTTCCGAACTCCCCGATCCCGCGTCCGAACCGGGAAGTCGGCGCAGCATGAATGGCGGCCATATTGCCAACATCGTGTCAAGTAAAGCGTGTCAAGTACAGCGCTTGGACTCAATGCGGAAAATGTGAGTCAAGCAGTCTTTTTTAGTCTCCTACAGAAGTGCAACCCCACGCCAAGTTGAGACGATTATCGACCCGCACTCGTTGCCGGCCTAGTGTGAAAACACATGGTTTCAGCGTGCGTTCCTACGGACGGCACAAGCTTCGAGCCTGGAGCGGCAGGCATCCACGTGCGGCCTTCGGCGCCGAATCGTTCGGCACATGTCGGCGACAGGTTGGTGAAATATCCAGGCCAGGCGTAATATTGGAGCGTCTGTTGAACAGCCGCACAGGCCAGCGATTTAAGAGACCCTATGCATCACAGAGAAAGAGGAGAATGAATCTTGAGTTCAGTCGATTATGTCCGCTTCTACACGGACTCCAGCGGCGAATCGCATATGGAGAAAAACCTGAAGGTCGAGTTGTCTTCAACCAACTTTGTCCCGCCCGCTCCGCCGATCGAAATTTCGGCGATCGAGCCCGCCGCGAGCTATGGATTCCTGAACGTCCCTGCCGGTTATGACGGCGGTTGGCATCCCACCCCCCTGCGCCAGTGGATTTTCATGCTTTCCGGCGAAATGGAGTTCAAGGTCAGCAGTGGCGCGACACATCGCGCACTCCCGGGCAGCGCCATCCTTCTGGAGGATACCAGTGGCAAAGGGCATCAAAGCCGCGTGCTCGGCAAGAACGATGCGCTTTTCGTTGGCGTTCAGTTCTAAACAACTGTCCAGTAAGCGATCAACCCGGCGGAATCCCTTTCGCAAGCGCCTTGTCCGATTCAAGAATATGATGGGTTAACCATTCCATCAGAAAATGCAACAAGGATACCGAAAGCGTTGCCGTGCCGGCTTCGTATCTGCGCTTGAAGTCTTGAACATCCTGAACCAGCTTGGCATGTTCCGCTCTGTGCCTGGATTCATCCGCATAGCGATGCGCGGACATCAATCGCTCCTCTGTCGCGAAATGCGTCTGGGTATAGTCGATGAGTTCATTGAGCACGCTGCCGCAAACCTCTCTGCCTTGGCCGGCGCTCATTGCATCGCCCAACTGGTTGATGAGGCCAATCAGTTTCCGATGATCGTTATCGATTACGCTGTGGCCGACCTGTAGCGTGTTGTTCCATTCCATCATTGCCATCGTGATGTCCTATCCGTATCGATTTAAACTTTGAAGCGATCAACCGCTTGCGTCAGCCTCTGCGCCTGCTCTTCCAATTGCTTGGCCGCGCCGGACGACTGGCTGGCCAAGAAAGTGTTTTTCTCGCTCTTCTGCGAAATCTTCTCCACTTCTTGGGCAAGCAGGTTGGCCGCCAGAGTCTGTTCGCGCAAAGCGGAGGAAATCTGATCTACCGCTTCCCGAACCTTGCCGGTGCTGGCATCGATCCGGTTCATGGACTCCCCAGAGCGTTCCGCCAAATGCATCCCCTCCTGCACTTGTGCGCTGCTCATATCCATGTCCTGCACCGAGGCCTGGGTGCTTTGCTGGATGGCACCGATCATCGTGGCGATCTCCTGCGTCGATACCGTGGTACGCTCGGCAAGCTTTCTCACTTCGTCGGCAACCACCGCGAAACCTCTGCCCTGCTCGCCTGCGCGTGCCGCTTCGATTGCGGCATTCAGGGCAAGGAGGTTGGTCTGGTCGGCGATATCCTTGATCACCTTGACAATATTCGATATTTCCGCCGATTTTTCGTCCAGGTTGCGGATCATCTGCGTGGAATGGCCGACCGATGTGGCGATCTTGCTCATCTCGCCGACGGCATCGCGGACCCTGGTGGCGCCTTCGCCAGACAGCTGACCCGCCTCAACCGCCATGTCATGGGCATGACCGGCGTTGTCGGCAACCGTGGATATGCTGACGGTAATTTCCTCGATGGCCGAGGCCATGGCGACCGTCGCATCGTTCTGCTCCTGGGAGGTAAATGCCACCTGCTCTGCGGACGAGACTAAATGACTCACGGAATCGGTCAATTGATGCGCATTGGCCAGCACCTGACCGACCAGGTTGCGCAAGTGTTCCTGCATATTACGCATGTTGGCCAGCAAGCTGGACTGGTCGCCCGGCTGAAGTGCGACCTCGAAGGACAAGTCGCCCTCGGCAATTCGCCGGGAGATTTCGGCGGCGTAAGCCGGTTCGCCGCCGAGTTGCCTGAGTAGGCGCCGCACGATGATGCCGATGACGAAAAACAGCAGGATCTGAAGAAGCGCCTGGCCAATCCATATCCAGAGGTTCATTTTCTGAATCGACGCCAGGTCGTCCTTGACGTCGATAGAGACGCTGGCTGCGCCCAGGACCGCCCCTTCATCCACGCCATGGCATTTAAGGCAGTTGATGGTGCGGAAGTTTTTCATGGCGATGAAAGGCACCACGGTTCTCAGCCACGCTTCATCGCCGTTCCTGATCAGCTTGTATTCGGTCCGTCCGCTGGCGAGGACGCCGCGGTCCATTTCATCGACGGGTTGTTCCTGAGGAAGACCTTCCGGAAACTCGGAGTCCAACTGCTTGGCGCGGAAGACGCGCATTTCCTTCAGTTTTTCGGATGCGCCCATCTTCTGAATGAACAGCGCGCGGGCTTCCTTGTTGCTGATGATCTCATCCTCGCCCACCTTGGTGACCATCAGTGTGTTCAAGCCATTGATGGCGCCGTCCGCCACTTCTTTCGCTCGATCTTCGGCAGCACCCATGAGCTGGCTCTCGAACTGGCTGGTGATCCATTGTTGAGCAGCGAGAAGAATGACTATCAGGACCCCCTGGATGAGAAATTGCAGCTTCAGCTGCAAGCCGATTTTGCTCCACCATGCCGACACGACATTCATTACCAATCCCTCCAATGGAGAATACACAATACGGCGCCATGCGAAAGGCGCATGCATGTTGCCATTATCTTATATATACGGGGGTGATTTTTCACGAACTTGAGCGGTGATTTCATCGAGGCATGGCCGATCGGTGAAATATCAAGAAATATCCAATTTCAGTTGGCAGCCTTGCGGCCCATTCGGCGGGCTTGAAGTGCCAGGAATCGTGGGCGGTTTTCCCTGTAAAATTGCGTTTTCGCGATTTGCTAGGGATTCCTGATGACTGGTAGCTCCCCGACGTTCCAAGAAGTGATTCTTCGCCTCCAGAATTTCTGGGATCGGCAGGGCTGCGTGCTGTTGCAGCCGTATGACATCGAAGTGGGCGCGGGGACTTTCCATACCGCCACCTTCCTGCGCGCACTCGGTCCGGAGCCGTGGAAGGCCGCCTATGTGCAGCCTTCGCGGCGTCCCAAGGACGGCCGCTACGGCGAGAATCCGAACCGCTTGCAGCACTATTACCAGTACCAGGTGGTGCTGAAGCCGTCGCCCGACAACATCCAGGATCTCTACCTGGACTCGCTGCGCGCGCTCGGCATCGACACCTCCGAACATGACATCCGCTTCGTCGAGGACGACTGGGAGTCGCCGACGCTGGGCGCCTGGGGGCTAGGCTGGGAAGTGTGGCTGAACGGCATGGAGGTGACGCAGTTCACCTATTTCCAGGAAGTCGGTTCGCTGGTCTGCCGTCCGGTATTGGGCGAAATCACCTACGGCCTGGAACGTCTGGCGATGTACCTGCAAGGGGTCGAGAACGTCTTCGACCTGGTGTGGGCGCCAGGCGTGACCTACGGCGACGTATTTCACCAGAACGAGGTCGAGCAGTCGAAGTACAACTTCGAGCATTCCGACGCCGACTGGCTGTTCGCGCAGTTCGCCAAATTCGAGTCGGAGGCCAAGCGCCTGATGGGGCTGGGCCTGCCGTTGCCGGGCTTCGAGATGGTGATGAAGGCGTCTCACAGTTTCAACCTGCTCGATGCGCGCGGCGCCATCTCGGTCACCGAACGCGCCGCCTACATCGGCCGGGTGCGGGGCTTGGCGCGCGAAGTGGCGCAGGCCTACTACGACTCGCGCGAACGGCTGGGCTTCCCGATGCTCGGCGGCCAACTGCGGGAGGCCGCACGATGAGCGCCACCTTGCTGGTCGAACTCCTCACCGAGGAATTGCCGCCGAAGTCGCTGGCGAAACTGGGGCAGGTATTCAAGGACGAAGTCTTCAACGGCCTGGTGCGCCATCAGCTCACCCAGCGGACGCCGGACAACGCGACATGGTTTGCCACGCCCCGGCGTCTGGCGGTGCTGGTGCGCGATGTGGCGGCGATTGCCGAGGATCGCCGCGAGGAAAAAAAGATCATGCCGGTGGCGGTGGCGCTCGATGCCGCCGGCAAACCGACGCCGGCGCTGCTGAAGAAGCTGGAAGCCAATGGCATTGCCGCTTCCGAACTGAATAAATTCGAGAAGCGCCTGGACGGCAAGTCGGACACCTTCTTCTACACGGCGCAGGTCAAGGGCGCCCAGCTCAACGAGGTGCTGGCCGGCATCGTGGCGGAGGCGCTGAAGAAGCTGCCGGTGGCCAAGGTCATGCGCTGGGGCGCCGGCGAGGCGCAGTTCGTGCGGCCGGTGCATGGCCTGGTGATGTTGCACGGTTCTTCCGTCGTTCCGGGTGAAGTGCTGGGCTTGCCAAGCGGACGCGCCACGCGCGGCCACCGCTTCATGGGCACGGGCAGCGCCATCGAGATCGGCAAGGCCGACGATTACGAGACCCTGCTTGAAGGCCAGGGCAAGGTCATCGCTTCCTTCGCGCGCCGGCGCGACATGATCCGCAGCCAGCTGAATGCAGCGGCGGGCCAGCGGCAATGGCTGCAAGACGAGGCATTGATCGACGAAGTGACGGCGCTGGTCGAGTTTCCCGCAGTGTATGAGGCCAGCTTCGAGACGGAGTTCCTGCAAGTGCCGCAGGAATGCCTGATCCTGACCATGAAGGCCAACCAGAAATATTTTCCGCTGTTCGAACGAGACAAGCTCACCAATCGCTTCCTGCTCGTCTCCAACATGCAGGTGGCCGACCCAGGCAACATCGTCGGCGGCAACGCCCGCGTGGTGAGGCCGCGACTGGCGGACGCGAAGTTCTTTTACGACCAGGACCGCAAGACGCCGCTGGCCAGGCGCGTGGATAAGCTGGCCAGCGTCGTCTACCACAACAAGCTGGGCAGCCAGGGGCAACGCGTCGAGCGCTTGTCCAAGCTGGCCCGCCTGATCGCGCAGAAGTTGCACGCCGATGTCGACCAGGCGGCGCGTGCCGCGCTCTTGGCCAAGGCGGATCTGGTCACCGACATGGTCGGCGAGTTCCCGGAACTGCAAGGCATCATGGGCCGCTATTACGCCGCTCACGACGGTGAACCGCAAGCCGTGGCCGACGCCATCGAGGCCCATTACCGCCCGCGTTTCAACGGCGACACGCTGCCTCAGGGCAACATCGCCTGCGCCGTGGCATTGGCCGACAAGCTCGATGCGCTGATCGGCTTCTTCGGCATCGGCCAGGTGCCGACCGGCGACAAGGATCCCTTCGGCCTGCGCCGCGCCGCGTTGGGCGTGCTGCGCATCCTGATGGAGACGCCGCTGCCACTGGATGTCGAATCGCTGATCGAGGATGCCGCGAAGGGCTTTGGCCCCGGTGTGCTCGGCGGGGACTGCCAGGCCATGCTGCTCGATTTCATGCTGGAACGCCTGCGCGGCATGCTGCGCGATCTGGGGCATGAGCCGACCAACATCGAAGCCGTGCTGGCGCTCAGGCCGACGCGCATCGACCTGGTGCCGCCGAAACTCGCCGCCGTGGCAGCCTTTGCCGCCTTGCCCGAGGCACAGGCGCTGGCCTCCGCCAACAAGCGCATCGTGAACATCCTGAAGAAAACCGCCACAGTGGCGGCCGAGGCCGATCCGGCGCTACTGCAGGAACCTGCCGAGAAAGCCTTGTTCGAGCAGGTCAATGCAATCACCCCGCAGATCCACTCGCTGCTCGCCGGCGAGGACTACGAGGGCGCCCTGAAAGCCCTGGCCGGCCTGCGCGCCGCAGTCGATGCCTTTTTCGACGGCGTGATGGTGATGGCCGAAGAACCGCTGACGCGACAGAATCGCCTGGCGCTGCTCGGTCAGCTGGCTGGATTGATGAACCAGGTGGCAGACATTTCGAGGCTATCGCTATGAAACTTGTCATCCTCGACCGTGACGGCGTCATCAATTACGATTCCAGCAAGTTCATCAAGTCGCCGGAGGAGTGGAAGCCGATTCCGGGCAGCCTGGCCGCCATCGCCCACCTCAACCAGCAGGGCTATCGCGTGGTCGTGGCGACCAACCAGTCGGGCATCGGCCGCGGCTTGTTCGAAATGGACACGCTCAATGCCATCCACGACAAGATGCTGAAGGCCGCCGCCCAGGTTGGCGCGCGCATCGATGCGGTGTTTTTCTGTCCGCATACCAACGGCGATCGCTGCGATTGCCGCAAGCCCGAGCCAGGCATGCTGCACGAGATCGCCGCACGCTACCACACCGATCTCACCGACGTGCCGGTCATCGGCGACTCGCTACGCGACATGCAGGTCGCCGCGGCTGTTGGCGCACAACCGATACTCGTATTGTCGGGAAAAGGAAACAAAACCGCCGCCGATCCAGACCTGCCGCCGCAAACGCTGGTGTTTCCCGATCTTGCCGCCGCCGTCACGCATATCACCGAATAAACCCCGGCAATGATCTACCTGCGTTCGATACTGTTCATGCTGGTGCTGCTGGCGACCACGCCGCCCTATGCGCTGTTCATGATTTTCTGCTTTCCGCTACCCCATCGCGCCCGCCGCTACACCGCCGTGCCGTGGGTGTTCATGACGATCTGGCTGATCAAGCATCTGCTGCGCATCGACTACCGCGTGCTCGGCCGCGAGAACATCCCCGCCCGCCCGGCGGTGATCCTCAGCAAGCACCAGTCGGCCTGGGAGACGGTGGTGCTGCAGGAAGTGTTTCCGCTGGGACTGTTCGTCTGGAAACAGGAGATCAAATGGCAGTTGCCTTTCTTCGGCTGGGCGTTGGCCGTGATCCCGATGATCTCGATCAACCGCAGTGCCGGCAACAATGCGCTCAAGCAACTCGTCGACCAGGGCCGGCTGCGCCTCTCCCAGGGGTATCCCGTCATCATTTTCCCGGAAGGGACGCGGGTGGCGCCCGGACATCGCCGGCGTTACAAGATCGGCGGTGCCCAGCTCGGCGTGGCGACCGCTTCGCCGGTGTTGCCGGTGGCGCTGAACTCGGGCGAATTCTGGGGCCGCAACGCCTTCTTCAAACGCCCCGGCACGATCACCGTGAGCATCGGACCGGCGATCGATCCGAGCGGACTTTCCGCCGAGGAGGTCAACTCCCGCGCCGAAGCCTGGATGGAGGCCGAGATGGCACGCATCAGCCCGCATCTGTATCAGCACCAGCAGGGCAGCCAGCCCTTGGGCCTGCCCCTCCCGCAGGGCGAGAGAGGCTAGGTATTTAGGAGCACGCCATGAAGCCGCGCACTTCGCAACTCGCACTGAGGTTCGATACCGCCCCGCCCGATCCGGCTGCGCAGTGGCACGATGGCGCCAGCCTGCCGTATCTGGGCGAACAACTGATTTTGCGGTTCGACACCGACCGCATGGCCGCGACCCGCGATGGCAACCTCCTGCATCTGCCGCTGCCGCCTGCCGCAACGCCGCGCCAGATCCGCGACAGAGCGGAAGCCTGGTTGCGCCATGAAGCGGCGCGCCTGATCGGCACCAGCCTCGAACGGCAGACACAGCGCCTGAATCGCCCGCTACCGCGCTGGGCGCTGTCCTTCTCGGCACGCAGCAGCTGGGTGGTGAACCCTGCCGACGGTTCGCTGCGCTTCAACTGGCGCCTGATCGAACAGCCGCCCGCGCTGATCGAGCAAACTGTCGGCCAGGCCCTCGCCGCGCTGCCCGTGGCCGACGCCACGGCGGATCTCTGGGAAATGCAGACGGCATGATCGCGGCGCTGTTCGAGCAGCTCTCCCTGTTCCGCCAACCTGTCGCGCCTCGACCCGAATCCCCGAAGCAACGCCACCTGCTGCTCGGCGCACAGATCGTTGCCTACACGCTCAAACAGGGACGGCGGCGGCGCCTGACGATGACCATCGACGAACGCGGTCTGACAGTCGGTGCGCCGTTGCGCGTGACCATGGCGGAAATCGAAAGCTTCATCCGCAGCCACAGCGGCTGGGTCCTCAAGAAGCTCGCCGAATATGCCGGCAGCCATACCCGGCGCCATCTCGCGGTGCGCGACGGCAGCCGTGTGCCGCTGCTCGGCGCGGAAGCCGCCGTGCATATCGTGCCCGGCGCCAACCGCATCCGCTGGCAGAACGGCGAGCTGTGGCTGGAAGCGCGCGCCGACGCCGACTGCGACGCGCTGGCGCGCCGCGCGTTGCAGCGCTACGCGCTGGACTTGTTCGCCAAACGCCTCGCCGTGTATTCAGAGCGCATGGGATGGCCGCCGCCCCGCCTGGGCCTGTCGAACGCGCGCACACGCTGGGGCAGTTGCAGCGCCAATACCGGCATCCGCCTGAGCTGGCGGCTGATACACTTGCCGCTGGCACTGATCGACTATGTGGTGGTCCACGAGTTGGCGCACTTGGCCGAGATGAACCATGGGCCGCGCTTCTGGGCCAAGGTCGAAAGCATCTACCCCGATTGGCGCAACGCCCGCCGCGAACTCAAGGCGCAGGCGGCCCAGATGCCGATCATTTGAGGAGCCGAAATGAGAATACTGCACACCATGTTGCGCGTCGGCGACCTGGACAAGTCGCTGGTTTTCTATACCGAGGTGCTGGGCATGCAGCTGCTGCGCCGCACCGATTATCCAGAAGGCAAGTTCACCCTGGCCTTTGTCGGCTATCAGAGCGAGCGGGACGGCACCGTGCTGGAACTGACCTATAACTGGGGCGTGGAAAAATACGACCTCGGCAACGGTTTCGGCCATGTCGCCATCGGCGTCGGTGACGCCTATGCCGCCTGCGCCGAAATCAAGCGCCGCGGCGGCAGGGTGACGCGCGAGGCCGGACCGATGAAGCACGGCAACACAGTGATTGCCTTCGTCGAGGACCCGGACGGCTACAAGATTGAGCTGATCGAACAAGGGCCATGATTGATCCGCAGCGCCGGAACTTGTGTTATCGTAATCCCCCCAAAAGCTCCTGGGTTATGTGCGATAATGATAGCCAGACGCTATCCATAACAATCACTTCCAGCGTTTCCCCCGGCCGTTCCCAACATGAAACAACCCAGCCTGGCGAAGGTTTGGCGCCACCCTATTTAGTGAGAGAAGCTTCATGAAAGTTGACCTGCGCAAGATATACAAATTCGAAAAAGTGGAACATAGCCCCGGAACACCGTTGCCGGCGGGCGGCGATGTGTTCTACGAATGCACGGAATGCGGCCACGTCATCAGCTCGGTACCCCACACGCCGGCAGCCTGCGAATGCGGCAATTTGAGCGGCAACAAGGGCACCACAACCATCCGCGACACAGAAAAAGTCAAGCTGGTCCGTGGCCGTCTGAAGTAAACCGTCACGCCAAACGGTTTGCCGAATAGCGCGGTTTGCCGGACATGAAAACGCTGCTCATCGTTTATCACTCGATGACCGGCGGTACGTTGCAGATGGCGCAAGCGGCGGCGGCGGCCGCCACCGCCGTGGAAACTTCATTGACGGTCAAGCTGATGCATGCCTCCGGCGCGGGTGCGGACGATGTGCTGGCGGCTGACGGCTACCTGTTCGCGACACCGGAAAATCTCGCCGCGATCTCGGGGATGCTGAAGGACTTTTTCGATCGAACCTATTACGCCTGTCTGCAACGGCTCAACGGCCGCCCGTATGCCGCGCTGATTTGCGCCGGCAGCGATGGCCAAAATGCCGCCCGGCAGATCGAGCGGATCGCGACGGGATGGCGGCTGAAGTCCATCGCCCCCACTTTGATCGTCGGCACGCATGCCCAGACACCGGAAGAGATACTGCGGCCGAAGCAGATCGCCGCGGAGGACTTGAAGCGCTGCGAAGAGTTGGGCGCAGCGATTGCCACCGGACTCGTTCTCGGCATTTTCTGATCTTAGCACCTGCTTCAGCCGGCGAGCAGGCCACGCAGCACGTAGGGCAGGATGCCGCCGTGGCGGTAGTACTCGACCTCGACTGGCGTATCGATCCGCAGCAGCAGAGTGCATTCGGCGCTACGGCCGTCGGCGCGGCGGATGCGCAGCGTGACGTCCTGCCGCGATGCGACGCCGTCTTCGATCCCGAGCAGATCGAGCACCTCGTCGCCGCGCAGGCCAAGCGTCGCGGCGCTGTCGGTTCCCTTGAACTGCAACGGCAGCACGCCCATGCCGACCAGATTGGAACGATGGATGCGTTCGAAACTTTTCGCCACCACCGCCTTCACGCCCAACAGGCGCGTGCCCTTGGCCGCCCAGTCGCGGCTCGATCCGGTGCCGTACTCCTCTCCCGCGAAAATGATCGTCGGCGTACCGGCGCGCTGGTAGTCCAGCGCCGCATCGTAGATGAAGCACTGCGCGCCGGCAGGCTGGCTCAGCGTCAGACCGCCCTCGACGGGAGCCCCGTCCGGCCCCGGCGGCAGCATCAGGTTGCGGATGCGCACGTTGGCGAAGGTGCCGCGCATCATGACGTCGTGATTGCCGCGCCGCGAGCCGTAGCTGTTGAACTCGCCGGCGCTCACGCCGCGGGACAGCAGATAGGCGCCGGCGGGAGTCGCCGCCTTGATCGAACCGGCCGGGCTGATGTGGTCGGTAGTCACCGAGTCGCCGAAGATCGCCAGCACCCGCGCGCCATGGATGGCATTCAGCGGTGGCGGTTCCAGCGCAAAGTCGTCGAAGAACGGCGGACGCGCGATGTAGGTGGAAGTCTCCCAGCCATACACTTCGCCGCTGACCGTCGCAATGCCCTCCCACAGCGGGTTGCCGTGCGCAAAGTCCCGATACAGTCGACGATAGGTTTCCGGATCGGTCGCCCGTTGCAACGCGGCGCCGATTTCTTCCTGGCTGGGCCAGAGCTCGCGCAGATAGACCGGCACGCCCTGGCTGTCGCAGCCGAGCGGTTCGTTCGCCAGATCGATGTCAACCCGTCCTGCCAGCGCGAAGGCCACCACCAACGGCGGGCTCATCAGGAAATTGGCCTTGATCGCGGGATGGATGCGGGCCTCGAAGTTGCGGTTGCCGGACAACACTGCGGCGCAGATCAGATCCTTGCTCGCGACAGTCTGCTCGATCTCCGCATCCAACGGCCCGGCGTTGCCGATGCAGGTGGTGCAGCCGTAAGCCACCACGCGAAAACCGAGCTGTTCCAGCGGCGCCAGCAGCCCCGCCTGGCCGAGGTAGTCGGTCACCACGCGCGAACCCGGCGCGAGCGAGGTCTTGATCCGCTGCGGCACACGCAAGCCGCGCGCCACGGCCTTCTGCGCGAGCAGGCCGGCGGCCAGCATCACACCCGGATTCGAGGTGTTGGTGCAGGAGGTAATCGCGGCGATCAGCACGTCGCCATGGCCGAGGTCGCCGCTCGCAGGTAAGCTAGGCGATGCCTCGGCCTTGCCGTAGCCGCCCTCCCCCGCCGGCTTGCTCAACAGCGCCGTAAACCGCAGCTTCAGTTCGGGCAAAGCGATCCGATCCTGCGGCCGCTTCGGGCCGGCCACACTGGGCACCACGCTGGCGAGATCCAGTTCCAGCACGCTGCTGTAATCGATCTCGCCCATGCGCGGCATGCCGAATAGATTCTGGGCCTGGTAATAGCTGCGGAAGGCATCGACTTCCTCGGCACTGCGGCCGGTGGCGGCGAGGTAGCCGGCAGTCACCTCGTCCGGGGGGAAGAAGCCCATCGTCGCGCCATACTCGGGCGCCATGTTGGCAAGCGTCGCCCGGTCGGGCAGCGTCAGCGAAGCCGCCCCCGCGCCGAAGAACTCGACGAACTTGCCCACCACCTTGGCCTTGCGCAGCGTTTCGGTGACGACCAGCACCAGATCGGTCGCGGTCACGCCTTCGCGCAGGCGGCCCGCGAGGTGCACGCCGACCACGTCGGGCGTGAGGATATACACGGGCTGGCCGAGCATGCCCGCCTCGGCCTCGATGCCGCCCACGCCCCAGCCCACCACGCCCAGCGCATTGATCATAGTGGTATGCGAATCGGTGCCAACCAGGGTGTCGGGGAAGTACACGCCGTCGCGTTGGCCGACGCCGCGTGCGAGGTATTCCAGATTGACCTGATGCACGATGCCGATACCGGGCGGCACGACGCGGAAACTCTGGAAGGCTTGCATGCCCCACTTGATGAAGCGGTAGCGTTCGGCGTTGCGGCGGAACTCCAGACGCATGTTGAGATCGAGCGCGTCGGACTCGCGGAAGTGATCGACCTGCACCGAGTGGTCGACCACCAGATCGACCGGCACCAGCGGTTCGACGATGCGCGGGTTCTTGCCGAAGCGCGCCGCCGTATCGCGCATCGCGGCGAGATCGCAGAGCAGCGGCACGCCCGTGAAGTCCTGCAGCACGATCCGCGCCACGACGAAAGGAATCTCCTCGGCGCGCACCGCCTGCGGCTGCCAGTTCGCCAGCTGGCGCACATGGACCTCGGCGATGCGCTTGCCGTCGAGGTTGCGCAGCAGGGATTCGAGCACGATGCGCAACGCTACCGGCAGGCGCGACACCTTGCCGACGCCGGCAGCTTCCAGCGCGGGCAGCGAGTGCAGGTGGCCGGTTTTCCCGGAAGCGAAGCGGAACTCACGCAGGGTATCTTGAGGGCTAAGCGGCATGGCGGACTCCTTCGAGGAAAGTACTGATGACGCAAGCTTCGCAGTCGCCGGGTTCGACGATGAAAGGACCCGTTTCCTACGCGAAAGACTACACTAGATCATCATTCAAGACGCGGGATTTGCGCCGAAGTTCAATTACATACTGAGGAAATGATCATGAACACAGCCACCAGGATCGAGCACGACTCGTTCGGGGCGATCGAGGTCCCAGCCGATGCGTTGTGGGGCGCTCAGACACAGCGTTCGCTCCGCCACTTCCGCATCTCGACCGAACGCATGCCAGAAGCGCTGCTGATGGCGCTGGCGCGGATCAAGCGCAACTGCGCGCTGGTCAACGGCGAGCTGGGCCTGCTCGACGCGGCGCTGACCAGTGCGATTGCGCAGGCGGCCGACGAGGTGCTGTCCGGCGCCCACCCGGAAGCTTTCCCGCTGGCGGTGTGGCAGACCGGCTCCGGCACGCAGACCAACATGAACATGAACGAGGTGCTCGCGAACCGCGCTTCCGAACTGCTGGGCGGCGACCGTGGCGCGGCGCGGCGCGTGCACCCGAACGACCACGTCAATCTCGGCCAGTCCTCCAACGACATCTTCCCGACCGCGATGCATGTGGCGGCAGTGTTGGGCCTCACGCAGGACTTGCTGCCGGCGCTGCATTCCCTGCACGCGACACTGGCGGAAAAATCGGCGGCGTTCGCCGACATCGTGAAGATCGGCCGCACCCATCTGCAGGACGCCGTACCGTTGACGCTGGGGCAGGAAATATCGGGCTGGGTCGCGCAGCTCGAACACGCCGAGCAGGCGATCGCGACGAGCCTCGCCGCGCTCTATGCGCTCGCCGTGGGCGGCACCGCGGTCGGCACCGGGCTCAACACTCATCCGGCGTTCGGCGAACGTGTCGCCGCAAGGCTCGCGGCAGAGACCGGGCTGCCCTTCCGCTGCGCTTCAAACCGTTTTGCCGCGCTGGCTTCGCACGACCCGCTGGTATCCGCGCACGGCGCACTCAAGTCGCTGGCGGTGGCACTGATGAAGATCGCCAACGACACCCGTTGGCTCGCTTCGGGCCCGCGCTGCGGACTCGGCGAATTGCGCCTGCCGGAAAACGAGCCGGGCAGTTCGATCATGCCGGGCAAGGTAAATCCGACGCAATGCGAAGCGCTCACCATGGTCTGCTGCCAGTTGATGGGCAACGACGTGGCACTAAGCATCGGCGGCGCATCGGGAAACTTCGAGCTCAATGTCTTCAAGCCACTGATCGCTCACAACTTCATGCAGAGCGTGCGCCTGCTGGCGGGCGCCATGGCGAGTTTCGAGGCGCACTGCGCGCGCGGCATCGAGCCGGACCGGGCGCGTATTGCCGGGCTGCTCGCGCACTCGCTGATGCTGGTGACGACGCTGAGTCCGCATATCGGCTACGACCGTGCGGCAGCGATCGCCAAGCACGCCCATGCTAACGGCATCACTTTGCGCGAAGCCGCGCTGCAGCTTGACTTTGTGACCGAGGCGCAATTCGACGCATGGGTTCGGACCGAAGGAATGGTCTAGCGCGTACCTGCAAAAAAAGACGCCAACGTTCCCGTTGGCGTCTGTCAGCGTTATACGCCTCGATGCAACCCTGCATGGCTACAGGGTTTCGCGCTACTTCTTCCCGGCGGGTTCCTTGAAGCTGGCGCCTGACTTGTTGGCCATGAAGACGATGGCGCTCGTCAGTTCGGGGACCGAGAGCGCGGTGCCGCCTTTGGGCGGCATGGCGTTTTTGCCGGCGGTGGCGGACTTCACCAAGCCGTCCAGTCCTTGCGCCAGACGCGGCGCCCAGGCCGCCTTGTCGCCGATTTTCGGCGCACCGGCCACCCCCGCCAGGTGGCAAGTGCTGCAAATGCTCTTGACGATTTCCTCGCCAGTCTTGGCCCCGGACGAGCCACCCGAGCTGATGGCCATTTCAACCCGCCCCACGGGTTGAATGCGGGCTCGCACGGCATCCTCATCGTCGATGGGTGTATTGCCCATGGATTGCGCCGCCGCGGCGGCCAGCGTCAGGATAACGGCGGAGACGAGCGGACGGGCATGGTGTGGATTGATGGGGGTCATCTGTTGCTTCCTCGATGGGGTATGATGAACGAAGCGATTGTAGCGATTTTTATCGGCTTCGGCACAGTGGCAGGAATGCCAGGAATACCACGAGTGCCACGAATACTACGAATGGCGGATGGCCAAGGTTGCCGGATCGCAGTCCAATAACGCTTGCATGAATCCGCCTGCAAAGATGACCATATGTCTATCAGTATAGGCCTTGACCTGCCATGACCACTGCCGCCTACCAAGCCGTTGTGTACCTGCCGCAACTGGCTCCCTCATTTGCGTTGGGCCTGCGTTGCGATGCTGATGAAATTCTCGCCATTGAATTCCTTGCGCCGCGCGCCGGGCTTGCTCCCAAGACGCTGCTGGCGAAGGAAGTGGCACGCCAATTGGGCGCCTACCTGAAGCAGCCGAAGTTCAGCTTCAGCCTGCCGCTGGCGCCGGCCGGCACGCCTTTTCAGCGCCGTGTCTGGGAACATATTGCCGCAATCCCGAGTGGCGAAACCCGCACTTACGGAGAACTGGCCGAGGCAATCCACAGCGGCCCGCGCGCTGTCGGCAATGCCTGTGGCTCGAACCCCTATCCGCTGGTGGTACCCTGCCATCGCGTCGTCGCCAAGGGAGGCGGACTGGGCGGCTTTGCGCGCGAGCGCGGCGGCTTGCTGCTGGAGATCAAGCACTGGCTGCTGGCGCATGAGGATTCAAGGTGGCGCTGATGGCACCAGCGCCCGCGGACAGTGCGCTGCTGGATCAGTTTTGCGACAACCTGTGGCTGGAAGACGGTCTGGCGAAGAACACGCTGAGCGCCTATCGCAGCGATCTCGCGCAATTCGCCGGCTGGCTGGCGGAGAACGATACCGCGTTGATTGACGTGGTCGCGCAGCACATCAAAGATTATCTGGCGCATCTCTATCTCCGTCCAGCCGGTCAACAGCCCAAACCTGCCAGCCAGCGCCGTCTGCACGCGGCATTGCGGCGCTTCTACCGCTTCCTGCTGGCACAGGGGAAAATCGCGCAAGATCCCTTGATCAACATCGAACAGCCGCCGATGCCGCAGCGTTTTCCCCACACCTTGTCCGAAGCCGACGTGGAAAAACTGCTGGCAGCGCCCGATGTCGCCCGGCCGGTTGGCTTGCGCGATCGCGCCATGCTCGAACTGCTGTATGCCTGCGGTCTACGCGTCAGCGAACTGACGGGACTGAAAATGTTCGAGGTGAGTCTCGACGACGGTGTGCTGCGCGTGCGCGGCAAGGGAGACAAGGTGCGGCTGGTGCCGCTCGGCGAGTTCGCCGTCGAGTGGCTGTCGCGTTATCAGCAGGAGGCCCGTCCGGCGCTGCTGAAACAGCAAAGCTGCGACGAAATCTTCGTCACGGCGCGCGGGACAAAGCTCAGCCGGCAGATGTTCTGGGCCCTGATCAAGCGCTACGGGCTGCTCGCCGGCATCGCCAAGCCGCTCTCGCCGCACGTGTTGCGCCATGCCTTCGCCACCCACCTGATCAACCACGGCGCGGACCTGCGGGTGGTGCAGATGCTGCTCGGCCACGCCGACATCTCGACCACTCAGATATATACCCATGTGGCCCGCGAACGCCTCAAGCAGCTGCATTCGAAGCATCACCCCCGAGGATAGATCGTCACGCCGAGGAAGCAGGCAGCGTGGGCTGCATCTCCGCCGCCTGCAGCTCGCGCGGGACGCTTTCCACCTGGGCGAGATCGCGGATATCCCTGTCCTCGGGCGCAGCCTTAAGGTCGCGGAACTTGCGCGCGCTCACCAGCACGCGCGATTCGAGCGAGACCACCGATTTGTTGTAGGCGCCGACGGCATTGCCGAGGTGCCGGCCCATGTCGCTCCAATGATCCGCCAGCACGCACATCCGCTCATACAGCTCCTTGCCCAGCGCGCTGATCTGCTGGGCGTTCTCGGTCAGCGCCTGCTGTTTCCAGCCGTAGGCGACGGCGCGCAGCAAGGCGATCAGCGTGGTCGGCGTGGCGAGGATCACCTTCTGCTCGACGCCGGCTTCGATGAGGCTGGGATCGGCTTCCAGCGCCGCGCTGTAGAAAGTTTCGCCCGGCAGGAATAGCACCACGAAATCCGGCGAGGGCTGGAACTGTTCCCAGTAGGATTTGCGGCCGAGCTTGGCAAGGTGATCGCGCACCTGGCGCGCATGATCCTGCAGCTTGCGCCGGCGCGTGGCCTCGTCCTGCGCATCGAGCGCATCGAGGTAAGCCGCCAGCGGCGCCTTGGCATCAACCACGATATTCTTGCCACCCGGCAGACGCACCAGCATGTCCGGCCGCAACTGGCCGTCTTCGGTGCCGACGCTCTCCTGCTCGAAGAAATCGCAGTGGTCGAGCATGCCGGCCATCTCGACCACGCGTTTCAGTTGCAGTTCGCCCCAGCGTCCGCGGGTCTGCGGCGCGCGCAGCGCCTTGACCAGATTGGCGGTCTCGTTCCTCAACTGTCCCTGCGACTCGGCCAGCGACTTGACCTGCTCGGTGAGCGTGGCATAGGCATCGATGCGCGACTTTTCCACCGAGTGGATCTGCTGCTCGAATTTTTCCAGCGTGCTCCTGACCGGCGCCACCAGTTCGCCGATGGCCTGTTGACGTTTCTCCAGTTCCCCCTTGGCGCCTTCCTGGTATTTTTCCAGCGTGGCGCGGGCCAATTCCAGGAAGGAGTGGTTGTTGCGCGCCAGCGCGTCGGCAGAGAGCGCCTTGAAGGCTTCGGCGAAGGACTGGCGGGTCTCCTCCAGGGCAACGAGTTTCTCGCCCGCCACCCGGCGTTCCTGTTCCAGCGTGGTGGCCAATTCGGCCTCGCGCGTGCGCAGATCGGCGAGGTTTTGGCGCAGGCCTTCCGCCGCGCCGTGGGCTTCGGCATATTGTTCGCGCAAACGCCCCAACTCTTCATCGCGCGCCTTGAGACGCTCGGACAGCGTGGCCAGTTCCGGTTCGAGTTCGAGCCGCCCCTGCCGACGCGCATCGCGCACGCGCGCGGTCGTGAGCCAAGCCAGCAGGACTGCCGCAATCGCAGCGCCCGCTGCGAATCCCCAGAGATTTTCCATGACGCGATTCTACCCTGCCACTTGGGCCGGGAGATTGTGGCAAAATTTCAGCGGACACTGCTCACAGCCAAAGATAGGATTTGCGATGATCAAGCTCAACGAACCCTCCCTGTTCCGGCAACAAGGCTATATCGACGGCCTGTGGTGCGACGCCGACCGGCGGCAGACGCTGGATGTCGCCGATCCGGCCACCGGCACCAAACTCGGCACCATCCCGAACATGGGCGCGCACGAAACCCGCCGCGCCATCGAGACGGCGCAGCTTGCCCAGAAGTCCTGGCGCGCCAGGACGGCAGGCGAACGCTCGCGAATCTTGCGCAAGTGGTTCGAGCTGATCCTGGCCAACCAGGAAGACCTCGCCATGATCATGACGCGCGAACAAGGCAAGCCGCTGGCCGAAGCGCGCGGCGAAATCGCCTATGCCGCCTCTTTCATCGAATGGTTCGCCGAGGAAGGCAAGCGCATCTATGGCGATGTCATTCCCGCGCCCCAGGCCGACAAGCGCATCGTGGTGACCAAGGAACCGATCGGCGTCTGCGCCGCGATCACGCCGTGGAACTTTCCCGCCGCCATGATCACCCGCAAGGCCGGCCCGGCGCTGGCCTCGGGCTGCGCCATGGTGCTCAAGCCGGCCAAGCAGACCCCCTACTCCGCGCTGGCGCTGGCCGTATTGGCCGAGCGCGCCGGCGTGCCGAAAGGCGTGTTCTCGGTGGTCACCGGTTCGGCGGCGGCTATCGGCGGGGAGATGACCGGCAACCCCATCGTCCGCAAGCTGACCTTTACCGGCTCCACCGAAATCGGTGTCGAACTGATGAGGCAATGCGCACCCACGGTGAAGAAGCTGTCGCTGGAACTGGGCGGCAATGCGCCCTTCATGGTCTTCGACGATGCCGACCTGGATGCCGCCGTGCAAGGCGCGATGCTGTCCAAGTATCGCAATGCAGGACAGACATGCGTCTGCGCCAACCGACTGCTGGTGCAGGACAGTGTCTACGATATCTTCGCCGAGAAGCTGGGCCGCGCCGTCGCAGCGCTCAAGGTCGGCAACGGCCTCGAAGAGGGGGTGACGCAGGGACCGCTGATCGACGCCGCGGCGCTGAGCAAGGTCGAGGAGTTGATCGCCGACGCCACGGCCAAAGGCGCACGGATCGTCTGCGGCGGCAAGCGGCACGCGCTCGGACGGACGTTTTTCGAACCGACCATCGTGGCCGATGTGACACCGCAAATGCGCATGGCCAAGGAAGAAATATTCGGTCCGGTGGCGCCGCTGTTCCGCTTCAAGGACGAACCAGAGGCGCTCCGCATGGCCAACGACACCGAGTTCGGCCTGGCCGCCTACTTCTATGCGAAAGACATGAGCCGTATCTGGCGCGTGTCGGAGGCGCTGGAGTACGGCATCGTCGGCATCAACACCGGCATCATCTCCACCGAGGTGGCGCCCTTCGGTGGCATGAAGTCTTCCGGCCTGGGCCGCGAAGGCTCGAAATACGGCATCGAGGATTTCCTGGAAATCAAATACCTGTGCATGGGCGGTGTTTAGACGCCGGCAAACAGTCGCATGCCCTGGTAGAAGATGAAGCTCGTCAGCCACGCCAAGGCGAGCGGCCAGATCACCGCCAGCGCCGTGAAGGCGGCGCTCTTCGATTCGATCCTGATAGTGGCGATGGCGGATATGCAAGGCGTATAAATGAGGGTGAACAACATGAAGCTGATCGCCTGGACGCTATTCATGTTGCGCGCGAATTCCTGCGCCAGCGCCTCCCCCGATAGCCCGTAGATGACGGCAAAAGCGCCGATCATCACTTCCTTGGCGACAAAACCGAACAGCAGCGCCACGGTCAGTTTCGCGTCGATGCCGATCGGCGCGAGTATCGGCGCAAACAGCCTCCCCAACTGCCCGGCGAGGGTTTCGGCGCTGCCCGGCACGGCGCCCAGCGGCAGGTTGGTGAGCAGCCAGATGGCAATCACGCCGAGGACGATGAAGCGTGTCGCCCTGACCAGGAAATGCCTCACTTCCAGCCAGCCGCGCATCCAGACCTGTCCCAGTGTCGGCACCCGCCAGGGCGGCAATTCCACCACGAACGGCTCGCAGTTCCTGAAGCGTTTGCGAAAGAGCAACGCCGTGACGATCATGGTCGCGAAACTGACCAGATAAAACCCGAAGATCACCCAGGGAGCCAGTGCCGGCTGAAACATCGCCGAGACGATGAATAGGAACACTTGCAGTCGCGCCGAGCACAGCGACAGCGGAATGATCAGTATCGACAGCAGGCGCAGCGGCCGCTCGCGCATCATGCGAGTGCCCATGACGGCCGGCACGTTGCAGCCGAAGCCCATCAGCACCATCACGAAGCTGCGTCCATCCAGGCCCAGTTTCGCCATCAGCGCATCGGTAAGAAAAGCGGCGCGCGCCATGTAGCCGCTGTCTTCGACCAGCGCCATGAACAGAAAAAACAGCACAATCAACGGCACGAACGCCGCCACCGTGGCAAACCCCGCATACACGCCATCGAGCAGCAAGCCATGCACGAAATCGGGCAAATGACCTGCCAGCGGCTCCAGTGCGACTTGCCGCAGCTGGTCGAACACCGCGGTCATCCCCTGTTGCAGCGGCGCACCGAGCCAGAACACCGACTGAAACACCAGCAGCATGGCCGCAAAGAACAGCGGCAGGCCCAGCCAGGGATGCAACGCCAGGCGGTCGATGCGGTCGGAAACCTGCTCGGGCAACTGCACCGGTATCGCCACGGCTTCCGCCATCAACGCGGCGGTTTCCCGCTCGATGCTGTCGTCGCTGGAGAGCGCGGCATGAAGCGCGGCGCGGCGCGCCGGGCCGATCTCGATCGCGTCGGCGAGGGACTGCGCCAGCACGCGCACCGCCTCGGGCTGCCCGATGCCATACTTGGCCGATATCAGCACAACGGGCATGCCCAGGCGCGCCGCCAAGCGCTCGGTATCCACCTGCACGCCATCGCGCCTGGCCTCATCCGCCATGTTCAGCAACAGCACCGCCGGTAAGCCCAGCGAACGCGCTTCCAGCACCAGCGGCAATTGCCGTTCGATCTGCGTGGCGTTCACCACGATGGCAAGCAGATCGATCGGATGATTTTCGAGCAGATGCCGGACAACCTTTTCGTCGTCCGAGAAGCCATGTAGATCGTAGATGCCGGGCAGATCGACCATCTCGGCGATGTGACCGCCGAGCAGAATCTTCGCGCTGGCCAAATCCACCGTCACTCCCGCCCAGTTGGCGACACGTGCGGATGACCCCGTCAACCGGTTGAACAGCGTCGACTTGCCCGTATTGGGCATGCCCAGCAGGGCAATACGTTTCACTTCGCGCTAACGATGATCAGGTCGGCTTCCGCCTGACGCAGCATCACATCCGTGGCGCCGAGGCGGACATGCAACGGCCCCGCCCAGCGTCCGCGACGCATCAACTGGATGCGTTGGCCGATGCGAAAGCCCAAGGCAGCAAGCCGATAATGCAGTGCCTCATTCGCATGAACGGCGGAAATCACGGCCTCCTGGCCGGGATCCAGATCGCTGAGCGAATGGTTATTTGGGTTATTTGATTTCATGCCAAAAACTATAACAAACGAGAACCATTCTCGTTTGATCTGAATCAAGTTCGATTCAATGATCTGACGAGTGCGGATTGCAGAACCCTGGTAGTCATGCGCAAGCGCGGAAAGGCCAAGGGCTTGGCCTGCCCGCAGCGCTAGAACAGCGCTGCTTGTATCCCGGCTTCGCCGCTTCCTGCCAGCGACGGGGAACGCCGCCGCGGCGGCTTGCGGACGGGGGACAGTCTTCGGGCGTCGGCCAAGGCCATCATGTCGGAAACGAATTCTTGTTGCCCTTCGTCGCAGTAGTCGCCCCATTTTATGTAGAGATGCCGGAGCGCCATGCGCAGCGTATCGCCGCACAGATTGTTCATCGCTGCATCGATGTCGCGAAACAACGCCTTCTCGTCGAGACAATATGCCTCCGGAAGGTAGAGCGAGGTGGTTGTGGCGTAGGCGTCGCGGGGAAGTGGCATTTCGAAAATCCGGTTCAGTGCTGAAGCATAGGAGCTATCGACAAATTTGAACATACTCCTTTCGTCCAAATCGATTGTCGGGAATTGAACCCTAATCGCCCCTGAACTCATTCAATTCTCAAGCTCAAACACGCAGTGGAATTTCGCTTTGCATTTACATTGACCAAAAAAATTTCGTCCTGGCGGTTTGCCGTTGGCTGCTTACTCGGTAAGACATAACAGCGGCTTGAGCACGGCCTTGTCTTGATCCTGAAGCAGCGCGTTGCGCTCCAAGTAGGCGCACGCGGTTTGCTGCTTGCCATCGCGCATGCCCGGTTTCGCGCCATGCTGGAGTAGCAGTTGCAGCAACTCGACGTTGCCATTGGCGGCGGCATACATCAGCGCAGTGCGGCCGCCGATGCCGCCATCTTCGTTGTCGAGGCTGCCGGCGCCGTCCCTATGCCAGGCGATGGTGGCAGCATTCACGCTCGCCCCGGCATCCAGCAGCAACTGAACGCTGGCAAGCTGGTTGGTTTGCGCCGCCACCATCAATGCGGTCTTGTGCCATTCGTTGCTCGCATTGACGTCAATCCCTGCGGCAAGCAGTTGCCTGATCGCCTCCGGCACGCGGACTGCGGCCATCAAGGCCGTGTCGCCGGCAGGGCCGAGACCACGGGGACGGTCCGCTGCGGCAAATTCGTACCGGATGAAATCGTTGATCACTTCCGGGCCGGCGCGATTGATCAGCGCACTGTGCAGCGTGGCGATGCGCCGGCCACGTTCGAGATCCCCCGGTGCCGGCGCGACGGCATAGCGCGGCTGGTAGTTGGCAAAGGGCGCCAACGGTGCGGCGGCGGTGACGGCATAATCGCCCAGCGATTCGGCGGCACGGTCGATCACGTCGATCAACAGCAGATCGGCAGCCGCTGCGGCCTCGTCCGGCTTCAGGCCCTGCGTTCGCTGGAACACGGTGATCAACTCGGCCTGCGCCGGCTGGATCAGCGGCATCAGGCGGCGGTAATGAAGCTTGCTCGGCACGTTGCGCTCCGACCAGTTGAAGATGGCCTCGAGCGCAGCGTCATGGCGCTGGCGCAGCGCGCCAGTACGTCCAAAGCGCTCGGCATCGGCGAGCACCACCAGCGGCATGTTGAAGAGTATCCATTCGGTTTCGCGCTGGAGCAAGGTCTCGTCGCGGCGTTCGTCCGCCGCAAGATTGCCGATGATGTCGCCCGACAGCACGTCGAGCGCGGCGGCGAGTTCCTTGTATGCCGGCAGGTTGTCGAAAGTTTTGTGTATCGGCGGCGTCAGATAGGTCTGGTAAAGACAACGTGGTTGCGCACTGCCTCCGCTCACGTCATAGAGGCCGGCGTATGCCGATTCGCCGCGCGCACCGGCGGAGTAGTAACCCCAGGTTTCGGTGGCAAGCGCATAGCGGCGCAGCGTATTGTCCGACACAAGGCCGAACACATCGATGGCGGCATAATCGCGCGTCTGCGACGACATGCTGCCAAAACGCCCCCCCGAATTGGGCAACTGGGAAATCCACTCGCCCAAGGAGTTGTCGTTGATTCGCGCTTGGCCGTCAATGCCGAGGCCATAGGCACGCATCTGGTAACTCGCATAGGGGCCGGCGTCGTTCAGCGCCACGTCGTAGCGGTGGCCTTCGCTACTGGCGCTGGCGACGCCATGCGAACCGGCGATTTGAGCAAAGCCGCCCATGCGCGAAAAATCGAGTGCGCCGTTGTCGCTTATCGCATCGTTGAAGCGCTTGGCAAAATCGCGGCAAATCGCCGGGTCGCGATCATCCACGACGCGGAACTCGACATAGGCGCCGAGCGGGTGAAACCTCGCACCGATCAGCTTGCGTGCTTGCGGCTGCGGCCAGGCTTTGAGTTCGGCGATGCGTGCGGCATAACGGGTCTTGAGGCAGCTGACTTGTGCCGGGTCAGGCTTGCCGATGCCAAGGCGCGTGTCCGCCACCTGGCATTGCGGGGCACGGCTCAGCAGCCAGCGGCGCTGGTTGGCGATGAGTTGCATGCGCCCGACCAGGTCGAGGGAACGCAGGTTTTGCCGATAGGACTGCGCCATCTCATGATCCAAAGCAGAAAGCATTTCGTCGGCGCAGACCACCTCCTGGAGCGGCTTCTCGGCCTCCCTGCACTCGAAGCTGGCCTTGTGGCCCGCCACCACCGGCTGCGGCTCGCTGACCGGGCGGAGCGCGATTTTTTGCGGCGTGGATGCGCAGCCGGACAGCAGGATGGCGATGACGGCCGCAATAGTTTTTCGATGTAAGCGCTTCATCAATGTCTCCTCTTATTTCGTCCGGAAGATCTGCACGCCGTAAATCACATAGGATTCCGCGCCCTGATCGGGCGGCGGCGGGTAGGGACCGGATTTGCGCAATGCCTCGTCGGCAGCGGCATCGAGCTTTTCGATGCCGCAGGGTTCTATCTTGTACGACAGCATATTGCCGTTACGATCGATGGTAATTTCATAGCTGATGAAGCACTGCTGGATCAGCACCTTGGGATCGCCCTTGAAGCCGCGCGGCGCCTCGTACACCGCGTCGGTCGGATAGCGCATGTTGGCGACGACCCGTCCCTTGACCTTCGCGGCATAATCGGGCGGCGCCCTTCGCGCTCCCATGACGAAGCTCTTGTTGCTGTTGACTCTCGGCGCCACCCATTCGTCATCCTTGGTCGAAATCTCGTGCACCGGCGGACCGGGCTCTTCCTTGGGGACAGGGGGCGGGGCGCGCTTGGGCAGGGGCGCCTTTACCGGCTTGATCTCGGGTTTGACTTCTGGCGGCGGCGGTGGCGGCGGAGGTGGTGGCGGCGGAGCGACCAGCTCGATGCTGATCGCGGACACCTCTTGCAGGGCAAACCCGTCCCCGGCCAGATTGGCCGAGAGCAGCCACCATAACAGCGCTGCATGCAGCACCAAGGACACGGCCAGCGAACCTGAACGCGCCAACCACCCGGCGGATTTTTTCCCGACGTTGCTCAAGCTCGACTCACTGCGCCGCGGTTTGGTTGGCGTCTTCGGCGACCAGGCCGATCTTGGTGTAGCCGTCCTTTTGCAGCACGTTCATCACCGCCATCAGATGGCCGTACTCGGCATGCATGTCGCCGCGCAGGAAGACGCGCGTCTCCGTGTCGCCCTTGGTCAGGACATGCAGCGCCGCCGATACGCCGCCGAGGCTGGTGGCCACGTTCTGCACATACACCGTGCCCTGCTTCTGCACGCTGATATACACCGGTTCGGTCGGCGGCGGTTTGGGTGCGGCCGCGTTGGGCGGCAGATCCACCGGTACGTCCACGGTCGCCAGCGGTGCCACCACCATGAAGATGATCAACAGTACCAGCATCACATCGACGAACGGGGTGACGTTCATCTCGGCGTTCTGCTGATAGCTGTGACGCTTGACCTGCGCGCCCGAGCCTAGCTGGATAGTCATGCCTTAGCCCGCCGAGTCGAATTTTCGCGAGACGATGGCGATCATTTCCGCCGAGAAGTTGTCCAGCGCACCGACGAAGCCGTTGATGTCGCGCACGAACTTGTTGTAGATCATGACTGCCGGAATGGCGGCGAAGAGGCCGATGGCCGTCGCCAGCAACGCTTCGGCGATGCCCGGCGCGACGACCGCGAGGTTCGTCGATTTGCTCACTGCGATATGGGCGAAGCTGTTGAGAATGCCCCACACGGTGCCGAACAGGCCGACGAAGGGGGAGGTGGAACCGATGGTCGCCAACACGCCCATCATGTTGCCGAGGCGCGACAACTCGCGTTCCTGCACGACGCCGGCGCTCAGCGCCATCCGTTGCAGCAGCCGATCGGCCTGGTGCGGTGTCGGCGTGGCGGAGTGGGTGGTGCGAAAACAATTGAGTTCTTCGCAAGCCGCCTGCCACATCCGGCCCATCGCGCTTTCGTCGTGGGCGTTGGGCAGATCGCGACCGGCGGCCTGCCGGCGAAAACTTTTCAGGAAGATCTCGTTGGCACGGCGCACGCGCGAGTAGACCAGCGTCTTTTCAAGAAAAACCGCCCAAGTCAGCAAGGAGCAGAAAGCGAGAAAAATCGTCACCGCCTTCACAACGATGTGCGCCTGCATGAACATTTCGCCGACGCCGAAGTGGGTCGTGGCCGCAGCGGCCTCAGTCTGTGCCCAGACCAGCGGGGCGACACCGAGCGCAAACGTAAGCAACAGCATCCTCAGCCGGCGGCGGGACAACAGTGGATTTCCGATGATATGCATGTCTCTTCCTGATGTAATTGTTTTAATTTAATGCTTCGTAAACGAATCGGCCAGAGGCGTGTTCCGCTAGCGCAGTATAAACTGCCTTTGGCTGAACACCTCCAGGCTTGGCCGGCGCCGCTGGAGATGCGGCAGATCAATGCGGGCGCATCTCCGCAGCCGATTGTTCAAGGGCGAGGCTCGTTCGCGCCACAAGCTATTTTCGCAAATGTTTCTACTTCCCAAGCAGCATTTTCTTGAGATCGCTACACGCCTGCTGATTTTCTTTCTTGCAAGCCGCATCAAGCTCTCTCGTCATTTGGGACTGTATTTGAGCTTCGGTGCCTTCGGCATCCGGCTCTTTCCCTTCCGAGGCGGCTTTATACCCCTGCATGAATGACTCCAAAGTAGGGGCAGAAGAATCCGCTTGGCCTGCCACGCCGGAATCCGATGAACATTTCGCCACGCAAATGGCGCGCTGACGTCCGCTTTGGGTGCAATCGTTCAGACACTGCCGATCCACGTCGGCCAAGCAGGCTGCCGACGCCATCAGCATGGCAAGGATAAACGCTATCTTGTTTCTCATCATGAGAGCCTCACAAAATTGCGGCTGTTTCTCGGTTTGTCCCGTTGATTACCCGTAGTCATGACAATAACATGCTCCCGCGACAACAATTCAGCCGCCCATGGCAATTCCCGCCAGAATGCTCAAAAGCAAACCCATGATCGGAAACATGCTAAGAGCGAACCCCAGCGAGCGCGACGCAGGATTCTTCACATACGCCCGCCAATAGATCGTCCGGCCAACAAGATACACGGCGCCGACGGCGGCAATCCACTCAGGCGACCAGTATTTTGCCGCCAGCCACATCGATGGAATCAGCGCGACAAGCAGCTCCAGCGTATTCGCGTGCACACGGAAATAGCGCTCAAAGATTTCATGTCCGGTAGTCGCTGGCGCCTTTATGCCATAAAGGCCGCGAGCACGACCAACCAACACACTAAACACTATGTACTGAGCCAACGCCAGCGTCATCACTAGATCGAGCCAAATCATCGTTCCCTCCTTGAGTCGGATAAATCTACCATGCATATCGCCAGAAATACTCGAACTTCAATGTAAGCATTCCCCGGCAATGCCCTGTCGCTATCGGATGTTCGGCTTTAAACAGCGCCGAACCCAAATCATATCGAAGCTGTGCCCGATAGTCGAAAACTTGGCAAGAATTTGCGCAGGCCGGTCGAGTGCCGGACAGAAAACCGGGAATGGCGATGTGAGCGGGCGGCAAGTTGGCAGCGGTGCAGATCGTGCCTGGGAAATCCGCCCCAACCCCACTGATTTTTGAGTCCGTCAAAGGCATTCTCGGCATCGTCCCGGTCACGATAGAGTTGGCCGAGGCTGAGCACCTCGTAATCCGTGTTGGTGACCAGAACGGCACTCGTAGCCGGTGATGCCTTTGCACCGGCCCACCGAAAACATTCCGCTTGTTCGACAATAATGCAAATAGCATTGTCCGACTGCGGTTTTTAGGTTAACTGTTCGGCATCATAGGTACATGATGGCGCGGCGGCGATCTTTGGATTTCCATCGCCCTTAAGACACAGACACCCGCTCTGGGAAACCTCAGCCGTCGGAAGAGCGAATGCCTGCTACAGCGATATTGCCTCCCGGCGGATATGGCGCGCAGCCAGCACAAAGTGCAGGATGGCCAGCAGCGACGCCGCGGTGGTGATTATCATCAAGGCATAACGAAGACTATCAACCCCTGCCGTCGGCGCAAATAGGTCGCTGACCACGCCAATCAGCAGCGGCCCCAATCCCACCCCGATCACATTATTGACCAGCAGTATCACCGCAGAGGAGATTGCCCGCATGTGATTCTCCACCAGGCCGTGGGCGACAGTAATGACACAGGCCATATAGAGCATCAGCGTCGAACAGGGCAGAATAAGGCAAACCAGCGCCAGAGTACTGCTGCCCGCCGTGAAGGCGGCTAACAGAAAGGGAATCGACAACGCCGCACTCGCGCAGCTGATCCAGAGATACCAGCGTTTATCAATCCGCCCCAGGCGATCAGCGAGCGGGCCGCCGAAGAATGTTCCTATACCGCCGCCAATGCCCATGATGAGCGCCAGCCAGGTGCCGACGGTGCCCGTGCTCAAACCATGGCATCGAATCAGAAAAGAGGGCAGCCAGGTCATCAATCCATAGGCGGTCATCGACCAAAAACCGGCCGCCAACACCATATGGCGGGATGTGCGATTTGACCAGAGCAGCTTGATGACCTCCGTAATCGAAGCGGAATGATTCGGGGCAATTTCCGTCTGCTTGCGGCCGCTGGCAAATCCCCTTGGCGGCTCTTTCACTGTCAGACGAATAATCAGCGCAAGCAGAAGACCGGGCATGCCCACGGCAAAAAAAGCCATCCGCCAGCCAAAGAATTCCTGCAGCCAGCCTCCCATGAGAAAACCGAAGAGTATGCCGATGCTGACGCCGACGTTATAAGTCCCCAACGCCGTTGCGCGCCTGTTGGGCGGGAACATATCCGACAGCATGGAATGTGCAGGCGGCGTGCAGCCGGCTTCGCCGACACCCACGCCCATGCGCGCCAGCAGCAGCTGCCAGAAATTGTGCACCAGGCCGCAAACAGCGGTCATCACGCTCCACAACCCCACCGACATGGCAATGATATTGCGGCGCACGCCGTGATCGGCCCAGCGGGCAATCGGCAACCCCAACGACACATAAAAAATGGAAAAGGCAAAGCCGGTGAGCAATCCCAGCTGGCTATCGGCCAGTCCCAGCTCCCGCTTGATGGGTTCCTGGAGGATGGACAGAATCTGCCGATCGACGATGTTAAAAACATACGCTGAAGTCAGTACGGCCAGCACATAGTAGCGATAACCCGGCTGCGTATAAGATGTCTCGTTCTGGCTGGTCGCCATTGTCTCTTCCCCTCCTTATTCCGGCCGCCGATTTTAACCGCTATTGAAGCAATACATTACTGACGCATTGTCTCGATGGACTTGCCGGTGGTTTAGAGCCTATTTCAGTAGGGAGAGCGGTATGCCACTCTCCCTACTGAAATAGGCTCTTAAGCCAAAAACAACCGGGCGGCCGCTTCCGGATTGGCAGGGAAGTAGAGGTGCATGTAGCTCGCGGTCAGGCGCTGGCGGCGATAGATGGCCTCACCGCGACGGCCATCGGCGCGGCTCGCCATGGCCAGTGCTTCGAGCGGAGTTTGCGCTTGCGAGTAGTGGAAGGTGTGGCCGCGCAGCTTGCCTTCGGGCAGTTCGACCTCCTGCAGTCCGAGCGCGGCGAGGCGCTTCTGCATGGTCACCTGCCCCGGCAGCAGGCCGCCAACCGCGTGGCAGTGACCGTCAATGTCGACCAGCGTATCGAACAGCGCCATCATGCCGCCGCATTCGGCGAGTAGCGGCTTGCCGGCGTCAACGTGGTCAGCCAGCGCTAGCCACAGTGCACGATTGTCGGCGAGTCGTACCGCGTGCAATTCCGGGTAGCCGCCCGGCAACCATACCGCGTCGCAATCGGGCAATGCTTTGTCGGCCAGCGGCGAAAAGAATTCGAGGCGTGCGCCGAGCGCAACAAGGCAGTCGAGATTGGCCGGGTAGAGAAAACAGAAGGCCGTATCGCGGGCGACAGCGATGGTCTTGCCGGCGAGCAAGGGCGCTATGACGGGTGCGTTGGCGGGCGCAAATGACACCGGCGGCGGCAGTGCGGCAGCAGCGGTCGTCGCCAGCAGGTCGGCCATGCGGTCGATGCGTTGCACGAGATCTTCGATCTCGGCAGCCGGCAGCAGGCCGAGATGTCTTTCCGGCATGGCGGCATCCGCGTCGCGCGGCAGGTGGCCGTACCAGGCGATATCGGGGGGCAGGCTGTTTTCCAGCAATTCGGCGTGATAGGCGCTGCCGACCCGGTTGGCGAACACCGCGTCGAGCTGCGTTCCCGGCCGGTAGTGCTTGAGTCCGTAGGCGATGGCGCCAAAGCTCTCGGCCATCGCCGAGCCGTTGATCACGGCGAGGATCGGCAGGCCGAGGCGCGCAGCGAGTTCGGCGGCGGCCGGCTTGCCGTCGTAGAGTCCCATGACGCCTTCGACCAGGATCAGGTCGGCATCGCGTGCTGCTTCGGCCAGTCGCCACACGGCGTCGGCTTCGCCACACATCCACAGGTCGACGTTGTAGCAGGATGAACCGCTGGCGATCGCGTGGATCTGCGGGTCGAGAAAATCCGGCCCGCATTTGAAGACGCGTACTTTACGGCCTTGACGCGCATGCAGCCGGGCGAGCGCGGCGACCACGGTGGTCTTGCCCTGGCCGGAGGCGGGAGCGGCGACGAACAGTGCAGGACAGGACGCCATTACCATTCGAGTCCGGGCATCGCTTTGACGCCGGCGTCGCGATCGCCGCTGTGTTGCTTGTCATGTTCTTCGTTCATCGATGCTCCTAAGCGGGAATCAAGCAACGCCGGTCCTCGTGGAGGACGGTTGCAGTCGGCATCGATCATCCCCGTTCAGCAAACCGAGTACCTGCCCGATGACGACCAGCGCCGGCGGTTTGACGGCATGCACCCGCGCCGTTTCGGGTAGTTCCGACAAGGTACTGCGATAAATGCGTTGGGCTGGCAAGGTGGCCTTGTAGACCAGGGCGGCAGGCGTATCGCCGGCTAGGCCGGCGGCTTGCAGATTGGCGGCTATCGTTTCGAGGCCGGAGACACCCATGTAGATGACGAGGGTCTGATTGGGCTGGGCCAGTGCCGTCCAGTTCATTTCGACATGATCGCTCTTGAGATGCCCGGTGACGAACACGCAGCTCTGCGCGTAATCACGGTGAGTCAGCGGGAACCCGAAACTGGCGGCAGCGCCCAGCGCGGCAGTCACGCCGGGCACGATATCGACGGCGATGCCTGCGGCGAGCAGGAGATCCATCTCCTCGCCACCGCGCCCAAAAACGAAGGGGTCGCCACCCTTGAGCCGGACCACCCGCTTGCCGGACTGCGCCCGCGTCAGCAACAGCTGGCTGATTTCCTCCTGCGGCAGCGTGTGGTTGCTCGCCATCTTGCCGACGTAGATGCGCTCCGCCGTTGGCTCAATGAAATCGAGTATCTCCGGGCCAACCAGATTGTCGTAGACCACCACATCGGCCGACTGGATCAGGCGCAGGGCCTTCAGCGTAATCAGTTCGGGATCGCCAGGGCCTGCCCCGACCAGAGAGACAAGACCAAGCCGCTCAATATCCGGTGCGTTCATGCGGCCTCCGCGCGGCAGTCTGTTTCCGTTGCCAACGGTTCGACCAACACGGCCGCGATGTACTCCACTGGCAGCCGGTATTCCTGCGCCAGTTCGGCGGCGTTCTTGCCGCTGGCCTGTATCGTCGCCAGCCAGCCATCCAAGCCGGAGGACAACGAGCGGCCCGCCTGTTCACCTTCCTTGGTGGCCCGTTCACTGCCTTCGACCGCATATTTATTCGCGTAGCCGCGCGGCGTGACCATCAGGCCGTGCTTGATGAAGGTATTGGAATTACCGATCAGCACGGTCGACAGCATGCCGATGTCGCTTTCGCCCATCTTGTCGAGGGTGGTGAATTCGATATGCTGCTTCGGCCGGTAGGCGGACTTGACGATGGCCACCGGCGTCTGCGGATCGCGGTGGCGCAGGAAGATGCGCTGGGCTTCGAGGATCTGCCGCGCGCGGCGCCCGCTCTTCGGATTGTAGAGAGCGACGACAAAATCGGAATAGGCCACGGCGTCGAGGCGGCGGGCAATCGTCGGCCATGGCGTCAACAGGTCGGAGAGCGAAATGGCGCAGAAGTCGTGCGTCAGGGGCGCGCCAACCAGTGCGGCGCAGGTATTGAGAGCCGAAGCGCCGGGAACGATTTCGACTTCGATATCCGACTCAGGCGTCCACCCGGCCTGGAACAGCACCTCCAAGGTGGGCCCGGCCATGCCGTACACCCCGGCGTCGCCAGAGCAAATGAGCGCCACTTTTTTGCCTTGGCGGGCGCGGTCGAGCGACTCGATGGCACGGTCAAGTTCTTCGGTCATCGGTTTCTTGATGACTTCCTTGCCCTCGACCAAATCGGCCACCAGACGGATGTAGGTGACGTAGCCGATCACCGTGTCGGCTTCGGCAATGGCAGCCCGGGCTCGGGCAGTCAGGTGTTCGTTGCAGCCCGGGCCGAGGCCGACGAGCATGATTTTTCCGGTTTTCTGCTGGGGTATGTTCATTGGGTAATCCTTGCGATGGAGACGGTTGCATTGCGGCCATCCGGGCCACGCAGCTTGTGTTTTTCGATAATCAACTGAGTCTTGTCGGCACCACCGGCAAGCAGCGCCGCGGCTTCGGCAACCGATGGCGTGCCGGTGTAATTGCGGACGGTTTCAGAGGGATTGGGCACCTCGACCGCAGCCAGTTCGGCGGCCGGATAGAAACGGATGGTCCAGCCGCGTTCCCGCGACACCTGCAACAGGCCGGCCTCATCGGCCTTGAGGTCGATGCTGGCGACGGCGGCCACATCGGCAGAGCGCGCACCGCAGGATGCCAATGCCTCGTCTATGGCCTGGGCAATGGTGGCGGCCGGGGTTTCCCTATCGCAGCCAAGACCGAGAGCGATTTTCATGCACCGCTGCCTGGACGATAAACCACACGCTTGCCGCTGAGCTTTGCCGCGTAATCGGCCGGCATTTCGCGGCGGCTGATCCACAACACAGCGGCAAAATCGTCCGGGACGACGTCTTCCAGCCGGGCAAAACGCTGCAAGTTGGCGGGCAAGGGGCCGGTACGGCCGTTGGCATGGCCGCGCCACCAGTCATCACTGCCGGCTTCCTGTACCAGCGCTACCGGCTCGTCATTCACGACGGCGGCACTGGCGCACACGATTTCCTCGTGCGTCGCTTCGGCGGTCCAGCCCAATTCACGGCCGAGCAAGTCGACAGCCAGCGTCTGGCGGACGTCGGATGCCGTCGTCAATACCGGGACGGCACCGAGCGCGGTGGCGAGATGCCCAGCCAGCGCATTGGCGCCGCCCAGGTGGCCGGAGAGTATCGGAATGGCGAACTTTCCGGCCTCGTCGACCACCACCACGGCCGGGTCGATTGCCTTGTTGCCGAGGTGCGGCGCAATCAGGCGGACCATCACGCCCAGCGAAACGATGGCCACGATGCCATCGAAATTGGCAAATAGCGCAGGCACTTGGTCGCCGAGCTTGCCGGGATAGCAGTGGGCGCTGCCGGGCGAAGTGTTGGCCACTGCGGTTTCGGCTTCGGCCCGAAATTTTTCCGGGGCGAACAGCTGGGCGCCCGGCAATGCCGCGGCGACTTTACCGGCCTGCGCAATACCGTGGCGAGTAATGGAGACGACGGCGATTTTCATGGCGCGGGGGTTTGCATATCCTGGATTTCTATGCCGGTTACGCCGCCAGGGCTTCCTTGCGCTTGCGGCAACCACGGCGCAATTCGCCGCGCGCGCGCTTGGGATTCTGGACCAGCAGCAGCGACAGGTAATTGACCTTTTCGCCCTTGAGGGTCGCGACATCGCGCACGATGCGTTCATCGGGCGAACCGACCTTTTCGATGAAGCAGCTGGTCGCCAGGAGGCCGCGGTTTTCCAGCAACTCGAGAACTTCATCGAGTAGCGGCTTGACCTTGAGCAGCACCAGCGTGTCGAACTCGTCGAGCAGGTGGTCGATGACGCCAACGCCGTAGGCGGCGGGAATGATCGCCAGGGTTTCGTCTTCTTCGGCCAGTGTCGTTCCCGTAGTAGCGGCGGCGGCGGCAAAGGAAGAAACGCCGGGGATCGTTTCCACCTCGATCTCGGGCACCAGTTCGCGGACCATGCGGGCGAGATGCCCGAAGGTGGCGAAGGTGGAGGCGTCGCCTTCGACCAGAAACACCAGATCGCGGCCTGCGGCGAGCAGTTCGGCGGTCTGGGCGGCGGCGCGCGCCCAGGCCCTGGTCAGGATTTCCGCATCGCGCGTCATCGGGAAGACGAGTTCCACGGCATCCGCGGGAACAGGCAAGCCGCCTCGTTCGACGACTGACAGCGCGTAAGATTTTTCCTCGGCTTTCTTTACCGGGTACAGCCAACGGGCGCCCGATTGCAGGGCGGCCCAACTGCGCCGGGTAATCAGTTCGGGGTCGCCGGGGCCGAGCGAGGCGCCGATCAGTTTTCCATAATGAGTCATGGCGCCTCCGCCGGGCCGCCCCAAGGAGGCGTGATTTCACTAACATGGAAGCCGCGTAACGGCTGAACCGGCGTCACCCCCTTCCGTGGGAAGGGGGGAGGGAGGATGGTAGTCATAAGGTTTCCTTGCTTGCAGTCACAATCCACACCGGGTTCTGGGCAGCCAACCGGTGCATGTCGAGGATGGGCTGGCTGCGGCTGGCCTGCAACTGGACGACATCCCAGGCAGTACCGGCGGCAGCCAGGGCGGCGGTGGCGGTGGCGAGATTTTCGATGGTGACGAAGTTCATCACCAGCCGGCCGCCGGGTTTCAGGCGGCCAAGAATCAGGTAGATCAGTTCGTTCAGCTCTCCGCCGGAACCCCCGATAAACACGGCATCCGGGTCCGGCCAGGTGTCGAGGTGGAGCGGCGCTTTGCCTTCGGTCAGCGAGTAGTTGCCAATGCGAAAGCGCTCGGCATTGGCACGGGCGTTGGCGGCATCCTCTGCGTTCTTCTCGATGGCCCAGACATGGCCGTGCGGGGCCAGGCGCGCCGCTTCCAGACCGACCGAACCGGCACCGGCGCCGATATCCCAGACAATGGCATCCGGCGCCAGGCGCAGCTTGGCGAGCGACAATGCGCGCGCCTCCTGCTTGGTGATCAGCCCCTTTTCCGGAGCGCGCTGGATGTATTCGAGATCTTCCAGGCCGAAGGCAGGTTGCCGGCGATTTGGCGTGGCATCGGCACGGCGTTCGACCAGCACGACGTTGGGTTCGGGAAATACGCTGTTCGCCACGTCGACCGCCGCGCGGCTGGGGAACAACTGCTCGTCGGGCAACAGCAAGCGGCTGGCAACCGATAGTGTCACATCGTCGCCGTAACCGGCGGTGATCAGTGCCCGAGCCAGTCGGGCCACGGTGTTTTCCGGGCCGGTGAACAGCGCGACACGCGGATGCAGTGCAATCGTGCGCATTGCCTGGTAAAGACCATGATCGGGCGTCGCGCCGACGAACCATTCGCCGGCGTCGGCGCTGTGGCAGGAGGCGATCCTGACATCCTGCCAGGGGAACTTGAACCGGGCGAAGGCAAGTTGCAGGGTGGAGACTGCCGGCAGGATTTCGAAGCAGTCGCGGCCCAGTTTGCCGGTCAGCCAGGAGGCGATACCGTGGCAAAGCGGATCGCCGGTCGCCAGAACAGCAACGGTCTGACCAGCATCCCGGGCAGCAACAATCCAGCCCGCCACCTGGCCGAGGACGCCATCCATGTCCGTCAGGGTGGCGCTGCCGGGCAAGTAAGGACGCACCAGATCCAGGGTGCGGCCGGCGCCGATCACCAAGTCGGCCGCAATGAGGCGCTGACGCGCGGTCTCGGACAGGCCGGCCCAGCCGTCATCGAGGATGCCGATCAGGTTGCAGGATTCAGAGGGCTTCATGTTCTTCCATGCGGCAAATGAACCGCCCTTCGAAATCGCAGACCAGAACGGTCAACTGATAGTCGCCCGGGTAGCAGGATTTCAGGCTGCGGATGGCCTTGCGCGTCAGCGCACGGTGAAAATCGACGGTCAAGCCGAGTTCGGCGAGGCCTTCGGCGGCAAAACGAGCGGTTTCGGCGACACGGATTTTCTCGACCAGATCCGGCGGCGCGCCGACTTCCTGCGCCGATTCGGCGAGCAGGTCGCGGTCGATCTCGGCCTTCCAGGCATGAGTAACGGCAAGCCCCTGGCACATCTTGGTCAGCTTGCCGACCATGGCGCCGACATAGACGCGGGGCATGCTCCGTTTGACGGCTGTCTGAAAAGCCGCCTTGACGAAATCGCCCATCTGGACGAAGCAGGATTGGTCGAGTTCCGGCAACTGTTCCATGGCGAATTTCTCGGTTCGACCGCCGGTGGTGAACACCACGCTGGTCTGTCCCTGTTTGGCGGCGACGCCAACCGCCTGCACGACGCTGGCGCGGAAAGCCACCGTCGAATACGGGCGGACGATGCCGGTCGTGCCGAGGATGGAGATTCCATCGAGAATGCCTAGACGGGCATTGAGTGTCTTCTTCGCCATTTCCTCGCCGCCGGGCACGGAAATGATGACCTCCAGTCCGCTGTGTTCGAGCAGTTCGGCGGCGGCGGCGGCGACATTGTCGCGGATATTGCGCCGGGGAACCGGGTTGATTGCCGGGCCGCCAACTTCCAGACCGAGACCGGGCTTGGTCACGATGCCGACACCGGGGCCGCCTTTCAGTTCGAGTTGGCCGGCGCAGTGCGGCAACAGACGGACATCGGCGGTCAGGTGGGCGCCGTGAGTGGCATCCGGATCATCGCCGGCATCCTTGACGATGGCGGCATGCGCGGCGCGCTCCGGACCCTCGCCTTCGACCCGGCCGTCGATGACCGCGAACATCGCCTCCCGGCCATTGGGCAAGCGGCAAAGCACGCTCTCCGGCACCTGGCCGGTCACCAGGCCGAGCACGGCGGCCCGCGCCGCCGCCGCCGAGCAGGCACCGGTGGTGAAGCCGGTGCGGTTGCCCCGCTCGCGGCGGCCGTCACCCTTGCGAATCTTGCCGGAGGCCGGCGACGGCTTTGCGCTCATGCCACCCGTTTCTGTTCGGCTTCGGCCACCCCGAGCAGGGCGTGGATGGCCGCGACGACCAGCGTCGAGCCGCCTTTGCGGCCACGAATGGCCACCCAGGGGATGTCCTTGACCGTCATCAGCAGATCCTTCGATTCGGCCGCCGAGACAAAACCGACCGGCATGCCGATGATCAGCGCCGGGCGGGCGCCTTCTTCACGCACCAGGCGCACGACCTCGATCAGCGCAGTCGGCGCATTGCCGATACCGACAATCGCCCCGTCCAGCTTGCCCAGACGGTGCGCCTTGCGCATGGCCTGCACGGCGCGGGTGGTCTCTTCGGCCTTGGCCTGCTCGATCACGTCCGGATCGGAAATATAGTGGTGGGTGCTCATGCCGAAGTGCTTCAGGCGCGGCGCCGAAAGGCCAACGCAGATCATTTCGACGTCGGCGACGATCGGCGTCCCGCCCTTGAGCACGGCGGCCAGACCGGCCTGCATCGCCTGCGGGTGGAAGACGGTCAGGCCGTTGAATTCGAAATCGGCGTTGGCGTGGATCATGCGACGCACCAGCGGCCATTGCTCGGCCGTATAGCTGTGCGGGCCGGCTTCGGCGTCGATGACGGCAAAGGAGTCGTGCTCGATGGCACGCCCGGCGGCGGTCAGTTGTTCGGTAACGACATTGTTGGCAGTAGTGGGCATATTCATGGCAGTTCAGGCCTGTGCATGTTGACAATGGGAATGGTGATCGCCGGCGTGGCCATGCCCATCATCCGGATGATGGCCGCAGCCGCCGGTAGCGGTGTGCGTGTGCTCGTGCAGATGTTCGTCCTCAGCCACTTCGCGGTACTTGCAGCCGTCGCATTCGAGCAGGCTGCCTTCCGGCAGTTCGCGGCTTGCCGCCTTGGCATCGAGCAGGTCAAAGACGCCCTTGTCGAAACCGAAATGCGTTCCGAGCCCGAACGCAATCTGCGGATACTGGGCCTTGAGCCGCTCGACCTGCGCCTGGATGCGTTCGATCAGCACGCCGGTGAAGAGGTAGACCGGCAGGATGCAGATCTGCGTCATGCCCAGTTTCGCCTGGCGCTGCACGGCGGTTTCCAGACGCGGCCAGGTGATCCCGGTAAAGGCCAGATCGACCAGTTCATGCTCGTTGGCCTCGAAAATCCAGCGTGCCATCCTGGCCAGTTCGCCATTGGCACCGGCGTCGGAAGAACCGCGACCGAGCAGCACCACGCCGGTGGTCTGCGGGTCCGGCACGTTCAGCGCCTTCATTAGCCGTTCCAGTTGGCCTTGCAGTACCGCGAAGATTTCCCGTCCCATACCCAAGTGGCGGGTAACCGAAAATTCGACTTCGGGGTGCCGCTCCCTGGCAGCCACCAGCGCCGCCGGCAACTCCATCTTGACGTGGCCGGCGGCGTTCAGGATGAAGGGAACGACCAGCACCCGCCGAGCGCCCTTGGCGGCCTGATCGAGACCTGCGTTGAGCAATACATCGGCATGTTCGATGAAACAGACCTCGATCCGCCAGTCCGGATGGCGTTCCCGCCACTGGGCAGCGAAATGCAGCGTCTCTTGGTTGCCGGCACGGTTGCGCGAACCGTGGCCGACGAGCAGCAACGTCGTGTTATCCATGGGTACTCCCTGAAGTCCGGCGGAAGCGGTGCGTAAACGCCGGGTCGTAAAGTTTTGAGCGGGCCAGGTCGGGCCAGTCGGCGGCACCCAGCGTCGGGCTGGCGATGATCATCGCCTGGCTACCGATTTTCTCGGCCTGGCATTTCTGCTTGATGTCGGCCAGGGTGCCGCGAATGATTTTCTCCTCGCCGGGCCAGCTCGCCTTCTGTACCACCAGGATCGGCGCATCCTCGGCCCAGCCTGCGGCACGCAGCGCGCGCTGTACTTCTTGCAACAGCGTGATGGAAAGGAATATGCACAGCGTGGCGCGGTGGGCCGCAAGAGACTCGAGATCCTCGCCCGGCGGCATCGGCGTGCGTCCGGCGACGCGGGTGAGGATCACCGTCTGCGTCACTTCCGGCAGCGTCAGCGTTTCGCCGGCTGCGGCCGCCGAGGCAAATGCGGAGGAAACTCCCGGTACCACGGCCCATTCGATGCCGACAGCGGTCAATGGCCGCGTCATCTCGATCAAAGCGCCATACAGACCCGGGTCGCCGGTTTGCAAACGGATGACGGTGGCATGCCGGGTGCACTGTTCTAGCAACCAGGCGGTCATCTCCTCCAGCGTCATGTCCTTCGAGTCGCGAATCTCGCAACCCGGCGGGCCGAATAGCGTTGCCGCCCGGTCGACCAAGGAACCGGCGTAAAGAATCGCACCCGCTTCTTCCAGCAGACGCTTGCCCTTGACAGTCAGCAGATCCGGGTCGCCCGGACCGGCGCCAACAAACCAAACCTTGCCCGACATCAGTCGACACTCCTGCGGGTGATGGTCACGCTACGCAACATGGTTCTCCCTTTCTACAGTCATTCGTTTTCAGCATGGTCAACAGTTCGGCACAAGTTCGCGGTCGCCGATCAGCCGCCAGCAGTCCGCTCGCGGCCAATTGACGATGCAGGGCAATGACCTGCGGCAGGGGCAGCCCCACGGCCGCCAAGTCATCGGCGCAATCCGCAAGATTCGGCGCTTCCAGCGAAACCGCGCAACGTCCCGCCACCATCAGATGAATCTGGTCGGCCCAGCGGTAGGCAAAGTCGATATCGTGTGTTGACAGCAACAGGGTAATGCCCCGGGCGTGCAGCCCCTCCAGTACCGCCAGCAATTCCTCCTGCATGCCGTGATCCAGACCGGCCATCGGCTCGTCGAGCACCAGCAACTCGGGCTCCATCGCCAGCACGCCGGCGATGCAGACCCGTTTCTTTTGTCCAAAGCTCAGGTTGTGCACTGCCTTGTCGGCAAAACGCAGCATCCCCACCGCCTGTAGCGCCGCGGCAACCCGCTCGCGCACCGTTTCCCGGTCCAGGCCGAGATTGAGCGGCCCAAAGGAAACATCTTCCTGGACGCTGGCCGAAAACAGCTGCTGGTCCGGATTCTGGAACACCATGCCGACACGGGTACGCAGCGTGCGCAGGCCGCTACGGCTGTATTCGACGGCTTCTCCGGCGTAGCGCACGCCCCCCGACTGCGGCCGCAGCAGGCCGTTGGCATGCTGGAACAGGGTCGTCTTGCCCGATCCATTGGCGCCGATCAGGGCATTGCGGCTACCGCGCCGGATGGCGAGCGAACAGCCGTCCAGCCCAATGGCGCCGTCGGGATAACGGAAGCTGACGCCCTCCAGTGCAAGCAGCGTGGCGTGGCTCGGTGCGGTCATGCCATTCCCATCCCCACCGCCAGCGCGATCAACGCGACGCCGGCGGTGGCCGCGACGGCTATATCGCGGCCGGCATGGTCGAAAATCGCTTCCTGGAAGCGCAGCGGGCCGTCGTTGTTGCGGGCTTGCGCGGCGACGTGCAAGGCGTGGGCGCGCTGCCAGACCTGCAGGGTCAGATTGGCCGCCAGTTCGCCGAGCGAACGCATGGCCAGACGCGGCGTGGCATAACCCAGCCGAGCCGCTTGCGCGGTCAGCGTGTCGTGCACCGCTTCGGAAAAAACAAAAAGCATCCGGTAGCAAAGCACCATGATTTCCAGCAGCACCTCGGGTGTTTTCAAGCGGCGCAGCAGCGCGATCAGGTCGATCAGCGGCGTCGTCAACACCAGAAACAACAATGCCGTCAGCGCACCGAGCGAACGGGCGGAAACTTCGGCCACTTGGTGCAGTCCAGCCGAGGTCAGTTGCAACGACAGCCCCCCCGCTGCTTCAGCGTAGTTAAACGAAAACGCCAGCGACAAGCCGCTCATGGCGAGGAAGAAGAGTGCCGGTGCCGCCACCCGCAAGTAACGGACGGGGGGTATTCTGGCGCCGGCCAGCGTGACGGCGACAATGAGGCCGGCCACCGCAACGGCAGCCGCCGGCGTCCCCGCCGCAAAGGCAGCCACGAACCCGCCCAGCGCGAAAATGCCTTTGGCTGTAGGAGCAACGCAGCGCCAGCGGTTAGCGTAGGCGGACTGCTCAATCAGCACGGCACTGCTTCTCTACCGGTTTCTCCGCCTCGCGCCGCAGTTTCTCGCGGGTAACCGAAGCACCGAGGTAATAGCCGATGAAGCCAGCACCCAAGGCCGCCTGCAAGGCGAACAGCAGCGAGGCGATCTCGCCGCTGGCTGGTTCCAGCAGTGGCGCAAACCATGGCTGGTAGTTGGGATCAATTGTCCCGATCAGATCTCTGGCCTTGTTGTCGGCGCCGGCAAAAATCTCGACCGGCTTGCCATCCGGCCCTGGTTCCGGTTTTTGTACCAGCCACAGCGGCAAGGCAGCGAGCAGGACGACGGCGATCAACAGCAGCAGGGTTTGATGGCGTTTCATGCGCTCGCCTCGCTACGGCTGACAACCTTCATGTCCTGCAATTCCTTGGGATTGAAGCGCGCCAACGCATTGAAAATAACCACCGTCAGCAGTCCCTCGCTGATCGCCAGCGGGATCTGGGTAATTGCGAAAATGCCGGCGAACTTGGCAAAGGAGGCGACAAAACCGCCGACCGGATCGGGAAAGGCCCAGGCCAGTTGCACCGAAGTAGTGACGTAGGTCAGCAGGTCAGCCAGGCTGGCAGCGAGAAAAACGCAGGTGGCGAATGAGAGCTTCAGGCTGCGCGCCAGGCGAAACACGGCGGTGGCAGCGAACGGTCCGACAATGGCCATCGAGAAGATATTGGCGCCCAACGTGGTCAGGCCACCATGGGCCAGCAGTAGCGCCTGAAAGAGTAGCACCACGGCGCCGACTGGTGCCATGGCGACCGGCCCGAAGAGAATGGCGCCGAGTCCGGTGCCGGTGGGGTGAGAACAGCTGCCAGTCACCGACGGGAGTTTTAGCGCCGAGAGCACGAAAGCAAAGGCGGCGGCCACACCGAGCAGCATTCGCTGCTCCGGCTGCTCGTGAATCTGCCGTTTGACGGTGTGAACGCCATAGGCAACGAAAGGCGCCGAGGCAACAGTCCAGCCCACGGCATGTTCAACGGGCAGGAAACCTTCCATTATGTGCATGACTTCTCCTCAAGTCTGCGCACACCCACGTGCGCATGAATTGATCAGCCAGCACACAGCAGAGGAATCCGATGAAGACAGCAAAAGAAGCCGTATCAGCGCATCGCCCTCTGCGATGCTGACGCCTGGCTCCAGGTCGGTCTCCGGGCTCACGAGTGGAAATATTCTCCCTGGATCGGCGCCTTCCCGTGCATCTGCACAGTGGCATGTAGCCTTACCATTGACTCGCTTACCGTTGCGGGGGCAGCGCCGGCATTGCTCCGTAGAGCGCACCGGCTTCCCGTTTCATCCCTTTGGCGAATACCATCAGGACACCTGAAACTGCTCGCAGCATAGCGGATATGAATTCAATATGCAAGCTTATTGTTGTGATGGCTTATTGTTGTGAATATGTTGCGGGTTCATGATCTGTCCGGTTCTAATGTATGCGATGGGTAACTGCACGAAACCAAGTCGGCGATCATCCTGACGCTGGGGACGGTAACGATTGCAGAGAAACTGACAGAACTCTCTGGCGTATTCGCCGCATCGGAAAGACGCTTGTATTCGATCCGGCCTGAGAGTATTCGAGCTGATCCGCAGAAAAAAATATGCCGACACGGGTTGACCCTCTCCACAAACTCAAGGAGAATCCCGCCACCGTTCGGTTCGACGAAACGGAACACGGTGTGAATCCGTGGCGGGCCCGCCGCTGTATCCGGGGACGGCCGCTGCAAGGTTGAAAGACCAGCCACTGACGGGGATCACCCCGCCGGGAAGGCGCAGCGATCCGAGTAATCCGGTAGCCAGAAGACGTGTCGAACCGAAACGGAGTTCAGGCAAGGGCTCCGGCTGACTGCATGCGCAAGCGTGCAGTCAGCCGGAGCCCTTTTCTTTTTTGACTTTTCGAGGATTAAAACATGACGCAGAACATTCAAACGCAGCACCAAGCCAACGCAACCGCACCAGCAGCAGCCCCGACCATCGCCATCCGCAAGAGCTGCAACCCGGACGGCATCGGCCTATCGCACTATGTGCTGATGGACAAGAAAGCGGCCAAATGACGGCAGCCTTTCTGAACCGGGCCGAAGCCGGCCCGGTGTTTTTTCCTGTGGACATCGGCCATGATATTTACTCTGCGATCACCGATCCGAGCACGGCTTTCTGGGCTCTGGTCGACAAGACCCGCAGCGCCGAAACGCTGACTGGTGGCCCGTTGCTCGACGCCTACCGCGAAAAAGCGGATAGTTTCGCCCGCGAACTGAACGCGCTGCGCTTCGAGCTGAAACCCTCCGGCGTTTATCTGAACCCGACCGAGCGCTGCAACCTCAACTGCACCTACTGTTACCTGCCGGGCGAGCAGCGTAGCGGCGGAAGCCACATGCCGGCCGAAACGCTGATTGCCTCACTTGGCCGGCTGCGCGACTACTTCCGCTCGGTCATGCCGGAAGGGCGCAAACCGCGTGCCATTTTCCACGGCGCCGAACCGCTGATGAACAAGGACGCGGTGTTTGCCGCCATCGACGAATTCGCCGACGATTTCGTCTTTGGCTTGCAGACCAATGGCACGCTGCTCGACAACACGGCGATGGAGTTCCTTACCGCGCGCAACGTCAGCATCGGTCTCTCGCTTGACGGACCCTTCGCCGGCATCACCGACGCCACGCGGCGCACCTGGGGCGGCAAGAGCGTGCACGGCAAGGTGCTGGCGGCGATGGAGAAACTCAAGGGCTATGGCTCATGGAGCGTCATCACCACCTGCACCACCGAGAACCTGCCTTACTTGACGCAGATGGTCGAACTCTTCCACGCCCACGAAGTGCCGACGTGCATGCTCAACACGGTGCGCTGCACCCAGTCGGGCGCACGCGGCGTGAAGCCGGCCGACGGCGACATGGCCACGGCTTTTTTCACGGCCATGGACCGCACGCATGCGCTTTACCGCGAAAGCGGACGAAAGCTCGTGGTCGCCAACTTCGCCAATATCCTGATCGGCATCCTCGCCCCGACGGCGCGGCGGTTGATGTGTGATATCTCGCCCTGCGGCGGCGGACGGGCTTTCTTCGCCCTGGCGGCCGACGGCGGTCTCTACCCCTGCAGCGAGTTCATCGGCCTGCCGCGCTTCAACGGCGGCAATGTACTGGCAGAAGGAGGGGTCGAAGCGGCGCTGGACTCGGCTGCTTTCCAGACCGTGACGACGCGCGATGTGGACAAATTCAGTCCCTGCGGCGATTGCTCGATTCGTCACTTCTGCGGATCGCCATGTCCAGCGGAAGCCCACGAGATGAACGGCGGCATGGAGAAGATCGGTGCCTTCTGCGAGTTCTACAAGGCGCAGGTGAACTACGCACTGCGACTGATCGCTGACGGTAAAGCCAACGATTATTTGTGGGATGGGTGGGACGAGGACACCGAGACGGTGTTCGATCTGGCGATGTAAGTTTGAATGAGATGCCGGTGTCGCAACCATGCCGGTATCTCACTCGATTTTCTCAATACGAGCACGCACCTGATGGCAACCAACCCGGATATTTCACCAGGCTTCCGCTGAAGCATTTAGCGCACGAGAATTTCGACGCGGCGATTACGTGGCTCTTCCACTTCATCGGCGGTGGGAACGAGTGGGTCACGCTCACCGCGACCTGAAGCCTGAATATTTTCAGGATCGACACCAAGCTTGATCAGTTGTTCGCGCATGGTGTTGACGCGCCTGGCGGCCAGCTGGTCATTGGCCGCGACAGTTCCGACGCGATCGGTATGTCCGACGACGATCAGATCCGGCGCCGGGCGTTGCTTGATTTCCTCGAAGATTGCCGTCACGGCCGCCTTCGATCCTGCTGTCAAGGTATCGCTGCCTTCAATGAAATAGAGCGTGAAACGCTTGGGCGGCAGGGGTTGCGCCTCCAGGGCCTTGGTGAACTTGCCGCGCAGTTGATCGGCATTGATATCGGCTGCACGCGTCTTGTCGCCGTCATGCATCACCACCGGGGTGTTGGCATCCAGCGTGGTTGAGCTTGGCTTGGTTGAATTGCGCGAGGTGACGGTCATCGAGCCTTTGTCGCCGGAAATGCCATAGTACTCGCGCGACGTACTGCAGCCGGCAAGGAGCAGCAGAGAACAGAGCGTTGCGGAATAAACGAGGCGCTTCACTTGGTTTCTCCCACGCTGATCAACAGTTGCTTGGCGTTGCCCTTGAGTTCGGCTTGCGGCGTGGTTACGCTCACGTTGTCCGGTCCACTGTCTGCCAGGTTTCCGGCTTGCAGCGAGACGGTGCCTCTTTTCACATGGGCATCGAAACCGCCCATGTAGGTCGTCGGGTCGAAGCTGTAGCGCTTCAGCACAACTTCAGTATCCGGGCCCATCGTCAGGACCGAGTTGTCGAGGAAGACCATGCCGACCGAGCCGTCCGCCGACGTGACCACAGCATCGTTCACCTTGAGTTTGGCGCCAAGATGGCCGGGGTAGGTTTTTTCGCCGCGGACGATTTGCACGCCGCCTTTCGATACCTTGATCGCCGCGGCCCAGGGCTGAAAGAAAACAGGCTCATCCGCCAGTGCCGGGACACTGGGAATAGCCAGTGCGGCGACCGCCAGTGTCGCCAATAAACAGTTGAGATGTTTCATGGCATGTGTGTCACGAATCATGAGGGTAGTCGATTAATGTTCGCGATCTCCATTTGGACTTCTGGTGCCGATTTTGCTATCTGCCAACATCCTCGATCGCATCCACAATAAGCGCAGTGCCGATAGCAATCATCAGGATGTCGCCAGCCACGCGCACGTAGCGGTGTCCCTCGGGCGGCGGACCAAGGCGTTCCACCAGCGGGCGCGGTACTTCATAGTAGACCAAATCTCGCGGTAAAGGACGACCGAATTCCCATTTCCTCGCCTGTCCGGGCGGCATGCAACCGTTGTGTTTTTTCGCCAAACCTGGCGGGCAGCGCCCGGAATGAAATTGGCTGGCGTAGTACTCGTGCGCCATGGCGCGGCGCTGGTCGTCGAAATGGTCGCCGCGGTGACTTCGCCGGTCTTGCTTCGCGCCGTCGCCACGGTCCCCATCTTGTCCCCGCGGCCCGTCGCGCTCTTGCCTATGCTCGTCACCCCGGTCTTTCCCGGCTTTTTCACCCGCCCATGACGGTTTATCCGCCAGTGCGGGATTGACAGCAAGCAGCCCGGCGAGAGCCAATGCAACAGCATGGGTCAGCAATGATTTTTGAGTCATGATTATTCTCCAACGATCAAACTGATAAATGATTCTCAGAAAAATACACCGGGTCACACTGCTCCGTGCCATCAAATGTTTGTCCAATGGGATCGGTGATCTTCACTCCGACTCATCGCAATCAGCCCGCTACGACAGCGCACGATACCACGCCAGCGGTTGCATTTGTCTGAGAATGCGCGATGGCGGGCCGCCAAAGAAATTGTGTATAGATTCACCGCTGCCATTAATGCCAGCAGGAGCAACGCTGCTGGTGGACTGCCCTACCTGAATCAATTCGCATTGGGAGTAGAATCTTTTGCAACCACTAAGCGGAGGCTATTATGCGCGCGCTCATCGGGTTTCTTGTCGGCATGGTCATCAGCACCCTGGCGGTCGCACTCGACTTGGGCAGCCTCAGCAACGCCGACGCCGTCAGCGGTTTGAAGGACGCGTTGACGCAGGGTTCTGCCGCCGCAGTTTCCAAGCTTGGCGTGGAAAATGGCTTTCTCGGCAACGACAAGGTCAAGATACCTTTGCCTGACGCCTTGAAGCGCGTGGAGAGCGGGCTGCGTCTACTCGGGATGCAAAAGCAGTCCGATGAATTGGTCACGGCGATGAACCGGGCCGCGGAGCAAGCGGTGCCGGAAGCGAAAACGCTGCTGGTCGGTGCGGTGAAAAAAATGAGCGTGCAGGATGCCAAGGGCATTCTCACCGGCGGCGATACCGCCGCAACCGAATATTTCCGCAAGACCACCAGCGACCAACTCACGCAGAAGTTCCTGCCGATCGTCACCAAGGCCACCGCCAAAGTCGGGCTCGCAGAAAAGTACAACAAGCTTGCGGCCAAAGGCGCGAAACTCGGCCTCGTCGACGCAAAACAAGCCAAGATCGAGAATTATGTGACGCAGAAAACGCTTGATGGCTTGTTCCTGATGGTCGCAGAGCAGGAACAAGCCATCCGCAAGGACCCGGTCGGCAGCGCCACCGGGATGGCGAAGAAGGTCTTCGGTTTGCTGGGCAAATAGTACTGAGTACTGCCGAGACACCGGATCGCCATGCTTGCCTTGCGCAGGCACTGCTAGCTGCTCACCCTATCGAATAAGGTTGCACGCCATGCACAAATTCCTGAAATACCTGTTGCTGACCGTGGGCGGCATCGGCGCCATCCTGATTGCCGTGGCGGCATACCTCGCCGCGACCTTCAATCCCAACGACTACAAGCCGCAGATTGTGCAACTGGTCAAGAATAAGTTCGATCGCACGCTCAAGATCGACGGCGACATCAAGCTGACGTTTTATCCGGCGCTGGGTGCCGATCTTGGCGAGCTTACGCTGTCCGAACACGCGAGTGACAAAGAATTCGCGGCGGTCGAAGCGGCACGCGTATCGCTGCAGCTGATGCCGCTGCTGTCGCGCCAACTGATCGTCAGCCGGATTGAAGTGCGCGGACTGCATGCGAATCTGGTCAAACACAAGAGCGGCACCACCAATGTGGACGATCTCACCGCAGGAGAAACCGGCGAGCAGAAGCCCGGTGGGGGTGACGGTTCGGCACAGAAGCCGGTTCAGTTCAATATCGATCATGTGCTGATCGAAAACGCCAGCCTCGGCTATGCCGACGAGGGCAGCGGTGCGAAATACACGCTGAACAAAGTGACGCTGAAAACCGGCAGGATCGCAGCCGCAACACCGAGCGACATCGAGCTTGCATTCTCAGTCGGCGCAAGCCAGCCCAAGGTGAATGTCGATGTTCACCTCAAGACACGACTTGCCTTCGACAGCGGACATTTCAAACTCGATGCGCTCGATCTGGCCGTCAAGGGCGAGGCGGCCGGCATCAATCCCGTGGCACTGAGCCTCAAGGGCAATGCCGAGGGCGATGCGAAGGCGATCAAGTCGGGCGAACTTGCGCTCGAATTCGACGCCAAGCAGGGTGAGCGAACGATCAAGGGCAAGCTCACCAGTCCCCTCGCGATGGATCTCGGTGCGCAGACTATCGAACTAAACAAGCTCGCCGCCAATGTCATGCTCACCGACCCACAATCCGCGCGTACTCCGCTGACGATCGACATCACCGGCAGCGCCCACGCCGACATGCCGAAGCAACACGCCAGCCTGGCTTTTTCAACCAAGTTCGACGAATCCTCCGTCACCGGCACAGCCGGGCTAGCCCATTTCAGCCCGCCGTCGTTCATGTTCGACGTCAATGTGGACAAGCTCGATGTCGACCGCTACAGCGGTGCGAAGAAGTCCGAAGGCCAACCCGCCGCTACGGACAAAGTGGCGGCAGGAACGCCGGAGCAGGCGCTGGATTTCTCGGCATTGAAAACGCTGCGGGCCAACGGCAGCGTCAAGATCGGTTCGCTCAAGGTGGCCAATCTCAATGCACAGCATGTGCGCGTCGACGTGAAAGCGGGGGGCGGGCGGCTGGATGTGAGTCCGCTGACTGCGGGTCTGTATCAGGGGACGCTGAACGGCAGCATGTCGCTTGTCGCCGCGGCGACACCGCAGATCGCGGTCAAGCAGAACCTGACCGGCATCAGCATCGGCCCCTTGCTCAAGGATGCCGTGGGCAAGGATATGCTCGAAGGCAGGGGCAGCGTGACGATCGATGTCTCCGGACAGGGCGCAACGGTATCCGCGATCAAGAAGACGCTGAACGGCTCGGCAGCGCTCAACCTGGCTGATGGCGCGCTGAAGGGCATCAACATCGGTGAAACGATACGCAACGCCAAAGCCAAGCTGGGGTCCCTGAAGGGCGAGACCACGCAGGCTTCCAATGCCGCGGACAAGACCGATTTCACTGAGTTGAAGGCGAGCTTTGCGATCAAGAGCGGCATCGCGCACAATTCCGACCTCTCGCTGAAGTCCCCGCTGTTGCGCCTGGGCGGCGAAGGCGATATCAACATCGGCGGCGACAGCGTGGACTATCTGGCCAAAGCGACGCTGGTCGCCACGGCAGCCGGCCAGGGTGGCAAGGATACGTCCGAACTGAAGGGACTTACGCTGCCCGTGCGCATTTCTGGCCCGTACACGGCGCTGAGCTATAAACTCGACTTCAACGCCATGATCAGCGGCGTGGCGCAACAGAAGATCGACGTAAAGAAAGAGGAATTGAAGTCGAAAGTGCAGGATAAATTGAAGAACCTGTTCGGACGCTGATCTTCAGTTCGAGCCGCCGATCCGGTCGTTGCTTGTGCGTAGCGGCGAGATTCTGGTCGTAGGCCTATTCGCGATCATGGCCCTGCAGAATCTTGGCATCGAACTCCTACCGCTGATCGCTGGTCTCGGCGTGGCTGGTGCGGGCGTTGCTCTTGCAATGCAGGAAGTTCTGGGAAACGTGGCCGCGGGCCTGGCGATAATTTTCGCCCAGCCTTTGCATATCGGCGATTACATTTCCATCGGCAAGGAGGAAGGCGAAGTCCCCAATTCCAGCACACCGTGGGACTAAACATCTTAAACAGCAACTCCGAACTTTTATCGGGTTCACCGAGCGGCTTCCTTCTTTGCCGCTGAGTTTTCGACTTTAATCGGTTGGAACAGCCGACACGCTACACGTTACACGCTACGCGCCATGAGTTATTCGACTGTCACCGACTTCGCCAGATTCCTCGGTTTATCGACGTCGGTACCCTTCACCAATGCCGCATGGTAGGCGAGCAGTTGTAATGCCACCACATGCAGTACCGGCGAGAGCAGGCCATAATGCTCGGGCAGGCGCAAGATTTGTACCCCGGCGCTTGCGTCGACAGCGCTATCGGCATCGGCGAACACGTACAATTCGCCGCCGCGCGCCTTGACTTCCTGCATGTTGGATTTGAGCTTCTCCAGCAAACTGTCGTTGGGCGCCACCAGGATCACCGGCATCTCCTTGTCCACCAGCGCCAGCGGGCCATGCTTGAGTTCTCCCGCCGGGTAGCCCTCGGCATGGATATACGATATTTCCTTGAGCTTGAGCGCGCCTTCCAGGGCAATCGGAAAGTGGAGACCGCGCCCGAGGAATAGCGCGTGCTGCTTCATGGCAAAGCGGTCGGCCCAACGCTCGATATCGGATTCCAGCGCCAGCACTTTTTGTACCGCCACGGGGAGATGGCGCAGCGCGGCAAGCTGCATCGCTTCTTCTGCGGCAGACAACCTGCCCGCCAGCTTGGCCAGCGTCGCCGCCAGCAGGAACAACGCCGTCAGTTGCGTGGTAAAGGCCTTGGTCGAGGCCACGCCGATTTCGGGACCGGCGCGGGTCAGAAACTTGAGAGCGCATTCGCGCACCAAGGCCGACTCGGCCACATTGCAGATCGCCAGGCTGATTGTCATGCCCATGCTTTTGGCATGCTTGACGGCGGCCAGCGTGTCGGCGGTTTCTCCCGACTGGGAAATGGCGATCACCAGTTGTTGCGGATTCGGCACCGAAACGCGATAGCGATATTCGCTGGCAATTTCCACATTGCAGGGAATGCCGGCCAATCCTTCAATCCAGTAACGGGCAACCAGCCCGGCGTGATAACTGGTACCACAGGCGAGAATCAGCACGGACTTGGTCGCACGCAGCATTTCGGGGGCAGCCGCGCCGAACAGATGCGGGGAAAAGGACTGGGCCGAATCCGCACCGCCAAGCATCTCCAGCGTGTTCGCCAGAGCAGCCGGCTGCTCGAAAATTTCCTTCTGCATGAAATGGCGGTATGGGCCCAGTTCGACCGCATCGATGGAAAGATTGCTCTCGTGACTCGGCCGCGCGACCGGCGTGCCGTCCGGACGAGCGATGCGCATGCCAACGCGGCTGATTTCGGCGATGTCGCCGTCCTCAAGATAAACCATGGTGCGCGTCACTTGCAGCAGTGCCGAAGCATCCGAGGCCGCATAGTGGCCATCGGCGCCGATGCCCAGCAGCAATGGCGCACCGTGACGGGCAAGAACGATCTGCCCGCAGCCTTCGCGCAATACCGCAATGGCATAGGCGCCAAGCAATTGACCGGTGGCGAGGCGCACCGCCTCGAACAAGTCCGGGGTCGTTCTCAGGGTGTGCTCGATCAGGTGGGCGATGGTTTCGGTATCGGTATCGGAAACGAACGCATACCCTTCGGCAACCAGCCGCTGCCGGATCTCCGCGTAGTTCTCGATGATGCCGTTGTGCACCACCGCCAAGCCGCCGGAAACATGGGGATGGGCGTTGCGTTCGGTCGGCACGCCGTGGGTCGCCCAGCGCGTGTGGGCAATGCCCTGGCCGGCGCCGAGCCCCTCGGCCTGGGCTGCCAGTTCGTTAACCCGTCCGGTGCTGCGCAGCCGTGTCAGCTGGGGCATCAGCAACGCCAGCCCGGCCGAATCGTAGCCGCGGTATTCGAGCTTTCTCAGTCCCTCGATCAGGACCGGGACGATGTTGCGTTCGGCGACGGCTGCGACGATGCCACACACGTCAAGTCTCTTTTTTCTTTGGCCGCTTCCAGCCGGGGATGGAGGTCTGCTTCGCGCGCGAGACGGTGAGCGATTCCGCTGGCGCATTCCTGGTCAGCGTCGTGCCGGCGCCGAGCGTCGCGCCGCGTCCCACCACGACGGGTGCGACCAGTTGGGTGTCGGAACCGATGAAGACGTCGTCTTCGATGATCGTGCGGTGTTTGTTGGCGCCATCGTAATTGCAGGTGATGGTGCCGGCGCCGACGTTCACCCTTTGGCCTATCGTCGCGTCGCCGATGTAGGCCAGGTGATTGGCCTTGGACTGGTCGGCGATGACGCTGTTCTTGACTTCGACGAAATTGCCGATATGCACGGCGTCACCCAGCACCGTGCCGGGCCTCAGCCGGGCAAAGGGGCCGATGCGGCAACCCGCGCCGATGGTGGCCGAGTCGATGTGACTGAAGGCGGCAATGCGACTGCCGGCACCGACGAGAACATCTTTCAGTACGCAGTTCGGCCCGATCTCGACGCCGTCGGCCAACACCACCCGTCCTTCGCAGATGCAGTTGATGTCGATGAACACATCGTGGCCGCAACTCAGTTCGCCGCGCACATCGAGGCGGGACGGGTCGGCCAGGCGCACGCCAGCCTGCATCAGACTGTCCGCCAAGTTGCGCTGGTAGATGCGCTCCAATGCGGCAAGCTGCCCCTGGCTGTTCACTCCCTCGGTTTCCCAGGCTTCGTCGGCTTGGGTCGAGTGGACCGGCAAGCCCTCGGCCACCGCCAACGCCACGATATCGGTGAGGTAATACTCGCCTTGCGCATTGCGCTTGCCCAGCGAGGGCAGCCAGTGCGCCAGTTTTCCGGTCGGGGCGGCCAGGATGCCGGTATTGATTTCGCGAATCTGCCGTTCGGCATCGTCGGCGTCCTTCTCTTCGACAATGCGCTTGATCGCGCCTTCGCTGCGCACGATGCGGCCATAACCATGCGGATGGTCGAGTTGGGCCGTGAGCAGCGCCAGCTCGCCGTTGCAGGCTTGATCGAGCAGACGGCGCAAGGTCCCGCTGCGCGTCAGCGGCACATCGCCGTAGAGCACCAGCGTCGGTGCTGCCGGGTCGAGTTGCGGCAAAGCCTGGAGCAGCGCGTGACCGGTGCCAAGTTGCGGCTCCTGCTTCGCCCAACGGACGTCCGGCGCCGCCAGCGTCTCGCGCACCTGTTCGCCGCCATGACCATACACCACGCAGATCAGCGCCGGCTTGAGCGCACGGGCCGTGTCCAACACATGCGCCAGCAACGGCTTGCCGGCAAGCGGTTGCAGCACTTTGGGCAGCGCGGAGAACATCCGCTTGCCCTGCCCTGCCGCAAGGATGACGACGTTCATCAGAGCTTATCCACGGATAGGCTCTTAGCGCGGCAGGGTCGAACTACCCATCAGGAATGCATCCACCGCCCGCGCGCACTGGCGGCCTTCGCGAATCGCCCAGACCACCAGCGACTGGCCGCGGCGCACGTCGCCGGCGGCAAATACCTTGGGCACATTGGTCGCATAAGCCTGCGCGCCTTCCGCCTCGGTATCCGCCCTGGCATTACCGCGCGCATCCTTTTCGACGCCGAAGGCATCGAGCAGGCCGGCATTCGGTCCGAGGAAGCCCATGGCCAGGAGCACCAGATCGGCCTTGAGCTCGAACTCGCTGCCGGGAATTTCGCTCATCTTCCCGTCTTGCCAGTCGAGTCGCACGACTTTCAAGGCCTTCAGCTTGCCGCTGTCCTTGCCGCTACCGCCGATGAATTCCTTGGTGGACACCGACCAGTCGCGCGTGCAACCTTCCTCCTGCGACGACGAGGTGCGCATTTTGATCGGCCAGTAGGGCCAGGTCAAAGGCCGGTTCTCCTGCTCGGGCGGACGCGGCAGCAGTTCGAATTGGGTGACGCTGGCGGCGCCCTGGCGTTTCGAGGTGCCGACGCAATCCGAACCGGTGTCGCCGCCGCCGATCACGACGACATGCTTGCCGCCGGCCTGGATGGATTTGGGCAGGGTATCGCCGGCATTCGTCTGGTTCTGCTGCTGCAGGAACTCCATGGCGAAATGCACGCCAGCCAAGGTGCGGCCGGGAACCGGCAGATCGCGCGGGTTCTCGGCACCGCCGGCGAGCAGCACGGCATCGAACTCGCCGAGCAGCTTGTCGGCCGCGACATCCTTGCCCACATGCTGGTTGACGCGGAACTCGACGCCTTCGGCCGCCATCTGCGCCATGCGGCGGTCGATGTGGCACTTCTCCAGCTTGAAGTCGGGAATGCCATAGCGCAGCAGTCCGCCGATGCGGTTGTTCTTTTCAAACACCGTCACGCCATGTCCGACACGCGCCAATTGCTGGGCGGCAGACAGGCCGGCCGGGCCGGAACCGATCACCGCCACTTTCTTGCCGGTTTTCTGCAACGGCGGCTGCGGCAAGACCCAGCCTTGTTCCCAGGCTTTGTCGATGATGGCGTGCTCGATCGACTTGATGCCGACGGCATCATTGTTGATGTTGAGCGTGCACGCCGCTTCACACGGCGCAGGGCAAACGCGGCCGGTGAATTCGGGAAAATTGTTGGTCGAGTGCAGCACTTCCAGCGCGGCTTGCCAGTCCTGGCGGTACACCAGATCGTTCCAGTCCGGGATGATGTTGTTGATCGGACAGCCCGCAGTGCAGAAGGGAATGCCGCAATCCATGCAGCGCGCCCCCTGGATCATCGCCTCCGAGTCGCTCAAGTGCAGCACGAACTCCCGGTAGTTCTTGATGCGCTCGGCAATCGGCCGTTGCGCCTCGCTGAGGCGCTGGTATTCCATGAAGCCGGTGGGTTTGCCCATCACGCAGCCTCCTCTTCTTCGACGCCATCCGGCGCTTGCAACTCCAGGAGCGCCCGCTTGTATTCATGCGGCATGACCTTGACGAATTTTTCCCGGTATGCGGTCCAGTTCGCCAGCGCCATCCTGGCGATGGCGCTGTTGGTATAGGTGGCGTGGCGTTCGATCAGTTCCTTCAACTGGGTCTCGTCCGGCATGTCCATATGCATCGGCTCGGCGGCGGATTGCTTGTCTGCGGGCAGGACTTTTTCGAGCGCGACCATGGCCGGGTTGCAGCGTTCGGCGAATGTGCCGTCCGTATCCAGAACATAAGCCACGCCGCCGCTCATGCCGGCAGCGAAGTTGCGCCCAGTCTGGCCGAGCACCACGACGGTGCCGCCGGTCATGTATTCGCAACCATGGTCGCCGGTGCCTTCGACGACCGTGGCCGCGCCGGAATTGCGCACGCAGAAGCGCTCGCCGGCCACGCCGTTGATGAAGGCCTCGCCTTCAATGGCGCCATACAGGACGGTGTTGCCGACGATGATGTTTTCGTTGGGGCGGCCAAGAAATTCGGGATGCGGACGAACCACGATGCGCCCACCGGACAATCCCTTGCCGACATAGTCGTTGGTTTCGCCGGTCAGGTCGATCGTGATGCCATGCGCCAGGAACGCGCCGAAACTCTGCCCTGCGGAGCCCTTCACTTTCAGGGTAATCGTGTCGTCCGGCAGACCGGCATGGCCATACCGGCTGACCACCGCATGCGACAGCATGGTGCCGAAGCTGCGATTGAGATTCCTGATCGCCACTTCGATCGCCACTTTCTCACCCCGCGCCAGCGCAGGTTGAGCCTTGGCCAGCAGGGTGTGATCGAGCGCGCCGGCCAGGTTGTGATCCTGCTCCTCGCAATGGCGCCGGGCAAGCTCGGCACCCTCGGGCATATGGAAGATTCTCGAGAAATCGAGTCCCTTGGCTTTCCAGTGGCGGATCGCGGCGCGCTTGTCGAGCAGGTCGGCGCGGCCGATCAGGTCATCGAAGCGGCGGAGCCCCATGAGCGCCATGAGCTCGCGGACCTCTTCGGCAATAAAGAAGAAATAATTGACGACATGCTCGGGCTGGCCGGTGAATTTCTTGCGCAGGATCGGATCCTGGGTCGCCACACCGACCGGGCAGGTGTTGAGATGGCACTTGCGCATCATGATGCATCCCGAGACCACCAGCGGCGCCGTGGCGAAACCGAATTCGTCGGCACCGAGCAGGGCGCCGATCAGCACGTCGCGGCCGGTCTTGATCTGCCCGTCGACCTGCACCCGGATGCGCCCGCGCAGGCGGTTGAGCACCAGCGTCTGCTGGGTCTCGGCCAGGCCCAGCTCCCATGGCGTGCCGGCGTGCTTCAGGGAGGACAGGGGCGAGGCGCCGGTGCCGCCATCATGCCCGGCGATCACCAGGTGGTCGGCCTTGGCCTTGGCCACGCCTGCGGCGACAGTGCCCACACCGGTTTCGGAAACCAGCTTGACCGAGATCGACGCCTTGGGGTTGGCATTCTTGAGGTCATGGATGAGCTGCGCCAGATCCTCGATCGAATAGATGTCGTGATGCGGCGGCGGCGAAATCAGGCCGACGCCGGGCACCGAATGGCGCAGGTGGCCGATGTACTCGCTGACCTTGTGGCCGGGCAGCTGGCCGCCTTCGCCGGGCTTGGCCCCCTGCGCCATCTTGATCTGGATCTGTTCGGCATTGGCCAGGTAGTCGGCGGTGACGCCGAAGCGTCCCGAGGCCACCTGCTTGATCTTGGAACGCAGCGAATCGCCGGGCTGCAACACCAGGTCGCGCTCGATGCGGCCCTGGCCGATGATCTCGGAAAGTTTCTCGCCGCCCTTGAGCACCCTGTAGCGGTTGCTATCCTCGCCGCCCTCGCCGGTGTTCGATTTTCCGCCGAGGCGGTTCATGGCGATGGCCAGCGTGGTGTGCGCCTCGGTCGAGATCGAGCCGAGCGACATGGCGCCGGTGGCGAAGCGCTTGACGATCTCGCTGGCCGGCTCGACCTCGTCGAGCGGCACCGGCGGACCGGCCGGCTTGACCTCGAACAGCCCGCGCAACGTCAGCAGGCGGCGCGACTGGTCGTTGATCAACTGCGCGTATTCCTGATAGGTTTTGCTATTGCCGCTACGCGTCGCATGCTGGAGTTTGGCGATCGCGTCAGGCGTAAATAAATGTTCCTCCCCGCGAATCCGAAAAGCATATTCGCCGCCGGCATCGAGCATGCTGGTCAGCACCGGATCGCTGCCGAAAGCTTCATGGTGCATGCGCATGGCTTCCTCGGCGACCTCGAACAGGCCGATTCCCTCGATATGGGTCGGCGTGCCGGCGAAGTACTTGTCGACAAAAGCCCGCTGCAGGCCGATCGCCTCGAAAATCTGCGCCCCGGTGTAGGACATGTAAGTGGAGATGCCCATTTTCGACATGACTTTGCACAAGCCTTTGCCGATCGCCTTGGTGTAGTTCTGGAGATATTTTTCGGCCTTCTTCCGGTCGCCGTGCGCCAGGTCGACGATGGTGTCGAGCGCCAGGTAGGGATGCACGGCCTCGGCGCCATAACCGCCGAGCAAGGCGAAGTGGTGCACCTCGCGCGCCGAACCGGTTTCCACCACCAAACCGGCGCTGGTACGCAAGCCCTGTTGCACCAGATGCTGATGCACCGCGGAGGTGGACAGCAGCGCCGGCATGGCAAAACGCTCGGCGGTGAGGCTGCGGTCCGAAATGATCAAGAGGTTGTGGCCGGAGCGCACCGCATCTTCCGCCTCGGCCACTAGCGAGGCGAGGCGCGCCTCGATGCCGGCGCTACCCCAGGCCGCGGGATAGCAGATGTCGAGCTGGTAGGAGCGCAGCTTGCCGCCGGTGTAACGCTCGATCTCGCGGATCTTCGCCATGTCGCCGTGCGACAGTATGGGTTGCGAAACCTCCAGGCGGATCGGCGGGTTGATGTCGGATACGCCGAGCAAATTCGGCTTGGGGCCGACGAACGAGGTCAGCGAGGTGACGATTTCCTCGCGGATCGGGTCGATCGGCGGATTGGTCACCTGGGCGAAGAGCTGCTTGAAGTAGTTGTAGAACGGCTTGTTCTTTTTCGACAGCACGGTCAGCGCGGCGTCGTTGCCCATCGAACCGAGCGTTTCCTCGCCGCTGATCGCCATCGGTTCGAGAATGAACTTGATGTCCTCCTGGCTGTAGCCGAAAGCCTGCTGGCAGTCGAGCAGCGGCGGAGAGGGGTCGGCCGGCTTCGGGCTGTCGCAGGAAATCTCGTTGAGCTTGATGCGGATCTTGTCGATCCACTCGCTGTAGGGCTTGGCATTCGCCAGCGCGTCCTTGAGTTCCTGGTCCTCGATGATGCGTCCTTGCACCAGGTCGATCAGGAACATTTTGCCCGGCTGCAGGCGCCACTTGCTGACGATCTTCTCTTCCGGGATGTCCAGAACCCCGGCCTCGGAAGCCATGATCACCAGGTCGTCGTTGGTCACCAGGTAGCGCGCCGGCCGCAAGCCGTTACGGTCGAGCGTCGCGCCGATCTGCCGGCCGTCGGTGAAGGCCACCGCCGCCGGGCCGTCCCACGGCTCCATCATCGCCGCATGGTATTCATAGAAGGCGCGGCGCTTGCCGTCCATGCCGGCATGCTTTTCCCAGGCCTCGGGGATCATCATCATCATCGCATGGGCCAGCGAGTAGCCGCCCATCACCAGCAGTTCCAGCGCATTGTCGAAGGAAGCCGAATCGGATTGGCCGTCGTAGATCAGCGGCCAGACCTTCTGCAGGTCGGCGCCCAGCACCGCCGAGGAAATGCCCTTCTCGCGGGCTCGCACCCAGTTCACGTTGCCGCGCAAGGCGTTGATCTCGCCGTTGTGGGCAATCAGACGAAACGGGTGGGCCAGGTCCCAGGTCGGAAAAGTGTTGGTCGAGAAGCGCTGGTGCACCAGGGCCAGCGCCGAAACCACGCGCCAGTCCTGCAGGTCGCAGTAATAATTGCTGACCTGGTCGGCCAGCAGCAGTCCCTTGTAGACCAGGGTGCGCGCCGAAAACGAGGGGACGTAGAACTCCTTGCCGTGCTTGAGCTTCAATCTCTGTATGGCATGGCCGGAGCGCTTGCGGATGATGTAGAGCTTGCGCTCCAGCGCATCGGTCACCAGGACGTCGGGGCTGCGCGCGACGAACACCTGGCGGATCACCGGCTCGAATTCCTTGATCGAATCGCCGAGCACCGAACTATTCACCGGGACGTCGCGCCAGCCCAGGAGGACTTGCCCTTCGGCACGGATGGCGCGCTCAATCTCTTCCTGGCAGGCCATGCGCGAAGCCGACTCGCGCGGCAGGAACACCATGCCGATGCCGTATTCGCCGGCCGGCGGCAGGGTGATGCCCTGGATCGCCATTTCGGCACGCACGAAGTTGTCGGGAATCTGGATCAGGATGCCGGAGCCGTCGCTGGCTTTGGCATCCGCGCCAACCGCGCCGCGATGGGTGAGATTCCTCAGAATCTGCAGACCCTGCTCGACGATCGCATGGCTCTTCTGGTTCTTGATATGCGCGACGAAGCCGACGCCACAAGCATCGTGTTCATTGGCGGGGTCATACAGACCCTGGCGCGGGGGAAGGAGCATCTCTTGTTTCCTCAAAACAACACTGGGCAGCAGATCAAATACGCTGTCGGTAAAAAAGCCGGGCGCCCCAGCATGGGAGCAACTCTCCGGCTTCTCGAAACCCAATCGGCGGGGGTGAGAATATACCGTCAAACGCTCATGAACTCAATATGTTGCCCAATCGCCGATGAAGCGCGGCATAATGAAAACGCAAGGAAATCAGCCTTCGGACCGCCAATTTCTTATCGCCCAGGAAATTTCGCCCTCATGGCGCAAAAATCGTTAGCGCATCGCCCGGAACGGTTTGTTTCCAGCGGCCTTCCCGGCCTGGATTCGATCCTCGAAGGATTGCGCATCGGCGACAACGTGGTTTGGCGCGTCGACAGCATCGACGATTACCGGGCCTTCGTCGCGCCCTATGTCGTCGCGGCGCGGGCCGCCGGACACCGCGTGGTGTATATCCGCTTCGCCGCCCATGAACCGGTGGTGGAAGCCACAGCGGTCAGCGCGACATACAACCTCGATGCCTATCGGGGCTTCGAGTCGTTCACCGTGCATTTGCACACCATCATCGGCAAGGAGGGGAAGGAAGTCTTTTACGTCTTCGACTGCCTCTCCAACCTGCTCAATGCCTGGGCCACCGACAGCATGGTGGGAAATTTTTTCCAGGTCACTTGTCCGTACCTGTTCGACCTGGACACCGTCGCCTATTTCGCCCTGGAAAGAGGCGCGCACTCGTTTGCGACCATCGATCGCATCCGCGCCACCACTCAGCTGCTGCTCGACCTCTACAACAAGGAGGGGGTGCTCTACCTGCATCCGCTCAAGGTCTGGCAGCGCACCTCCCCGACCATGTTTCTGCCGCATCGTCACGCCGCGGGACAATTCACCCCGATCACCGTGAGCTGCGAGGCGACCAGCCTGTTCATCGGCCTGCGCGGCAGGCTGTCCGGCGACATGGAGCGCCATCTCGATTCCTGGGAGCGCCTGTTCATCCGCGCCGCCGATCTGGAGGCTTCCTCGGCGCAGGCCAAGGAACGCCAGGCCATGGTCGAGCAGCTCTGCCGCCTGCTGATCGGCCGCGATGAACGCATTCTCGGTCTGGCGCACCGCTATTTTTCGCTGGCCGATCTGCTCGAAATCAAGGGACGCCTGATCGGCACCGGCTTCATCGGCGGAAAATCGGTCGGCATGCTGCTCGCCCGGGCGATCCTGCGCTCCGATGCGAGCGGGCCGTGGAATGAAGTGCTGGAGCCGCACGATTCCTTCTTCATCGGCTCGGACCTGTTCCATTCCTATATCGTCAATAACGGCTGGTGGCCGCTGTTCATGCATCAGCGCAGCGAGGCCGGCTACCTCAGCGGCGCGGAGCCGCTGCGCGAACGGCTGCTGCGAGGCAGTTTCCCGGTCGAAATCCAGCTCGAATTCCAGAAGATGCTGGAGTATTTCGGCCAGTGTCCGATCATCGTCCGCTCCTCGAGCCTGCTCGAGGATGGCTTCGGCAACGCCTTTGCCGGCAAGTACGACAGCTTCTTCTGCGTCAACCAGGGCTCTCCCGAAGAGCGCTTGGCGCAGTTCATGGATGCCGTGCGGAAAGTCTATTCCAGCACCCTCAGCGAGGAAGCCCTGCACTATCGCCTGCAACGCGGCCTGGCGCGCCAGGAAGAACAAATGGCGCTGCTCGTGCAGCGGGTCTCCGGCGCCTACCACGGCGAGCAGTTCTTCCCGGCGCTCGCCGGCGTCGGAGTTTCCTACAACACCTTCGTCTGGCGCCACGACATCGACCCGGCGGCGGGCATGCTGCGCCTCGTGATCGGTCTCGGAACCCGCGCCGTCGATCGGGTGGAAGGCGATTACCCGCGCATCGTCTCGCTCGACAAACCGCTGCTGGTCCCTTATGCCGACTCCGAAGACAAGCGCCGCTTCACCCAGCACGACATCGATTTGCTCGATGTCGCGCAGAACGCCTGGGTGACCCGGTCGATGAACGATGTGCGCGCGGATTCGCCGACCCTGCCGCTGGCGCTGTTTGCCGATGACATAAGCAAGGGCGGGGAGCACGGCTGGCTGGTCACTTTCGAGCGGCTGCTCACCCAGACCGACTTTGTTGCGATCATGCGCCGCCTGCTGGCGACTCTCGAGCAGGCCTACGAATATCCCATCGACGTCGAATTCACCGGCACCTACGCCAGCGATGGGCGACTCTATGTGAACCTGATCCAGTGCCGCCCCCTGCAGACCCGCGGGATTCAATCGAAACGCGTCGAGATACCCCGGACCAACGACGCCGATACGCTGTTCCGCAGCAGCGGCAGTTTCATGGGGGGCAGCATCGTCCAGCCCATCGCCCGCGTCATCGCGGTCGATCCACAGGCCTACATGAACCTGATCCTCTCCGACAAATACGAACTCGCACGCATCATCGGCCGCCTCAACCGCTTCTTCAAGACCTCCGACCGTCTCCCGAACCTGCTGATGGGGCCGGGTCGCTGGGGCACCTCGACGCCGCGCCTGGGCGTGCCGGTGCGTTTCGCCGAGATCAATGCCATGACCGCAATTGCCGAACTGGCCTTCTCTGCCGGCGGCCTGCAGCCGGAGCTGTCATTCGGCTCGCATTTTTTCCAGGATCTCGTGGAAACGGGGATTTTCTACATAGCGCTGAACCCGGAAAAACCGGATTGCCTGGTGAATTCCGCGATACTGGCGGCCTTGCCCAACCAGCTCGGCGAACTGATGCCTGAGGACGCGCGCTTTGCGGAAGTGCTGCGGGTGGTCGATCTGCCGCGCGGCTATCACCTGTTGGCCGATATCATGAGCCAGCAGGTGGTTTGCGCCCAAGTGCTGAAGAAGACGTGACGGGCAGATGCCAAATTGCCAAGTCTCGCCCCGGCGGGCGAGTCAATTAAACCATGTGGGGAAATTGGGAAGCGAGAGGTCTGAAATTGACCCTATGCAGTCAGTACGGTTTTCAATAACCTGATGTTCAGAGTTCATGCCAGCGCTAATGCCGGTCCACCGCCGCTTAGTCTCGCCACCATCATGCAGAAACTGCGGACTAGAACGATGACTCAGCGAAGCAGACTGTACTGAACAAGATAAATACCCGCGCCTGCAAAATACCCGATCAACGCTAACCCGCTCATTTTTTTGACATACCAGAAGAAGTGTATTTTCTCCAGACCCATTGCAGCGACGCCTGCAGCAGACCCGATGATGAGAATGGAGCCGCCAGTTCCCGCGCAGTAAGCCAGAAATTCCCACAGAAAGTGGTCTGGGGGATACTGCGTCAGACTGTACATTCCCATTGACGCGGCAACCAGAGGCACGTTATCCACGATCGCGCTGGCGATGCCGATGATCATCACAATAATGTCTTGGCGTCCCACGGATTGCTCCAGCCAATGTGCCAGAGCGGTCAGAATATGCGTGTGCTCCAGCGTGGCGACCGACAGCAGAATGCCGATGAAAAATACCAGGGAACCCATGTCTATCCTGCTCAGGGCATGAACAAGTGTGAGGTGCTGCTTGGTGTCGTGTTCTGTGTGGCGATGCAACAGATCACCCACCAGCCAAAGGAAGCCCAATCCAAACAAGACCCCCATGAAGGGCGGTAGATGTGTCACGGCCTTGAAAGCTGGCACTGCGACCAAGACCCCAAGCCCCATAAAGAACATCAAGTTTCGCGCAAAGACTGTTGTTTGCACGCCATGTTCGCTCGCCACCCGCTTTGTAGCGACAACATCGCGACCGCGCAAGACGTAAGCTGTTATACCAAGTGGAACCACCATGCTTACCAGTGAAGGCAGCAACACTCCCATGATGATCGCCAGGCTGGTGACCTGACCGCCTATCCATAGCATGGTCGTAGTCACATCACCGATAGGCGACCAAGCGCCCCCTGAGTTTGCCGCAATGACGATAATGCCGGCGAAGAACAGGCGATCTTCGTGTTTAGACAGCAGTTTTCGCATCAACGAAATCATGACAATCGTGGTGGTCAGGTTGTCTAAGATTGCGCTTAGGAAGAATGTGACAAACCCCACCAGCCACATTAACCTGGATAGTTTGGATGTCCTGATGCGAGATGTAATGATATCGAAGCCGTTGTGTGCATCCACCACTTCAACAATTGTCATGGCTCCCATCAGGAAGAATACGATCTGAGCCGTACCCATCAGTGACTCACTAAGCTGCTCGCTAACCTTATGTGGATCATCCATCGACAGCGCATAGATAGTCCAGAGCAGACCAGCACCTATCAAAGCCGAAGCTGACTTATTGATCTTGAGTGGGTGTTCCAGTGCAATTGCTGAATAGGCCAGGATAAAGGTGATTACAAGTGCGGTGAGCATGTAGAGGGCCTTGGAGGATTATTCCGTCACAATTGCCAATGGTAGCCTGTTTCTTCCAACAATCCTGCTTCCATCGTTTGTACAAGAGCGTGTAGCCAACGTCTGCAAAGTAGTGTGCGTGCTATTTGACCACTTCGGGCTGCACCTGGTCATTCCCCTCTGCCGCCGCCGAGCGGAGGATCGCCGGCCGGGGCGAGTCCCGGCAATTGCATCCGAGAGGCCCATCCAGTACCCATTCAATCCTGCATGCGAAACATGCTGATCCGTACCAGATCGGGGATGCTGCTGACGCCCAGCTTGGCCATCAGATGTGCCTTATGGACTTCGACAGTTCGGACGCTGATACCCAGTGCGGGAGCGATCTCCCGATTGTGCTTTCCCGTCACGACCATATCCATGACTTCCCGCTCGCGCGGTGTCAAATCTTTCAACACCTGCGACAACCTGTCACTGCGCTGCATTTCATTCAGCACCGTTTCTTCCCTGCGGAATGCCTCCTGGATGGCGTCGATCAGCTTTTCGTCATCAAACGGCTTTTCGAGAAAATCCACGGCGCTGGCTTTGAATGCCTGCCGCGCCAGGCTGGCGTCGCCATGTCCGGTAATGATGATGATCGGCAAATGGCAATTCGCTTCGACCAGCTTTTTCTGCAGGGTCAATCCATCCATGCCCGGCATCCTGATGTCGATCAGCAGACAGCCGGCCCAATCGCTTCGCCATGCGTTCAGAAACCCTTCGCCGTTGGCAAACACTGCGGTGCGATAGCCCCTGACGCTCAGCAACAAGCCGAGCGCATCGCGCACCGAGTGATCGTCATCGACGATATAGACCGTCAGGTTATTGCTTTTGCCTTTCCTCAACCGGCTTTCCAGCTTATCTAGCAACATTGTTCCCTGCCTCAAGTGAAGGAAGCACCAGGCGGAAGATGCCATGGTTGCCGATTTCGGCCCACAAGCTGCCGCCATGCGCTTCGATGATGGCGCGACTGAGAACCAGCCCCAGTCCCAGCCCGCTCGACTTGGTGGACGCGAAGGGCTCGAACAAGTGCGCCGCAGTTTGGCTCGTCATGCCCAAGCCGCCATCTTCCACCGAGATGCGCAGCTTTTCGCCGGGCAGCTTCTCGGCCGTCAGCTTGATCCAGCGACTTCCCGACGGCTGCTTGACCACCTCGTCCAAGGCATTGGCGAACAAATTGCGCAGCACCAGTTCGATCTGCAGACGATCCGCGCGCAGGGTCACAGACGGAACGGGGGCGAGCTTCAATTCGACCCCATGTTCCTGGAACTTTGCCGCAAACTGCTGGGTGATTTCCGAAACGATGACGCCGACTTCAATGGCCTCAAGCTGCATTGCGCCGCTGCGGAAGAAATCGCGCAAGCGGCGCACCACATCGGAGGCCCGCCCAGACTCGACGATCATCTTTTGGATGGCGTTCCTGAGAACTTCTCCGGCTTCGCCGCGTTCGAGAAGTTCCTTGCAGGCCTTGCCGTAAGCCACCAGGGCGGTAATCGGCTGATTCAGTTCGTGTGCCAGCGCCGATGCCATTTCGCCCGCTGCGGCCAGGCGCAAGGTGATCTTCAGCTCTTCGGCGGCATGTCTCTGCTCATCGACGACGACGCCGATGAAAAACCCCACCAGCGCCAGCATCGCGCCGAGCATCTGGAGTTCGACCACGGGTATGTTGGCGATGGACAGCCATTTGACGATGACGATGATCCCGAACTGCAGGACGAAAGCGATCAGCCCGGCGCCATACAGGCCTTGCCGCGTTGCAGCCCAGACTATGGGCAAAAACAGGAAGTAGAAATGCATGAACTCCACCTTGGCGACATGCCCAAACACGATACCCAGCATCAGTATGGCCAAGGCGATATAACCCACGGTTTCCCAGCGCAGGACGATCAATTGCAGGCGGCTGCGGCCCTGGTCGCTCAGCAACATCCAGAGCAGGGGCATCGATCCGACGATGCCGACGATGTCGCCGATGCCAAAGCGCAGGAAAGCCACATCCCATTCGCCTTGTGGAATCAGACCGACGAAGTAGAAGGAAGATATGTACACCAGGCTGTTGAGGATGGAACCGATGACCACGATCGCCAGCCAGGCAAACAGGCTGGATCGATTGTCAAAGGTGTTTTCGGCGCGAAAGCGAAACCGCAGCATTTCCCCGATCACCCCATAACCTGCGGTGATCAGGGCCGAAAACAAGGCGGTCATCAGCCAGCCGGCCAGCAAGTCGCGGACGATGATTTCAGCCAGCATGTTGGCGACGAACCAGGGCAGATACGCTCTCTTGCCATGGCGCATCCAATAGGCCAGTCCCAGAGCCGGATCCGGATTCCAGGGCGTGATATTCAGGCCGTACAAAGCATTGACGTAGCTCACCCAGTCGAACAGCAGAAACACTGCGACGAAGAGCAGGTCGGAAATCCAACGGGTCTGCAGGTAGCGCATGGAATATCTGTCTTGGCGTTTCCGCCCATTATGCATCGCAGAACAACGAATTACATCTCGTTAACCGCATAAGTGAATCCCGTATGCCGCTGATCAAACCCCTCTTGGGCGCGGCAAGCAGGGTATTTCCAAGATATCGATGATCTGTTTCTATTTAAGCGTACTCCTGAAACAACTCCCCTAATTTACGCGCCTGCCAACAAGTCATAGCATGCCCTGTCCTTTGCTGGCGTCTGCATGAACGTCCCGATGGTCGGGTTTTTACTGGGGGCATGTGGTCTTCCTTCATCTGATATCGGGATTTATGGGTATCGCTATTTGCATCGTCATCCACAGTTTTTTTAACTACCAGGAGGAATCATGGCTTTAGCATTAGAAGAGAAAATCGAAACGATCTATCAGAAGGTCAAGGCACGCAACCCGGGTGAAGACGAGTTTCACCAGGCGGTAAAAGAGGTTCTCGAGTCCCTTGGGCCGGTTCTGGTCAAGTACCCTGAATTCGCCGAGCAGAAAA
>JBAYVU010000003.1:0-145625 GCA_041674385.1 Sterolibacterium sp.
GCACGATACCGTGCATGTCTGGCAGCCAATACACTTGTCCAGATTGATCACCATCGCCTGCTGTCGTCCCGTCGTCATTTCTCTCTCCTCTCCTCACTCCGGCTCGTCCGTCCGTCCATGTCGTTCTTCCTATCGAATAAAACTCGACCACTCCTGCTGAAACTAACTAAACCATAGCCGAAGCATATCACGAAGTCAACCGATCGGTAAATACTCACCCGTCCGGTTAACTATGCGCCGGCACTGCATCCTCCGGGGTTCTCATCGTAGAACCTCCTGCGAATATTTATGCCCTATTGGCTCAGTGAATCATCGAGGACACCGCGGTCCTGAATCAGAAAGTCGCAGACGGGCGTTCGTCGCTGACGAGGACGCCATCAACGAACTTGGGCCAAGCAAAACTTCGGATCTGCGCTGTAGTTAGCGAAGTAAAGCGGATGCTGCCTGCACGCTATTTTGCCCTGCCGGGCGATTGCGGGACGAAACTTATCCAGGCCCCGCTTTCGATGGTTTTGGGTCCCACCTTGCGGCCTTGATACAGAATCTCGATGCCTCGGCCTTCGACGACTCGAAATATTTCGTTTTCTGCAATCTCAATGCTGACTTTCTTGCCTTGAGAAACTTCGATGCGCGTGCCATCGGCGGGGTCCTGGCGTTTTTTCTTCAACAGAACGGATGGTTCTTTGGTAATCAGCCAAAAAAAGCCCGCCGGCTTAGCGGGATTCACCCCTTGTACAATCACCACCTTTCCCGGATGCATTTCGGCACGATCCGATGGCAAGGTTTGATCCACGTTGCCGGTTTCCGCATCTTTCCCTGCTGCAAGAGAATGAACGGCCTCTCCGTTAGAGGCCATCGGTATGCCCGCCTGCGCCCCCTCGCTTCCCGCGACTGCCGATTTCGCCTGCGAAGCTTCTGTTATGGAAGAATCCGCCTTGAGCGTCAAATTATCCGCTGGTGGCGTAATCGCAACCGGGTTTTGTCCCACCCACACGATGACGAACACAGCCACGGACAGTATTGCAACACTGCCGAGTTTGAACCCTCTCCCAAAACGTTGCGCAAGCTTTGCCCCATTGGTGTTTGGCAAGGCGTATTCATTGATTGGTTCCGGTGCCGGAATATGCTGTTCCCGCCCCAGGCGATCGCTGTCCATTAATCCGGTCGGCATCAATGCTCCTTCAATGACGCCGCCCTCATGGATTTCAATTTCCTTGTAATAGACATCCCCGACGACACATGCGCCCTGCTGAACCTGAATGGACTGCGATGAATGCACCGGGCCGGCAACACGGCCTTTGACGACGATGTGAGGGACTTTGATCGTACCAGAAACGTTTCCCGAAATATCCGCGACAATCGTTCCATTGGGGTCAACGTCGCATGAGACGTCGCCAAGCACATCCCCCTGAACGCGTAAAACACCGCTGAAAGCAATATTGCCCTTCACGCGCATGCCGGCACCGATCATGGTATCGGTGCGATTCTGCGAATGACTTGCGCTGTTGGTCTTTCCAGACAAGGGTCTCGACTCTATTACGAGGTTTCAATAGACAATGATCAACTATAAACCACTCAAGATAACCTATTCAATAATTTGAACAAGTGACGAAATGGTCGGGAGAGGTCAAAAGACGTTCATGGTTTTTCATCAATTGATCAGTTTGTCGCCTTTGTATTCGGACGAACGGTAGTGGGCAAGCATTTCCTTGAGGGTCTCCATGCCATCTCCCTTGAATTTGGTGAAATTCAGTCCGAGCCGAAAGCACGAGAGAGCACCCGAATAGACCGAATAGACTTGGCGTGCCTGGATTTCAATGATCTTACTGCTTCCGTCCTTGATTAAGGGCGGCGGAGCGAGTAGCACCGTGACTGGCGCCTCGGTATAGACGTTATTGTCGGCAAGCATGGCCGTACCGCTCATGGAAAGGTCGAATGTCCAGCCGTGGAAGATAGGTTTGCCTTCAGCGCCATCGAAAACGAGGGCCATTTTCCATCGCACCATATAGCGTGGTGATGCTCTGTGCCCCGCGTTGCCCATTTTCCGCAAGTGGGCCGCACCCAGTTTGACAATGGGCGCCTGTATAGGTATCCCGCCTACTGCAACAGGCTTCTCCGGCCCGTTCGGTTTTTCTTGGATGACCGGATCCATTTCCGCCAACTGGTCGGCTTGCTCTTGTGCGGGGCCGGATTGAAGGTTGGGATCGGCCGTGTCGGTGCTTGAAATGTCTGGGGCAATAGGCATCTGAAGTTTCTTTACTGTCTCCACTGCGGTCAGGCCGCCCACCGTCACTGCCGGGACGCAGGACGTCCCCTGCAAGCCCGCCCCGTTAAAGGGTTCTGCTCCGGCGCTACCAACCTAATCGCTTAGATGACATCGTTGCGCCCCTCTTCGAGGGCATAATTTCGAATCATCGTCGTCAGGTCGAGTTCATCCTGAATCATCGCTGCCAGTTCCTCTTCAACCTGCAGCAGCACTTGCGTTATCGGCTGCTCGCCATTTAATGCAGAGTCGACTTGCTTGCGTATCGATTCCAGTTTGGCCAGATCAATCATGCTTGCGTCTCCTGTTGCAAGGTCGTACCGAAAACAACGAGCATCAACCTGTCTGCCGGGACTGCCATGGCCTGGACGCCGCCGCCATCGTCGGCGCCCCCAGGATGGCTTCCGCTATTTTCCCTTCATGCCACCCCACCATGCGGGATAAGTCCACATATCCACATATCCACATAGGATTTATCGATAATTATCGTGATCCGTGGGTAATCTGTATCTAAGGATTGGATGAATTTCGCTCAGGATATCCTGAGAGGATTTTGGAACGACTTTCCTGCGGTTATCTGCGGCGCATACCAAGGCGAGGTAATTTCCGTTGGTCATTTTCGCGCCAGAGTGAATTTGGAATTGAACCCCAACTACACGGCCAGGTTGCCGAATTGCCCCCGGCAAGAGGAACGGCATGAAATATAATCGGGCGCATGCCAAGCTCCGCCCAAAAAAAATCCGGAATACCGGGCCCCAAGCCGCCTAAACAAACTGCGCCGATACTGGACATCGCCAGCCTCGGCCAGGTATTCACTCCGCCGGCCATTGTCGAACGTATGCTCGGGCTGATGCGCAACCAGGGCCGCGTGCTCGATCCGGCCTGCGGCGATGGCGCATTCTCGCAGCGGCTGGTTGCACAACAGCGAAAAGTCGTGGCGATCGAAATCGACCCGCGTTTTTGCCCGACAGGCGCGCTCAATCTGGATTTTTTTGCCTACCCGGAATCGAACAAGTTCGACACCATCATCGGCAACCCTCCTTACGTCAAGGCGCGCGACATCCACCCGAACACCGCGTTACGCCTGAGTTCCGGCCTGCAGAATGGGCATGCCAACCTGTATTACCACTTCATTGAAAAATGCGTGCACCATCTCAAGCATGATGGCGAGCTGATATTCATCACCCCCAGGGATTTCCTCAAGGCCACCGGTGCGGCGAAACTCAACACCTGGCTCTATGACCAGGGCAGCTTCACCGACATGATCGAACTGGGCGACGCGAAAATCTTCGACGGCGCCCTCCCAAACTGCATCATCTGGCGCTACGAAAAGGGCAATTTACGACACCGCCTGGCGGATGGCAGACACATGCGGTTGGTCGGCGGCCAGTTGACATTTACCCATGGCATTTACAGCGTGCCTCTGTCCAGCGTGTTCAGCGTCAAGGTCGGCGCAGTCTCGGGCGCCGACGCGATTTACACCCACGCCGAACTCGGCAACGCCGACTTCGTCTGCTCGCACACCGCACAGACAGGAGAGCGGCGGCGTATGATCTTCCCGGACAAGCGGGTCAACTCGGCCGAACTGATCTCCTACCTGGAACAATTCAAGCCACGCCTGCTGGCCAGGCGCGTGGCCAACTTTGACGAATCCAACTGGTGGCGCTGGGGTCGTCTGCACCATGTCTCGGATGCGCCGCGCATCTATGTCAACGGCAAGACGCGCAACCCGCGGCCGTTTTTCCTGAACGACTGCAACAACTACGACGGCGCGGTGTTGGCGCTGTTTCCCCATCGCCATGAGGTCGTCCTCAAGCAAATGGTCGAACAGCTCAATGAAGTCGACTGGGCCGAACTAGGCTTCGTTTGCGATGGCCGCTTCCTGTTTTCCCAGCGCAGTCTGGAGCAAACGCTATTGCCCGAGGATTTCGCCGCCTGCGCGAAAGCGTAATCGGCAAAGACCACGGCTGGTGTAAGATGGATTTCGATTAAAGCACAGCCAGACTATGGTTCCTCACCTGACCACCGCACTCACCGGGCCTCTCCTCGAACTCGAGCGCCGTTTCCTGGACGGCGATACCGACATCGAGCAATGGATGCGATCGCAGTGGCTGGAGCATACGCCGCCGTTTTATACCTCGGTGGATCTGCGCAACGCCGGCTTCAAGCTGGCGCCGGTCGATACCAACCTGTTTCCGGGCGGCTTCAACAACCTCAACCCGGCTTTCCTGCCGCTGTGCGTGCAGGCGACCATGGCGGCAATCGAGAAAATCTGCCCGGAAGCCAAAAATCTGCTGCTGGTGCCGGAAAACCACACGCGCAACCTGTTCTACCTTCAGAATGTGGCGCGTCTGGCCTATATCCTTCACCATGCCGGCCTGAATGTGCGCATCGGCTCGCTGCTTCCGGAAATCACCGCGTCCACCTCGATCGATCTGCCCGACGGTCAGCAATTGACGCTGGAGCCGCTTCGGCGCCTCGGCCCGAACGGCCGCCGGCTCGGCCTCGAAGATTTCGACCCCTGCGCGATCCTGCTGAATAACGATCTCTCCGCCGGCGTTCCGCAGATGCTGCAAGGGCTTCACGAGCAATACCTGATACCGCCGCTCCACGCCGGCTGGCACAAGCGCCGCAAGTCGCAACATTTTGCCGCCTACAACGAAGTCGCCAACAGCTTCGCCACGGCCATCGGCATCGATCCGTGGCTCATCAACCCGGCGTTCGAGGTGTGCGGCGCAATCGATTTCCACGAACGCACCGGCGAGGAATGCCTGGCCGCCAATGTCGACACGCTGCTGTTCCGCATCCGTGCCAAATATCGGGAATACGGTGTGACCGAAGACCCTTTCGTCATCGTCAAGGCCGACGCCGGCACTTATGGCATGGGCATCATGACGGTGAAGGACGCGAGCGAAGTGAGAAGCCTCAACCGCAAACAGCGCAACAAGATGGCGGTGGGCAAGGAAGGCATGCAGGTGAGCGAAGTCATCATCCAGGAGGGGGTGCACAGCTTCGAGACGGTCAACGAGGGCGTTGCCGAACCGGTGGTGTACATGATCGACCGCTATGTGGTCGGCGGCTTCTACCGCATCAATACCACTCGCGGCCGCAACGAGAACCTCAACGCACCCGGCATGAGCTTCAAGCCGCTCGCCTTCGACACCGCCTGCTACCTGCCCGACCCAGGCGGAGAACCGGATTCGCCGCCCAATCGCTTTTATGCCTATGGCGTAGTGGCGCGCCTGGCCATGCTCGCCGCTGCGCTGGAACTGGAACGCGGCGCCCCCGAGACAACATGAAATTCGCTTTCATCCTCGACCCGCTGGAATCGCTGAAAGCCTACAAGGACTCCAGCGTCGCGATGATGCGCGAGGCGCAGCGGCGCGGTCATGAGGTGCATGCCATCATGCGCACGGCGCTGACCTGGCGCGATTCGACTGTCAGCGCCGCCGCCACGCGCCTGCTGTTCGACAACAAGCACACCGACCACGGCCCGTGGTGCGCGGAACAGGGACGCGAGTACCAGCCGCTCAAGGCTTTCGATGCCGTACTGATGCGCCAGGACCCGCCCTTCGACATCGAATACATCACCGCCACGTGGCTGCTGGAGCGCGCCGAAGCCGAGGGTGCGCGCATTTTCAACCGGCCGCGGGCAATTCGCGACCATAACGAAAAAATCGCCATCACCGAGTTCCCGCAATTCACCGCAACGACCCTGGTGGCGCGGGATGCGGCCGACCTTAACGCCTTCATCGACGAGCTCGGCGATGTGATTCTGAAGCCGCTCGACGGCATGGGCGGCAGTTCGATCTTCCGGGTGCGGCATGACGACCCGAACCGCAATGTCATCATGGAAACGCTGACCTCGCACGGCCAGCGTACCATCATGGTGCAGCGCTATCTGCCGCAGATTGCGCAAGGAGACAAACGCGTCCTGCTGATTGCGGGAAGACCCGTGCCGTATTGTCTGGCTCGCATCCCCAGACCTGGCGAGAGCCGCGGCAATCTCGCCGCCGGCGGCACCGGGGTGGCACAGCGGCTTTCGTCGCGCGACCGGGAAATTGCCGAGGCCCTCGGACCCATCCTGGCCACGCGCGGGCTGTTGCTGGTCGGACTCGACATCATCGGCGACTGCCTCACCGAGATCAATGTCACCAGCCCCACCTGCTTCGTAGAGATCGCCCGGCAAAGCGGCTGCGACGTCGCTGCGCTGTTTATCGATGCGCTGGAGCGGGAGTGCGCCGGCTCTTGAGCTTCCCCGGTTTTTCGCCTCACCGGCCCGACAACACCGCGCATCCAAGGTTACAATAGAGCGCTCCTGGCCGATGCCCGCATTGACATGATCGGATTGTTCCTCATCACCCACAGCACGCTTGGCGAATCGCTGATCCAGTGCGCCTGCCATGTGCTCAACCAGCGCCCACAGCAGATTGTCCAGCTCGGGGTCACGGCCCAGGACGATCCGTTCGATGTCTTGCCATTGGCGCGCGCGATGCTGAAACTGGTGGATAACGGTGCGGGCGTGCTGATTCTGACCGACATATTTGGCGGGACGCCGTCCAACATCGCCCTGAAGCTGCTGCAACCGAGCCGCATCGAAGGCGTCGCCGGAGTCAATCTGCCGATGCTGCTGCGTGCCCTGAACTACCGAGAGAAGGACATGAAAGTCCTGCTCACCAAGACCATCAGCGGTGGTCGCGATGGCGTCCTGAATATGCTCAAACACTGACCGATATGCCAAAGATTGAAACCGAGATCGTCAACAAGCTGGGACTGCATGCACGCGCCTCGGCCAAGCTAACCCAACTCGCCAGCAGTTTTCCCTGCGAAGTGTGGATGGAGCGCAACCAGCGCCGCATCAATGCAAAAAGCATCATGGGCGTGATGATGCTGGCCGCCAGCAAAGGAGCGAAACTCACCCTGGAAGCCGAAGGGGAGCGCGCCGAAGATGCCTTGCAGGCGCTGCTGGCGCTGATCGCCAACAAGTTCGGGGAAAGCGAATGAGTTTCACCCTGCACGGTCTAGCCGTGGCATCGGGCATCGCCATCGGCCATGCCCATCTGGTCTCGCACGCATTGATGGAAGTGGCGCAATACCAGCTGCGCGAACGGGATATCGAAACCGAAGTGGCACGTTTCGGCGCCGCGCTGGCCACGGTGGAAACCGAACTGGTGCTGCTGAAAACCGAAGCCGAAGCCTCTCCCGGCGCAGCGGCCGAACTGTCCGCTTTCGTCGATCTGCAATCGATGTTCCTTGCCGATCCGCTGCTGGCAGAAGCCCCCTGCGAGATGATCCGGACGCGGCGCTGCAACGCCGAATGGGCACTGGTGCAGCAGATGGAGTTGCTGGTGGCGCAATTCGACGAAATGGAGGACACCTATCTGCGCGAGCGCAAGCAGGATATCGTCCAGGTGGTCGAACGTATCCTCAAGGTGCTGCTCGGCAAGTCGCGCAAGATCACTCGGCGCAAAGGTGCCGGCGACGACGATCTGATCATCGTCGCCCACGATCTGTCGCCGGCCGACACCATTCAGTTCAAGTCCTTGAAGATCGGCGGCTTCGTCACCGACCTCGGCGGCGCCACTTCGCATACCGCCATCGTGGCCCGCAGCCTGGCCATTCCGGCGGTGGTCGGCCTGCACCACGCGCGGCCGCTGCTGCGCGACAACGACCTGCTGATCGTCGACGGCACGCGCGGCGTGCTGATCGTCGATCCGGACGAGCGGGTGCTGGACGAATACCGGCTGCGCAAGAGCGCGCTGGAACTGGAACGCAGCAAACTCAAGCGGCTCAAGACGGCGCGTGCGGCCACCCTCGACTACGTGGACATCTCGCTGGTCGCCAACATCGAACTGCCGCAGGATATCGACAAGGTCAGGGAGGTCGATGCGGACGGCATAGGTTTGTTCCGTACCGAATTTCTCTTCATGAACCGCGATCAGCTGCCCGACGAAGACGAGCAGTTCGAGGCCTATCGCTCGGTGGTAAAGGCCTTGCCAGGCAAGCCGGTGACCATCCGATCCCTCGATACCGGCGCCGACAAGCAAACGCGCGTCATGCGCGGCCTGGATCGGCAGGAACCGAATCCGGCGCTGGGTTTGCGTGCGATCCGCTATTGCCTGGCCGAACCGCAGATATTCCTGGCCCAGCTGCGCGCAATCCTGCGCGCCTCGCACTACGGCCAGATACACCTGTTGATTCCGATGCTGGCCCACGCCCACGAAATCCAGCAGTCGCTGGCGATGATCGAGCAGGCCAAGGCGCAGTTGCGCGAGAGCCGGACAAAGTTCGACGAGAACATGCAGATCGGCGGCATGATCGAGATCCCGGCGGCGGCCCTGGCCCTGGGACCGTTCCTGAAGCAATTGAACTTCCTTTCGATCGGCACCAACGATTTGATCCAATACACCCTGGCGATCGACCGTACCGACGAAGCGGTAGCCCACCTATACGACCCGTTGCATCCGGCAGTGCTGCGCCTGGTGGCGCAGACCATTCAACGCGGCACGCTGGCCGGCCTGCCGGTCACGGTATGCGGCGAGATGGCCGGCGATGCCGGCATGACCCGGCTGTTGCTGGGAATGGGGCTGCGCCAGTTCTCGATGCACCCGTCGCAACTGCTCGAAGTCAAACAGCAAATCCTGCGCAGCGATGTCTCGCGGCTGCGGCCCAAGGTGACCCGCCTGCTGCGTTACGACGATGCGGCGCGAGTGCGGGAACAGCTTGCCCTATTGGACGAGTGAACCGGGCTTTTCCCAACCCCCGACACGGCTGACGGCATCGCGCCAGCGTGTCATGCGTGTCGCCGCCTCGTCTCTGGACATGTGCGGTTCAAAACTGCGATCCAGTTGCCAGGCGGATTCCAGCGCCGCCACGCCGGACCAGACGCCGGCGCTAAGACCGGCCAGGTGGGCAACGCCGAGGGCCGTGGTCTCGAAGGTCCTGGGACGTACGACCGGGATGCCGAGCAGGTCTGCCTGGAATTGCAGCAGCATGTCATTGGCGGCAGCACCGCCATCCACGCGCAGTTCCGTCACCACCCCGGAGGCATCCGCCTGCATCGCGGCAAGCAGTTCGGCGGACTGGAAGGCGATCGACTCCAGTGCCGCACGGGCAATGTGCGCGCCGCTGGTGGCGCGATTCAATCCGAGCAGGCCGCCGCGCGCGTAAGGATCCCAGTAGGGTGCGCCGAGACCGGTGAACGCGGGCACGAACACCACGCCGCCGCTATCCGATACGGACCCGGCCAGCGCCGTTACCTCCGCCGAATTGGCTATCAGGCCAAGACCGTCGCGCAACCACTGCACCACCGCCCCACCGATGAAGACGCTGCCTTCGAGGGCATAGCGCGGCGTCGCATCCGGCTGCGCCGCGGCGGTGGTGATCAGACCGTGGGTAGATTCGCCGGCTTGGCTGCCGGTGGCGAGCAGCATGAAACAACCCGTGCCATAGGTGTTCTTGGCCATGCCCGAACGATGGCAGGCCTGACCGAACAGCGCCGCCTGCTGGTCGCCGGCGATGCCGCCGATCATCACCGGCACACCGAAAACAGCCTGCTCAGTCATGCCGTAATTCCAGGCCGATGGGTGCACCTGCGGCAGCATGGCGCCGGGGATGCGCAGCAATGCCAGCAGATCGTCGTCCCAGGCGTTGCGATGGATATCGTAGAGCAAGGTACGCGAAGCGTTGCTGACATCGGTGACATGCAGCCGGCCGCCGCTGAGCTGCCACGCGAGCCAGCTGTCGACGGTGCCGAAGGCCAGTTCGCCGGCCTCCGCCCCTGCCCGTGCGCCGGGTACGTGGTCGAGCAGCCAGGCGAGCTTGCTGGCGGAGAAATACGGATCGAGCGTGAGGCCGGTGCGTTGCCGGAACAGGCTTGCGTGGCCGGCCGCCTGGAGTTCATCGCACAGCGCCGCGCCGCGTCTATCCTGCCAGACGATGGCGTTGTAGATCGGCCGGCCAGAGGCGCGCTCCCAGACCAGTGTCGTCTCGCGCTGGTTGGCGATGCCCAGCGCGGCCAGATCCTTTGCCGCGATACCGGCCTTGTTCAGCGCCTCGCGTGCCGTGTCGAGCTGGGTTTGCCAGATGTCGTAGGGATCGTGCTCGACCCAACCGGAGCGGGGAAATATCTGGCGGAACTCGCGCTGTGCGACGGCGCGAACACGGCTGTCGTCGTCGAAGACGATGGCTCGAGAACTGGTGGTGCCCTGGTCGAGAGCGAGGAGATAAGCCATCTTGTCCCTCCTTTATGGCTGGCGACGACGATCCGCCAGCCAGCGTTCGAGTATTGCCGCATCCGTCAAGCCAACACGCAGGCCCAGCTTGGTGCGGCGCCAGAGAATGTCGTCGCTGCTGCGAGCCCATTCCTCTCGCACCAGGTAGTCGATTTCCCGCGCATACAGTGTCGGCAGGACTTCCTCGCCGAGATCGGCCAACGTGGCGGCATTGCCGATGATTTCGGCGCTGCGCGTGCCGTAGGTGCGCGCCCAGCGCCGGGCAAGCGGTACCGGCAGCCAAGGGTGGTTGCGTGTCAGGCGTGCCTGATATTCCCTCAGGCCGCCCGCAGGCAGGTCGCCTCCGGGCAACACCGCCCCGCCGGTCCACTGCCGCTGCGCCAGCCCGAGCAAGGCTTGCACCCGGTCGACGGCCTCCTCGGCGAGACGGCGGTAGGTCGTCAGTTTGCCGCCGAACACCGACAACAGCGGTGCTCCATCGGCATCCAGTTCGAGCGCATAGTCGCGCGTGACGCTCGCGGGATCGCCGGTCTCGTCGTCGAGCAGCGGGCGCACGCCGGAATACTGCCAGACCACGTCGGCGGGGGCAATGCGACGCCTGAAATAGCGGTTGGCCATGGCGCAGAGATAGACGATCTCGTCTTCCGAAATACCGACCCGATCCGGATCGTCGTGGAATTCCAGCTCGGTGGTGCCGATCAAGGTGAAGTCGTCCTCGAACGGAATGGCGAAAACGATGCGGCGATCCGGATTCTGGAAAATGTAGGCGTAGTCGTGCTCGAACTGGCGCGGCACGACGATGTGGCTGCCCTTCACCAGGCGCACCGACTTTTCTGCCCCCAAGCCCACGACCTCGTCGAGAAACCGGCCGACCCACGGGCCGGCGGCATTCACCAGTATGCGCACGACGACTGCCTGGGTTTCGCCCTGTTCGTCCACCAGTTGCGCGTGCCACAGGCCTTGCTCCCGCCGCGCAGACACGCAACGCGTATGGATGCGCACATCGGCACCGCGCCGGCGCGCATCGACCGCATTCAGCACGACCAGCCGGGCGTCCTGCACCCAGCCGTCGGAATACATGAAACCGCGCCGGAAACGCGCATCCAGCGGGGCACCGGCCGGATGGCGGCGGAGATTGACGCCGCTCGAACCGGGCAACAGGTCGTGCCGTGCCAGGTGATCGTAGAGGAACAGGCCGATGCGAATCATCCAGGCTGGCCGCAGATGGGCATCGTGCGGCATGACAAAGCGCAGCGGCCAGGCGATGTGGGGGGCGGCACGCAGCAGGACTTCGCGTTCCTCGAGCGCCTTGCGAACCAGGCCGAATTCATAGTGTTCGAGGTAGCGCAGTCCGCCGTGGATCAGCTTGGTGCTGGCCGAAGAGGTGTGCGAGCCAAGATCGTCCTTTTCGCAGAGCAGCACCGACAAGCCGCGCCCCGCCGCGTCCCTGGCGATGCCGACGCCGTTGATGCCGCCGCCGACCACCAAGATGTCGCAGGGTTGTGTCACCGCACCATGTGTCGCGATATTCATTTTCAATCAATTTAATTTGTTGAAGGGCATTATGCAAGCCGGATGCGCCGCCCATGCGGATGTCAGGCGGATTGACTTTTGCCGGGCCGCACGGTAGTTTCCCATCTGCGGCGCCGACTTGACTCAGCTTGCGGGCGCTTAACAAATACGGCTAAAGCGAGGGTGGCAAATCTACAGGCCCGATCCGCATGAGCCGGTCGGGTTTTTTATTGGATAAAAGAAGTGAATACGAAAACCGGCAGTGTAGGCATCGTCGCGGCACAGTCTGCGCATTTCGGCGCGCCGCTCGAATTGCGCAGCGGTGCCGTCGTGCCGGCCTACGACCTGGTCTTTGAAACTTACGGCACGCTCAATGCCGCCAAGTCGAATGCCATCCTGGTCTGCCATGCGCTGTCCGGCCATCACCATGTCGCCGGCCTTTATGCCGACCAGCCAAAGTCTCTCGGCTGGTGGGACAACCTCGTCGGCCCCGGCCGGCCGCTCGACACCGAGCGGTTTTTCATCGTCGGCGTGAATAATCTCGGCGGCTGCCACGGCTCGACCGGACCGTCCTCGCCGAACCCGGCCACCGGCAAACCCTGGGGCGCCGATTTTCCGATGGTAACGGTGGATGACTGGGTTCAGGCGCAAGCGCGCCTGGCCGATCATCTCGGTATCGACAGCTGGGCGGCGGTGATCGGCGGCAGCCTCGGCGGCATGCAGGCGCTGCAATGGACGATCGACCAGCCTGCCCGCATCCGCCATGCGCTCGTCATCGCCGCAGCATCCAAGCTGACGGCGCAGAACATCGCCTTCAACGATGTCGCTCGCCAAGCCATCCTCACCGACCCGGATTTTCACGGCGGACATTTCTACGAGCACTCGGTGGTGCCTCGACGCGGCTTGCGGCTGGCCCGCATGCTCGGCCACATCACCTATCTGTCCGACGACCAGATGGGGGAGAAGTTCGGCCGCATGCTGCGCGGCGACGACTTCGGCTTCGGTTATGGCGTCGAGTTCGAGATCGAATCCTACCTGCGTGCCCAAGGCGACAAATTTGCCGGCTTTTTCGACGCCAACACCTATCTGCTGATGACCAAAGCGCTCGACTACTTCGATCCGGCGCATCGCTACGACGGCGATCTGGCCGCTGCGCTTGCGTCGGCGCAGGCCAAGTTCCTGGTGGTGGCGTTCTCTACCGACTGGCGCTTCGCGCCCTCGCGTTCGCGCGAGATCGTCAACGCGCTGCTGAAGAACGACCAGGACGTCAGCTACGCCGAAATCACCTGCAACTTCGGCCACGATTCCTTCCTGCTCGAAGAACCCCAGTACCACGCGGTCCTGAGCGCCTATCTGGGGAGGATCAAGCTATGAACCGGAGGCTCGACCGGCCCGACTTCGAGGTCATCGCCGGCTGGGTGCAACCCGGCGAGCGCGTGCTCGACCTCGGCTGCGGCGACGGCACCCTGCTCAAGCTGCTGATCGAGACCCGCGGCGTGCGAGGCTATGGCGTCGACATCGACGATGCCAATGTGCTGGCGGCCATCGGCAATGGAGTGAATGTGATCCAGAGCAACCTCGATGCGGGGCTGGCCGGTTTTGTCGATGGCGCTTTCGATCATGTGGTGCTGTCGCGCACGCTGCAAACCGTCCACCACACCCAAGAGATACTCGCCGCGATGTTGCGCGTCGGCCGCGAGGCGGTGGTTTCCTTCCCCAACTTCGGCTACTGGAAAAACCGCGCGGCGGTGCTCGGCGGACGCATGCCGGTATCCGAAGACCTGCCCTACCAGTGGTACGACACGCCCAACGTGCGCTTCTTCACCATGCTGGATTTCGAGGATCTGTGCGCCAAGATGAAGATTCTCGTGCGCGAGCGGCAGGTGCTCGACGAACAAGGCAAACAGGTGAACGAGGAACACAACTTCCTGGGCAGCCTGGCCGTGTATCGCATCACGCGAGGCTGACGGATTGGCTTCCCCCGACTGGCTGAACACGCTGCTGACGCGGCGCATGCTGGTCTGCGTGTTCACCGGATTCTCCTCGGGCCTGCCGCTCTACCTGCTGCTCAACCTGGTGCCGGCCTGGCTGTTCTCCGAAGGTGTCAGCCTGCGGGAGATCGGCGCGATGACGCTGATCCAGCTGCCCTACACCTGGAAATTCCTCTGGTCACCGCTGCTCGATCGTTACGCCGTTCCCGGCTTTGGTCGCCGTCGCGGCTGGATGCTGCTGACCCAGATCGGCCTGCTGTTCATCATTGGCGGCTTCGGTATGCTGTCGCCGCGCCTCGATCTGACGCAGATCGTGCTGTTGGCGCTGTTGCTGGCGCTCCTCTCGGCGACCCAGGACATCGCCATCGACGCCTTCCGCCGCGAGATACTCTCCGACGCCGAACTGGGGCTGGGCAACTCGGTGCATGTCAATGCCTATCGCATCGCCGGCCTGGTGCCGGGTTCGCTGTCGCTGATCCTGGCCGACCACCTGCCCTGGTCCGAGGTGTTCTGGATCACCGCCCTGTTCATGCTGCCGGGCATGGTGATGGCCTGGCAAGTGCGCGAACCGGGTATCGGCGCCAGTACGCCAAAGACGCTGCGCGAAGCCGTGGTCGAACCTTTCCATGAATTCATCGGCCGCGCCGGCGTACGGGACGCCCTGCTGATCCTCGGCTTCATCTTCTTCTACAAACTCGGCGACAGCTTGTGCACCGCGCTGGCAACACCTTTCTATCTCAGCATGGGTTACACCAAAACCCACATCGGCCTGGTGGCCAAGCATGCCGGGCTATGGCCGGCGGTCATCGGCGGACTGGCCGGCGGCCTGTGGATGGTCCGGCTCGGCATCAACCGGGCCTTGTGGCTGTTCGGTGCGGTACAACTGGTGTCGATCTTCGGTTTCGCATGGCTCGCTTGGCAAGGGCCGCAGGCCAGCATCGCCTTCGCACAACTCGTCGCCTTGGCCGGGGTCATCGGCCTGGAAGCGCTTGGGGTCGGCCTGGGCACGGCGGCTTTCGTCGCCTATATCGCCCGCGCCACCCATCCGCTCTACACCGCGACGCAGTTCGCACTGTTCACCAGCCTGGCGGCCGTCCCGCGCAGCTTCATTAACGCCGCCGCCGGTTGGCTGGTGGAACAGATGGGATGGTTGGCCTTCTTCCTACTCTGCGCGGCACTGGCTGTGCCGGGCATGTTGCTGTTGCTGCGAGTGGCACCGTGGCAAAAAAGCAACACTTAGAAATATTTTTATTCGGCAATTCAACTTTTTTGCAACACGTCCGTTAACCTCACTGTGCGCTCCAATATCGAGGAGACAGTGAAATGGTGATCGTCATGGACATGGTTACGGGCAAATACATCGCGGGAGAATTCGGCGCCTTCGAGGAAGAGGTGATGAACGCCCAATGGCTGCCGCAGACGCCTGAACTCGGCTTGCAGCAAGCCAGTTCGAGCCGCAATTCGTGCACCGGAGAGGTTGTGGATGCCGATGCGTTTTTGCGCAACGTCTATCTGAGCCAGGAGTAAGTCTTTTACCTCATAGAGCGCCCCCGTTGCGGGTTGCGCTGCTTGCGCCTTTCCCATGCGCCAGATGGAATGGGAATGCGAATCTGGACCCTACATCCGAAATATCTTGACCCGCGCGGCCTAGTGGCACTCTGGCGCGAAGCCCTGCTGGATGATATTTCCGGCTTGCTGCTGGGAGATAAGGGGTTCATTCGACCGATTCTGAAAGAAGGCCTTGCGCAACGGTCGATCGACTTGCCGGCGCCGCTGCGGGACAATATGCGGGAGACACGTTCCAAGGGCTTTCGGAGCGTTGTCAGGCAAATCCTCCCCTTCCATTCTGGCGGTTCAATACGCTTCCAAGATCAAGAATACGCAGACAATTCCGAGCCAATTGCGGTGATGCAAATTTCGGCATTGGCGTCCGGTTAAAACGCAATTCAAAGACGTTGGCCGATGCGGCCAGGTAGCGCGTGCATTTCCCGGTCGAAAAAACGGTAGCCGTTGCCGCTGCCTTCCTTGGCTTGGTACATCGCAATGTCGGCATTTTCGATCAAGGTTTCCGCCTCTTTGCCATCGGACGGAAAGAGGCTGATGCCGACGCTAGCGGTGATGGAGACTTCTCGGCCGACAAGATTGAAATGGAAGGACAGCGACTGGATGATCCGGCCCGCCACCTGGGCCACCGCCGGCGCATCGCCGGCATTCGGCAGGATGGCGGCGAACTCGTCGCCGCCGAGCCGGGAGAGCGTGTCGCCTTCCCGCATGCAACCGGCGATGCGTTCTGCCGCAGCCTTCAGCAGACGATCCCCGGCATCGTGGCCGAGGCTGTCGTTGACGTCCTTGAAGCGATCCAGGTCGAGAAACAGCACGGCCAGCGCCGACTTTTCCCGCGTGGCCTGGAGCAGTGCCTGCTGCAGGCGGTCATGGAACAGGTTGCGGTTGGGCAGACCGGTGACGCTGTCGAAATACGCCAGCCTGTAGAGGCTTTTTTGCAGCCCTTGCTGCTCGGAAAGATCGGAGAAAGTACCGACATAGCGGATGGTCACGCCGTGCTCGTCGACAATGGCTTGCAGGTTCAGCCATTCTGGGAAGACGTTGCCGTTCTTTTTCCGGCTCCACACCTCGCCTTGCCAATGGCCGATGGCTACGAGCGAGGACCATAACGCATCGTAGAATAAACGATCGTACATGTCGTCGGATTGCAAGATTCTGGGCGTCGCGCCGATGGCTTCCGCGGCCGTAAAGCCGGTGATTTCGGTGAATGCGGGATTGACCCAGACGATGCGGGTTTCGGTATCGCACACCATGATGCCTTCGCGCGAGGTTTCGACGATTTTCGCCGCGAGCGGAATTTCGCCAGGCGGCAGCGGAACGGTAATTCGGCCGCCATCGGCCGATGCGGAAGCGGTGACGGGTTTCATCATGAAATTGTTTATTATAGCGCATGGCGCAAATATTTAGCTATAATATTTGCGCCATGCGCTTTGCGTCAAGTGCCAATGTCGCCCGACAATCAGACGCATGAAAATCGGTGAAGCCATTAGAAAAACCCGACAGGAACAAGACGCCACCCTTGAGAAAATCGCACTGGCGGCGGGAACCGATGCGGCCAACCTATCGCGGATCGAGCGCGGGAAGCAGGGATTCACACCGGAGATGATCGAAAAGATCGCCAAAGCGTTAAAGCTGCCGGTATCCTCCCTTTACTCACGGGTGGAACAGGACTCTCCCGCCTATCGCGTCGTGCCGGCCCATGAGGAAAGCGCCGCAAAGGGTTCAACCGCCGAATTATTCCACGCGCGCCTCGACCGGCTGACTCCGGAAAACCAGCGCCTGGTATTGGACTTCGTCGATACCCTGCTGAAATGGCAGAAGTGGTCCCAAACAAACCCGCGCCAACGGCGTCGCCGAGATTGGATTCAGCGTGGCTAACTACCAGCTAGCCGGCGAAATGGTCGACCACCTGATGTGATATCCAGATCGTCGCGACGCCGGCACCGATCAATAGCACCTGCTGGAGAGTGGCTTTCAATCCGGTGCGTTTGTGCAAACCGGGAATCAGATCCGCCACCGCGACATAAATCATGCTCGCCGCACCCAATGCCAGAAACACCGGCACAGCGCTCTGCGCTGACGATAAGGCGAAATAGGACAGGAGTCCGCCCACCACCGTGGCAAGGCTCGACAGCAGGTTGTAGGTCAGCGCCTTGGCCCGCGAATAGCCCGAATGCAGCAGGATCACGAAGTCGCCGACTTCCTGGGGGATTTCGTGAGCAATGATGGCCAACGCAGTGATGATGCCGAGTTGGATGCTTTCCATGAGGGCGGCGGCAATCAGCACGCCATCGACAAAATTGTGGAAGGTGTCGCCGATCAGGATCAGCAGACCGCTGCGGCCGCCATCGAATGACGATGGCGGTGCGTCGAGGTGTTCGTGGCCTTCGCAGGACTCGGTATGGCAGTGCCGCCACAGCACCAGCTTCTCAAGCACGAAAAACCCCAGAATGCCGGCCAGTACGGTCGCCGAAGTCGTCGTGGCATCGGTAGTGGCGATGATGGCCTCCGGCAGCACTTCGAGAAATGCCGCGCCAAGCAGGGCGCCAATCGCAAAGCTGACCAGTTGCGACACCCAGGCGATGCCGAAGGTCAGCGCGAACGATGCCGCCGCCAGCACCGACAAGGCGCCGCCGACGATGGATACGACGATGATCCAGAGCAGAACTGACATAGGGCGTGATTATACGGTCTTCAGCGTTCCAGCCAGATGCAGGACGCCATGCGTCCGGTGATGCCGTCGCGGCGATAGGAATAAAAGCGCCGAGCATCGCTGAAGGTACACCAACCGCCCCCGGAGACCCGGCGCACACCCAGCCTGGCCAGCCGCTGCCGCGCCAGCAGATACAGATCGCACAGCCATTTGTCCTGGCCATGCGGAACAAAAGCCTGTTCCGCCATGGCATCCCGACGACGGAAAATTTCCCGCACGTCAGTGCCGACCTCGAAAGCCGCCGGACCGATCGCCGGGCCCAGCCAGGCCAACAACCGCGCCGGTTGAATCGCCATGGCGGCGACGGCGGCTTCAATGATGCCGGCAGCCAGCCCGCGCCAACCGGCATGCACGGCCGCCACGACGCTGGCGTCCTCGGCGCAAAACAACAGCGGCAAACAATCGGCGGTCAGCACAGCGCAAACCTGACCGGGAGAACGGGTCACGCAGGCATCGGCTTCGACGCCCTCGCGATAATTTTCGCCCGCCAGCACGGTTGTGCCATGCACCTGTTGCAGCCAGAGTGGCGCACCAGGCAAGCGGAAAGGCGCTTGCCCCAGTCGTTGCCGGTTGGCGGCCACGATGGCGGGGTCGTCGCCGACATGCGCACCGAGATTGAATCCGGCGTAGGGGCCGAGGCTTTCGCCACCAACACGCGTGGTGGTCAGGGCATGCACGCGCAGCGGCGCTGCCCAGTCTGGGGTGATGCGGGCGACATTCATGGATTGTTGCGCAGTGCCGACAACAGCGCGGCGAAATCCTCCGGCAACGGCGCTTCCCAGTTCATCTCGGCATGGCTGAGCGGATGCAGCAAGGCCAGCCGCCAGGCATGCAGGGCCTGGCGCGCAAAGCTCGCGAGCAACGCCGAAGCGCCGCCGCGCCGGCCATAGACCGGATCACCGACCAGCGGATGTTTGATCGATGCCATATGGACGCGGATCTGGTGCGTGCGGCCGGTTTCCAGCCGGCATTCGAGCAGCGTTGCCGCCGCAAAGCGCTCGCGCACGGCATAGTGGGTGCGCGCCTCCTTGCCGTGCATCGCCACCACCGCCATCTTGGTACGCTGCCGCGGATGACGCCCGATCGGCGCATCCACGGTGCCCTCGCCGGCAACCGAGCCATGCACCAACGCCAGGTATTCACGCTTCACGCTACGCGCCTGCAGCTGGCGCACCAGGTCGGTCTGCGCCGCCAGCGTCTTGGCGACCACCAGCAGACCGCTGGTCTCTTTGTCGAGACGATGTACGATGCCAGCCCGCGGAATTTCCGCCAGCGCCGGCGCATGGTGCAACAGCGCATTCAACAGCGTGCCCTGCCAGTTGCCGCTGCCGGGATGAACCACCAGTCCGGCCGGTTTATCGATGACCAGGATATCCTGGTCTTCGTATACGACGGCCAGCGCAATCTCTTCGGGAGCATTTTCAGTCGAACGCGGATCGGGCATCGCGGCAACCAGGATTTTTTCTCCGCCCCATACCTTGCGTTTGGCATCGGCGCCAGAAACGCCCTCGACGCATACCCGCCCTTCGCGCAACCAGGCCTGCAAGCGGCTGCGCGAATGCTGTGGAAACAGGCGTGCGAGGGTTTGATCGAGACGCAAGCCGGCGCATTCCGCCGGGATCACCAGGCACTCGGGCTCGGCAGGGCATGCGGTTAAGCTTGCGCTATAATCGACCGGATTCATTTGCGGGACATCCATCATGCGTAGTGTAGCGGCTAAAGCGGTTTTTTTCGCGCTTCTCGTTTCCCTCCTGCTCGGCGGCTGCGGCCTGTTGTCCGAGAAGGACGAGACCGCCGGCTGGTCGGCACAAAGACTCTACGACGAAGCCAAAGAGTCCATGAACGATGGCGCCTATGACAAAGCCATCAAGAATTTCGAAAAGCTGGAAGCGCGCTATCCCTATGGACGCTATGCCCAGCAAGCCCAGCTCGAAATTGCCTACGCCTATTTTAAACAGGATGAGCCTGCCGCCGCGGTGACTGCCTGCGATCGCTTCATCCGCCTCCACCCGAACCATCCCAACGTGGATTACGCCTATTTTCTCAAGGGTCTGGCCAATTTCGGCGAAGATCTCGGCCTGATGGCCCATGTCGGCATGCAGGATTTGAGCGAACGCGACCCCAAGGCGCCCAGGGAAGCCTTCGATGCCTTCAAGGAACTGGTCAGCAAATTCCCCAACAGCAAGTACGCTCCCGATGCCACGGCGCGCATGGTTTATCTGACCAACACCCTCGCCGCGCATGAGGTGCATGTGGCGCGCTATTATCTCAAGCGGGGCGCCTACGTCGCGGCCATCAACCGCGCCCAGACCACGTTGAAGAGCTATCCCGGCGCGCCGGCCGACGAGGAAGCCTTGTTCGTCATCATCAAGGCTTACGAAAAGTTGGGCATGAAGGATTTGCGCGACGATACCGAACGGATCATGCGCAAGAATTTTCCCAAAAGCGAATATTTCGTGCGTGGCCTGGATAAGCCCGAGCCATGGTGGAAGCTCTGGTAATTTCGTCCCGCAAGCAAGCTCAGCATCGTAACTCCCCAAGGAAACGCCATGCCAATCGAGATTCACAGCCCGGCGCTGACCATCGCCATCGTCGGCACCGGTGCCATGGGCAGCGGCATCGCCCAGATCGCCGCCCAAGCCGGCATCCAGGTATTGCTCTATGACGCCCTGCCGGGTGCCGCCAGCACTGCCCACACCAGCATCATCGCCACGCTGACCAAGCTCGCCGAGAAAGGCAAGATTTCCGCAGCCGACCTCGCAGAAGCAAGCGCCCGGCTGGAAGTCATCTCCCATCAGGAGCAACTGGCGGCGGCGCAAATCGTCATCGAGGCCATCGTCGAAAGTCTTGAGGTCAAGCAGAAAGTATTCAAACAACTCGAAGAGATCGTCGCCAACGACTGCATCCTCGCCACCAATACCTCTTCGCTGTCGATCACCGCTGTCGCCTCTGCCTGCAAGCATCCCGAACGTGTCTGCGGTTTCCACTTCTTCAACCCGGTGCCGCTGATGAAAATCGTCGAGGTAGTCGACGGTCTGCTCACCGCCCCTTGGGTCAGCGAGGCACTACTGGCGCTGGGCCAGCGCGTCGGGCACCAGGCGGTACGCGCCCAGGACTCACCCGGATTCATCGTCAATCATGCCGGCCGCGGCTTCATTACCGAGGCGCTGCGTTGCCTGGGCGAAGGGATTGCCGAGTTCCACGAAATCGACCGCATCATGAAGGCCGCCGCCGGCTTCCGCATGGGGCCTTTCGAACTGATGGATCTGACCGGACTCGACGTTTCCCTGCCGGTCATGGAGTCGATCTACCATCAATATTACGAGGAACCGCGCTACCGGCCCTCGCCCCTGGCGACGCAACGGCTGGTTGGCGGCGTGCTGGGACGCAAGACCGGACGCGGCTTCTACACCTATGTTAACAACCAGGTGCAGCCGATCGCCGCGCCGGCCGTACCGGCCAATCGCCCGGCAAGCGTCTGGGTCAGCCAGGCGCGTCCCGCCTGGGGCAAAGCCGTCGGCGAGCTGGTGCAGCGACTCGGCGGCAGTCTCGATAGCGGCGAGCGTCCGTCAGCCGATTCGTTATGCGTCGTCACTCCGCTCGGCCTGGATGCCACCTCGCTGTGTCTTGCCGAGGGACTGGACGCCAGCCGCTGCATCGCCATCGACTGTCTGTTCGGGCTGGACCAGCACCGCACGCTGATGACCACCCCACTGACCACGCCGGAGATGCGTGCCGCCGCTCACGGCCTGTTTGCCGCCGATGGCGTGCCGGTATCGGTGATCCGCGACAGCGCCGGCCTGGTCGCCCAGCGCATCGTCGCCTGCATCGTCAACATCGGCTGCGACATCGCGCAGCAGCGCATCGCCAAGCCGGTCGACATCGACCGCGCGGTCAAGCTTGGCCTGGCCTATCCCAATGGACCGCTGATGCTCGGCGACACCCTCGGCGCAGGCAACATACTCACGATCCTGACCGCGATGCAGAGTTTCTATGGCGACCCGCGTTACCGGCCCAGCCCGTGGCTGAAACGTCGGGCGCTGCTCGGGGTTTCGCTGTTGACCGAGGAGTAATGAAGCCGGGGCGGTGGCGTGGCCTGTCGTGCACGCTGGCATGCATCGCGCTGCTGGCCCTGGTCGTTTTCCAGTATCTGAGGAGCTCATTGCCGCAGATATCCGGCACGCTGTATCTGACCGGCTTGGTTGCGCCGGCCGAAGTACAGCGCGACCGTCATGGCATTCCGCATATCTACGCACAATCCCTGCGCGATGCCAATTTCGCGCTGGGTTATGTCCATGCCCAGGACCGCCTGTGGCAGATGGAAATGAATCGCCGCATCGGCGCCGGGCGCCTCGCCGAACTGTTCGGGCCGGCTTCGCTCGACACGGACCGGTTCCTGCGCACCCTCGGCATCCAGCGGGTCGCCCGCGCCACGCTGGCAAACCTCGATGAAGAAACGCGCAATCTGTTCGAAGCCTATGCGGACGGCGTGAATGCCTTCCTCGCCGCCAACGACAAGCCGCTGCCGCCCGAATTTCTGCTGCTGGGGCATCGCCCCGAGCCCTGGTCGGCAGTCGATTCGTTGGCGTGGATCAAGATGATGGCCTGGGACCTCAACAGTAGCTGGCGGCCGGAACTGCTGCGCATGCAATTGGCCGGCCGGCTCAGCACCCAGCAGATCCAGGAATTCCTGCCGCCCTATCCGGGCGATGCGCCGATACCCTTGCCCGATCTGAGTGCGCTCTACGCCAGTCTCGCCGCGGCTGCCACCCAAATCGCCGCGGCAGCGCCGCCGCAGTCGCCGGAAGGCATCGGCTCGAACAACTGGGTCGTGGCGGGCAGCCGCAGCAGCAGCGGCAAACCGCTGTTGGCCAACGATCCGCATCTCGACCTGACCGCGCCGGCGGTCTGGTACTTCGCCCATCTCGACAGCCCCGCCAGCCACATGATCGGCGCCACCTTCCCGGGCGTGCCGATGATCGTGCTCGGGCGCAATGAACGGATCGCCTGGGGCTTCACCAACACCGGTTCGGATGTCCAGGATCTCTACATCGAGCGCCTCGACCCCGGCGACGCAGCGCTCTACGATACCCCTGAGGGCAAGCAGCGCTTCGTCACCATCAACGAACGCATCCGGGTCAAGGGACAACCCGACGTATTGCTGGCGGTGCGTATTTCACGTCATGGGCCGATCATCTCCGACGCTTTTGCCGGGGCCGCCAAAGTCATGCCCAAGGGCTATGCGCTGGCTTTCGCGTGGACCGCCCTGCGCGACGACGACCTGACCGCCCAAGCCCTGACCAGGCTCAACCGTGCCCATGACTGGAACAGCTTTCTCGCGGCCTCCCGCGATTTCCACGCGCCGCAGCAGAATATCGTGTATGCCGACATCGATGGCAACATCGGCTATATCGCCCCCGGTCGCATCCCCATGCACCGCGCCGACAACGATCTGCACGGACTCGCTCCGGCGCCGGGCTGGCTGGCGAAATACGACTGGCAGGACTTCATCCCTTTCGAGGAACTGCCGCGCCAGTTCAATCCGGCTTCTGCCGCAATCGCCACCGCCAACGAAAAGATCGCGCCGCCCGGCTACCGCCACTGGCTCACCTCGCAATGGGAACCCCCGTTCCGTGCCCGACGCATCGCCGAGTTGCTCGATGCGCGCCCGCGGCATGACATGGCCAGCTTCGCCGCGATGCAGGCCGACATCCGCTCGCTGTATGTGCGCGAGGCGCTGCCGCTGCTGCTGGCCGCACCGTTGCTCAAGGACCACGCACGCCAGGCCGCCGACAGGTTGCGCCACTGGGACGGGGAAATGCGTACCGAACGCGTCGAACCCTTGCTGGTCAGCGCCTGGCTGCGCGAGCTGACCCGTCTGGTGTATGCCGATGAGCTGGGCGATCTGTTCGAAGCCAACTGGACAGAGCGGCCCATCTTCATGCTCAACGTGCTGCGCAATCGCGATGGCCAGGGCCGCTGGTGCGATGACGTGCGCACTCCGCAGCGCGAAAGCTGCGCCGAGATGATCGCCCGCGCCCTCGATCTGGCGCTGGCCGACCTCACCCGCCGCTATGGTGCGGATATGAGCAATTGGCGCTGGGGCGAAGCGCATGTCGCTGTCTCCGAGCATCGGCCATTCAGCCATCAAGCCTGGCTGGCGCCCTGGTTCGAGCTGCGCCAGCGGGTGCCGGGAGACACCTGGACGCTCGATGTCGGCCATACCGCGCCCAGCGACGAGGCGCATCCCTATGCCACCCGTCAAGCCGCCAGCCTGCGCGGCCTCTACGACCTATCCGACCTGGACCGTTCGCGCTTCATACTTTCCAGCGGACAGTCCGGCAACCCGTTTTCACCGCTGTACGGCAGCTTCAGCTCGACTTGGGCAGAAGTGGCCTACCTGCCGATGAGCATGCGGCGCGCCGACAACGAACCGCACCAACTGGGCACGCTACGCTTGCTGCCGCGTCCAGCCCGGCCGCGATAGGTCCGCTGTCTGTTATCGCGAGCCGCCGCTCTCGCCGGTGACATTGGCCTATTTGTGCGATTTTTCATATTTCGATTGCGGCTGTCCAAGTTGTATGCCAATATCAAATTAATCCACATTATTAGAATAATCCCTTAATATATTGATTAAACGTCCGTTATGCATTCAAATAATGCCGGGCAGCTCGATACTTCTCGGCGCGGATATGGGGTACTAATGCGACTCATGCGATAGCCACTCAGCATGCTTGATTCCGTTCATGACATCCGTCAGCGCTTATTGATCGCCAAGCTTCCGGCGATGCCGGAGATATTGGTCAAGCTGATCCGGCTCTGCCAAACCGAAGAAGCGGGGATGGCCGAGTTGGCCGAACTGATCGCCAAGGATCCGGCCATGGCGAGCAAGATCCTGAGTGCCGCCAACAGCTCCCTGTATGCCGGCAGGACGAACAAACCCGGGCTGATGCACTCGCTCCAGACCCTGGGCATGAACACCACCAAGACCTTGCTGATCTGCGAATCGGTATTCCAGGTTTTCAATGATTTGCCTAACGCCAAAGCCACCGATCTGCGCGGCTTCTGGCGGCATTCCCTGATTGCGGCGATCGGTGCGCGGAAAATTGCGGAACGTATCGCCTACCCGCATCTGGAGGAGGCCTATCTGGCCGGCTTGCTGCACGATATTGGCCGCCTGGCCTTGTTCAGCGCGGCGCCGAAGGAATATTTGCCGCTGGCGAGCCATATCGACGATGCCAGCTTGTGCCTGGCCGAGGAGCGCCTGCTGCATATCACCCACACCGAAGCCGGCGCCTTGCTGATCGAGCGCTGGGGGCTGGATGCCTATCTTGCCGACAGCGTGCTATATCATCACCAGCCCATCTCGAGGGCAGTGTCGACCCACCCCCTGATCCGCACGGTCATCCTCGCCGATGCGCTGGCCTGCCTGGGAATGGACCAGGCAACACTGAATATTGCGCAGGTGCTGTGCGGGATCGAAGCCGCAGCGTTGACCACGATCTGCGATGAAGCCACCGAGCAAGTGCAGCAAACCGCCGAGATGCTGCGTATCGACCTGGCGGACAGCGAACCGGCGTTCACGTTGATCAGCCCCGCCGCACCGGCAATCGCACCGGACTCCTCCGGCCAACTGCTGATCGAGGAAGTCCGGCAACTGGCCCTGAACTCCACCGCGAGCAGGTTCTATTCCCAGGCGCCGGGCGTGGCTGGGGTCTGGTCCGCCGTCGCACAATCGGCGGCCATGCTGTTCGGCTTCAAGGAAGTACTGCTGCTTCAACGCGACAATGCGGCAAACTGTCTGCGCGGCGTCGCGGCCGATTCGAGCCGTCCCGACCGCGCCGAATTCATGATGCCGCTGGACGATGGCGGCGCAGTATCCGTCGCGATGGCACAAGAGCGGGCGGTCTTCATCGAGCCAGACACTCAGCTGCCAAAATTGTCCGAGGAACAGCAGTTGCTGCTGGAAATTTGCAATGGCAAGGTGAAACCCAACCTCAAGCCCGAATCCGCCGACCAAGCCGAGCGCAACACGGCCAACCAGACGCTCAGCCTGGCCGAAGAGCAGCTGTTGCGCCTGCTGGATGCCGAATACCTGGTCTGCCTGCCGTTGCTGCATAACCGGCAATGTCTGGGCGTGGTGATCGGCGCGGCGCTTGCGCTCCAGGTCGGCGAACTGCAACTGCGCGAAGCATTTCTGATGGCTTTCGCCTCTCAAGCCGCAGCCGCCATCGACAGCGCCAGCCGCAAAGAGAAAGAAGAGCTGCATATCGGGGCGCGGATCGCTGCGGAGTATCGCCAAGCCTCGCGCCAAGCGGTGCATGAGGCCAACAACCCCCTGTCGATCATCAAGAACTATCTGGCGGTGCTCGACGGCAAGGCGGCGCGGCAGGAGTCGGTCGCAGCCGAGATAGCCATCCTCGGCAGCGAGATCGACCGGGTCGGACAGATCCTGCGGGGTCTTGCGGAAATCCAGCCGGCGCCAAGCGAAGGACCGATCGATCTCGACCGCGTGGTCGGCGAGGCGGTGAAGTTCTATTCCGCCAGCCTGCCGCCAGCAGCACGGGTTCGCGTCAGCACGCGCTTGCAGGCCGAAGCGACGAAGCTCAAAGCCGACGCCGATACGCTCAAGCAAATTCTGCTCAACCTCATCAAGAATGCCGCCGAGGCCATTCCGGAGAGCGGCGAGATCGTGGTCGCCACCGGCGCTGCAATCAACCGCGACGGCCGCCTGTATTGCAGCCTGAGCGTGCAGGACAACGGGCCGGGAATTGCCCCCGAGGTACTGGCCAAGCTGTTTTCCCCCATCGCGACCACCAAGACGGGACAGCATATGGGACTAGGACTGAGCATCGTCCATGGCCTGGTGCGGCAGCTCGGCGGGACCATCGCCTGTCGCAGCAGCCGCGACGGCACTTGTTTTGAAATTCTGCTGCCAGTGTGCCTCTCGGCCGCTGACGACCCTTCACAGTTTCGATCTGCGCATTGAGGTGACCATGGACGAGATTGAATCGGCATTTCTGGCTTTTGGCCTGACTGGAGAACATGCATCGCCCGAGAGCCATTTCAGCCTTGAGGCGCGGATACTGCTGGTGGACGATGAGCCCAGGCAACTCGACAGCGTTTGCGAATTGCTGAAGGGACGCGGCTACCGCCTGACCACCGCCAGCAGCGGCAGTGCGGCCCTCGAACAACTTTCCCGCAGGGAGTTCGATCTGCTGCTGCTCGATCTGCGGCTGCCGGACATGTCCGGCCATCAGGTCATGGATTTCATGAAGGAGCGCGAGATAAGCGCCCATGTGATCGTCCTCAGCGGCGATACCGCCATCGAAGCGGCGATCGGCGCATTGGAGCGCGGCGCCTATGGCTATCTGCGCAAGCCCTACGAACCAGGAGAACTGATCAAGCTGGTCGACAATGCCTTGCAGAGACGGCGCCTGGAAATTCAAAACCGCCAGATGACCGCCAGAATCGAAAAATCCGAGAAGCTGTATCGCTACCTTATCGACAATTCCCCGGACATCATCTACACCTTGAACCACGATGGCTGTTTTTCCTTCGTCAACAAGCGGGTCGAGACCCTGCTCGGCATCGATCGCAGCCAACTCATCGGCAAGCATTATTCGGAGCTGGTGCATGAAGACGACCGCACCCGCGCCACCAATATCTTCAACGAACGCCGCTCCGGCGCACGCGCCTCGCGGAACATCGAGCTGCGTCTGAAATGCTTCGACAACCTGGCGGAAGAACGCCATTTCGAGAACACCCTGATCACCATCGTGCTCGACTCGACTGGCATATATGCGCAGGATGTCGGCTATTCGAAACACGAATTCCTCGGCACCTACGGCGTCGCCCGCGACATCACGGATCGCAAGCGGGCCGAGGAGCAGATCACCTATCACGCCTATCACGACATCCTCACCGACCTGCCCAACCGCGTCCTGTTCAAGGACCGTCTCAGCCTGGCATTGGCGCAGGCCAAGCGCCAGGAAAAAGAGCTGGCGGTGATGTTTATCGATCTCGACCGGTTCAAGTGGGTCAACGATACTTTCGGCCATGTGCGCGGCGATGAGTTGCTGCAAATGGTCGCCGCGCGGCTGAAGCTGGCGCTGCGGGAAAGCGACACGCTGGCGCGGCAGGGCGGCGACGAGTTCACCTTGCTGCTGCCGGACCTGAACAGCAGGCGGGACGCGGAAATGCTCGCCGCAAAAATCCTCGACAATCTGGGCGAGCCGTTCGACATCGAAGACCACGACATTCACATTTCGGCAAGCATCGGCATCGCCGTCTACCCCGACCATGGCGAATCGGTCGACGAACTCCTGCGCCACGCCGACACCGCCATGTATCAGGTCAAGTTTGCCGAAAAGAACGGGTTCCGCTTCTACGACCCGGCGAAACATGCCCCGAACCAGCAGAAAATCGTGCTGGAAGAAAGCCTGCGCAAGGCGCTGGAACTGGGCGAACTGGAGATGTATTACCAGCCGCAGGTGAATGCGAAAGACGGCGAACTGGTCGGCGTCGAGGCGCTGATGCGCTGGAACCATCCTACCCGCGGGTTGCTGAGTGCCGGCGAATTCCTGCCACTGGCCGAAGAAGTCGGGCTGATGATCCCCCTCAGCGACTGGATGCTCGAAGCGATATGCGCGGACCTCAAGGGCTGGAACGTCTTGAACGACGAACGGTTCAAGCTCTCGTTCAACCTGTCCCCGCAGTATCTGGATCATGGCGGTTTCCCGGAGACCCTGGCGCGTGCGCTCAAGCACCACGCCATCTCGCCCGACCGGATCGAAGTGGAGATCACCGAAAACATTTCGATCCGCAATCCCCAGTTCGCCATCGAACAACTCGAAAAATTATGCCGAGTGGGCGTCGCCATCGCGATCGACGACTTCGGCACCGGTTACTCGTCGCTGTCGTACCTGCACAAGTTCCCGGTGCATACGATCAAGATCGACCAGGCCTTCGTGCGCGAGATCAAGTCGTCGCTGGATCATCATCCGGTGGTGCTGGCGATCATCTCGATCGCCAACGGACTGGGCAAGCGCCTGATTGCCGAGGGGGTCGAAACCGACGAACAATCGCGCTTTCTTGAGAAATCCGGTTGCGACACCATGCAGGGCTATTTCTACCACCGCCCGATGTCGAACCGGCAACTGGTCAAGATCATGCCCAAACGCGCTGCCGCCTGAAGGGTTCACTCTGGCTCGTCGACCACCTCGATGCTTGCGTCGCAGCCCTGCCCGGCGGCAATCCGCCGCGCCGCCAGCCGTCCCGCCCAGCCGCTCAATTTGTCGGGCAGCCAGCTCAGATAATCGGCCGGTCGATCCACCAAGCCGCAGACATAGCGGCACCGCTCCGCCTGCCACAGCAACGCCCGGCAGGCTCCCTTGAACTGGCACAGCACGACCATGCCCAGCGGGCAAGGTTCGCTCGCACAGCATACGCCGCAGCCGTTGCAAGGCGCGCCGACGGCCGGCTTGGCAGGTGCTGCGGCATGTATGGCGATGCTGGTCTGCTTCACGATCGCGACAGCGCCTCACTTTGCGGCGGTTTTTCTTCGCGCACTGGGTTTCAGCAACTTGGCGAGATAGCGCCCGGTGTGGTTATTCGTCATGCCGGCCAGCTGTTCGGGCGTGCCCGCCGCGACGATGCGGCCGCCACCGGCGCCGCCTTCGGGGCCGAGGTCGATCAGCCAGTCGGCGGTCTTGATGACGTCCAGATTATGCTCGATGACCACGATGGTGTTGCCGTGGTCGCGCAGGCGGTGCAGCACTTTCAGGAGCATTTCGATGTCGGCGAAGTGCAGGCCGGTGGTCGGCTCGTCGAGGACGTAGAGGGTGCGGCCGGTGTCGCGCTTGGACAGTTCCAGCGCCAGCTTGACGCGCTGCGCCTCGCCGCCGGACAGCGTGGTGGCGCTCTGGCCGAGGGTGATGTAACTCAAGCCGACATCCATCAAGGTTTGCAGCTTTCTCGCCACCACCGGCACCGCCGCGAAGAATTCGCGCGCCTGCTCGACGGTCATGCCGAGGATCTCGCTGATGGTCTTGCCCTTGTAGCGGATCTCCAGGGTTTCGCGGTTGTAGCGCTTGCCGTGGCAGACATCGCAGGGCACGAAGATGTCGGGCAGGAAATGCATTTCCACCTTGATCATGCCGTCGCCCTGGCAGGCTTCGCAGCGGCCGCCCTTGACGTTGAAGGAGAAGCGTCCCGGCCCGTAGCCGCGTTCGCGCGCCTGCGGCACGCCGGCAAACAGTTCGCGGATCGGCGTCAGCAGGCCGGTGTAAGTGGCCGGGTTGGAACGCGGGGTGCGACCGATCGGCGACTGGTCGACGTTGATCGCCTTGTCGAAGAACTCGAGCCCCTGGATTTCGCCGTACGGCGCCGGTTCCAGCGCCGAGCCATAGAGGTGGCGGGCGGCGGCGGCGTAAAGCGTATCGTTGATCAGCGTCGACTTGCCCGAACCGGAGACGCCGGTGACGCAGGTGAACAGACCCACCGGCAGTTCCAGCGCGACATTCTTGAGGTTGTTGCCGGTGGCGGCGAGTATCCTGAGCTGACGCTCCGGCTGGGGCGCCGTGCGCTGTGGCGGCACGCCGATCCGCTTGCGGCCGGAAAGATAGGCACCGGTCAGCGAATCGGGATGCGCCGCCACCTGCACCGGCGTGCCTTCGGCGACCACCCGGCCGCCGTGCTCGCCGGCGCCGGGACCCATATCGACGACATGGTCGGCGGCTTCGATGGCTTCCTGGTCGTGCTCGACGACGATCACGGTATTGCCCATGTCGCGCAGGTTCATCAGGGTTTCCAGCAGGCGCAGGTTGTCGCGCTGATGCAGGCCGATCGACGGTTCGTCGAGTACGTACATCACGCCGGTCAGGCCCGAGCCGATCTGCGAGGCCAGGCGGATGCGCTGCGACTCGCCGCCCGACAGCGTTTCCGCCGCGCGGTCGAGCGACAGGTAGTCGAGACCGACATTGATCAGAAAGGCGACGCGGCTGACGATCTCCTTGACGATCTTATCGGCGACCTGCGCCTTGTGCCCGGCGAGTTTCAGTCCGGCGAAGAACGAACGGCACTCGCCCAGCGACAGGCCGCTGATCTGCGGCAGGGTCCGCCCGCCGACGAAGACGTGACGGGCTTCAAGGCGCAGGCGCGTGCCACCGCAGGCAGGACAGGGCTTGCTGTTGAGATATTTGGACAGTTCCTCACGCACCATCGGCGAGTCGGTTTCGCGGTAGCGCCGCTCCAGGTTCGGGATGACGCCCTCGAAGACATGCGTGCGGTCGAAGCGCGTGCCTTTCTCGTTGAGATAACGAAAGCGGATCTGTTCCCGGCCGGAACCATGCAGCACCATCTGGCGGACATTTTCCGGCAATGCCTCGAACGCCGTGGCAATGTCGAAAGCATAATGCTCGGCGAGGCTCTCGAGCATCTGGAAGTAGAACTGGTTGCGCTTGTCCCATCCCTTGATGGCGCCGCTGGCCAGCGACAGATGCGGATAGGCGACCACGCGCCCGGCATCGAAAAACTGGATCACACCCAGCCCGTCGCATTCGGCGCAGGCGCCCATCGGATTGTTGAAGGAGAACAGGCGCGGCTCGAGTTCCTGCAAAGCATAGTTGCACACCGGGCAGGCGAACTTGGCGGAGAACAGGGTTTCCTGCCCGCTGTCGATGGCCAGCGCGATGGCGCGGCCTTCGGCATGGGTCAACGCCGTCTCGAAGGATTCCGCCAGGCGCTGACGCGCGTCGGGACGCACCTTGAGCCGATCCACCACCACGTCGATGGTGTGCTTTCTGGTCTTGGCCAGCTTGGGCAGCGCGTCCATTTCATATATCTCGCCGTCGACCCGCAAGCGCGCGAAACCCTGGGCACGCAGTTCGTCGAACAAGTCGAGCTGCTCGCCCTTGCGGTTGGCCACCACCGGGGCGAGGATCATCAGCTTGGTGTCTTCGGGCAAGGCCAGCACATGGTCGACCATCTGCGCCACGCTCTGCGCTTCGAGCGGCTGGCCGTGCTCCGGGCAGTGCGGCGTGCCGGCGCGGGCATACAGCAGGCGCAGGTAGTCATGGACCTCGGTGACGGTACCGACGGTCGAGCGCGGGTTGTGCGAAGTGGCCTTCTGCTCGATGGAAATGGCGGGAGACAATCCTTCGATCAGGTCGACATCGGGTTTTTCCATGAGTTGCAGAAACTGGCGGGCATAGGCCGAGAGCGATTCGACATAGCGCCGCTGGCCTTCCGCATAGAGCGTGTCGAAAGCCAGCGACGACTTGCCGGAACCGGACAGGCCGGTAATGACGGTCAGCTTGTTGCGCGGCAGGTCGAGACTGATGTTCTTGAGGTTGTGCGTGCGTGCGCCGCGGATTTTTAGCAAGTCCATGGAGTTTTACAAAGCATGAAAACAACCTGTAAATATACCCGGCTTCGCCTAGCAGAGATATGCCCAGTGTCCGGCCGTTCGGCTGGGGTACGGATGAAAGTATTGGTCATGGGAACGCAGGAAGTCCGGGGGAGTTTGCCCTACCGATATGTGCACTCTCTGCACCCAGAGGGCGGACAATTTGCCGGAATCCGGATTGGACAAGCCGTAAGCAATATCTTATACTGATCGAAATGAACAATTAGCACAATATGTTCAAACCGGAGATACCATGATCACTATCGCCGCTACCGATGCCAAGCAGCACTTTGGCGAATACCTGAATGCCGCTCTGTATCAGCCTGTCATGGTGCAGAAATCGGGCAAACCCGTGGCCGTGATTCTCTCGGCGGCCGAATACGAGCGTCTAGTCGCCATCGAGGATGCGCAGATCGTCCTTGAGGTGCGACAGGCCGAGGCACGTGGTTACCTAGGCGCGGAAGGCTCCGCAAAGCTGATCGGCGAACTGATGGAACGCCGTGCTTAAACTGGATTTGTCCCGTGATGCCGGCGCGTTCATCGCCGGGTTGCCGGGTAAGCAATTCAAGCAAGTCGTGAGCGCCATGCTATCCCTGCTGAAAAATCCTCACCCGCACGATGCTCGTCCGCTTTCCGGCATGGAGGGTTATTTCCGTGTCGATAGCGGCGAATACCGCATCGTCTTCCGCGTCACGGACGACCTGTTGTGCGTGCCACTGATCGGCAAGCGCAACGACGACGAAGTCTATCGCCGCCTCGGTAGGAAAACCTGAATATGCGCTCCCCTACCACTGACGGAATGACCTCGGCCGAACTGCGCGCCGGCATTTCGCTGGCGTCGATATTCGCGCTGCGCATGCTCGGCCTGTTCCTGATCCTGCCGGTGTTCGCGCTGTATTCGCAAACCCTGCCCGGCGGCGACAACCTGACGCTGGTCGGCATTGCGCTCGGCGCCTATGGGCTGACCCAGGCACTGTTCCAGATCGCCTATGGCGTCGCTTCCGATCGCTACGGGCGCAAACCGGTGATCGTCTTCGGCCTGGTGATATTCGCTCTCGGCTGCCTGGTCGCCGGGCTGGCGCCCGATATCTGGTGGATGATCGCCGGCCGCGTGCTACAAGGCGCCGGAGCGATTTCCGCGGCGGTGACGGCCCTGGCCGCCGATCTCACGCGCGAACAACACCGCACCAAGGTGATGGCGATGATCGGCGTCTCGATCGGTCTGACCTTTGCGCTGTCGCTGGTATTGGCGCCGCTGCTGTATGCGGCGATCGGCATGGGCGGGATATTCGGCCTGACCGGCGGGCTGGCGCTGGGGGCCATCGTGCTGTTGCTGAAAGTGGTGCCGAAGGCGCCGGAGATGGTGTCGCGAGGAACCGACGTACCGTTTTCCTCGGTACTCCTCGATGGCCAGCTGGCGCGCATGAACTTCGGCGTACTCGTGCTGCATATCATGCAAACCGCATTATGGGTGGTGGTGCCGGCGGCGCTGGTGAACTCCGGCGGACTACCGCTAGCGGAACACTGGAAGGTGTATCTGCCGGCGGTATTGGCTTCGTTCGTGCTGATGGTGCCGGCCATCGTCATCGCCGAGCGTCATGGCAGAATCCGCCTGGTGTTCGGCGGCGCCATCCTGCTGCTGCTGCTGGTGCAAGCCGGACTCTATGCCTACGGCGGCGGCCTGTATCGCATCGGACTGTGGCTGCTGCTGTTCTTCGTCGGCTTCAATATTCTGGAAGCCATGCAGCCCTCGCTGATCTCGCGCATCGCCCCGGCCGCCGCAAAGGGTGCGGCGCTCGGCATTTACAATACCACCCAGTCGCTCGGCCTGTTTCTCGGCGGTATGCTCGGCGGCATGCTCGGGAAAATCTACGGGACACCGGCGGTGCATCTGTTTTGCGCCGTGCTGGCGCTGGTTTGGCTGGCGCTGGTGGCGACGATGAAAGCGGTACCGAAACGTTCCGGTTCGGCGGTCAATGACGAATTCGTAATTCAACCTTAAAGGAGACGACATGGCTTCGGTGAATAAAGTGATATTGATAGGCAACCTCGGCAAAGACCCGGATGTCAGGTACATGCCCAGCGGCGAAGCGGTGACCAACATCACGCTGGCCACCACCGAAACCTGGAAGGACAAAACCAGCGGCGAGAAAAAGGAGGCCACCGAATGGCATCGCGTGGTGTTCTTCCGCAAGCTGGCCGAAATCGCCGGCCAGTACCTGAAGAAAGGCTCGCAGGTATATATCGAGGGGGCGCTGAAAACCCGCAAGTGGCAGGATAAGGAAGGGCAGGAGCGCTATACCACCGAGATCGTCGCCGATGAAATGAGGATGCTCGGCTCGCGCCAGGGTAGCGGCCAGCCCGACGAACCAATGCGCGAACGGCCGCCGCAAGCGGCGAGCAACGCCCCAGCGCCTGCCAAGGCGCCTGCCGCGGCGGCGGGAAGCGGCTTCAACGATTTCGAGGACGACATACCGTTCTAGCCGGCAACCGAAAAGGAAATGTCGAACGGAAGGCGCTGTCCTTCCGTTTTTGTCATATCACGCCGACCATGCGCAGATTCTCGCTGACCTCGTCCCTGCTCGCGATGCTGCTGGCAAGCGGCTGTGCAAGCGCCCCGAACGTCAGCTATTTGCTGCCCGCGCAACCCGAAAGCGCGTCGGGCTACGCGGAAAAATCCGGCTGGGCGACGCAAAAATTTGCGGTGGCTGCCGCCCACCCGCTGGCCGCCGACGCGGGTTATCGGGTTCTCCAGGCAGGCGGCTCGGCGCTGGATGCCGCGATAGCCGTGCAGATGGTGCTGGCCCTGGTCGAGCCGCAGTCCAGCGGCATCGGCGGCGGCGCCTTGCTGTTGCACTGGGACGGCAAGCAGGTCGAGGCCTACGACGGACGCGAAACCGCGCCGCTTGCCGCCGACGACAGGCTCTTCCTCACCCCGGATGGCAAACCGATGGCCTTCATGGACGCGGTCGTGGGCGGCCGTCCGGTCGGCACGCCCGGCGTCGTCAAGATGCTCGAAATGGCCCATCGGCAGCACGGCAGGCTGGCTTGGGCCAAGCTGTTCGAACCGGCCATTGCACTGGCGGAACAGGGTTTCCCGGTCAGTCCCAGACTGCATACGCTGCTGTCCAATGAAACCCGGCTGCGGCACGATCCTGCAGCGCAGCGCTACTTCTACGACGCGGAAGGCAAGCCCTGGCCGGCCGGCCATCTGCTGAAAAACCCCGAACTCGCCGTCGTACTCAAACAGATTGCCGCGGCAGGATCTTCTGCGCTAATGACCGGCCCGGTCGCCGCGGACATCGTCGCCAAGGTGCGCAATCATCCCACCAACCCGGGCCGTCTCAGCGTGCAGGATCTCGCCGACTACCAGCCGAAACGCCGCGCCGCCTTATGCACCGACTGGTTGACCTACCGCGTCTGCGGCTTTCCGCCACCGTCTTCGGGTGCGATTGCCATCGCGCAAATCCTCGGCATGCTGCAACATGCGGCGCCAATCGATCGTCCGCTCGAACAGGGGATGCCGAGTGTGGACATGCTGCACCGATATAGCGAGGCGGCGCGACTGGCCTTCGCCGACCGTAACCAGTACCTGGCCGACCCGGATTTCGTCGCAGCGCCCGGCGGCAACTGGATGAACCTGGTGGACGCGGCCTATCTGAGACAGCGCGCCGCACTGATCGGGGCCAGCTCCATGAAATCCGCCGAGCCTGGCAAGCCCGGTGGACTCGATACGGCCTGGGCGCCGCAAGCCGAGCAGGTCGAACACGGCACCTCGCATATCTCCATCGTCGATGCCGCAGGTCATGCGCTGGCCATGACCACCACCATCGAGGACGGCTTCGGCGCGCGCCAGATGGTACATGGCTTTCTGCTCAACAACCAACTCACCGACTTCTCCTTCGCGCCGGCCGATGCCGCCGGCAAGCCCATCGCCAACCGCGTCGAAGCGGGCAAGCGACCGCGTTCCAGCATGAGCCCGACCCTGGTGTTCGACCGCGGCAGCGGGCAGTTGTCGATGAGCCTGGGTTCGCCGGGCGGCGCGCTGATCATCCACTACACCGCCAAAACACTGCTCGGCACCCTGGCCTGGGGGCTTGACGCGCAAGCGGCGATCGACCTGCCGAATTTCGGTTCGCTCAACGGCCCGACGCTGCTCGAAGCGCAGCGTTTCCCCGCAGCGACCATCGCCGCGCTCAAGGCACGCGGCCACGAAGTCCAGGAGATGCCCATGGTAAGCGGCCTGCAGGCCATCCAACGCACGCCGACAGGTTACTTCGGCGGTGCCGATCCGCGCCGGGAAGGGATCGTGAGGGGAGAGTGAACAGGGATAGAATGCAAATGATGATAACAAGCCATCTCCATTCTGCTTGGCCAGGCCGCCAGTCCACGTAACAGGACCATTCGATGGTACGTAAAATCCCCGGGCGGCTGCGCGAAATCTCCCGACATGATCTGTTGTTCGTGGCGCTGCCCTCGCTCATGCTGCTGATCGTCGGCTTCTGGGCGGCGGCACAGTTCATCCGGCCGGCTCCGCCCCGGCAAATCATTCTCAGCAGCGGTGCCGAGAGCGGCGCCTATCAGCGCTTCGCCGCGCGCTACAAGGATGTGCTGGCGCGTTATGACATCGAACTGGTGGAGAAGCCATCCGCCGGTTCGCTGGAAAACCTGCAACGCCTGCGCGACGAGAAATTCGAAGTCGACGCCGGCTTCATCCAGGGCGGCACCGCGCATGCCGCCAGCGACGATACGCTGACTTCCATCGGCAGCCTTTTCTACGAGCCACTGTGGATTTTCTACCGCGCCGAATTGGCGAAAGACCAGGCGAGCGGCAGCCTGAATAAACTGACCCAGCTCAGGGGGCGCCGCATTGCCGTCGGTACGCAGGGCAGCGGCACCTACAAGCTGGCAACGGAATTGCTCGAAGCCAATGGTATCGCCGCTGCGCCAACCCGGCTGGTGGAAACCGGCGGCCTGGAGGCGGCCGAAGCCTTGCGGAAAGGCAAAGTGGATGTGGCGTTCGTGGTCGGACCGACGCAATCGGCGGCGGTATGGTTGCTGTTGTATACCGATGGTGTCCGTTTGATGAGCCTGTCGCACGCCGAGGCCTACACGCGTCGTTTCCCGTATTTGGCCAAACTGACTCTGCCGCGCGGCGGCATCGATCTGGCGCGCGATATCCCCTCCCGCGACACCAGCCTGGTGTCGCCGATGGCGACGCTGGTGGTGCGCGAGGATATTCACCCGGCATTAATCGACCTACTCCTGCAGGCGGCGACCGAAGTGCATGGCGACACCGGCCTGTTCCAGAAGCAGGGGGAATTCCCACGCCCGACACAGATCGACTTCCCGATTACCAGCGAAGCGGAACGTTACTACAAGTCGGGCAAGCCTTTCCTGCAGCGCTATCTGCCGTTCTGGGCGGCAACACTGATCGACCGGCTGGTGGTCATGCTGGTGCCGCTGTTCGCACTGCTGATCCCGATCCTCAAGTTCGCGCCGTCGCTATACGGCTGGCGGGTACGCTCGCGCATCTTCCGCCGTTACGGCGAGCTGAAGCTCATCGAAGCGGAAGTGGATCTGGAACCGCATCGGCATACGCGCGAGGAATGGCTGGCGCGGCTGGATCGCATCGAGACCGATGTCAATCGCATGCAAACGCCGCTGCCTTTCTCCGACATGCTATATACGCTGCGCGGCCACATCGGCCTGGTGCGCGAGGCGATCCGGCACAAGACTTAGAACCTGTCTTAAAGGCGCCGAATTTTCTCCAGCAGCGCGGTCGTCGAGCGTTGATGGATGAAGGGAATCGACACCACCTTGCCGCCGCGCGCCAGCACTTCCCGTGCGCCGACGATGTTGTCCGGCGACCAGTCGCCGCCCTTCACCAGTACGTCCGGCTGGCTCAGCAGAATCAACTGCAACGGCGTGTCCTCGGCGAAGCTGGCGACCAGGGACACGCTGCTCAGCGCCGCCAGCAACGCCATGCGATCGTCGAGCGGATTCACGGGCCGTTCGTCGCCCTTGCCGAGGCGTCTCACCGAATCATCGGCGTTGACCGCAACCAGCAAACTGGCGCCAAGCGCGCGCGCCTGGGCCAGATAGGTCACATGACCGCGATGCAGGATGTCGAAGCAGCCATTGGTAAACACCAGCGGCCGCGGCAACGACTGGATACGCGCCGCCAGATCTTCAGCCCGGCACAGCTTGGCTTCGAAATCGGGCCGAGGGAACGCCATCGCAGGAAGGCTTTATTGTTTCTTGCTTGCAGCAGCACGACTGTCGATTTTGCGCGCTTCCTCATCGCCGATGATCTCGAACAATCGCACCACTTTCATCACGCCGCCGGTCGTGCGGGCCACTTCGACTGCCGCATCGGCTTCGCGCTGGGTGACAAGTCCAAGCAAAAATACCGCACCGGATTCAGTGACGACCTTGACGTGGTTGGTTGAAAACTGGCTGGCATCGACGAAGCGGGCCTTCACCTTGGAGGTGATGTAGGCGTCGCTGCTGCGCGAACCGAGCGAACTCACTCCGGACACCTGCAGTTCATTGCTGATGGCTTTGACATTGGGTACGCCGCTGGTCAGCTTCTCCGCTTCCGCCTTGGCCGCCGCATCGGGAACTTCGCCGGTGAGCAGCACGCTGCGATTGAAACTGGTGACATTGACATGCGACAGGTTGCCGAGTTTTTCGGCGATGCGATTACTGGCGCGTACCTCGATCCCCTCGTCGGTGAGGATGGTCTCTGCCGCGCGGCGATCCACGGCCAACATCATCCCAGTCCCTACTCCCGCGCCCACCCCGAACGCTGCGGCGCCGACGCAGCCCGCCAGGCCCGGCGTCAATGCCGCCAGCAGTATCCAGGTGACGAGACGATAGGGCTTGAAATTCGATGCTCTCATTCGGATTCTCCCAGTAACAGATTGTCGATGCCGTCGCACAGGCAGTGCAGCACCAGCAGATGGACTTCCTGGATGCGTGCCGTGCGCGCGGTCACGCGTTCCGGCACGCAAATGTGGACATCGGTTTCGCCGAGCAATTCGGCCATCTTGCCGCCATCCTTGCCGGTCAGCGCCACCACGCGCACTTCGCGCAGATGGGCGGCACGGATTGCCTCGATCACATTGGGCGAGTTGCCGCTGGTGGAAATTGCCAGCAGCACGTCGTTGGGTTGCCCCAGCGCCCGCACCTGCTTGGAGAAAACCTCCTCGTAGCTGTAATCGTTGGCGATCGAAGTCAGCGTCGAAGTGTCGGTGGTCAATGCAACCGCTGCCAGCGGCGGCCGCTCCATCTCGAAACGGTTGAGCAGTTCTGCGGCGAAATGCTGCGCATCGGCAGCCGAACCGCCGTTACCGCAAGCCATGATCTTGCCGTTGGCAAGCAGGGTGTTGGCCATCAGTTCGACCGCCGCCGCAATCGGCGCAGCAAGAACTTCGACCGCATCCAGCTTGACCTGGGCGCTGTTGGTGAACTGTCGGGCAATGCGGGCAACGAGATCCATGAGCGGGAGAGAAACGGCAGGCGTTGAATAGGTTGAAATCGGCGGCGATTTTAGCATGGCCCTTATCGGCACAGTGCCGGCCCCGGCCGGCACTGTCGATTTTACAAGTTACAAGTCACAACACGACATGCACGTCGATGAATACCCGCTGCCACGGGTTGGGATGGTTGCGCAGTTTGGCGATACGCGCTTCGAGCCGGGCGCCGCGGTCCATCTCGGCTGCCACGGCGCCGTTTTCGACACGCGGCAAATAGCCGAGCTGCTGCCCATGCCAATCGACCCGAACGGCTTTCGGATCGTGCGGATTGTCGGGTTCGCGTACCAGGGTCAACCCATCGCCGACTTTCATTTCGTCCCAGACAGCCGCACCGGCATGGTACTGGAACCCGGCCAGCGGCGAGCTTTGCACCAGAATGCGGACGGTTTGCGCCGATACGGCGGCGCAGGCCAGCAGCATGAGCCAGGCCAGGCTAATTTGTCTCAAATGCATTGCGTATCCATTCGATGCCGGCTTCAGTCAAGCCGTTCAGCAACACCGCGTCGAAGCGGCAGGGCTGCTCGCGCTTGCCGGCGAGGTAATGGCGCGCAGCGAATATCAGGCGCCGTTGCTTGGTCGCGGTGATGCTGGCGGCGGCGCCGCCGAAATCGCGGTGCGTGCGCAACCTGACTTCGACGAAGACCAAACTGCCGCGATCGTCGCAGATCAGATCGATTTCGCCACCGCGCACCCGCCAGTTGCGCTCCAGCACGCGCAGGCCCTGGCGTTCGAGATAAGCTGCGGCCAAGGCTTCGGCCTGGTTGCCCGCAAGTTGCGTTGTTTCGCCGGACGACTTCATCGGAATCGCTTGCATGCCGCCGGAGGGGGCTGGACAATAGGCCACCGAGTGCGAAGACGGGACATGGGATGCATCAGCCGGCGAACAAGACAACAGCATTATATGTGGTGGCGACGCCGCTGGGAAACCTCGGCGACATCACCCTGCGCGCGCTCGAGGTGCTGCGCGGCGTCGACGCGATTGCCTGCGAGGACACCCGCCATACGCGGCGACTGCTCGACCACTACGACATTCGCGTTCCCGCCTTCGCCCTGCACGAGCACAACGAAGCCGGTGCGGCGCAGCGTCTGATCGTCATGCTGGCCGAGGGCAAGCGCGTGGCGCTGGTCTCCGATGCCGGCACCCCCGGCATTTCCGATCCCGGTGCGCGCGCGGTCGCTGCGGTACGCGCCGCAGGCTATCCGGTGATCCCGCTGCCCGGCCCGAATGCCGCGATTGCCGCCCTCTCGGCCGCCGGATTGAACGATCCGCATTTTCTGTTTGTCGGCTTCCTGCCCGCCAAAGCCGCGGCGCGGCGACAACAGATCGAGGCGTTGAAAGCGGTTTCGGCAACGTTGATATTTTATGAAGCGCCGCACCGCATCGCCGACACCATCGCCGACCTTGCCGGACTTCTGGAGCCGCAGCGCAAGCTGGTGGTGGCACGAGAACTCACCAAGCTGTTCGAACAAATCGTCGCCATGCCGCTAGCCGATGCCCCGGCCTGGCTGGCAGACGACCCGAACCGGCAGCGCGGCGAGTTCGTCCTGTTGGTCTCGGCGCCACCGCCAGCGCAAACACTGCCCGCAGATGCGCTGCGCATCCTGCGGCTTCTGCTGGCGGAATTGCCGCTCAAGCAAGCGGTGAAACTCGCCGCGGAGATCACCGCTATGCCAAAAAATGCGCTCTACGAACAAGCGCTGGCGTGGAAGGATCAAAAGCTATAATCACAGCATCATGCAAACCCTGACCATCACCCGCCCCGACGACTGGCACCTGCATCTGCGCGACGGTGCGGCGCTGGCGGCGGTGCTGCCGGACACGGCGCGGCGTTTTGCGCGTGCCATCGTCATGCCCAACCTGAAGCCACCGGTCACCACATTGGCGCAGGCAGTGGCGTATCGCGAACGGATTTGCGCCGCCTTGCCCAAGGGCATGCAATTTGCGCCTTTGATGACCTTGTATTTAACCGACGACACGCCCGCGTCGGAAATCGACGCCGCCCGCAACAGCGGCGTAGTGCATGGAGTCAAACTCTATCCGGCCGGCGCAACGACGAATTCGGCTGCCGGCGTGACCGCTCTGGCAAAATGCGCCGCGGCATTGGCGCGTATGGAAAAGCTGGGCATGCCGTTGCTGGTGCATGGCGAAGTGACCGAGCCGGCGGTCGACGTCTTCGACCGCGAAGCGGTGTTCATCGAGCGTATGCTGGCACCGCTGCTCAAGGACTTTCCGGCGCTGCGCGTAGTGTTCGAACACGTCACCACGCGCGAGGCGGTCGACTTTGTGTTGGCGGCCGGCACCAACCTCGCGGCAACCATCACGGCACATCATTTGCTGCTCAACCGCAATGCGATTTTCGCCGGCGGCATCCGCCCGCATCATTACTGCCTGCCGCTCCCGAAGCGCGAGACGCATCGCCAAGCCCTGGTCGCGGCGGCAGTTTCCGGCAATCCGAAATTTTTCCTCGGCAGCGACTCCGCCCCCCATGCCAAGACAGCCAAGGAGCATGCCTGCGGCTGTGCCGGCTGCTACACCGCACACGCCGGCATCGAACTGTACGCCGAGGCGTTCGAGGCGGCGGAGGCGCTGGAGCGCCTGGAAGCCTTTGCCAGTTTCCATGGCGCCGACTTCTATGGAATGCCGCGCAATACCGGGAAAATAACCCTATGCAAGGAAAGCTGGCAGGTCCCCGCTTCCCAGCCGTTTATCGATGGTGACCCGCTGGTGCCGCTGCGCGCCGGAGAGACAATTGCTTGGAGGATAAAATCATGAACTTGGCAACGAAGATGGTCTTGGGAATGACGGCAGCCACGTTGCTGGCAGCCTGCGGCAGCACCGATTCGGCCTCCTACCAGATCGCCGGGCCCCGGCACAGCCTGTCGCTGATCCGTACCAAGGAGTTAGCCTGGAGCAAGGGTTGGGAACTGGCGCTGGTTGCCGAACGAGATACCGAATGCATGCGTCGCCACCATCTCCAGCCCACGCCGGAGGGCGAGTTCAAGGCACAGTTGTTCCGCTCGCTGGAAGGCAACTATATCCTCCAGCAGGGCAACAACTGGTATGTCACGGAAACGCGGAAGTGCCAGTTGCAGCAGTTCAAGCAGGCACCGCGCGAACCGGGCGATCTGCTCGGTACTTTCAATGAAAAAGAGGGGCGGTTGCAGTTCGTTGCCGCACCGAAATCGGCTGCCACGCCGCCCCCGCCGACTGCTACGCCGATGGAACCTCTCCCCGCCACAGTTCCGGCTCCGGTCCCGGCCCCTGTCGCCCGCTAAGTTCATGCCGCCGGTATTCGCCTCGCAACCCTTGTTCGCCCCATTGGCGCCGTTGCTGGTGCATCTGCCGGGCGACGGTGCGATGCTGGAAGTCGATCCCCTGAATACGCTGGCGGCAGAGCGCGGCATCGTCACCGGCAGCGGCGCGCAGCTGCGCTTCGTGGTTCCCGGCGCGAGCGGAATGTCCTACGAAGAACGCGCTTACTGGCTGGGTGAAGTGGAAACCCGGCCGGGCAACTGGCACGACGGGTTCAATGCGCTGGTCTGGCTCGCCTACCCACTCACCAAGGCGGCACTGAACGCACGCCACCATCATGCCTTGGCCGAACAGCCTGCCGCAGGCAAGCAACGCCGCGGCCCGCTCCGCGATGCGCTGACCCAGTTCGACGAGTGCGGGGTTGCCGTCGTCTCGTCGCAGCTGGCGCTTTGGGATGACATACGCGCCCATCGCTGGAAACAAGTCTTTTGGACACGGCGCGCCGAGGTGCAGCGCAGCTTGCGGACATTCGTTTTCGGCCACGCCAGTTTCGACATGCTGCGCACGCCGCACCTCGGCTTGTGCGGCAAGGCGCTGTTCTTGCATGTCGATGACGCCTGGCTAGACTTGCCGCCAGCGGCGCAACTGGCCGACGTCGATCAGCGCATGGCGCAGCGATTCACCGGCGACATGCCAGCCTATGCGCGGCCAAGGGATTTTCATCCTTTGCCGCTGCTGGGCATTCCCGGCGTCACGCCGGACAACGAACGCCCCCAGTATTACGACGATCGACGCCAATTCCGCCAGTTGCGGCTGGTGGATACGGCGCGTAGTATTGCCGGTGATTCCCGGTAAGCAGCGGCGATCTTGATCCAAGCCATGGAAAAACGCGAGATTCTTAAAACCATCGCCGCACAAGCCGCGCAAGGCGGCCTCAAATTTTCCGCCAGCGCCGAGATTGCGCTACGGGTTCGCCGGGCGCTGGACGATCCGGATTGCCACATCGATGTGGCCGCCCGCCTGGTCAAGGCGGAACCGCTACTGGCGGCGCGGGTGGTAGCCATTGCCAACTCGGTGGCCTTCAACTCCTCCGGCCGCGAAATTACCGATGTGCATACTGCCGTGGCCCGCCTGGGGTTTCGAACCGTGCGCGCACTGGCCACGGCACAGGTGACGCGGCAGATGGCGGGAACCTCGATGCTTCCGGAACACCAGGCAATAGCCGGGCAGTTGTGGGAACATACCGCCCACGTGTCCGCCCTGGCACATGTGATCGCCCGCCGCGTGACCCGACAGGATCCCGAAGCCGCAATGTTTGCCGGCATCATCCATGAAGTCGGCGGTTTTTATCTGCTGTCCCGCAGCAAGGATTTTCCCGCCTTGCTGGCAGGCGATCCAATCGACTGGATAGAGTCGGGCGAGAGCGAGATCGGTCGTGCCGTGCTCAAGGCGTTATCGGTGCCGGACTCTGCACTCGATGCAATCGAGGCGCTCTGGCTGGGCTATCTGACCATGCCCCCGGCAACGCTGGGAGACACCCTGATTCTTGCCGACTGGCTGGCACCGGTCGAATCCCCTTTACATCAGGCCAAGGACCATGCCGACGAAGGCATCAGCGCATCAATCGACATGGTCGTCGGACAGGAAACCCTGGTCGATATTTTGCGCGAATCGGCCGAAGAAGTTGAATCGCTTACCAGCGCTCTGCGCTGCTAGTGCCCGTTGTTGAATCTAGGGTACTAGTGCCCGCATTTGAATCTGGGGTACTAGTGCCCGCTGTTGAGTCTAGGGTACTAGTGCCCGCTTTTGAATCTAAGGTACTAGTGCCCGCTCCTGAAGCTAGGGTACGGAGACAACAGCGGACACTGAAACCCGCCGTTGTTTTCGAAGCGCCGACCCTCAGTGCCGAGGCTGTGCGCTCTCCCCCTCAAGGCAATCTCCCTGCACGTAACAGACCAGTTGCTTGATCAGGAAGGCCTGATCCGAGATGGTTTCCTTGATCAGGTCGCGGATCGAAACAATGCCAACCACCCGAGAGTTTTCCCCCAGCACCGGCAGATGACGGATGTGCTTATCATTCATGACGGCCATGGCCTCGTCAACCGTCTTGTCCTGGGAGATGCACGTGACCAGTGACGTCATGATCTCATGGACTTTGGTTTCCAGAGATGTCTTGCCATGGAGTATGCCCTTTCTGGTGTAGTCGCGTTCCGAAAAAATCCCCGCCAGATTGTCTTGTTCCATGACCAGCAGCGCACCGACATTCTCCTGTGCCATCACTTCGAGTGCCCGACGCACGGAATCATTCGGGCCGATACTGCAAACAGCGCGTTTGCGTTCAGCCAATATCTGGGACAAAGTTTTCATGACCGACTCCTATCCTTAAGTGTTGTAGGTCGCTACGAGTTGAAAGATTATCCTATTTTAAGGGGTTCGGCTTTGTCATCCGGAAAATATTGCCTGATTACCCACCTCCCTGCTACGCTCCAGCCCAAGCCAATTCTGCGATGACTGCCATGCCGCCTCGTTCCGCCCGTTTGACTGCACGTGAGCCAGATTACCTGGAAAAAATCCTCAATGCCCGCGTCTACGACGTCGCTATCGAAACTCCGCTGGAACAGGCACCCAACCTGACCCTGCGCAGCGGCAACCGCATCTGGCTGAAGCGCGAGGATATGCAGCCGGTGTTCAGTTTCAAGCTGCGCGGCGCATACAACAAGATGGCGCACCTGACCCCTGCGCAGCGCAAGCGCGGCGTGATCACTGCCTCCGCCGGCAATCACGCCCAGGGCGTGACGCTGGCGGCACAGAGGTTCGGCTGCCGAGCGGTGATCGTGATGCCGGTGACCACGCCGCAGATCAAGGTGAATGCGGTGAAAAGCCGCGGCGGCGAGGTGGTGCTGGCGGGCGACTCTTACGACGAGGCCTACGCCCATGCGCTGAGGCTGGGAAACAAACAGAAACTGACTTTCGTCCATCCCTACGATGATCCCGATGTCATCGCCGGGCAGGGCACCATCGGCATGGAAATATTGCGCCAGCACGCCGACCCCATCGACGCGGTGTTTTGCAGCGTTGGCGGAGGCGGACTGATCTCAGGCGTGGCGGCCTACATCAAGCGGCTGCGGCCGCAAACCCGCATCGTCGGCGTTGAAGCCTGCGACGCCGACGCCATGGACCGTTCGCTGCGGGCCGGCCGGCGCGTCAAGCTCGACCACGTCGGCCTGTTCGCCGACGGTGCCGCGGTGAAGTACGTGGGCAAGGAAACTTTCCGTCTCTGCCGGAAATATGTGGACGAAATGGTGCTGGTCAATACCGACGCCATTTGCGCCGCCATCAAGGATGTGTTCGAGGATACCCGTTCGATCCTCGAATCGGCCGGGGCGCTGGCGGTAGCCGGCGCGCTGGAGTATGCGCGGCGCCATCAACTCAAGGATAGTACGCTGGTGGCAGTGGCATCCGGCGCCAACATGAATTTCGATCGCCTGCGCTTCGTTGCCGAACGCGCCGAGGTGGGAGAACAGCGCGAAGCCGTGCTGGCCGTAACGATTCCCGAGAAGCCGGGCAGCTTCAAGAAGTTCTGCCGCCTGATCGGCACACGCAGCATCACCGAATTCAATTACCGTTATTCGGATGCGTTCGATGCCCAGGTGTTCGCCGGGGTGCAGGTCAGCCACCGCACCGAGTCGCTGCAACTGGTCGAGGCCTTGAAGAAGCATGGGCTGGCCACGCTCGACCTGACCGATGACGAAATGGCCAAGCTGCATGTACGCCACATGGTCGGCGGCCATGCGCCGCACGTGCACCACGAGTTGCTCTACCGCTTCGAATTCCCCGAGCGTCCCGGTGCGCTGATGCGTTTTCTGGAGAGTATGAGCGCCGGCTGGAACATCTCGCTGTTCCATTACCGCAACCACGGCGCCGACTATGCCCGGGTGCTGGTCGGCATGCAGGTGCCGCCGAAAGAGATGAAGGATTTCCGCACCTTTCTCAAGAACCTCGGCTACCAATGCTGGGACGAGAGCAACAACCCGGCCTACAAGTTGTTTCTGGGCTAAAGTTTCTTTGCCGTGAAATATGTCACGGATTCGCTCTCATTTACATTGACCGCCCATCTCGCGTGTGATTGAATGAGCTTGCAGTAATGTAGTTGCAGTATCAGGCAAACCCGGCGAAAGCCGGTGGCGCAAAGCTAAAGGGGCTAACGGACCGAGCGGTTCCAAGCCTGCCAGCTGCCGTATCTGTCCAACAGATTCGACAACGTCACCAGCATGGCCGGCACTCGTTCCCTTTTGTCAGGAGTGTCGACATGAATTCAACATCCCGCCTTTCACCCCGCTTTTCATCTCCTAGGTGCTTGGCGATGGCCGTACTCTGTGCCGCCGCCTTGTTGTTGCCGATGCTCGCCAGCGCCGCCGACGGATTGGGTTTTGGTTACGCGGGTGGAACGGCTACCCTTGCCATCGCCGACGCGCAGGCCGATCCCTTCAATACCGAGGGACAGCTCCGCAGCGGCATTGCCGCATACAACAAGGGCAATTACGCCGAGGCCTTCCGCAAATTCAGGAACATTTCCACGTTGGGCGTACCTGAAGCCGAATACCGTCTCGGATTGATGTATGCCGAAGGACTAGGCGTCCAAAGAAATCCGCGGCTGGCGGCTTATTGGCTCAATCAGGCCGCCAAGCAGAATTTCCCCGGGGCCAGCGACGCGCTGGCCTTAATCAAGCCGAAAGCATCCTAGGTGTTTAGTCCCACGGCATGCTCAATCCGTCGCGTTGTCGGGCCGGGCAGAAAGCGCCGGGCCGGAGGTGAGTATGGCCAAAGCCGCCTGGACATGTTCCGCCGCTTCTCGCCCCAGACTCGTCAGGTACCCGCCGTCGGCTTGCGTGGTTAGTCCCTTGTCATGCAAACGCCGTACGGCGGCGATGACCTCGGCTTCAGCCGTCTTGTGAACCTTGACCCCCTGTTGATTGGTCGCCAGGTCGAAACGTATCAAGGTGTTCAATTCATGGACCAGATCGGGCGTATAGGACACCGGGGAACCTCTCTTTTCGAATAATCGTCGGCATTGAAGTGACAGCATTCTACAGCGTCTGGCTTGGGTGCCCTTTCCGATTGTGCCTGCACTGATTGAGCGCTATAGTTAACTGCGATCCAGATGATGGCCTTGGCGGACCAACAATAAAAATGGCAGAGATCAAACCCCTCGACACGCAGTTGCTGTTTCGTGGCTGCGACTATTCGCTGCTCGAATTCCAGACGACTGCGGAGATAACCGAAGCGACGGAAATCGTCGACCAGTCTCGCGCCATCGATGCCATTCGCTTCGGCATCGACATCAAACGACCCGGCTACAATTTGTTCGTCCTCGGCGAACCGGGCTGCGGTCGCCACTCGGCGGTGCGTCGCATGCTTGAAACCAAGGCCGCGGCCGAACAGACGCCGAGCGACTGGTGCTATGTCAATAATTTCTCCGAGCCCAACATGCCGCGCCTGTTGCGCCTACCGGCAGGCCGCGGGACACAGCTCAAAAAGGACATGCAGCAATTCGCCACCGAGCTGGCCAAGGCCATCTCGGTGGCTTTCGAAAGCGACGAGTACCGTGCCCGCATCGAAGCGATCCAGGAGGAATTCAAACAGAAGGAAGACAGCGCCCTACGCCAGTTGGGCCATGAATCCGCAGAGAACGGGGTCGCGCTGTTGCGTACGCCGCATGGTTTCATATTTGCGCCGGTCAAGGGTGAAGAAACCATAGGACCCGAGGAATTCGAGAAGCTGCCGGACGAGGAAAAGCAACGCATCGGCAACCTGATCGCGACATATGGCGAGCGCCTGCACAAGCTGACCCTGCAATTCCCGCGCTGGCGCCGCGAAATGCAAGGGCGCATCAAGGAGGCCAGCCGCGACACCCTGCGCCTGGCGGCCGGACATCTGATCGAGGAATTGAAGGAGCGCTATACCGACCTGGACAACGTCCTGACCTTCCTCGACGAAGCCATGCGCGACATCGTCGAGATCGGCGAAGCCTTGCGCGAAGCGCCGAAGTCCGAAGACGACAGCAGCGAGTTCATGGTCAGCGGCAACATCTCGCTGGTGCGCTATCAGGTCAACCTGCTGGTGGATAACGGTACGGCCAAAGCGGCGCCGGTGGTATTCGAGGACAACCCGATATTTCCCAACCTGGTTGGGCGTGTCGATCACATCGCCCACATGGGCATGCTGGTAAGCAACTTCACCTTCATCAAATCGGGGGCGCTGCATCGCGCCAACGGCGGCTATCTGGTGCTCGACGCGCTCAAGGTGCTGGCCCAACCGTATGCCTGGGAGGGACTCAAGCGCGCCTTGCGCTCCGCCCAGGTGCGCATCGAATCGTTGAGCCAGGTATTCGGCCTGATCAGCACCCTGCCCATGGAACCCCAACCCATGCCGCTTGAGGTAAAGGTCATCCTGGTGGGCGAACGGCTGCATTACTATCTGCTCAAGGAATACGATCCGGAGTTCGCCGACTTGTTCAAGATCGCCGCGGACTTCGAGGACAACATACCGCGCGACGAAACCAATTTTCGGCTTTACGCGCGCTTTGTCGCCACCCTGGCGCGCGCTGCCGATTTGCGGCCGCTCGACCGCGGCGCCGTGGCACGCATCATCGAACATAGTGTGCGTCTGGCCGGCGATTCGGAGAAATTCACCGCCAGCAGGCGGCGCATCTCGGAACTGCTTCAGGAAGCCGATCATTGCGCCGGCATGGCGGGACGGCAGATCGTGGCACGTGAAGACGTCGAATCCGCGTTGCAGGCGCAGATCCGCCGTGCCGGCCGCCTGCGGGACGCCTCGCAGGAACATATCCTGCGCGAAACCCTCCTGATCTCCGTCGCTGGAGCGCATGTCGGACAGATCAACGGGTTGGCGGTGATCGATCTCGGCGATTTCATGTTCGCCCATCCGGTACGCATCACTGCGACAGTACGCCTCGGCGAGGGCGATGTCGTCGATATCGAACGCGAAGCCGAACTGGGCGGATCGATTCATTCCAAGGGCGTGATGATCCTGTCGGCCTTCCTGGCCTCGCGCTACTCGCACAACACCCCCCTGTCGCTGTCGGCCAGCCTGGTGTTCGAGCAATCCTACGGCCCTGTCGAAGGCGACAGCGCTTCCCTGGGCGAACTATGCGCACTCATGTCTGCCCTGTCCGGCCTGCCGATCAAGCAATCCCTGGCCATCACGGGCTCCGTGAACCAGTACGGACGCGTCCAGCCTATCGGCGGCGTGAATGAGAAAATCGAAGGCTTCTTCGATATCTGCAAGGCACGCGGTCTGAACGGCGAACAGGGTGTGCTGATCCCCGCCGCCAACGTCAAGCACCTGATGCTGCGCGAGGATGTGGTGGCCGCCTGCACCGAGGGCAAGTTCCGGATCTATGCGGTCACCGAGGTCGATCAAGCGATCGAGCTGCTCACTGGCATCCAGGCCGGCATGCCGGACGAACAGGGAGTGGTGCCGGAAGGCTCGGTCAATTACCTGGTGGCAACTCAGCTGGCCGAAATGTCGGCCTTGCGCCAGGCTTTCGGCTCGTCCGGCAAACGACGCTTGGCCAAGAAGGACAAGCCCGGCTAAGGCGGCTGGCGGCTGGAAATGGCGCGCTCGGCCCGGCGGCAGGCTGTTCCTCGGCACGCTGGAAGAGTCCGCATACCGGTTTCCCGGTATCCAAAAATACGCAATTCTTGGTATATCCGCCTGCCTTTCTACCTACTATCATACTAAAGTGACTTTATTGCATTGAATGTCCAATTTGCCGGATACCGGGTTTTCGTGGGTAGCGACAAGCTTTCCGACTGGCAGAAGCCGATGCGAAAATCGACGGCATACCTGGCTTGAGGAACGTTTTACTGGAAGTGACTGGTACTTCGTCCAATCTGAAAGGAGCAATCATGCACAGCATTACGCGTTTCGAACCCTTCGGCAATCTTTCCCGCTTCGATCCATTCGGCGATATCGACAACATGTTCAAAGGCTTCATGTTGAGGCCCGTCTTCCGCGACATGGAAGCGGAACCCCAAATGAAGATCGACGTTTCGGAAGAAGACAAGTCCTACCTGGTCAAGGCGGAGATTCCTGGCGTGAACAAGGACGACATCCACGTGTCCGTCGATGGCAACCAGGTTTCCATCAGCGCCGAAGTCAAACATGAAAAGGAAGAAAAAAAAGGCAAGAAGGTCATCCGCAGCGAACGCTATTACGGCAACGTCTACCGCAGCTTCACGCTCGGCCAGGATGTCGACCAAAGCGCGGCCAAGGCAAAATATGCTGACGGTATACTTGAGCTGACGCTGCCAAAAAAACCGGGCACTGCCGCCAAGCGACTGACGATTTCCTGAGCCCCGACTGGAAGCTTCAACCGTCGCTTACGCTGCGATAGCGAAGTCGGACATGCGGCAACAATGAGGCAACATACCGAACACTCGAGCAAAGCAATCCGCGGTGCAGCCCGCAACTGGGTTTCGCCCATGGAGTCGAAACTGCCGCCAAGATTCGCGCTGGGCAACCAGGTCTTCGCCGCGGACAGGCTGCTGCTGGGAAGAATGTTGGCATCGCTCGGCAATCCGCCCTTGCGGATCGCGCTTTGGGATGGACAAGGGGCGACCGGCCCGAACACCCCCGCTGCAGCATGCATGATTATTCGCGACCGCGGCGCCCTCTTGAAGTTGATCTCCAATCCGGAGTACTGGTTCGGCGAGATGTATACCGCCGGACGCATCGACGTGCAGGGCGACATGGTTGACTTCATCGAGACGATATATCGTTCGCTGCCGCGCGTCGGCCAGGGAACGCTCGGGCAAAAACTGTTGGCGCCATTCTGCGATGTCCAGCGCAACTCCTTGCCGAAGGCGCGCAGCAACATCCACCATCATTACGATATCGGCAACGAGTTTTACGAACTTTGGCTGGATAAGGAGATGGTGTACACCTGCGCCTATTTTCCCGTCCCGACGATGGGGCTGGAAGATGCGCAAATTGCCAAGCTCGACCACGTATGCCGAAAACTGCAACTGAAACCGGGCGAAACGGTGGTGGAGGCGGGTTGCGGCTGGGGTGCCTTGGCGCTGCACATGGCCAGGAATTACGGCGTGAAGGTAACAGCCTACAACATCTCCAAGGAACAAATCGCCTTCGCCCAGCAACGTGCCGCCGATACCGGCTTGAGCGAACAGGTCGAGTTCATCGAAGACGACTACCGCAACCTGAACGGGGAATTCGATGCTTTCGTGTCCGTCGGCATGCTGGAGCATGTCGGCGCAGAAAACTATCCTGCGCTGGGAGCGGTCATAGAGCGCAGCCTCAAGCCTAGCGGCCGCGGCCTGATTCATTCCATCGGCCGGGATTATCCCAGTTCGATGAACCCCTGGATCGAGCGCCGGATATTTCCCGGCGCCTGTCCGCCAAGTCTGTCGCAGATGATGCAGATCTTCGAACCTTTCGGCTTTTCTGTGCTCGACGTGGAAAACCTGCGACTGCATTACGCCAAGACCCTGGAGCACTGGATGGCGCGTTACGAGAACGCCGCGGCAAAGATATCGGCCATGTTCGATCCGGCCTTCGTACGCGCATGGCGACTGTACCTGGCAGGATCCCTCGCCGCGTTCAGGTCGGGCGACATGCAACTGTTCCAAGTGAGCTTCGCCCGCTCCGGCTATAACCAGATTCCCTGGAACCGGCATCACTTGTACGTTTCCTGAAAGGGACTCCGATGAAAACCTGTGATGTACTCATCGTCGGGGGCGGACCCGCCGGATCGAGCTGCGCCTGGCAGCTGGGCAAGCGCGGGCTGGATGTGATCGTCATGGACAAGGCGGCCTTCCCGCGCGACAAGGTATGTGCCGGCTGGATTACCCCGGAGGTTGTGGCGGCGCTGCAAATGGACACGCAAGCTTATGCCGCCGAGCGTGTGTTTCAACCCATCGCGGCCTTTCGCACCGGCCTGATCGATGGCAAGGAGCTGGAGACCCGTTACCCTGCCACGGTCAGCTACGGCATACGCCGCCGCGAGTTCGACGATTACCTGCTGCAACGCTCGGGTGCGCGTCTGGAACTCGGCCAGGCGCTGCAATCCATGGAAAGACGCGGCAGCCGGTGGATAGTCAACGAAACGCTGTCGACGCCGCTGATCGTCGGCGCCGGTGGGCACTTCTGCCCGGTGGCCCGTTTTCTGGGCGCACAGTTTGGCGCCGACGAATCCGCAGTGACGGCCAAGGAAATCGAGTTCGAGATGACTCAGCAACAGATCGATGACTGCCGGGTACGCTCGGACACGCCCGAGCTTTACTTCAGCCGGGACCTCAAAGGATACGGCTGGTGTTTCAGGAAAGGCCGGCATCTGAATATCGGCCTGGGCCGGGAAGACAATCATGGCCTGACCGGGCAGCTCAATCACTTTCTGGATTTCCTCAGGCAACGCGGCAGACTCCCGCGGGACACCCCGGTTAAATTCCAGGGTCATGCCTATCTTCTTTACGGACATGCGGATCGCAAGCTACTCGACGACGGCGTACTGCTGGTCGGCGATGCCGCCGGGCTGGCCTATCCGCAAAGCGGTGAAGGCATCAGGCCGGCGGTCGAATCCGGCCTGATAGCCGCCGCCAGCATCATCGAAGCCGCAGCAGACTACCGTCGCCAGACGCTGATGACTTACCCGGCCCGGCTGATTGCGCGGTTTGGCAATGCATCTGCCCCGGCCACCGCCTTTCCAGGGTTTCTGCGTCAGATCCTGGCCAAGACATTGATGGATAGCCGCTGGTTTACCCGCCGCATCGTACTGGACCGCTGGTTCCTCCATGCCCATCAAGCGGAGTTGCAAATAGGTTAGTCATGGAACGATCTGCGCTCATTCGCAAGATACCGAATGAACTGCGCGTGGCGCCGAACCTCGACGATTACGCAAAGGCGCACAAAGCGTTTTCCTGGGATGAAATACGCCAGGGGCTGGAGGGACTGCCGGGCGGCGGTTGCAACATTGCCTACGAAGCGGTCGACCGTCACGCCGCCGGAGCGATCCGGGAACGCACCGCGTTTCGCTTTCTCGGCCATGCCGACGCGAGCGGCACGATACCCATGCGCGATATCACCTATGCGGAATTGTTCCGCCTAACTTGCCGCTTCACCAATGTCCTGCGGCGCCTCGGCATGGCATGGGCGACCGGCTGTTTGTCCTCGCGGAACGGAGCCCTTAACTCTACAAATGAGCTGGCGACCTTGAACGATCTCGTCGGCTACTTGCGGCAGCGCTGTCCGGCCTGAACGGAAGAACGACAGTGAACACGCCAAGCACATCGCAGCCCACGACCATGCTCAGTCCCGATGATGCGCTTGTCATCGTCGATGTGCAGAACGACTTTCTTCCCGGCGGCAGCCTCGCCGTGCCTCATGGCGACGAAGTGCTGGCGCCGCTCAACGGCTACCTCGCCGCGTTTGCCCGGCAGGGCTTGCCGGTGTATGCCACGCGCGACTGGCACCCGCCCAACCACTGTTCCTTTATCGGGCATGGCGGGCAATGGCCGCCGCATTGCATCGCCGGCACCGCCGGTGCGCGGTTCGCCGCCGCATTGCATCTGCCGCCCGACGCATGCCTGGTCTCGAAAGCGACCGGCGCGAAAACCGAGGCCTATTCCGGTTTCTCCGGCACCGGACTGGATGGATTGCTGCGCGACGCCGGCGTTCGGCACCTGTTCGTCGGCGGCCTGGCCACCGACTATTGCGTGCTCGGCACAGTCCTGGATGCATTGAACCTCGGTTATGCGGTGCTGCTGCTGCGCGACGCGATCCGCGCGGTCGACGCCAAGCCGAACGACGGCCAGCGCGCCTTGGCCGAAATGCTCAGGCTGGGCGCCCGAAGCGTCGAGCTCCGTGAAATCGCCGGGTGACGAAATGCGTACCACCGACTCCGTGCTGCTCACCGACCTCTACCAGCTCAGCATGCTGCAGGCATACCACGACCAAGGCATGAACGACATCGCGGCGTTCGAATTTTTCGTGCGCAAGCTGCCGGAGTGTCGCAACTTCCTTGTCGCGGGAGGGCTGGAGCAGGTGCTGGATTTCCTTGAGGGCCTCCACTTCACGGCTGACGAACTGGACTGGCTGACCAGCCTCGGCCGCTTCGGCGCGGAGTTCGTCGACAGCCTCGCCTCGCTGCGTTTCGGCGGCGATGTATACGCCATGCCGGAAGGCACGCCGTTCTTTGCCGACGAACCGATCCTGCGCGTCGTGGCACCCATGCCGCAGGCGCAACTGGTCGAAACGCGCATCATCAACCTGCTGCAATTCCAGACCCTGGTTGCGTCCAAGGCGGTACGCTGCGTGCTGGCGGCGCCGGACAAGCTGCTGGTCGATTTCGGCCTGCGCCGCGCCCACGGCGCCGAGGCAGGCCTGCTTTCGGCGCGCGCGAGCTTTTTCGCCGGGTTCGGCGGCAGCTCGAACATGCTTGCCGGAAAGCGCTGGGAAGTGCCGCTGTTCGGTACCATGGCGCACTCCTTCATCCAGGCGCACGAAGACGAGAAGATGGCGTTCGAACACTTCGCCCGCAGCCATCCACGCGCCAACACCATGCTGATCGACACCTACGACACCGAAGCCGCGGCGCACCAGCTGGTGCCGCTCGCCGCACGTCTCGCGCAAGACGGTATCGACATCCAGGCGGTGCGCCTCGACAGCGGCGACCTGGGCGAACACGCCCGGCGCGTACGGGCCATCCTCGATGCCGGCGGGTTGGCCAACGTCAAGATATTTGCCAGCGGCAATCTCGACGAATACAAGTTGCGCGACCTGATCAAAGCCGGCGCGCCCATCGACGGCTTCGGCATCGGCACGCGCATGAACACCTCGGCCGACCGGCCCTACCTCGACTGCGCCTACAAGTTGCAGGAATATGCCGGCCAACCCCGCCGCAAGCACTCCGAAGGCAAGGCCACCTGGCCGGGGCGCAAGCAGGTCTATCGCAGCCTCGACGCATCCGGACAGTGCGTGGCGGACTTGCTGACCCTTGCCGACGACGCGCACCCCGACAAGCCGCTGCTGCAACCGGTGATGCGCAACGGTTGCCGCCTGGCGCCCTCGCCGCCCTTGGTGGCCGTGCGCGAATATGCCATGGCGGAGCTGATGCGCCTGCCGGCGGCGCTGCGCTCGCTCGATCCGACGCCGGCCCATTCCCTCTATCCCGTGATCGTGTCCGCGAAGCTGCACGACCTGGCCCGCAGCGTCGATCTGCGCCAGCCGCATTAGCGCCATGAATCTGCCCGTCCATGGCGATGCCGGCATCGACCAGGCAAGCCTGCTGCAAGGGCTGCTGCAAGCGCGCTGCTATCCGCACCGGGTGGACGACGTCGAACGCATCGAAACCCACATCTCCACCGTGCTGCTGGCCGGCGACTACGCCTACAAGATCAAGAAGCCGGTGAACCTGGGCTTCCTGGATTTCTCCACACTGGCGCTGCGTCGCCGCTATTGCGAAGAAGAACTGCGCCTCAACCGACGCCTCTCGCCGCGCCTCTATCTGGACGTCGTGGCCATCGTCGGCAGCGAGGCCGGGCCGCGCATCGCCGAGTCCGCCGATCCCGAAGCCGGGGGCATCCTCGAATATGCCGTCAGGATGCGGCGCTTCGACCAGGCGGCGCTGCTCGACCGCATGCTCGCCAACGGCCAATTGACGGAGCGACATCTGGACGCGCTGGCCGTCGCCATAGCCGCTTTCCATGCCCGGATTCCCCGCGCCGGGGAGACCGGCGATGGCGCCGAATACGGTACGCCGCAACGCGTCGAGCTGCCGATACGGCAGAACTTTGCCCAGATCCGTCCCCTGCTCGCGGACGCCGGAGAACTTGCCGCACTCGCTGCACTGGAGGGCTGGTGCCTCGCCATGCACACCGCGCTTGCCCCCTGCATGGCCGAACGTAGGCAAGCGGGATATGTGCGCGAATGTCACGGCGACCTGCATCTGGGCAACATCGCCTGGATCGATGAGGCAATCCAGATTTTCGACTGCATCGAGTTCAATCCAGGCCTGCGCTGGATCGACGTCGCCAGCGAGACCGCGTTCACCGCCATGGACCTCGCCGCGCGCGGCCGGCCCGACTGGGGGGCGCGCTTCCTCAACGACTACCTGGAAATCACCGGCGACTACGCGGCGCTGCGGCTGCTGCCGTACTACCTCGTGTACCGCGCCATGGTGCGCGCCAAGGTGGCGCGCATCCGCGCCGCCCAGACGGACGCCGGGCCGCGAAGGGCCGCGCTCGCCGACTATGCCGAACACATACGCCTGGCGCATTCATTCACCTTGCCGCGAAAGGCCGCCCTGCTCCTCACGCACGGCGTCTCGGGCAGCGGCAAGACGACGGCGGTGCAGCCGCTGATCGAGCGGATGGGCGCAGTGCGGCTGCGCTCGGACATCGAGCGCAAGCGCCTGCACGGGATGGCGCGCGAAGCCCGCAGCGGCTCGGCGCCCGGCGCCGGACTGTATGCGAAAGCCGCCAGCCAAGCCACCTACGCCGAGCTGCGGCGCCTGGCCGGGCTGGCGCTGGCGGCCGGCTATCCGGTCATCGTCGACGCCACCTTCCTGCAGCGCAGCCAGCGCGACGATTTCCGCGCCCTCGCCGCCGAGCTGAAGCTGCCCTTCCTGATCCTCGATTGCCGCGCCGAAGCACATGAGTTGCGCCGGCGCGTGTCGCAACGCCAAGCCGCCGGGACGGATGCCTCCGAGGCGACCCTGGCGGTGCTGGAACGGCAGTTGCGGGACGACGAGGGAATTGCCGCGAACGAATCCGCTTACGCCATCGTCATCGATACGCAACAGACCGTGGCCGACGATCTCGTCGCGGACGTGTGCCGACGGCTACGCGGCAAGGCCTGAGCGGGAAAGATCCGATCACTTGCGGACGCGAATTCGGGTCTGGTCGACAAATTCATCCCATTCGTTACCGTAATTGTCGTAGTGGATCTTATACTTGCCGTTGCGGACTTCCAGCACGCGGGCCGGCCACCATGAGCCATGCCACTCGACATCGACCGAGTCCCCGCGTGAGAACTTCAAAACGGGAGCGTCGGCAGCGCCGGCGGGCATGTTGGCCGAGGCGAGAGCCTTGATGCGGTTCTTCGCAATGCCGGAAAAGCTGCCGGCCGGATACTTGCGGAGGTACTCTTCGAAATCGGCCTTGTCATTGCTGGCCTTGATGCTGCTCCAGAATTCGAGCTCGACGGCTTCGCGGTTTGGTGCCGCCTGTACCACTGGCGGCGCAGGCGGCGGCGTGATGGCTGGCGGGTTCTGTATATTGACTGTCACCGGGCCCGAGATGAAATAAAAATCGCCGTCTGTCTGGTCGTAGATCGCCGGGTTCTGGTCATGGCCGACGCCCTTGGCTTTGGCGATCACCGTGCTCCTGAGCTTGCGCACGGCTTCGTCGAGGCGCAACCCCGGCGTCGCGATCAGCGGCAGAAACTCGCGCGTGAACAAACCGTTGGGGTTGCTGTCGTTTTCCGAAAGTTTGTCGAGCGCCTGCTGGCCGATACCGGCCGAATAGACGACGAGCGTCCCGTTCGGCGCCTGTGGAATCGCCAGCCCGCGCGCCGAACCGATGCTGCGCCCATAGGCTTTTTTGAATGGATTGTCGCGGCAGGCATCGATCACCAGCAAGGAGAGCTTGGCCTTGGCGTCGGCCAGGCGTTCGAGAACGCGCTGCATGTCTACCGCCTCGTCGACCAGGTCCTGTTCGGTTTTCACATTGATGTCGACAGGCAGCAAGTAATTGTTGCCGCCCGCTTGCACCCCGTGCCCTGCGTAGAAGAAAATTCCGACCCCGCCGCCGGCGACCTTGTCGACAAACAGGCTGACGGCCTGGTTCATTTCGCGGCGAGTGAGATTCGAGTAGGACAACACTTCGAAGCCCACCTTCTGCAGCTGTTGGCCAACCGCACGCGAGTCGTTGGCGGCCTTTTCAAGACGCGAGACACCCTGATAGCTGTCGTTTCCTATCACCAGTGCAACACGTTTTTCGGGTGCCGCCACGACACTTGTTGCCGATAAAATCAACAACAGCACGGCAGCCACCAGGTAATGCCTGCTCGCAGATACTTTCATCCGTCTATCGCCTATGGTTTCCGGCCAGGCAAAATGTCCATCACTCGGAAAAGCCCCCAGTCGATCCGTCTCCGTAGCGCCACATCATGTTCTTCTCGCTGCAAATCACCGTTTGTCCGCAAGAGGGACACGGGGCCTTAAGTCCATCCTCGATGGCGCGCAGTAGAGATTCCATATCTCCGAAAGGTTCCGGGCTCGCAAAAACGGCCCGGCAGTGGCCGCACCTGACTCTTACATCCGAAATTTCCGCCATGATTCAGGTTGTCCTTTCCTGATAATGAATAAGACCGCCAGGACTTAGGCAAGGTTCGTGGGCAGCTTGGCTTGCTGGCACGCGGCGATCACGGTATTCCGCAGCAGGCAGGCAATCGTCATCGGCCCGACCCCTCCGGGCACCGGCGTGATGGCGCCGGCAACCTTCACGGCTTCGTCAAACGCCACGTCGCCGACCAGTCGCGTGCCGCCATCGGGCTTCGCCACACGGTTGATCCCCACGTCGATGACGGTCGCGCCTGGCTTGATCCAGTCGCCTCGAATCAGTTCGGGCTTGCCGACCGCAGCGACCAGGATGTCGGCGCGACGGCATTCCGCCGCCAGGTCGACAGTCCGCGAGTGGGCGATGGTTACCGTGCAGTGTTCGCGCAGCAGCAGCGCGGCCATCGGCTTTCCCACGATGTTCGAGCGCCCGACCACGACTGCGTGTTTCCCTGACAAGGAGCCAAGGCGATCTTTGATCAGCATCAGGCAGCCCTGCGGGGTACACGACACCAGCGACGGCAGGCCCGTCGTGAGGCGACCGACATTGATCACGTGGAATCCATCGACATCCTTGTCCGGATCGATCGCGTTGATGACGGATTGATCGTTGATGTGCGCGGGGAGCGGCATCTGTACCAGGATGCCGTGTACGGCGGGGTCGCGATTCAGCTTATCGACGAGTGCCAGCAAATCGTTTTCCGACGTGCTTGCCGGCAGGCGATGCTCGATCGAACGCATGCCTGTCGCCTCGGTCTGGCGGACTTTGTTCCGGACGTATACCTGACTCGCCGGATCTTCGCCGACCAGCACAACCGCCAAGCCGGGAAGCAGGTGATGTTCGGCCACCAAGCGAGCGACTTCCACGGCGAGCTGGCTAACGAGCCGATCGGCGAACGCTTTGCCGTCAATGATCTTGTGTTCCATGGTATTTCACTATCTCCTTACGATTCAAACTGTATTGTCGATAATCTAACAAATAAAACCGCCCAGCGACTGGCCTTCGATGCGCAGGTTCTTGCCGCCTTCAGAATTCCAGCGGGTCGACGTCGAGATGCCAGCGCAAGGCGCGCGGCAGCTTGATTGAATACAGCCGTCCGACCCATGCTGCCAGAAAAGTTTGCAACGCCGGGCGGCTCGCCGATTCCACCAGCAATTGCGCACGCTCCAGCGCCATGACGCGATACATGCGCATCGGCACCGGATCGTAGAGGCACACCGGCTCCGGCTCCGTAAGCAGTTCGCGCGCCGCTGCCGCCGCAAGCTTCAGGAAAGCGATCGATTCCTCCAACTGTCCCGCCTCGGCGCGCAGCAGCGCCTGGAACGCAAAGGGAGGGAAGCCGGCCTGGCGTCGTTCGCCGAGTTGAGTTTCGGCAAAACTCGCATAGTCGTGCGTCAGCAAGGCATGATACAACGGGTGCGCCGGATACTCGGTCTGGATCAGCACTTCGCCGGCCAGTTCGGCGCGTCCACTGCGCCCGCCCACCTGCATCAACTGACTGAACAAGCGTTCCGGTGCGCGGAAGTCGGCGGCGAACAGCGCGGCATCGGCACCGACCACGCCGACCAGCGTCAGCTTCGGAAAATCGTGCCCCTTGGCGAGCATCTGGGTGCCCACCAGGATGTCGGCACGGCCGGCGTGGATAGTCTCCAGCATCTCCTGCCACTTGACGGGGGTGCTGGCGGAATCGCGATCGACGCGCAGGATGCGCGCGCCGGGAAAATATTTGGCGAGCGACTCTTCGAGCCGCTGCGTGCCGCGCCCGAATGGATGAATATCGAGATTGCCGCAGCATGGGCAATGCTCCGCCACCCTCTCTTCGAGACCGCAGTGATGGCAGCGCATGCGCCGATCGGCCAGATGAACCACCAGGTTGGCGGCACAGCGCGGGCAACGGCTGACCCAGCCGCAGGCGGGACAAGCCAATACCGGCGCATAGCCGCGCCGGTTGAGGAATATCAGGCTCTGTTCGCCGCGCTCCAGGCGCCGGGCGATCGCGCTCAAAAGCTGCGCACTGAGGCCGTCCTGGAGTTTTTCCTTGCGGGTATCGATGCAGCGGACCTGTGGCAAGGATTCGGCGATTGCGCGCCGCGACAGTGCCAGCAGCCGGTATCGGCCTCCGGCTTGGCGCGCATGGTAGAAGCTTTCCAGCGACGGCGTGGCCGAACCCAGCACGATCGGTATGCCGCGCTGCTGGGCGCGCCAGACGGCGACATCGCGGGCGGAATAACGCAAGCCTTCCTGCTGCTTGAAGGAGGCATCGTGCTCCTCGTCGACGACGATCAGTCCCAACCGGGGCAAGGGGACAAACACCGCCAGGCGCGTACCGAGGACGATGTCGGCATGTCCTTCGTGGGCATCAAGGAAACCAAGCGCTCGCGCGGCGTCGGTCATGCCGCTATGCGCCGAAACAGTCCGTGCGGTGGGAAAGCGCCCGGCCACGCGTTCCTCCAGTTGCGGCGTCAACGCGATTTCAGGCACCAGCATCAAGGCTTGTCGTCCTTGCGCCAGGGCTTGCTCGATCAAACGCAGATACACTTCGGTTTTACCGCTGCCGGTGATGCCATGCAGCAGGAAACTCGCGTAACGGCCAAACTCGGCAGCGACAGCCGCGACGGCAACGGCCTGCTCGGGTAACAATTCCGGCACGCCGGACGGCGTAAGCTGCTCTGCTCCTCGCGCTTGGGGAAGATTTCGACGACGAGGCAGTTTGCCGCGTCGCAGATGGGGCGGCAAAGCCATCGCCATGACTTCGCCGAGCGGACGCTGATAATAACGGCTGCAAAATTCTGTCAGCGCCAACCAATCGTCGGGCAGTACCGGCAGTTCTCGTAAGATCTCGCCCGCCGGCTTAAGTTTGTCGATGGCGTGTTCGCTGGTCGCGGCAATGGCGACGATGACACCCACCTTCTCTCCCTTGCCAAAAGGAACCCGAACACACCGACCGATATCTTGTGGCAACGCATCATCCGACCGGTAATCGAACAATTGCGGCAAGGGAATATCGATGGCGACCCGCAGTATGGTCATACTTCTTTCAGTGTTCAGAGGCTTGCCGCAAAATCGTCGACAACACTTCGTTTTCGTCGGCTAATCCATTGCCACAAAAGAGGAAAACAGTTACCCACGGTGTCTGTGGATAGTTTTGTGAACAATTACCGGAATAATCGCGGGATTCAGCAGCAGCCCAAGCTCTCCGCCACGGCATCAGCCGATCTGTTTTGCAAAATTCATTGAAAATCAACAATATGCCGTAAGCACAAAATATCGAAGATAAAGTCTTCAGTATTTCATGGTCTTGCGCTCGACTGTGCATAAGTCAGGCACTTGCTGCCATTTTCGGCTCTCGTCGGAACGGCCCGCGAGGATTCACTCTGTCGAATGAAATGTCACTAAGTGAGCACTAACATTGCGATATACAACAAGCATTTTGGCCGCTCAAAATTCGGTCAGGGCCGATGAAAATGCCGACTATATTCGTGCACTGTGTTTACCAGCGTCGACACATTCTGCGGCGGAGTGAACTGGGAAATGCCATGGCCAAGATTGAACACATGCCCGCCGCCGGGACCAGTCGCATGAAAGTCGTCGAGTACCCGCTTCGCTTCGGCAGCGATCACCTCGGGCGAAGCAAACAAAGTCATCGGATCCAGGTTGCCCTGCAAAGCGACCTTGTCGCCGACGCGCCGACGTACTTCGGCCAGACTGGAGGTCCAATCGAGACCGACCGCATCGCAGCCAATACCGGCGATGTCTTCCACCCACTGGCCGCCTCCTTTGGTGAACACGATGCTCGGAATGCGCTCTCCCTCGTGTTCCTTGATCAAGCCAGCGACGATGCGCTGCATGTAGGCCAGCGAAAACTCGCGGTAGCCACGGTACGGAAGGGTGCCGCCCCAAGTATCGAAAATCATCACGGCCTGGACGCCCGATTCGATCTGCGCGTTGAGGTAGCTTGTCACTGATTGCGCCGTCACCGCGAGGATGTGATGCAGCAGATCCGGTCGTTCATAGAGCATGGTCTTGATGCGGCGAAAATCGTCCGAAGCGCCGCCTTCGACCATGTAGCAGGCCAAAGTAAAAGGACTGCCGGAGAAGCCGATCAGCGGCACGGAATTATCCAGCGCCTTGCGGATCTCGACAACGGCGTCCATCACATAACGCAAGTGGTCATAAGGATCCGGCGCGGCCAAGGCACGGATTTCCCATTCCTCGCGCAAAGGCCGCTCGAATTTGGGGCCTTCGCCTTCCGCGAAATACAGGCCGAGGCCCATCGCATCGGGTACCGTGAGTATGTCGGAAAACAGGATGGCGGCGTCCAGTTCGTAGCGCGCCAAAGGCTGCAACGTTACCTCACAAGCCATGTTGGGCGACTTGCATAAATTCAGGAAGTTGCCGGCGCGGCGGCGGGTTTCGCAATATTCAGGCAAATAACGCCCGGCTTGGCGCATCAGCCAGACGGGAGTGTATTCGACCGGCTCACGCAGCAAGGCGCGTAAAAAGGTATCGTTCTTGGGACGTGTCATGGTGGCGCCGCCGACTTTGCGTTCGTGTGGTAGATTCGCGCCATTTTACGCCCTTTAGCGCCTGACTCAGACTTCTCCTTCGTCCTTCTTGCCGGATCGCAGACCGAGATCCTTGAGCTTGCGATAAAGATGGGTACGTTCCAGCCCGCTCTTTTCCGCCAGACGGGTCATGTTGCCGCCATCCAATCGCAAATGGTGCTCGAAATAGAGACGCTCGAACGCCTCGCGGGCCTCACGCAACGGCAATCTCATGACATCCGGCGACAGATCGCTGGGGATGACGCTGCCGACACCTGCCATGGTGAGCCGGCTTGCCACCTCCTCGGCATCGATTTCCTCTTCCAGCGCAGAAATGGCCAGTGATTTGACCGCGCTTCGCAACTCGGCATAGCCACCCGGCCAGACATACTGGCGTAGCGTATTGAGTGCCGCAGTCGAAAAACGTCGCGTCGGCACGCCGTGGAGTTCAACCATTTGTGCCAGCAGATGGCTGGCAATGCCGGGCACCTCGTCGCGCAAATCGGCCAGCGATGGCAGATTCAGCCAGATGTCGGACAGGCGCGTCAGCAAAGCTTCTTCCCATCCCAATTCCAGCAGCGTAGCCGTATCGTGGGCAGTGGCGACGATCAGGCGCATAGCGTATTTCTCCAGCCGCTCGTGGGCGAACTGCACATTCTTCTGCTGCAAGCGGGAAAGCCGACCGAGTTCTTCGACATACAACACGCCGCCGTTGCTTGCCTGCAAGACCTCAAGCGTCAGCGGGGCGCTATCCAGCGCCAAGTCGATCCAGACTTTGCCCGGAACGTGCAGCGAGCGGGCTGCCAGTTCGACGATGCCCCCCTGTGCCGTCTTGAGCATCACGGCGCGACTCTTCTCCGCGACTTGTTCAATTCGCTTTCTGAGATCGCGCAATGGCGCCGAGCGTGGAAAAGCCGCCAGCGTCAAGGCGCCTCCCGCCGGCACCGAAGTTTTGGCCAGTGCCCGCTTCACTGAACTGAGCAGCTTTTGCAAGGCGATCGGTTTCTCCAGAAAATCCTGCGCTCCGATGCGGGTGGCCTCCACTGCCGTGTCGATGGTTCCGTGACCCGACATCATGATGACGGGCATGGTCAACTGACCGCCGCTGGCCCATTCCTTGAGCAACGTAATGCCGTCAGTATCGGGCATCCAGATATCCAGCAACACCAGGTCGGGACGCGCCGTACCACGCGCCATGCGCGCTGCCGAGGCATTCTCGGCAAGCCTGACTTCATGTCCCTCGTCGCTCAGGATTTCCGAGAGCAGTTCCCGAATTCCCATTTCATCGTCTACTACGAGTATTTGTGCCATAGTCTCACTTCATTCTTTCAAACGGCCAGCGGCAGCCTGATGGTGACATCGGCGCCGCACGGTTGACGATTGGCGATACGGATTTCACCGTGATGTTCGTCCACGATTTTCTTGACAATGGCCAGGCCCAGCCCGCTTCCCTTGGTCTTGGTGGTGACGTAGGGTTCGAAAGCGCGCGCCAGAATGCTCGCTGGGAAACCGTTGCCGTTGTCCCTGACGCTCAATAACACTCCCCCATTTTTTTCGGCCCGTTGCGTGACGATCAGGATTTCCGGATCCTCGGCATCGCCAGGAACTTCTTCCACCGCTTCTTCCGCGTTGGTCAGCAAATTGTGTATCACCTGCCGCAGTTGCGCGGCATCGCCCAAGACACGTGGCAACTCCGGCGCCAATTTGGTGGCCAAGCGGGCGTGCGAAGTTTCGTAGAGTCCCAGGATTTCCACCACCAGCGCGTTCAGATCAAGCGGTTGCAGCTGTGCGGGCGGTGTGCGGGCATAGTCGCGAAAATCGTTGACCATATTTTTCATCGCTTCGACCTGGTTGACGATCGTCTGTGTCGCGCGGCTCAGCATCGCCTGCGCTTCCGTGTCCAGCTTGGCGGCCAGTTTCTGTTGCAGCCGCTCGGCCGAAAGCTGTATCGGCGTCAGTGGATTCTTGATCTCGTGTGCCAGACGCCGCGCGACCTCGCCCCAGGCGGCGGAACGCTGCGCGGCGATGAGCTGGGTAATGTCGTCGAAGACCACCACGAACCCGCCGCCCCCCGTCAGGGGCAATGTCGACCCGCGCAACAACAATACCTGAGTTGCCCCGCCCATATGTTCGATTTCGATCTGGCGCTGCCATTCGCTGCCGTCCTCACCCAGGGCCATGCCCCCTTCGAAACCCTCGCGGATCGCCTCTTTTAGGGTGGTATCCCCTGGCCAGTCGGCCAACAGCTTTCCTTCCAGCGCTTCGAGCGCATCGCCGAGTATCGCACTGGCGCCGCGATTGGTGGCGCGCAGCACAAAGCCGCTGTCGAAAGCCAGTACCCCGGCGGAGAGATTGGCCAGCACGCTTTCGAGATAAGCGCGCGCCGCTTCCACTTCGCCGCGATGTCGTTCGGTCTCGCGCCGCGCTTCGTCGAGCTGGCGTGTCATCCGGTTGAACGATTGCGTCAGCACGCCCAACTCGTCGTGCGTTTCCATCGCCGCACGCGGCGTGAAGTCGCCTGCCGCTACTGCCTGCGTGCCTTCGGCAAGAATCAGCAACGGCGCCGCGAGACGTTTGGCGAGGAAAAAAGCCAAAGCGATCGCCGCAAACAGCGCCAACAACAGCGTCAGCGTCAAGGTCAGGGTATAGATGTGCTTCAAGCCCTGGCGTCCGACAGACAGCTCCTGATAATCGCGGTAAGCCGCCTCGACGCTGGCGGCGCTTTTGGCGATCGCCGGCGGCACCGATTGCGTCACTTGCAGTACGCGCGGTTCCATCGTCGATGCGCTGCCGGTCGCCGGCACAAGCACGCGCAGGATCAGGCCCGAAGTGGCATCTCCCTCCACTTGCGACAAACCGCGGTTCTGGCGCCCCTGGCGCAGTTGCGCGGGGCTGGGTAGATCGGGAAGCAGTTTGTCAAGATCGCCCAGACTGCTTGCCAATACCTTGCCCGAAGCGGAAAGCAAAGTCGCCGTTTGCGCGCCCGCCTGTTCACGAAGACGATTCAACTGGGTCGTTTGGGCCACTGTGGAATCGCCGCCATCGCCCAGTTTCAACGCCATGCCGCGTGCCTTGTCGGTCAATTCGGCGAGCTGGCTGTCAAGCACATTGCGGCCCAGATTCAGGCCACCTTCCAGGGCGCTATCCACGCGGACATCGAACCACGATTCGATGCTGCTGATCGCGAATTGCAGCGATACGCCATACACCAGCGCCCCCGGCAGAACCGCCATCAGCATCAGCATCAGCATCAGCCGCGACTTCAGCCGGGAACCGAATACTTTCTGGCGGTACTCGCGCCACATCGTGCGCAACTGCACGACGACAAGTGCCAACAGGGCAACCACGATCACGACGTTCAAGCCCAGCAGCAATGGATAGTTGCTGGCGAAAAGCACCGTGTTGGCGCTGGCTGAAGCCAACAGGAACAGCAGGATGGCGCCGATCGCAGCCGCGACGATGGCAAGGATTTTCATTTTGCCTCGTGCTCCGTCGCTGCGGTTGGAGTGAATTGCCAGTGCAGCACTTTCGCTTCGACCTGCCAGTCCTTGTTGGCGATGGCGTCGACCTGCAGCGGCTTGGGAAGTTGCTGGCGATCCAGCGCCAGGCGCAACGCCACTTGATAGGTCTCGCCGATCTTCAGCGCATTGCGGTCGGCCACCGGCAATGCGGCAGCGCGGCCCAGCACGCGCAATGCCTCCCCCAGCGTGGAAAAATTCTGGTGCAGCGTGCCGCCTCGGGAAAGCCGGTACTGGCGCGTCAATGGAATATAGGCGAGACGATAATTCAAAGTGCGCCCGGCGATGTGTTCACTGGGCCAGTACCAGCGATTGCGCGTTATTTGCAGTTCCAGCGCGAAATACAGAGGCACGCCGCGCGAGACGGCGTCTTCGAAATGACTGCCGAGGTCCACCCCAAATTCGGCCGAAAGCACGTAGCCATCTTCGCCACCCGTCAGCTTGGCGGAAATCGGCTCGATCGTGCCGGCCCAAGCGATGCGGCACAGGCCGAACCATCCCACCAGGACGATGGCCAACAGCAGCCGCTGCACAGGCTTACTTGTTTTTCCGCAACAGGGCATAGTAAAACCCATCCTGTTCCGCATGCGGCAACAGTTGCCAGGACAAAGACTGCGACCCTCCCTCCCCCACGGGAAGGCGCAATGCATCGACATGACGCGCGGTAAAACTGGCCATCTGCAATTCGTTTTCCTCGGGAAACAACGAGCATGTGCAATAGAGCATTTTGCCACCAGGGGCAAGCACATGCCACAGGGCGTCCAGAATCGCGGCCTGGGTGCGGGCGAATTTCTCTATGTCGGACTCTCGCCGCAACCATTTGATGTCGGGGTGGCGACGCACCACGCCCGCCGCAGAACAAGGCACGTCGGCCAGGATACGCTCGAACGGCCGCGCGTCCCACCAGTCTTCGGGCGCACGGCAATCGGCGGTTTTAACCTCCGCATGCAAGTCGAGGCGGTCGAGGTTTTCGACAATGCGCGCAGTCCGCAGTTGTTCGGGGTCGAGCGCGAGCAGATCGATATCGGCCAGTTCCAGCAGATGCGTGGCCTTTCCGCCCGGCGCGGCGCAGGCATCCAATACCCGCATACCATCTTGCACATCCAGCAAGGGAGCCGCACGCTGGGCTCCCCAGTCCTGCAAGGTCACCAAGCCAGCAGAAAAACCCGGCAGCTTATCCACGTTCTGCGGATGCTCAAGCAGGATGGCATTGCTTTCTTCTGCCAACAAACGGGCGCCGATGCCGGCTTCGCGCAGCAGCGCGAGGTAGGTCTCGCCATCGCTGCGGCGGCGGTTCACCCGCAGGGTCATCGGTGGATGGGAATTGCCGGCCGCCAGTATGCTTTGCCAATGCTCGGGATAAGCCGCCTGGATTTTGTCCATCCACCAACGTGGATGCTGGCAGCAAGCCACCGGATCGGCATCGCTCGCAGCCAGCAGTTCGGTATTCCGGCGCAGGCGGTTGCGCAACACCGCATTGGTCAACGCCCTGAACTGGCCTTGCCCAATCCCGGCGGCGGCGTTGACCGCTTGATCCACCGTCGTATGCGCATCGGCGGGGCGCGCTTCGAGCCGGTAGAGCGCAGCAAGCAGCAGGGCACGCTGCAAGCGTGCCTCTGAGTTGTCGTAAGCATCCTGGAGCGGCGAACGCAGCAGGCGGGAAAGCAAAAAATCGCCTCGGCCATACTGTCGCAGCGTTCCATATGCCAGATCCTGCACGGCACCGCGCTGCGCAGGGGAAAACTCATGTGCTTGCCAGCAGAAGGAAAGCGCGGCATCCAGACTGCGGCCGCCGATGACGCCGGCAATCACTTCGGCAGCTCGCAGCAAAGCGAATGCCCGTGAGTCGGCTGCCAACCTCGGCTTGGATTTGATTCCAGACTTCATTGCCGCGCACCGCGCAGAATTCGATGCGAGGGATTATATAGACACGGACTGATTTAACGCGGCATGGGGGATTGCCCCCCGTGCCGAACGACGAGCAGGCTAAGCCATGGCTCGCAGACGGGCGACCCGTTCTTCGGTCGCCGGGTGCGTCGAGAACAGTCCCGCGATGCCGCCGCCCGACAGCGGGTTCATGATCATCATCTGCGCAGTCTCGGGGTGCGCTTCGGCAGTTGCCATGGGAATGCCGCGAGCATAAGCGTCGATTTTGGTCAGGGCGTCAGCCAAGGCATGGGGCTCGCCGCAGAATTCGGCTCCACCACGATCGGCATCGAACTCGCGGGCACGCGAGATGGCCATCTGGATCAGACTGGCGGCGAGCGGGGCCAATATCATCACCAGGATACTGGCGAAGGGATTGCCTGGCCGGCCATTCTCGTCACGACCGCCGAAGAACATGGCGAAATTGGCCAGCGCCGAGATGGCGCCGGCCATGGTGGCGGAAATTGTGGAAATCAGGATGTCGCGGTGCTGCACATGCGCCAGCTCATGCGCCATCACGCCGCGCAACTCGCGGGCCGAAAGCATTTGCAGTATCCCGCGCGTGGCGGCCACGGCGGCGTGCTCGGGGTTGCGGCCGGTGGCGAAAGCGTTTGGCTGTTCCTCGTCGATGATATACACGCGCGGCATCGGCAATCCGGCACGCCCGGCCAAGTCTCGCACCATGTGGTACAGATAGGGCGAAGAGGATTCATCCACCTCCTGCGCGTTGTACATCTTCAGCACCATGCTGTCCGAGAACCAGTAGGCGAAAATGTTCATCGCGCCGCCGAACAGCAGCGCCAGCAGCATGCCCTGCGCGCCGCCGAGCATGCCGCCGATGGCGCCGAAGAGCGCGACGATCGCCGCCATCAGCGCGGCAGTTTTGATCCAGTTGCCTAACATGATTGTTTCCCTCCTAACTGAGCGATTCGCCGGGATTAGATTGGGAGCAAAAAGAATAATTCAACCGACGGCGAAACTTGCGCCGGCAGCGACAGGAAACCCGTGCAGGAAATCGACGACCGACAGGCGCTTGCCGCCCGGACGCTGCAATTCGGTCAGGGACAAGGCGCCAGTGCCGCAAGCCACTTGGATGCCCCCGTCATTCACGGCCAGAACGACGCCCGGTTCGCCACTCCCCGGCATGGCCGCGGCGCGCCAAATTTTCAGCGGCGTACCCTTGAACACCGCACTGGCTCCCGGAAACGGATCGAAAGCACGCACTTGGCGTTCCAGTTCCTGTGCCGAGCGCCGCCAGTCCAGCGGCGCCTCGGTCTTGCCGATCTTGCTGGCATAAGTGACGCCCTGGTCCGGCTGCGCGACGGGCAGCAGGGTGTCCAGCCTGTCCAGCGCCTCGACGATCAATCTGGCGCCGAGTTGGGCAAGCTTGTCGTGCAAGCTCGTCGCGCTGTCATCCGGGGCGATCGGCAAGGCCTGCTTCAGCAGCATGGCGCCGGTATCGAGTCCGGCATCCATGCGCATGATGGTGATGCCGGTTTCCCGGTCGCCGGCCTGAATGGCGCGCTGGATCGGCGCCGCGCCGCGCCAGCGCGGCAGCAGGGAGGCATGGATATTCAGGCAACCGAGACGCGGCAGGTCGAGCACGGCTTGCGGGAGGATCAGTCCATAGGCCGCCACCACCATCACATCCGCCGAGTCATTCTCGACCGCAACGCGAATCGGTTCGTGGCTGGCCGGGTCCTTCAGTCGTTCCGGTTGATAGACAGCCAGGTCATACTTCTGCGCGAGCAGTTTCACCGCGCTGGGCAGCAGTTGCATGCCGCGTCCGGCGGGACGGTCCGGTTGGGTCAGCACCAGCGGCACGCTGTGTCCGGCAACAAGCAGGGCTTGCAGCGACGTGGCGGCGAATTCCGGTGTTCCGGCAAAGATGATGCGCATCAGGCAGTCACCCGGGCATGCTTGGTGAGTTTGCTTTTGATGCGCGATTGTTTGAGCCTGGATAGATATTCGACGAACACCTTGCCCTGCAGGTGATCCATCTCATGCTGAATGCACACGGCCAGCATATCGTTGGCCTCCAACTCGAACGGCTGGCCGTCCAAACCAAGGGCACGCACGCGTACCCAGGCGCTACGGGTGACGGTTTCGTAAATGCCCGGTACCGACAGGCAGCCTTCCTCGCCTTCGCACGCGCCGTCACGGGCCAGTATCTCGGGATTGATAAAGGTCATCAGTTTCGATTTGTCCTCCGACACATCGATGACAATCAGCTGGATGTGCCGATCTACCTGGGTCGCGGCCAGTCCGACACCAGGCGCGGCATACATGGTCTCGGCCATGTCGGCGGCGAGTCGGCGGATCGATTCATCGACCCGATCAATTTTCGTTGCTTTGGTATGCAAACGTGGATCGGGATAAATAAGAATGGGAAGTCGAGCCATAAAGCCGCGATAAAATAATTGCTGACAAATTGTTGCCGAATTAGGCCATTACATGCAAAATCTTATGCAAACCCGCATCCAACTGGCTCACCAGCGGACTCCGGCCCGCAACACACCACGCACCACGCGCCATGAAATCGGTTGGTGGGGAATCGTATGCATGACCAGCGAGGTAACACGATGACCCTGAACACACGCATTATATCTGGGCTGTTGCTCACTTGCTCAAGCCTGCTGCTGGGCTTGACGAGTCCACCGACCTTGGCGCAGACGGCCCAGGCGCAGTCGTTCGAGCTGGCCGAAGACGCGCCCGACCGCCATATCGTGGTGCCCGGAGACACGCTCTGGGGGATCGCCACCACCTTCCTCAAACAACCTTACCGCTGGCCGGAAATCTGGCGCCTCAACCAGGATCAAATCAAGAATCCGCAGCGCATCTATCCTGGTCAGGTGGTCATACTCGACCAGAGCGGCAGCCAGCCGCGGCTCAAGATCGCCGAGATCATCGATACGGTCAAGGCCTCGCCGCGCATCTACAGCGAGGAAAACCGCCGCGAGATCCCGAGCATTCCACAGCAGGCGATAGCCCCCTTCCTGTCCGAACCGCTGGTGTCCGAACTTGGCCAATTCGATAGCGCGCCACGCATTGTTGCCACCCAGGAAGACCGCGTGTATCTCGGCAAAGGCGACCTGGCTTATGTGACCGGCGTCAAGGAAAAAGCCAAGCTGTGGCAGATTTATCGGCCTGGCAAGGCACTGATCGACCCGGACAATAACGAGACGCTCGGCTTCGAGACCTTCTATCTGGGTAGCGCGCGCTTGGTTCGCGAGGGCGAGCCGAGCACCTTCGAAGTCATCAGTTCGCGCCAGGAGATCGGCCGCGGAGATCGCCTGCTGCCGGCCCCCCCTGCCGATATCATCAGCTATGTCCCGCATGCCCCCGGCAAGGCGCTCAAAGGCCGCATCGTCTCGGTATATGGCGGCGTTGGCCAGGCCGGGCGCGACTCGATCGTGACGCTCTCGCGCGGCAAGCGCGACGGACTGGAAGTCGGCCATGTGCTGTCGGTATTGCGCGCCGGCGCGCAAGTCAGCAACTGGCATGAGGACAAGAAGGAGATCCACCAGTTGCCCGATGAGCGCTATGGCCTGTTGTTCGTATTCCGCGTGTTCGAGCGCGTCTCTTATGCGCTGGTAATGAACGTCACCCGTTCGGTGGAAGTCGGCGACGTTGTCGCCGCACCCTGAACCGGCGCATCTCCATGCCTCTTGATGCCAACCTGGCATCCTGGCTGAGACTGACGCTGATCCGCGGAGTCGGTGGCGAGAGCCAGCGCAAGCTGCTCAAAGCTTTTGGCTTGCCGGAGGCTATTTTCAGCGCCAGCCTGAGCGCATTGCGCGGCGTGGTCGGCGCGCTGACGGCCGAGCGGCTGATGCAGCCGGATGCTGCCGTAGCAACCCAAATCGACGCGGCGCTGAATTGGGTGGACGAACCCGGCAATCATGTCATTACGCTGGCGGACGACGATTATCCGCAAGCCTTGCTGAACAGTGACGATCCGCCGGTCCTGCTGTATCTCAAAGGTCGCGTCGAATTGCTCAACCGGCCTGGTTTCGCGATCGTCGGCAGCCGCAATGCCACCCCCCAGGGAGAAACCAATGCGGAAGCATTTGCCGCGGCGCTGGCCGGCGCCGGATTGACCATTGTCAGCGGGCTGGCGTTGGGCATAGACGCGGCGGCGCATCGCGGCGCGCTCAGCGTGCGGCAGGAAAATTCGGGTTCGACCGTCGCCGTCATAGGCACTGGCGCCAACCGCATCTATCCCGCCAGAAATCAGGCGCTGGCGCGTGCCATTGCAGAGCGCGGCGCCATCGTCAGCGAGTTTCCGCTCGACACGCCGGCGCTGGCGGCCAACTTCCCGCGCCGCAATCGTCTCATTGCGGGACTGGCGCAAGGCTGCCTGGTGGTCGAGGCGGCAGCGCGCAGCGGTTCGCTGATCACCGCGCGGCTGGCGGCGGAAGCCGGTCGCGAAGTGTTCGCCATTCCCGGATCGATCCATGCGCCGCTGGCCAAAGGCTGTCACCAGCTCCTCAAGCAAGGGGCCAAACTGGTCGAGTCGGCGCAAGATATCCTGGAAGAACTCGGCCTCCAAACACCGGCAATGCCGCTCGGAAGCGAGACGACGCCGTCCAAAGATGCAATAATTGACTCGGCGATGGCTCAGTTGATGACTGTATTGGGCCATGATCCCTGCGATATCGATACGCTTGCAGTGCGGGCCGGCTTGACGCCGGATGCGCTTCTTGCCATGCTGTTGCAACTTGAACTGGCTGGCCATGTGGCCAGTTTGCCCGGCGGCCGCTACCAACGCTTGCATCGCGCATAGTGCATAGTGTTTGCGCCACCGCTTAAGAACCGCTCAATAAATAATACTCAGCCAAGCCAATTATCATGTTCGACATTCTTGTCTATCTCTTTGAAACCTATACCCAGCCAAGTGCCTGCCCGGAATCTGCAGTGCTGGCCCGCAAGCTTTCCGCGATAGGATTTGAACAGGAAGATATCGCGGCCGCGCTGGAATGGCTCGCCGGCCTCGAGTCGCTGGCTTTCGAACAGCGTCTTGTTCCCTTCTCGAATTCCCAGAGGCTTTATTGTGCCGCGGAACAGGCCAAACTGCCCGTGGAATGCCGCGGTTTCTTGTATTTTCTGGAAAATTCCGAAGTCATCGATGCGGTATTGCGCGAGATGATCGTCGAGCGCACCATGGTGCTGCGCGAGCCGCTGGTCTCTTTGGACAAGCTCAAAGTCATCGTGCTGATGGTGCTTTGGCGGCGCGATCAGTCGCTTGATACGCTGCTGCTGGAAGAACTGCTCTCGGCAGATGATCATTCGTCGCTGGCGCACTAACCAGTGTCCCAGTCGCCAGCCATATCTTGCCAGTTGCCATTGCATGCGATTATCATGCGCCGCTTTGCTTGCTTAACTGCCTTCGACGCATATGGGTAAACAGCTGATCATCGCCGAGAAACCCTCGGTAGCCCAGGACATCGCCCGGGCGCTTGGTGGCTTCACCAAGCAGGGAGAATATTTCGAGAACGACGCTTACGTCCTGTCCTCCGCCATCGGCCACTTGCTGGAGCTGGCCGTGCCCGAGGAATACGAGGTCAAGCGCGGCAAGTGGTCGTTCGCGCATCTGCCGGTGATCCCGCCGCACTTCGCCTTGAATCCGATCGAAAAGACCGAGGATCGGCTGAAACTGCTCACCCGCCTGATCAAGCGCAAGGATGTGGCCGCTCTGGTCAATGCCTGCGACGCCGGGCGCGAGGGGGAATTGATTTTCCGTTACGTAGTGCAGCACGCCAAGACCGACAAGCCGGTCCGCCGCCTGTGGCTGCAATCGATGACCCAGGGTTCGATCCGCGACGGGTTCGCCCATCTGCGCTCCGAAGAGGAAATGCGCCCGTTGGCCGATGCCGCGCGTTGCCGTTCCGAGGCCGATTGGCTGATCGGGATCAACGGCACCCGCGCCATGACCGCCTTCAACTCGAAAAGCGGCGGCTTCCACAAGACGCCGGTCGGCCGCGTGCAAACGCCGACGCTGGCCATCCTGGTCGAACGCGAGGAAAAAATCCGCAAGTTCGTGCCGCGCGATTACTGGGAAGTCGAAGCCGAGTTCGGCGCCGTTGCCGGCACTTACCGCGGCCGCTGGTTCGACGAGAAATTCAAGAAATCCGCCGCGGACAACGACGAACATGCCCGCGCCGAACGCCTCTGGGATGTCGCCAAAGCCGAGGCGCTACGCAAGAAATGCCTGGGCAAGCCGGGCAGCGTCACGGAAGAGAGCAAGCCGACCACGCAATTGCCTCCCCAGCTATTCGACCTGACCTCGTTGCAGCGCGAAGCCAACGGGCGCTTCGGCTTTTCCGCCAAGGCCACATTGGGGCTGGCGCAGGCGCTCTACGAGAAGCACAAGGTGCTGACCTATCCGCGTACCGATTCGCGCTGCCTGCCGGAAGATTACATCGCCAACGTCAAGGAAACACTGCAAGTCCTGGGCGAAGGCCCTTATGCAACGTTCGCCGGGCAGATCCTAAATAACGGCTGGGTGCATCCGAACAAACGCATTTTCAACAACGCCAAGATCAGCGACCACTTCGCCATCATCCCCACGGCGCAGGCACCCAAGCATCTGTCCGAGCCCGAGCAGAAACTCTACGACTTGGTGACCAAGCGGTTCCTCGCCATCTTCTACCCGGCCGCCGAATACAACGTCACCACGCGCATCACCCGCGTCGAAAAAGAGCCCTTCAAGACCGAAGGCAAGGTACTGGTATCGGCAGGCTGGCTGGCCGTATACGGCAAGGAAGCGCAAATCGATGGCGACGGGGAAACCGGCGGCACTCAACTGGTGGCGGTGAACAAGGACGAGCGGGTGTGGGCCAACGATATCGAGGTCAAGTCGCTGGTCACCAAGCCACCGCCGCGCTTCAACGAGGCAACCCTGCTGTCCGCCATGGAAGGCGCCGGCAAGCTGGTCGAAGACGAGGAATTGCGCGAGGCCATGGCGGCGCGCGGCCTCGGCACGCCGGCGACACGCGCCGCCACCATCGAAGGATTGCTGCTGGAGGAGTATGTCCATCGCAACGGTCGCGAGTTGCAGCCCACGGCGAAAGCCTTCTCGCTGCTGTTTGCCTTGTCCAGGCTCAACGTGGAGGGCTTGCGCTCACCCGAACTCACGGGCAATTGGGAATACCAGTTGAGACAGATGGAACACGGCAAGTTGGCGCGCAACGCCTTCATGGAACAAATCGCCACCCAGACCCAGGAGATGGTCGAGCGCATCAAGCACGGCGAGATTCCCGACGAGGCGTTCAGCACGCTGAAAACGCCATGTCCGAAATGCGGCGGGGTGATCCAGGAAAACTACAAGAAATTCCAGTGCAAATCCTGCGACTTTGCGCTCTGGAAAGTCGTCGCCAGCCGCCAGTACGAACCCGAGGAAGTCGAGGAGCTGCTGTGCAAGCGCGTCATCGGCCCCTTGCAGGGCTTTCGCAGCAAAATGGGGCGCCCTTTCGCGGCAGTCATCAAGCTCAATGCCGAGCATCAGCCCGAGTTCGATTTCGGCAATGGCAATGGCGGGAATGAGGGCGAAGCCGTGGATTTCAGCGGTCAGGAAGCGCTTGGGTCTTGCCCGAAATGCGGCGCCAGCGTCTATGAGAGCGGCATGGCCTATCTCTGCGAGAAGTCGACGGGCGCGGCCAGAAGCTGCGATTTCCGCTCCGGCAAGATCATCCTGCAACAGCCGGTCGAACGCGCGCAGATGTACAAGCTGCTGGCCACTGGCAAGACCGACCTATTGAAGGGATTCATTTCCACCCGCACCAAACGCAAGTTTTCCGCCTATCTGGTGCGCGGCGGCGACGGCAAAGTAGGTTTCGAGTTTGAAGCGCGGCCGCCGAAGACCCCCAAGGCATCGTCCGTTGCGGCTGAGGAACCGACTGCCGCCGCTGCGAAGGCCAAGACCCCCGGCAGCACGGCCAAAACAACGGCCAAAGCCAAAGCGCCAGCCAAAAAACCCGCCGCGGTGAAGAAAAAAACTTAGGGTCAAACTTAGGCTCGCCGGAACTTCGATGTCATCGAACATCAAGACCATGCTCCGACTGTCCGCAGTCTTTTCCTTGCTGTGGATGGCGCAGGCTGGTGCCGATCAAGACCTGCCGACATTCGAGAGCGGGCGCCTCGGACTAGGCGGCCGGGTCGCCACGATGGGCATGAGTGGCATCTCCAGGCCCAACTCGCCGCAAATTCATGCCTTGATCATGACCATCGGCACCTATCGCGAAGGCATCCCGCCGCTCAACGGAGTCAAGTACGATGCGGAGACTGCGCGGCAGATCGCCCGACGGATGGGCGTCATGGACAATAACATCCGTACCCTCCGCGACGACGAACTCACCCTCGAAGGCATGAGCAAGGCCTTCGACGAGCTCGAAAGCCGGGTCTTGCAGGATGACCAGGTCTTTATTTACTACTCCGGTCACGGCGGGCGCCAACTGGTCAGAGAAGAAGGCCAGTTCGAACGTTGCGCCGAATCACTGATCACCGTCGATGGCAGAGGCTTTATCGACAGCGAACTGGAGGTTCGGCTCAAGCAATTGTCGCAGAAGGCGCAAAAACTGATTGTGTTGATCGATGCTTGCCATTCGGGCGGCGTGACCACGCGCGCCGTCGGCGCGAGCGCCGCCGCCGCGAAATTCACGCCGAAGTACTGGCAGGGCAAGGGAAGCGGGGACGCCTGCGCCAAGCCGGCCAATGTCGTGACGCGCGGCATCCGAGCGGGCACCCGCTCGGTGGGAAGCGGCGCCAACAACTACGTCTACATTGCCGCCGCCCGCGACGACGAGATTTCATTCGACCAGCCCGGCAAGGGCGGTGTCGCATCCCAAGCCTGGCTGGACTGCATGAACGGCGCCGCGCAGGATCTCGACGGCAGCGGAGGCTTGAGTGCCGAGGAGATCCGCGCCTGTGCCCAGGAAAAGATCGACCAGAAAATGAGCAATGCCGTCGGTCTGCTTCCCCCGCATGTCTCGGTCACAGGCAATTCAAGGACGGTTCTCGGATTCCCCTCGGGCGGACCTGTCGCCGAAGCATCTACGGCTGCCGGTGGGACGGCATCGACGCCGGCCGCACTATCCGCAGCGAGCCTGGCACTGACGGCTTCGCCCACCATGATCGAATCGCCGGCATCGCCGGCCAGGCCGAATCCTGCCGCCACGCTTGAGGACATCTATGGCAACCGCGACGACAGACGGCTGGTCGAATTGAAAACCACCCGGCATCGGCTGAAAATCGGCTTGGACAACCTTGAATTCACCTTGACTTCCAGCCACGAGGGCCATGTTTATCTATTGATGGTAGGCAGCGATGGCACGACCTTCGATCTGCTTTTCCCCAACCAGCAAGACCGCAACAACCTCATCCGTGCTGGCGAAACGCTCAAGCTGCCGCGCTCGACTTGGCAACTGACGGTGCAGGGGCCGCCGGGCAAGGATAGGCTGCTGGCCATCGTCGCGGAATCCCCGCGCGACTTCTCCCGCCTCGGCATGAAGCCGGCCGGTCCCTTCTCGGTGATCGATACCAGGAGTGCCGCATTCCGTCCGGGCGACGTTCAAGTCGTTAGCGGCAGTCCGTCGAACGCCGGTGTGGGAGATTGCCTGATGGAAAGAACGCGCAACCTGGCCGTCCAGAAGAGCTGTTCGAGCGCCTATGGCGCCGCCCTGCTGGTTGTCGAGGAAGTCGATTGACCGGTCTGCGCTATTTCGCCACCACCGCAATCGGGAAATCCGTGATGCCGGAAGGTGCGATGCTCACCGGCGACTGTTTCCCATCGGTGAGTTCTTTTACCCGCTCCGCCACGTAGTAATCCAGCCCCTTATGGGTGATTTTGCCGCTCTTCTGGAAATCGGCCTTGCCCGAGAGTCCTTCCACCACGGCCTTGGTAAAGGCCCCGTTGCCCCAGTCCGAATTCTCGAGTGAATACTGCCGGCCGGTCGCCGCGGTGAACACCACGATGCCGTTTTCCGCCGAAGCGAGTTCGTTGACGAAAGCGTTGACGTCCGTTCCCATGGCGCGGGTCTTGGCCGTACCCAGGGCATTGCCCGAATGGCAAGTATCGACGAAGAATACCGCCTTGCCGGCCAGCGTGTTGAGGGCGATCTTGATGTCGTTCTGGGCCACCCCGGTGCGCAGCAGTTTTGCCGGGTCGGCATTGTGCGGCATGAAATAGTAGTTGCCGGTATTGTCGTTCATGCCATGCCCGGCCAGGAACATCATGCCCACGTCGCGCGACGTGACTTCGCGCTTGAGCCACTCGAGGCCGTCGAGCACGTCATCCTTGGTCGCCTTTTCGTCGGTAAGAAGACGGATCTTCACCTCGCGGTAGAGTTGGCCCTGCTGCTTTTGCAGCACTGCCGCAAAGTCGCTCGCATCCTTGCTGGCGAGGTCGAGGTTATAAGTCGGATTGGCGTATTTCGACACGCCCACGGCCAGCACATAGAGCTTGGGCGCGAAGTTCGTCCCCTCGCTCTCCGCAACCTTTGCGCCGGCCCAGGTCAGTCGCAGCACGGCGGGAGTCGAGAAGCCATTCTTGTTCTCGGCGAACAGCTGAATCTCGTTGTCTTTCGCCTTGATCGGCAGGGTCACTTCGCGCGTAAGCTTGGCTGCCGCAACCTCGAGGTTGCGCTCCCCCGACGGATTCACCACTTGGCCGTTGATACGAGCGCGCAACCCGGTGACCGGAGCATCATCCGGCGAACGCGCGATGTAGCGGATAGTCACGCTGGACGCGGTCAGGGAAACACCGTCGGCAGGCGACTGAATTTCCACCACTGGCGGCAACACTTGTTGCAACTTGACCGGCTGCGTTTCGGTTTTCCGGCCGGCAGCGAGATTGGCCAGCCGCAACGCATCGTTTTCGTTGAGCGTCTCGAAAATCTTTGCGATCACATCAGGCCGATAGAACTGGGAGCGAAAGCGCGAACTCGGAAAGAAATCCGCAGCGTTGTCCTTGCCGCGATTGAGATGCCAGCCGATGAGATCTTCGGCGCCGGGGCTGGCATCGTAGTAGCCCGAAGGCGTCCAAACCACCCAGCGCTGCCGGTCGGCATGCGGGAAAAAAGCGGCCAATTCCCTGCCGTCCGACAATTGATGCCAGCGTATCGTACCGTCTCCATAGGCCGCGACGACGAGGCGGCCGTCGCTGGAAATGTTGATCGCCCAAACGCTGCCCGGCACGGGTCGCTGCCACAATTCCTTGCCGGTAGAGTCGAAGCGCCGCAGCCACCATTCCGTTCCCAGCACCAGGCTCTTGCCATCCGGCGCCACGGCCAGGCTGCGGGATACGTCGTTGGCGGCAAGACCGAGAACGGCGCCGTTGAGGGTCGGACGAATCGTCCCCTTCCAGTCTTTGACATCGATGCCTTCGGCAGAGAAACGCGGCGGCAACAGGCCGAGGCCGTCACCACTGTCCGCCTCATACTTGCCCCCGGCAAGACTGAAGCGGACAGGGTATTTGCCGTTGAGGTCGAAACCAAAGCGCACCGTCAGGCCGTCGCTCGACAGGCGAAAGCCTTCCCAGTTGCCGCGAAAATCTGCCGTAGGTTGCTCGACCAATTGAGCGCGCTGGCCGGAAGCGTCGAGGACGCCCCAGGCCGGACCGCCGGCAGCGAAAACGACTCCGCCGCCGGCGAGGCGCTGAATGTCTACCACGCTGCCATTGGCGGCCGTGAAATCGCGGAAGGTGCCGCGCCCTCCCTCGGACCAGGCGCGGATGAGGTAGGAACTTCCGCCCGGCGCACGCACCGTTCCCCCAGCATAGAGTATCCGGCCATCAGCCGACCAGGCCACGCTGGAGAGGCTCCTGCCGACCAGCCCGGCAGACGAAGGCTGTCCGATGGGATCGAGATCCTTGCCGGAAACCAGGTTAATGACCGCCGTGTCGCCAAATCCGATCGCGAGGGTGGCGCCATCCGGCGAAAAGCGCACGCCGTATGGCTGCTTCCCGCCCGGCGCGGCCATCTTGGCCAGGCGTTGCAACTGGCCGCCAGCCAACCGGTACAGACGCGTGGCGCCATCGATGCTGCTGGCCGCCAAGCGGCCATCGCGACTGAAATCGAGACCATAGACCCCGCTGCCATAGTCCGTATCCTTGCCCACCGACGCGTAGTTGTCGGTACGGAAGACTTGGATGCCGTTCTTTCCTCCCAAACCGGCGGCAAGAAGCCGTCCATCGGTTGACCAGGCCAGGCTGATCACGGCATCGGGCAAACCCGCGATACGTCGAAGCAGACGACCGGTGGTACGCTGGAAGATGTATATCGTCGCAGTCTTATCCAAGTCCAAACCCGTCCAGCCTGCCGCCGCAATATAGGTACCGTCCGGCGACATCGCGACACTGTAGAGTTTGCCCTCGTCGCCCGCATCGATGGGGGGGCGCAAGGTTTGCAACAGCTTGCCGCTTTGCATCTGCCACACGCGCAGGGTCTTATCCTCCGATGCGGTGGCTAACCAGCGACCCTGACCGTCGCTGGCGATGCGCTGGATTGCCGCGGTATGCCGGCCAGTTTCGACGCGCAGGATCGGGCTGGACGGCGGTTCGGCCGCAACAGCCGCGGAGAGCCAGCATTGTGCTGCGCAACCAAGGGCGATAACCAATCGGCATATCATTCTCATGTTGTCCCTTTAGCTTTGTGGCGAAACCACATACTGCGGATCACGGATGCATTATGTCGGCAGTATAATATGGAACGCAAAGCCGGCGGGGATAAGAGGAATCACAGTGCGTAGTAGTCCCTGTTGTCCGAAAGCCGCGAATCCTGTCACAACGCACAAAAAAGTGTTGTATCCATACGACAATCATCGGTTTTTTGTATCCATATTCTTGACAAGCCTTAAGGTTTCAATGACTATCCATCGGTAGCTTTTTAGCTACCGATTTTTCAACCACTCTTAACATTTTAGGGGGCAGTCTTTATGAAACGTATTGGATTGGGAATTGCTGTTATCAGCGCTTTGGTGTGTGGGCAGGCCTTTGCGGCCGATGAGGCGCTCAACGAATTTGGTGGCCAAATCATGCTCGGCAGTGCAAAAGTCGACAATGGGGGTGGCAGCAACAGCTTCGGCATGGGCTCCGTCTACTACGGCCGTTTCGTGATGCCGAACGTCGAAATCGTCGGCGAACTCGGTTACATGGCTGCCGGTGAGGGCGACAGCACGACGTTGTATGGGATTGGGGCGCGTTATTTCTTCGCTCCCGTCGGTAAACAAGGCAATATCGCCCCCTATATTGGCGCCGATGTTGGCGGTTCCACGAGCAAAAATAGCCCTGACTCTACCAACTGGGATATAAGGGGCGGCATCAAGTATTTTATCTCTGATCGTGCATCGATCAACCTTGAATATCTGCATAGGGAAGACAAGGTCAAGGATGTCGATACCAAGCTCAAGCTTGATCTGCTGCAAGTCGGCGTGTCGACCCTGTTCTGATCCTGACGTTTTTCTTTGAAAGACAAGCAGCCACTCACCGAGTGGCTGCGTCGTTTCTATGAATCTTTTTCGGCACTTTGGTTTTTTTCTTATTGCCATCCACTCGGTCAGCGTCTTCGCCGGGGGTCTTCCCGATTGGGTATTGAACCCACCGACCGAGGAAGGCATGTTGGCGGGAGCAGACTGTGTGCGCCAATCGGGACTTCTGATGGCCGATCGTCAACAGGCCATCGCCAACGCCCGTACCCAGATCGCCCAACAAATTGAAACCCGGGTTTCCTCTCTGGACGAAGTCGTGACGCTGAAAGTGGAGTCTGCCGGCAAGTCCGAAAGCCAGTCCTCGTTCAAAAGCGTATCCAAACAATTGGCCGAGCAGTCCCTCGCCAATACTCGCATTGCTCGCGTCGAGCAACCCCAGACTTCCGAAGGTAATTTTATCTGCGTGTTGGTCCAATACGGTAAGGAGGCGATGCGCACAACGTTCAAGAGCGCGGTTGCGGCGGTTGCCCCCAAGATGGATCCCGCCGATGAAGCCACGCTGTTCCGCTCCTTCGTCAAAGTAAAGAATCAATGATTTCTGACCTAAGAGCCCTTGCATTCATCGGCCTCTTAGGACTTTCCGGCCTTTCCAGCGGGGCTACCTGCGACTTCATTCCTGCACGGCCCAAACCGGCTTGGGTCGGTTTCGAGAAGGATTTCTCCAGAATCGACGGGGATTATTTCGAGGGCGTGGGCTTTTGGGAACGTGGCAACGCCAACCCCAACGAACAAATCAAGCAATCCCGTCAGGCGGCCCTGGAATCCTTGGTGACTTCCATCCAGGTCAACGTCAAAACCAGCTTGGTACAGGAAACCTCGAAGCGCGAAACAAGCGGCGTGGCCGTGGCGGAATCGTCATTGAAAAGCGTCACCGAGGCAACCACTCAAATATCCCTGAAAAACGTTCAAGCCGCGGATGTCTGGCTAGACCGCGATCAATGCGTGGTGTGGACCCTGTTGCGTGTACCCAAGCGCGTGGTGGAAGCGTCCCAGCGCGAGCAGTACGCCATGGCGCTGCTCGGGATATTCAAGGAACAAGTCAAGCTGGCCGATGACGCCACCCAGGCGGCGGAAAAAAGAATCGCGGCATATCGCCAAGCGACTGTCGTACTGGGCAACATTGATTTTTCGCTGTTGACTGGCGTGCCTCCGATCAAATTTTTTCAGGAGCAGTTGACTCGCCTGAAGACTTCTTTGGGTGAGGTGGCGGATGCCAAGACCACGATGACCGACGCGCTGCGAAAAGTCGATCAGCTGCTGGGCCAGGCGAAGTCGGAGATGGATGGCGCACGCAAGAGCCGGCTGCAACACGACGCAGTGCTGATGCTGAAGGGTGTGGTCGAAAAGTATCCCACGGGTGTCGATGGTGTATTCCGGCCTTCGGAAATCCATCTGCGCCTAGGCGTCTTGGAGAAGGAAAGAAGCAACTACTGTGCTGCCAGGAATTATTTTCAGAGAACGCTGGCAGATGGAACCACCGAGGAAAAAGGCAAAGCGCAGCTTTCCACTGCCGATCTCAAGTGCGATGAAGACCAGCAGTTGACTGAGGCCTGGCGGCAAACCTTTGAAGCGAAGAAAATCGGCCTGGTCTGCGCAACTCAACTCGGCAGTGCCTATACGCCATGGACCAAGGCCTGCGATGCTTTCGGCACGCAGATCAGAAACAACGGCGGCAGCGTGTTGAACCAGGCTCTACGCAATTCGCCGCCATCTCTGGTGGATGTGGGGACCCGCGACAATATTACACGCTACGTCGAAAGCGCGGGACAGGATGGGAACCTGCTCATTCTTGCCCAGGGGAAGATGAATCGTCGCCGCAATCCGGAAAACACCATGGGCGGTCAGGATTATCAGTTTTCCGGGCAGCTGGCGGTTTTCTTTGTGGCCAACGGAAAAACCCTGTTTAGCGACAATCTGCAGGCGACCTCGGGATGGAATCCGGTATCCGAGCAAATGACCATGGAAGTGGTCGCCCTGAATCTGGTAAAACGCTGGAAAGAAAAGTTCTCGGAATATGTGAAGCAATAAGGGGAAGACGATGAGACGTGTTTACCTGTCCTGGCTGTGCGTTCTTGGCAGTCTGCTTTCGACACTTCCTTGCCTCGCCGCGACAACGCCGAAAAATGTCGCCGTGATTGTCTATACCCAAGGCACCCAGACTGTCGGCGCCTTGGCCCGCATTGCGCAAACACGGGCGGAACAGGTTCTGGGGGACAACAAGGTCAATGTTCTCGATCAGGAAAAATCCAAGGAACTAAAAAACAACAACAAGAAGCTCGAGGATCCCGGGTATCTAATGACCGCCGAAGAGTTCATGAAGACGGCGCAGAAATATCAGATCGACGGTATTTACCGGGTCTATCTCAACGCTTCAGTCGTCCCGGCGTCGACAGGTTATTTTACCGCCACTGCCAATGCCGATATCCGTTACGTCGACAGCGATGCGAAAGTCACAGCGATTACCACACCCGTCATGGGCGTGAAGGATAACCCGCCCTCGGATGGACTGACCGAATCCGCCGCACTGGGAAACGCCGTGCAAAGAGCGGTCGATGCGGCACTTGAAAAAGCCGGCTACCAGATTTCCGATGCCACCGCGCCGCGCCTGCTTTCCCTGGACTTGATCAAAACCGACCCTGCCAACACTGCCGGCAGCAAAATATTATCCCGTGTTCCCCTGTCCGGAGAACTTGCCAAGTTGGCAGAGTTGACCAAACGATTCTTCTCCACCGAAGAATCGACCTGTTCGGCGCAGTCTCCCGACAAGGCCGCGGGTGCGGTGGGTGGACTGACAACAAGGAGACGGCGACTGGATGTGCTTTACCTGTCCAACCTGCATGTGGTCGATCTCAAGGACGGAAAGGAGATTTACAGCTATTCAACCGGCGAATCGAGACTCAAACTGAACGTCACCCTGCACGATTGCATGTTCATCGACAATTGGCGTTTCCTGGCCGGAGTCACTGGCACCACCTTGTATTTATGGGATACGGAGCGCAACAAGACGATAGCGGAAATACAACTGCCGGACGAAATGGAATCGGCCAAGCTGACCCATGCCCGCAACAAGGACGGCAGCTATCTTCTGATCGACGGGGACGGCAAGTCCTACGCCTTCCAGCTGAAAACCAAGGCGAAATAGAAGGCGAATGGTTCGAGCTTGAAGCGCGACTATTGGTCGGGCATCTGGCGTATCATGAAATGGCCGGCGCAAAAACCAATCTGGCCCCGGCCTGAATTCCCGCTCCCCCAAGGAGGTCATGATGGCTAGACTTGAAAGAACGCTGCGTCTAATCATTCTACTGTCTAGTGTTATTCTTCTCTCAGGCTGCGATTTCCAGGGCGAGGTACGCTCGTCTTTCGATCCACTTCCCGATAAACAAGCGACCTTCAGTTTCGTTGCGGAAGGGGATAACCCGCCGTCTCCCGAGCTTGAGGCAATGCTAACCATTCAACTCAAAAATTATGGCTGGGTGGAACAGCGTCCGTCGGGATTCGAGGTTCACTATTCTTATGATATCAACCCTCATGTTCCCATGGTGGAACTCGGTCCTTCACCAGCGCAAAGAATCTCCGAGCCAAGCGACCCCAAAATACCCTTTATACCCCTTGCGGAGGAGCAGCGGAATTTTAGGCCCTTATTGCTGCCGCCCTACATCAAGTTTTTCAAGAAAACCTTCAGGGTCTGGTTCGTTGATCATTTCACAAAAAAAAGGGGGGGCCAAAGCCGCGTCGATCAGGTTGATGGCTGTGCCGATATCCGGGTGTCGGTCCCTTACCTGGTAGCCATGGCCTTCGATAATTTTCCTCAAGGGCATCCTGATATCGCCAGGCTGTCCGTTTCAGACGGCGATCGGAACGTTTCCGAGTTTTTCAAGAAACATCCTGAATGGAATTTTTCGACTTGCCCCACAAACTAGGAGCGGCCATCCATGAGAACACGCCCTAGCGACTGCCCACAGGCCGGCAACCCGACAAACGACATTCCAGCAAGGAAGCTCGCAACACTTCGATAGTCCGATGCCGCGGAAAACTGCTGCGCCAGACCAAGCCGACCCGCCGCATCGGCGTGGGCTCGACAAACGTCCGCACGCGCAGTAAAGGATCATCCTTCGGTATCGAGTCGGCACATGATGATGGCATCACAGTGATGCCGATGCCCGAAGCCACCATGTAGCGGATGGTTTCGAGCGAGCTGCCTTCGACCAGTTGCGGCATGCCCGGCGCACTCGCCTGGGCGCAGAGGTCGAGCACCTGGTCGCGAAAACAGTTGCCGGCCCCCAACAGCAACAACGGCTCGTCGAGCAGCCTGGCCGGCTCGACCGCCTTCTGTTTGACCCAGGCATGATTCCTGGGCAGCAGCACCCGGAAGGCCTCGTCGTACACCGGCTGGGCCACCAAGCCCGGTTCCGAAAAAGGCAAGGCAATGATGATGACATCCAGTTCGCCGGCCTTGAGCGATTCGATCAGACATTCGGTAAATCCTTCCTGGAACATCAGCGGCATGCGCGGCGCCTGCGCGCGCAATAGCGGTACCAGCGTTGGCAGCAGATAAGGCGCGATGGTGTAAATGACGCCGACACGCAGCGGGCCGGACAGCGGATCCTTGCCTTGGGCAGCCACTTCAACCACGCGTGACGCTTCGGCCAGCACGCGCTCAGCCTGGGCAATGATCCGTTCGCCGACAGCCGTGACACGAACTTCGCTACCGCGCTCGAACAGCACCACGCCGAGTTCTTCTTCCAGCTTCTTGACCGCCACCGACAACGTCGGCTGGGCGACGAAGCATTTTTCCGCAGCGCGGCCAAAATGACGCTCGCGGGCAAGCGTAACGATGTAACGCAGGTCGGTGAGTGTCATGGCGTCACTGAATTATTCACGACTAGGGTCAAGTGCCCGGAGTTGAGTTTAGGGTGCCAACGGCTCAAACAATATTTCGAGATCATCCGCAGTGATCAAGTGCTGGCGTACGCCGACGCCAGCAAGCAGATTATCGGCCAAACCGCGCTTGCGCTCCTGCAAGGCGAGAATTTTTTCTTCCACGGTGCCCTGGGTCATCAATTTGTACACAAACACCGGCTTGTCCTGACCGATGCGATGGGCGCGCGCCGTCGCCTGCTCTTCGACAGCCGGATTCCACCATGGATCGTAGTGGATTACCGTATCCGCAGCCGTCAGGTTGAGTCCGGTCCCGCCGGCTTTAAGACTGATCAGGAACAATTTGACTTCGCCCCGCTGAAAGCGGTTGACCGGTGTTTCCCGATTCTTGGTCTGTCCTGTCAACTTGACGTAACTGATGCCGCCATGGACAAGCTCATTCTCGATCAGCGCCAGCATACTGGTGAACTGCGAGAACAACAGCACGCTGCGGCCTTCCTCGAGCAATTCCGTCAGCATGGCCATGAGCAACTCCAGCTTGGCCGATTCATGGGCTCTGTGCAACTGGATGGTTCCGGGCAACTTGACCAGGCGCGGGTCGCAGCAAGTCTGCCGGAGTTTCAGCAAGGCATCGAGTATCATGATCTGGCTTTGCGCCACACCCCTGACTGCCAGCACCTGGCGTAATTTCTTGTCGAAAGCCAGGCGCAGCGATTCGTAGAGGTCGCGCTGGCCGCCAGTCAACTCGACCCAACGGACAATCTCGGTTTTCGGCGGCAACTCGGTAAGCACTTGCTCCTTGGTTCGCCGCAGCAGGAACGGACGCACCCGCTCGGCCAGTTGCTGGCGACGCTCATGGTCGCCGAATTTTTCGATAGGGGTGCGAAAGTTCGCGGCGAAGCGGCGCACGTCGCCAAGCAAACCCGGCAACAGGAAATTGTATTGCGCCCATAGCTCGCCGAGATGATTTTCCAGCGGCGTGCCGGTCAGCGACAGGCGATGCCTGGCCTTGAGCTGGCGTGCCACCCGGTGCGACTGGGCCTTGGGGTTCTTGACGAACTGCGCTTCGTCCAGCACCAGCAGGTGATATTCCTGCGCCAGCAGCGCTTGCTGATCGCGAACCAGCAGCGGGTAGGTGGTGAGGATGACATCCGCCTGCGCCATCCCGGCAAACAGCGAGGACCGCTCCGGGCCATGCAAGGTCAGCACTTTCAGGTCGGGAGTAAACTGCTGAGCCTCGCTGTTCCAGTTGGCGATCAGACTGGTCGGCAACACCACCAAGCTGGGTCGGTCGGCGCGTCCGCAGGCCTTCTCCAGATGCAAATGGGCGAGGGTCTGTACGGTCTTGCCCAACCCCATGTCATCGGCAAGAATGCCGGCAAGGCCGTAGCTGCGTAGGAATTGCAGCCAGTTGAGGCCGAGCTGCTGATAGGAACGCAGCGTGGCTTTAAACCCCGGCGCCGGCAAGGCTTCGGCAATCCCGGAAAAATCATGCAGGCGGCGACCCAGTTCGCGCAGCCTTTCTCCGCCCAGCCAGTGGCCGGGCAATTGCTCGAGTTCTACCAGCGCCGCGGCATTGAGCCGCGACAGTCGCGGCAAATCGTGATCGCCGTGGTCTCCCGCGAACTCGAACAAGGGGCCAAGCCAGGCACGCAAACGCTGCACGGGCACAGGCAACACATGCCGATCGTCGATCGACAGGGCAATCCGTTGATCGTCGCCGAGCAAGCGCAATTCTTCCCGCAGTTTCGGCCGGCTGGCGATCAGCCGCGCCAGCGGCTCGACCAGGCTGGTGCGATTCCCATCGATAATGACGCCAAGATCGAGATCGAACCAGTCGCCGTTGCTCTCCTGCTCGTCATCATGCACTTCGACGAACCAGTCATCGGCTTCCCTGACCTGATAAGGGAAATCCTCGTCGATTTCGACACGCATTCCCGCCGCCTCCAACTGCGGGATGGATTCCTCGACAAACGACAGCCAGTTGGACGCATCCTGATCGACCAGCAACAGACAATCCGTACTGCTGTCGAGCCGCCGGTAATTCGGCAAACGCCGCCGATAGCTCTCCAGTCCCTGCGCCTGCAACAAACGCCAGGCAGCGCCCTCGCTTTCCATATCGCGCAGCAGTGTCAGCGCATGTCCGGCGCGTTCGGCGCGCAAGAAAGGTGGCGGGGTTTCCGCGGCAGCGACTCGCGGCAGACCCGGATATTCCAGCCAGAGCGTAGCTACCGCCAGATCTTCGGCGACGCCGATGGCGGCGATATGACGAAAGCGGCCGGCATGCAGGCAAAGCACGGTATCCGGCCGACCGGCGGATTCGTCCGGCACGGCAGCTTCCGGCAAGGGCAGCGACAAATGGCGCGTGGTGCCGATCTCCCGCATGCGTTCGCGCACCAGCAGCGCATCCAGATCATCCAGTGGCGGTGCCGAAAGCAGTTGCAAAGCGATATCCTCGGGCAGGTCGAGCTGTACTTCACCGGCTTCGCCACGGACTGGATTGACATACCAGAGCGGCCAGACCGGCAGCAGGATCAGAGCTTCCTTGCTATCCAGGCGCAACTGTTGCCTGCCATCGGCAGCGGGCTGCCAGACCAAGCCGGTACTGAATGGGGTACCGGCCTTTAAGGCGGGCTGATCGATATTCTCCAGATGCAAACGACCGGTGCGCAGTGCCATCCGCAATAGCTGCGCACCTTCCTCGCCACGCAAGGCCAGCGAAGCCTGGAAGGAAAATATGACACTATCCTGAAGAGCGAGAAACAGCCGCAAGACCGGCAGATCGGATGGCTGGTAGTAAGCCGGGACATTACCCCAGGTCAACCGGTGAAAATCCGGACGGATCGGCTCCGGATGGCCATAGCCGCCGCTTTTCAAGTTGCGTGCTTTGAATAGTTGCAAATGGGCATCCGCAGCACTCAACACATACAGAATGCACTGAGCGTTCGAAGCAGCGGGTGCCGGCTCGGATTGCTCAAGCGTACGCAGCCATGCCAGGGTGGCCGACGAAGGCACTTGGCGGTCCGGCTGAACCTCCGAGGGTAGTTCGAGTCCGGCTTTCCAGGTCAACAGCAGGGCAACGACGTGCTTGCAATTGAAGCCCACCGGACAGCTGCAATTGCCGTGTACGCGTTCGACCAGCCCAGCGTCGATGTCCAGTTGCACTTCCTGTCTGTAGGGCTTGCTCAAGTTGCCGCGACAGGTACCGGTGATGTACAGCTTCCTGTCTGCGGGATGCGCTTCAGCAATTTTGGCCCGGCCTTCCTCGGCATAGGCCAAACCCCGTTGGTAGGTGATCTGGCTAAAGAATTCATCGGGCTGGAAGCGGATCGGCGGTAACTCGTCCGGCATGCTGCTCAACATTCGCATTTCTGTCTAATTCCTGCAATCGCAGATAATCCAGTACCACTAAATCAACATTGGGCACCAATGCGCCTAACCCGGTACAATCAGGACAACTTGCTAGGGTACCAGACTCTCGGCTGTTGCGATGGGTTCATTCGTACTCGGGCGGGTTTTTGCTTGACCCAAATCAATACCCGGATGGCTTGTTGATCTAGGATTGCTCAATTGGAATGTCGATTGCTTATTGTGAATGACAAGGACAGAGCACCCCAAGCTCATCAGTGTGCACCAGTCCTGCGAAGAATCTCGACGCTATCGCAAGTCATGGAGAATGCTTATGGAAGATCGGCTGGTTTTCGGTTCAAGATATGTTGTAGGCATTGAACAGGTTGATCGGGAACATCAAAAACTGTTTGAGCTCGCAAGCAGGATTCACGATCTCCTGGCGATGGACGTCATCGTACCCATGAATGAAATCCAGTCGGCGATTACCGAACTGGTCGACTACATCAAAATCCATTTCGCCGACGAAGAGTCGCTGATGAAAGCCAATGCTTATCCCGATCTGGAGAACCACCGGGAACTACACGCTTACCTGCTTTCCCGGATCAAGGATTTCGAAAAGAGCGTGGAACTCGCCGAGCAGTTTACGCCGGTCGATGTATACGAATTTCTCTGTAATTGGTTAGGCGATCACATTCAGGCCAGCGATAGGAATTTCGGAGAGTATTATTCCGAGCGTGTCGCGCACAGTTCGGAAGCCGCGTTTTAACCCGCCCGCCCCTGCTAGTGCCAACATTTGGTTCTGGAGTACCGGTACGCCGAGCTCGTGGGCAGCAACGCCAAGGTAAGCAGGCATGAGATATTTTCTGTTGCTACTCCTGCTTGGGTTGGCATGCGGCGTCGGGGCAGACCAGGCAAAACCGCTCGACCCAGCAGTCAGTATCGGCGAGTTGCCGCGCGAAGCGCGTGCGACGTTGCAGTTGATCGAACGCGGCGGCCCCTTTCCCTACCGGCGCGATGGCGTGGTTTTCGGCAATCTCGAACAACGCTTACCGATAAAGCCGCGCGGCAGTTACCGCGAATACACGGTGCCAACGCCTGGCGTCAAAAGCAGGGGAGCGCGCCGCATCATTGCGGGAAACAGCGGCGAACTTTACTATAGCGACGATCATTACCGCAGCTTTCGCAGGATCCGCGAATGAGCGAAACCGACCGTCTCGAAGCCTTGTTGGGCGATGCCACGCGTGCCGGCGTCTATCACCTGCCGCATTCACCGGACACCGGCCATGACTACCTGGTCGCCGCCGCCGAAACCTGCGGCTATTGCGTATTCCATGTCGACCTGGCCAGCGTCAAGGACAAGGATGGTCTGTTGGCCGCGATCGGCAGGGATATGGCATTCCCCGAATGGTTTGGCCGCAACTGGGATGCGCTGGCCGACTGCCTGGCCGACCTCGGCTGGCGTCCGGCCGAGGGCTACCTGATCCTGCTGGAACATGTCGATGGCTTGCATGCCCAAGCCCCAGCCGATCTGCTCGCGGCACTGAACGTCTTCGCGGAAGCCTCCAACACGTGGCGCGAACAAGGTATCGCGCTGTGGTGCTTGGTCGATATGCGGGCCGACGGTATCGCTTGGCTGCCGGAGTTCTGATGCCGGGCAACAAGAAGCCGGTGTCGGTGCTGGTGCTGATTCATACTTCGGCATTGGAGATCCTCCTCCTGGAACGCGCCACCCGTCCGGGCTTCTGGCAGTCCGTCACCGGCAGCCAGGAAGATGCGGAGGACCTCCGCGATACGGCAAGACGCGAAGTCCAAGAAGAAACCGGTATCGACGCGGCTGCCGAGGACATCATTGACTGGCGCTTGATAAACCGCTACGAGATATTTTCCGAGTGGCGGCAGCGCTATCCCGAGGGCATCACGCATAACATGGAACATGTCTTCAGTCTATGCGTGCCGCGCGAAACGCCGGTTGTGATCGCGCCACCAGAACATCTCCGCCATGTCTGGCTGCCGTGGCGCGAGGCGGCGGAAAGAGTCTTCTCGTGGAGCAACCGGGATGCAATCCTGATGCTGCCCTTGCGTCAGACCTTCTCCATGCAGAAATCTCGGCTTTGATGGCGCTGCAAAAATTCGCCGAACTCATCAGGCGGCAGCGGCTTGCTGCAATAGAATCCCTGAATCGCCTCGCATCGCTGGTCGACGAGGAAGTCCCGCTGTTCGGCAGTCTCAACGCCTTCGGCAACCACGCCCAAGTTGAGACTGTGCGCCAGCGCGATGATAGTCTGGGCAATCGCGGCAGCATCTTCGTTGCCGGTCACCTCGCTCACGAAAGACCGGTCGACTTTCAGGACATCGAGCGGGAAACGCCGCAGATAACTCAGGCTCGAATAACCGGTGCCGAAGTCGTCGAGCGACAGGCGCAGCCCGGCTTCGCGCATCTGGCTCAACACCCCGATCGTGCGCTCCGGATCCTGCATGACCATACTCTCGGTCATTTCGATCTCCAGGCAGGAAGCTTCCAAACCATGGTCGGCTAGACTCTGCTCAATCAGTTTGAACAAGTTGGTCTGGCGGAACTGGCGCGCTGAAATGTTGATGGCCACACGCGGTGCCGGCAAATCATCAAGCCGCCAAGCGCTGATTTGACTGCAAACATGGTGCAGCACCCATTCGCCGATAATCCCGATCAATCCGGTCTCTTCCGCCAGTGGAATGAACTGTCCCGGAGACACCAGCCCCATGTCATTGTCCTGCCAGCGCACCAAAGCTTCAGCCCCGATGATCTGCCCGCTGCCCAGGCACAGCTGCGGCTGATAGTGCAACAGGAAATCGCCACGATCCACCGCCCGCCTCAGTTTGGATTCGATGGTCAGCCTCTGTTCGCGCTGCGAGTGCATTTCCTCGGAAAACGATTGCACGTTGTTGCGTCCGTGGGACTTGGCACGGTACATGGCCAGGTCGGCATTGCGCACCAGCGTTTCTCCCTCTGAACCATCGCGCGGAAATACGCTGGTGCCGATGCTGGCACCGACGAAAACCTCATGGCCGTTGAGTTCGAAGGCTTTGCTCAGCGCCGCCAGCGCTCTGCTGGCAACGGACTCAATGCCGCAGTCTCCTTCCACGGCGTTAAGGAGCATGACAAACTCGTCGCCACCCAGGCGCGCCAGCGTATCGCCATCGCGCACGCACTCCTGCATGCGTTGTGCAGCCTCACGCAACAGGCTGTCGCCGGCGTTATGGCCGAGGCTGTCATTAACGGCCTTGAAGCCGTCAAGATCGACGAAAAGAATTCCCACCTGGTCATTTCGCCGGCCGGCTGCGGCGATAGACTGCTGAAGGCGGTCCTGGAACAAGATGCGGTTGGGTAGCCCGGTCAGGACGTCGTGGTGAGTGCAGCGCAACAGTTCGTCCATCTGGTTGAAGCGCTCAGTCACATCCTTGAAGATGCTGATGTAATGGGTAACGGTGCCGTGGTTGTCGCGCACAGGCGCCGCCGAGAGCTCATTCCAGAAACGACTACCGTCTTTCTTCAAGCAATGTAGCGTAACCACGCCCTCCCTGCGCTCGCGCAGAATCTGGCGCAGGCTTTCCACATCTGGCTGATACAAGTCGCTGCCGATAAACATTCGGCCGCTGCAGCCGATGACCTCTTCCTGTTGGTAGCCGGTAATGCGTTCGAACGCCGGATTGACGTAGATGATAGGGTAACCTGGCGCCAATGCATCGGTGATCATGACGCCTTCACCCGTCGATTCGATGGCGCGTTTGCGTAGATGCAGGTCGGTGAGCACTGCGTCTCTTGCCGACAGGTCGCGGTAGAAAGCGGTGAACAAGTCGCCGGAGTGAAGTTTCAGATGGCTGACCGAAAGATCGACGCGGATCTCCTTGCCGGATTTTTGCATCACCCAGATTTCCATCGATCGCCAACTGCTTTCCTGGGTTCCGCTCCTGATGAATTTCTCCATGCTCTCGCGATGGCGAACCCGGAAACGCTCCGGATACAAGGTAAACACGTCCGTGCCGACCAACTCGTCGGGGTGGTAACCGAACACCGCAACGACGCTTTGATTGGCAAAAATGACGATGCCATCGGCATTGGTTACCAGGATGGCGTCGTGTGAAGTCTCCAGAATCAGCCGACTGCGCGTTTCGCTCTCCCTGAGGATCTTTTCGGTCTGCGTCCTCTCGTTGAACAAGTTCTGCATCGCATCGGCCATGTGGTTGAGCCGCGTGATCAGTCTGCCGACTTCATCGCTGGTCGGGATGCTGATGCGCGCGCCAAAATCCCCGCCGGCCAAGCGTTCCGCCATCAGAGTGATCGCTGAAAATGGCCGCAGCAACCGCTTGCGGATGTAGAAATAAGCCGCGAACCAGAGCAGGATGCCCATGATCAGTATGGCGTACACCAGTTCGCTCAACCAAGCGCGGTCGGCGACGCTGTGTTCGACAATGTGACGCACATTGTTGTCAGCGGTCGTCAGCAAGGATTGCGCATTGTCATCAAGATAGCGAATTGCCCGAACGACCTCGAGCGATGACATTGGCTGCGCTGCGATAATCGCAGCGGCGTGGCGATAGCCTTGCCATTGTTTGGTCAGCACGTCCAAGCCCAAGTTACCCGCCGAGTGGCTGCCTGCAAAAACGCCTATTTCATCGCTGACTCGACGCAGATCCGCCAAGTCGGCTTCAAAACGTTCGATCAGTCGCGTCAGTTCGAGCCGTGAGCCGCTGGCGTCATGCGGATCGTTATCGACGCGCTGGGCGATGAAGGCGATACGCTGCGATAGAGAGCGCAGCCGCCCCGCAGTGTTGACCAGGTTAACGAAACCGGTTTGACGCTCGAAAACGTGGTTGCTGATAACCACGATGGTCAACCCGATCAGGAGCAGCAGCAGGAAGCCGATGACAACGTCCCGGCGTAAGCTCGAACTCAGACAAGCGTCGGCGAGACGGCGAATACGCTTGGTCCTATTGGTTCCAATGGAACCAATAGGAGTCTCGTCCGAGCCTGGCGCTCGGCTACGCGATACGTTCACTGGTTTTCCTCACGCCTCTGGATGTATTCCGGGTCGTATGTCGTCATGCCGTTCTCCCCCTCCACCAACTTTGTGCCCGCTAAGGCGGATCCTAAATGCTGAAGGGGGAATTTACGGGTTCATCGAAGAAGTGTGTATTGGGCTAATGCCATAATTTGGCTATGGCAAATGCCATAGTCTCGGCCATGCGGTAACAAGTCGCACCTCGAACACGGGCAGCGGTTCGCGCTGGCCATCCGTTCTTCGGCGAGGGAGTGCCTCAACGCGAAATCAGGCCCTGGCGTAAGGCGTACTTGGTGAGTTCCGCGATACTGTGCAGATTGAGTTTGCGCATGATGTTATATCGGTGTGCCTCCACAGTGCCCACCGCGATATGCAGCTGCGCGGAGATCTGCACCGAGGTATTGCCCTCAGCAACCATCAACAGCACTTCGGTCTCGCGTTTTCCCAAGCGAACCTTGGTGGCATTGTCTCCCTGGCGCTCGATGCCGCCCACCATCGATGCGGCAATATTCTGGGAAAGATAGAATGTGCCGGCCGCTACCGCACGGATTCCCTGCAGCAGTTCTTCCCTGCCAGATGCCTTGTGGATATAACCGCCCGCACCGGCTTCCATCATACGTGCGACATAGTGCCGTTCGATGTAGGTGGACACCGCCAGCACCCGCACAGCGGGGCTCTCCGCAAGCATTTTGCGCGTTACTTCAATGCCGTTGATGTCTGGAAGGTCGATATCCATCAGGACGATGTCCGGCTGCAACTCGCGGGATTGCGTCAGCGCAATTTCTCCATCGCCCGCTTGGCCCACCACACTGATATCCGGTTCCATCGCCAGTACCGTGCACAGCGCTTCGCGCATCAGCTTGTGGTCGTCGACAATCAGAATTCTAATCATTGGCCTGCCCCTTCGTTCTGTGTCCTCAATGGTACCGTCAGCACAACCATGGCGCCGTCGCCCGGACTGCTGTCGATTTGCACGTCGCCGCCGATGAAGCCGATGCGTTCGCGAACGCTGAACAAACCGAAGCCGCCCTTGGGGGACGGCGCCGAACCGTCTCGCTCAGCGAAACCGATGCCGGCGTCCGTCACGATAAGGATCAAGGTATTATTTTTTACCGTTACGGCAAGCTCGGCCTCATCGACCCGGGCATGTTTGGCCACGTTGATCAGCAACTCGCGCGCCGCGCGAAAAATCGGGATGCGCAAGGCTTCATCCAAGTGTATGTCCACGCCGTTGTTGCTCACATTGACATGCAAGCCATAAGTGCGCTGTATCTCATCGGCCAGCCACTCCAGCGCCGGCATCAGCCCGAACTCGTGCAGTGCCGCCGGACTCAACTGCAGCGACAGGGAACGTACCGTTTTATCGGATGCATCGATCAGGGACTCAATCTCTTTCACCTGCTGTTTCAGTTCGTCGATCCTGGCGCCGTCCTCGTGCTGCAAGGTCAGCGTGGAGAGCTTGAGCTTGGCGACAGCGAGCGTCTGGCACAAACCATCGTGCAACTCATGGGCGATCGTCTTTCGCTCCCGCTCTTCGGTCGCACTCAGTTCCATTGTCAGCGCACGAAGTTGCGTGGTGCGTTCCCGCACCTGGCGTTCCAAAGTTGCCTGCTGTGTCTTGCGCTCAGTGATGTCCTGCAAGCAGATCTGTATGAGCGATTTGCCGCGGTGTGAAAATGACATCAGATGCACTTCGGCATCCCACTCCTCTCCGTCCGGTCGGCGATGTCGCCACTCCAACACCAAGGAACCCTTGGTCAGGGCCTCGTCGTGAATCTCTGGCCTGGCCGTTCTCAAAACCGTTCCGTCGTCCCGCTGCGGAAGCGCGACGTCAAGGGATGAGAGGCCAATGACAGCTTCGCGGCTGGGCATCCCGTAGATCAGTCGGGCCGCTTCATTGCAATCGAGGAAACATCCGCTGACGGGATCCATGACAACCAGCGCAATACGTGAATTGGCGAATAAGGCCTTATTGTAGGCTTCGCTTTCCTCCAGTTGCTTGTTGGTACGTTCTTGCTCCCGCAGGCTTCGTTGAATATACCAAGCGAGTGTCAGAAGAGCGGCAGCGATCAGGACGAAATACAGCCCCCTCCTCCAGAGGTTCTGGCGCCAGCGGGCCATGACGGGATCGAACTGGCTGGACACGCCGATAGCGAGCGCCGAATCGCCTATGTTTCTATAAACAAACACCCGGTCTGAACCATCGAAGTCTCCAACACCAAGATAGCGGGCAAAGCGCTGATCTGCGCGCAGAAACGCCTGGAATGCGGCGCTATTGTCTAGGCTTCGACCGACAGAGACTTCGGCGCCGGGCAAGCGGTAGATCACATCGCCAAAGCGGTTTAGCAGGGTTGCTGTGCCCGATGTGGCTACCGGCAGTATCTGGTCCAGCACCGCCTCGAAGTAGTTGGGCGACATTGAAACCAGGGCGATGCCCATGAAGCGGCCGTCCTTGCCTCGAATCGCACGCGACAGGGCAATCGTGTTGCGCTTGGCGATCGTCCTGGACGGACGGGAAAGCAAATAGCGATCATCGTCCGCCGGCTTGGCATCACGATGAACGATGAAGTCTTCGCGCCGCGAGGCGTCGAAGTGGCGCACTTCGGCAACGCTCGCCGGGTCGTCCAGGCTCTGCGCGGTGACCACTCGGCCGTTGTTATCGGTGGTGATCAAGAAGTGAATCTCCGGAAACCGTTTCAAAAGGTGCGCCTGGGCTCGCCGGGCCATCTCCGGCGGGAGCGCCGGAGAGGAAACATGGTCGTCGATCACGCTTTGCAACAGCCAATCCATGCTGCGTAATGCGCCGGCAATCTGCGCATCTCCAAAACGCGCATGACTTTCAAGCAGGCGATATTCCTGTACCAGCGTTTCCTCGTAATCGCCATGGATGACCCAGACGAGGGAGCCGCCAAGAATCAGTATGACCGCTATGGCGATCCCCCAGATCGACAGCGCTTCGAAACGGCGAAGTGGGAAAGTGCTGGATAACTCTTTACCAGGGAACGTATCCATATCCTGTCGGACATTTCTTGTGGGGCACCCGATACCAGCCAAATCGGGAAGAATCGCTGACCGCCGCTTGGGCAAAAGCGGCGGTCTGGAAAACAATGGCTTACTTATTCTTGGCAGCCAGTTTTTTCTTGCCGCCGACAGCAGTCTTGAATCCAGCGCCCGCCTTGAACTTAGGCACGGTGCTGGCCGCTATCTTGAGTTCTTTGCCGGTCTGCGGATTCCGCCCGACGCGGGCCGCGCGTTTGGATGAACTGAAAGTGCCAAAACCGACCAGGGTCACGCTATCGCCTTTGGCGACGGCATGGATAATCGCCTCGATACTGGCGTCCAGTGCCTTGCCTGCCGTCGTTTTGGGTATGTCGGCTGCTTTTGCGGCGACATCGATGAGTTCAGACTTATTCATGTATTCCTCTCTTTGGTTGACTAGAAAAATGCCGGCACGGCCGTCTCGGCCATTCATGTCGAGATTCCAGCATGGCCCGAATTTATAGCCGGCCCATCCAATAAATGCAATATGGCAAAAGCCATATATTTCATGATTAATATGCACTACCGAACAACCGACGCAATCCGCATCGCCGTGCCCTTTTTCGGGAAGCGCCGAGGCAGTAGAATCGGGGCTCGACCATTCGTTGACTTCAACCACTCGTCCTCATGACCGAACATCTCAGCCCCAATCTCAAAGCCGGCATCCTCGCCGAGGCACTGCCATACATCAAGCGCTTCCATGGTCGTACCATCGTCATCAAATATGGCGGCAACGCCATGACCGACGAGCATCTCAAGCAATGTTTCGCGCGCGACGTGGTGCTGCTGAAGCTGGTCGGCATGAATCCGGTGGTGGTACATGGCGGCGGGCCACAGATCGACGATCTGCTCAAGCGCGTCGGCAAGCAGGGCTTGTTCGTCCAGGGCATGCGCGTCACCGATCGGGAGACCATGGATGTGGTCGAGATGGTGCTGGGCGGACAGGTGAATAAGGAGATCGTCAGTCTCATCAACCAGCATGGCGGTAAAGCAGTCGGCCTGACCGGCAAGGACGGCAACCTGATCCGCGCCAAGAAACTGCTGATGCCCAGCCAGGACAAGCCGGGCGACCTGATCGATATCGGCCAGGTCGGTGAAATCGTGGCGATTGATCCTTCCTTGATCGCCCTGCTCGACTCCGGTGCCTTCATCCCGGTGATCGCGCCGATCGGCGTGGGCGCCGGCGGAGAAACCTACAACATCAATGCCGATGTCGTCGCCGGCAAGATTGCCGAAATCCTCAAGGCAGAAAAACTGATCCTGCTGACCAACACCGCCGGTGTGCTCGATGCCAATGGCAAGCTCCTGACCGGCATTACGCCGCGGGATATCGACAGCATGGTGCAGGATGGCACGCTTTCCGGCGGCATGCTGCCGAAGATTGCATCGGCGCTCGATGCGGCGCGCAACGGCGTCAAGAACGTCCATATCATCGATGGTCGTGTCGAACATGCCTTGCTGCTGGAGATTCTGACCGACGAGGGTGTCGGGACGCTGATCAAAAGCAAATAAACGGCCTCGGGGAAAAGCAAGCGCCTACTTAGCCCCCACAGCGGCTACAATCCTGCTCGAACCGCCGTGCCGTCCTGGCCGGCTCCAACAAGGGATCAATATGGCAACCAAACCCGGCGAACGCAAGCTGCAAATCCTCCAGGTCATCGCCGAAATGTTGCAAGACCCGGCGGGAGAGAAAGTCACCACCGCAGCGCTGGCAAAGAAGCTCGATGTTTCCGAGGCGGCACTCTACCGGCATTTCGCCAGCAAGGCGCAAATGTATGAAGGCCTCATCGAATTCATCGAGTCGGGCCTGTTTTCCGTGATCAATAAAATTTCCGCCGAGGAAGAAGATGGCCTCAAGCAGGCGCAGATGATGCTGTCCTTATTGCTCGGCTTTGCCCAGAAGAACCGCGGACTGACCCGGGTGTTGATTGGCGATGCGCTGGTCAACGAGAATGAGCGGTTGCAGGCGCGCATCAACCAGTTGCTGGATCGCGTCGAGGCATCGCTGAAACAGGCGCTGAGGATGGCGGCGACCCAGGGAACCTTTCCCGCCGAACACGATTTTGCCGCTCACGCCAACGTGCTGCGCTGTTATGCGCTGGGGCGCTGGCATCAGTTCGTCAAGAGCGGCTTCAAGGACGACCCGCTCACCCAGTGGGCGCAGCAGTGGCCGATATTGGCGCAGTAGCAAGCCGCCTGCTGCTCAGGGAGAAGATATGTCGATCAGGTTCTGGTTAAGCATCTGCTGCATGGCTGGATGGTTTGTCATGGCAACTGTTCATGCGGACCAACCGGCAGCGTCTCCCGCAGTCGCCGCCGCAGCCGATCTCAAGTTCGCTTTGCCGGAGCTCGCACAGGCTTTCGAGACTGCCAGCGGACGCAAGCTGCGCCTGTCGTTCGGCTCATCCGGCATGTTTGCCCAACAGATCGCCCAGGGGGCGCCGTTCGAACTGTTCTTCAGCGCCGACGAAAGCTACGTCGAGAGATTGTACAAAGCCGGTCGCAGCGAGAACCTCGGCAAACTCTATGCGTCGGGACGCATAGCGCTGTTTGTCCCGAATGGATCGCCGGTGCAGATTGACGGCAATCTGGGCAATCTGGCCGCCGCCGCGCGCGATGGTCGCCTCAAGCACCTCGCCATCGCCAACCCGGAGCATGCTCCCTATGGCCGTGCCGCACGTGAGGCACTGCGGCACGCCGGCATATGGGAACTCGTTAGCGACAAGCTGGTGCTGGGCGAGAACGCCGCCCAGGCAGCGCAATTTGCCGCGAGCGGCTCTGCCCAGGCGGGCATCGTGCCCTTGTCGCTGGCGCGCGCGCCGGATCTGGCCGCGCGCGGCGCCTTCGCCACGCTGCCCGAATCCTGGCATGCCCCACTCAAGCAGCGCATGGTGCTGATCCAGGGTGCAAGCGAAACGGCGCAGCTGTTTTATGCCTTCATGCAAACCCCGGCTGCGCGGACCATCCTGATCCGCCACGGCTTCGCACCGCCGCAAGAACCTTGATGGACTGGGCGGCGCTCGCGATTTCTCTCAAACTCGCGTTCGCCACGACGCTGCTACTGCTGCCCCTGGCGGTTCTGATAGCGCGGCCACTGGCCTGGTCGCGCTTTGTCGGCAAAGGTCTGGTTGAAGCCCTGGTGACCTTGCCGCTGGTGTTGCCCCCCACCGTGCTCGGTTTCTATCTGCTGCTGGCGATGGGCAACAACTCGCTGCTGGGTCAGGCTTGGCATGGCCTGACCGGACGGACACTGGTGTTCGGCTTCGACGGTTTATTGCTGGCTTCGCTGATTTTCAACCTACCCTTCGCCGTGCAACCGATTCAACGCGCGTTCGACGCCATCCCGCGTGAGGCGCGGGAGGCGGCCTGGTGCAGCGGACTCTCAACTTGGCGGACATTATGGCGAGTGGAACTGCCGCTCGCCTGGCCGGGCCTGCTCTCCGCCATTGTGCTGACATTCGCGCACACGCTCGGCGAATTCGGCGTGGTCTTGATGGTGGGCGGCAACATTGCCGACGAGACGCGGACCGTCGCGATCAGTATCTACGATCGGGTGCAAGCCTTCGACGAGTCTGGCGCGGCGACCATGTCGGCACTGCTGGTGGCGATCTCCTTCGCCGCCATCGCGACGCTCAACCTGCTCACCCGGCGCATCGGCAAGGCCGGTCATGATATGGCTCACGAGCACAATGACTGAAGGTCTTTCCGTCACGCTGCGCCAGGCGGCGCCGATTCCTCTCGATTGCTCGCTAAGCTGCGCGCCGGGCGAATTGACGGCCCTGGTCGGCCCTTCCGGCAGCGGCAAATCGACGGTGTTGCGTTGCATTGCCGGCCTGTCCCGACCACAACATGGCCAGGTCGTCTGCGCCGGGGCAGACTGGCTCGACACGACGCAAGGTTTTTCCCTGCCGCCGCAGCGACGACGCATTGGCATGGTGTTCCAGAATTATTCGCTGTTGCCGCACCTGACCGCAGTGGACAATGTCGCGCTCGGTTTGTGGCACCTGCCCGCACACCGGCGCGTCGAGACTGCCCGCGACTGGCTGGCGCGGGTGCACCTGCACGGCCTGGAGCAACGTCGCCCGGCCCAACTTTCTGGCGGACAGCAGCAGCGCGTGGCATTGGCGCGGGCGCTGGCGCGGGAACCGCAGGTACTGCTGCTGGACGAACCCTTCTCGGCGGTGGACCAAGTGACGCGGCGCAAGCTGCAACAGGAATTGGCCAGGTTGCGCCGCGAACTGGCGATCCCCATCGTGCTGGTGACCCACGACCTCGACGAGGCGCGCATGCTGGCAGACCGCATGGTGCTGCTGCATCGCGGCGAGAGCCTGCAGAGCGGACGCCCCGACGAAGTCTTGACGCAGCCGGCGAATACCGCGATCGCCCATCTGTTCGGGCTGAACAATCTGTTCGAGGGCAAGGTCGTCGCAGGCGATGCGCAGGGCAAAACGACGCTGGAGAGCCTGGGAGTTCGCCTCGAAGTTGCGCGCAGCCAGGGTTTTGCGCCGGGCGACCGGGTGAACTGGGTGATCCCGCCCGAGGGTATACTGCTGCAACGACGCGATCATCCTTCACGGGGCGAAACCGAGAATCCGGTGACGGGCAAAGTCACGGATTGTATTGTTCTCGGGCCGTATACCCAGGTCGTGCTGCTGCCAGAGGGCGTCAGGCTGCCGCTGACATTCTCGGTACCCACTCATGTCGCGCAGCGCAACGAACTTGCCGCCGGCACGACGGTACGCGTCACTTTACTGGCTCAGGCCATTCATTTGATGCCCTGGGAAAAACCGCAATAAGCCGCCCGGCCACCATCCAGGCGGGAGGCGCGGCTATCTCGTGAATTTCACCTTGGACTCGGCGGCACGACGCAGTTGCTCCTGATCCTGCGGCTTGTCCCACCACAGCGCACGACCGATTCTTTGCTGCTCCAGTTCTTCGGGATGTTGCTTGAGCCATTCGCGCATGAACTTGGTATGTTCGGATTCGTATATTCCATAGCCAAAAAATCCCATGATGCTTCTCCTGTGAAAATCAGTTTGTCTGAACCAAGCTAGCTAGTACCCCAAAATCAAAGGCGGGCACTAGTCTTTGGTGCGGGTGATGCGCACCACCTCGGATAGGCGTCGCAGACTGCGCATGATACGGGCGAGATGGGCACGATTGGTGACCTGCAAAGTGAAGTTGAGGGCGGTGTAGATGCCAGGATCGCTGTCGATGCCGACGTTCTGGATATTGGAGCCGCCCGCGGCGATCTCGGCGGCGATCTTGGCCAGTACGCCTGGGCGGTTCTCGGTGACCACCCGGATACCGACTTCGAAGACACGCTCGATTCCTTGTGCCCAGTCGACATCCACCCAGTTGTCCCGCTCGTGGCTGGCCTTACCGACATTGCGGCAATCATGCGTATGGACCAGCAGGCCCTGGCCCTTGCGGATGAGTCCGACGATGGGATCACCGGGGATCGGGTTGCAGCACTTGGCCAGTTGCATGGTGATCCCTTCGTCGCCATCGATGACGATGCTGCCGTGCAGCTTGTGTTCCGTTGGCGCTCCGCCTTCCGCCTGGCGGTCTGCCACCAGGCGGCGGGCGACTATGCTGGTATGCCGCTTGCCCAGACCGATGTCGGTCAGCACTTCATTCTTGGATTTCGCTCCGCAGCCGCGTAGAAAGCGTTCCCAAACTGCGCTGCCGAGGTTGTCGAGTTCAATGCCAAAGCCATGCAGCGCCTGACCCAGCAGACGTGCGCCAAGCGCCACCGACTCATCCATTTGCTGCGTTTTCAGATAGTGGCGAATTTGTGCCCGTGCCTTGCCGCTCTTGACGTAGGAGAGCCAGGTTGGATTCGGATTGGGCAAATCGGCGGTAATGATCTCGACCCGGTCGCCGTTTCTCAATTCGGTGCGCAACGGCATCATCTCGAAATTGATGCGACAGGCGACACAGCGATTGCCGATATCGGTGTGTACCGTGTAGGCAAAATCCACTGCGGTGGAACCGCGCGGCAGAACCAGGATTTTGCCCAGCGGAGTAAACACATAGACCTCGTCGGGAAACAGGTCCACCTTGACGTTCTCGAGAAACTCGGACGAATCTCCCGAGGCCGACTGTAGTTCGATCAGCGATTTCAGCCATTTGTGGGTCTTTTTCTGCAACTCGTCGAGCGCGGTCTCGTCCTTATACAGCCAGTGCGAAGCAACCCCCGATTCGGCGATGTGATGCATCTCGCGCGAGCGGATTTGCACCTCGACCGGCGTGCCGTAGGGACCGATCAGAGTCGAGTGCAGCGACTGGTAGCCGTTCGTCTTCGGGATGGCAATGTAATCCTTGAACTTGCCCGGCACCGGTTTATAGAGGCCGTGCAATACGCCGAGCGCCAGATAGCAGGTCGGCACATCCTTGACGATCACGCGAAAGCCGTAGATGTCCAGCACCTGCGAGAAGGAAAGGTGCTTCTGGCGCATTTTGCGGTAGATGCTGTAAAGATGTTTTTCGCGTCCCATCACCTCGGCGTCGATGCCCGCCTCGGGCAAGCTCTTCCGCAACGCCTCCGTGATCTTGTCCACCACCTGGCGGCGGTTTCCGCGTGCGCGCTTGACCGCCTTTTCCAGCACGCGGAAGCGCATCGGCTGCAAGTGGCGGAAGGCGAGTTCCTGCAGTTCGCGATACAGCGCATTCAAACCCAGCCGGTTGGCGATCGGGGCATAGATATCCAGCGTCTCGCGGGCGATACGGCGGCGTTTCTGGGGCGGGACCGCACCGAGAGTGCGCATGTTGTGCAGCCGGTCGGAGAGCTTGATGAGTATGACGCGCACATCGCGCGCCATCGCCAGCAGCATTTTGCGGAAGTTCTCCGCCTGGGCCTCCTCGAAGGACTGGTTTTCTATGCGATCGATTTTCGAAACGCCATCGACCAGCTCCGCCACGACTTTGCCGAACTTGTCGGCGATCTCCTGCTTGGGGATATCGGTATCTTCCATCACGTCATGCAGCAACGCGGCCGTCAGCGCCTGCGGGTCAAGATGCCAGTCGGCCAGGGTGTCGGCGACAGCCAACGGATGGGAGATGTAAGGATCGCCGCTGGAACGAAACTGGCCCAGGTGCGCGGTGTTGCCGAAGACGTAGGCTGACTCGATGCGAGCCACCTCGTCCGGTTTGAGATAGGAGGAAAGTTTTCCGCGGAAACGCTCCAGGTTGTCCGCCAGATCAACCGATGGGCGCATCTCCTGTGCAGTAAGTGCCGCCTCGTCGTTGGCGAAGCCTGGAGCGGCTAACGGTGGCGGAGTCATCGCGACGGATGGACACGGCGAAGCGACGCGATCTCAGAACATCATGCCTGACCGCGATTGAGCATTTCCAGGCCGACCTTGCCGGCAGCGATCTCGCGCAACGCGATTACCGTGGGCTTGTCTTTGTCATATTCGACCTGGGGAGTACCGCCCAAGGTGATCTGGCGCGCACGGTAGGTGGCGACCAGGGTAAGCTGGAAGCGGTTGGGGATGTATTTGAGACAGTCATCGACTGATATCCGTGCCATGGTTTAATCCTGGAAAAGAAGCGAAAACAATTCGGGATGACGCGCCCGTTGAGGCGCAAGCTTGAGCCGGGAAGCATGAACCGTCGCCAGCAGGTCGTTGAGCGCCTCATCCAACTCGTTGTTGATTATAACGTATTCGAACTCTTCGACGTGACGCATTTCGGTCAGGGCGGCAAGATGGCGGCGGGCGATGGTATCGTCGTCATCGGTTCCCCGTCCGCGCAAGCGCCGTTCCAGCTCGGCCAGCGATGGCGGCAGGATGAAAATCCCAACGGCCTGAGGGAAAACTTGCCTCACCTGCTGTGCGCCCTGCCAGTCGATTTCCAGCAGCACATCCCGCCCCGAGTCCATTTCCCGCTCCAGCCACACGCGGGAAGTACCGTAGAAATTGCCATGCACTTCGGCCGATTCGAGGAAGTCGCCGCACTTGCGCATGGCGAAGAATTCCGCCACGTCGATAAAATTATAGTCGCGCCCGTCTTGCTCCCCCTTGCGCGGTGTGCGCGTGGTGTAGGAAACCGATAGCCGCACCCCTCGATCGCGCGCCAGCAACTCACGCACCAGGGTGGTCTTGCCTGCTCCGGAGGGGGCCGAAACGATGAAGAGGGTGCCGCTCATGGCAGAAATCCTTGGGATATCGGGTCGGAACACGCGCTAGGTAACTCCCGCACGCTGCAGGAAATTGCCGAGGTGAAGATCGCTCTTGATGGTGTGGTTGATATGCCAGTCCACCAGAATCAGCTGGATACGAAACACCAGGTAAAGCCTGTCGCGCGTATTGCTCTCTATTTCATTGCGCAATTCCGAGAAAAACTTGCTGGAAGTATTGTGCTGACGCATATGGTCCGCAATGAAAGGGTATTCATAGCGGCGCATCAAGTTTTCTTCGGAGTGGTAAAGCGACGCGACCTGTTCGGCGAGGTTGTCGAGGATACCGCTTAGTCTGGTGCTGCCATTGCCGACCAGCTTTGCCAATTCCGCAATGCGCACCAGCAGTTCCTGGTGCTGAGTGTCGATCTCCCTGATCCCGACGGAATAATCATCCCGCCAGCCGATCTCCATCCCCAGGGGTTCCGTGTCCTCAAACTCGCCCTGAGGTTTGATCGTCTTGCAGCGTTCCAGGTAAACCCGCACCGCCCGGTCGTCCGGGGAGAGACGCAGACATTCTTGCAGCAAGGGTTGGGCGAGATCGCTGCGGCCGAGGTGGTAGAAAGCCAGGGCATCCTCGAACTTGTTGAGCGTTTCCTGCTTCGCCAGACGCAGCGGCTCCGGGTCGGCGTCGAACACTTCATATACCGATTGCGCCTGATAACGACCCTTGATAAGCAGCCGGTCAATGAAACGAACGCAATACGCAGTGTGCTCTTTAAGGGCGTGCAGGGTATGCGTGCTGACGATCAGCGGCGTGCCGTAATTCTTGGTCAAGCCTTCGAGACGCGAGGCAAGATTGACCGCATCGCCGATCACGGTAGTGTCCATGCGATTGTGGCCACCCACGGTGCCCATGATGACCAGCCCGGTATTGATGCCGATGCCGATGCGTATCGGCATGTAACCGGCGCGCGTCCGGCCGTGGTTGTACTCCGCCAGTTGATGCAGCATGTCGATGCCGGAGCGCACTCCGTCGTCGGCGGAGCCGGGGAAAAGCGCCATGATGCCGTCGCCGATATACTTGTCGATGATGCCGGCGTGGCGGGCCACCACGGGCTCCATGACGCTGAGATAGGAATTGATGAAGCGGAAGTTCTCCGCCGGCAGGATCGATTCCGACAGGGCCGTGAAATCGCGGATGTCGGAAAACAGCAAGGTCATTTCCTGCTCGACATGATCCCCCAATTTAACCTCGGTGATGCTCTGCCGTCCCAGCAATTGGAGGAACTGGCGCGGCACGAAACGGCCGTAAGCCATCTCTGACTGGGTCGGCTCCTTGGCGGCATTCGGCGGGACTTCGGACGTCGGCATTGGGCTGGAAATCTGACAATTACCAGCGCTAAGTATAAGCGTCTTGCTGAAGCTACGGCTAGCTTGGACTGCCATTTCATGGAATTTGTCGGATAACTCAAACCGATTCTGCGGAATATAATTCGATGCTTCCGCATCGCCGCAGCCATTTCGGAAGCGGCAAATGGGGCTTTCCTCCAAGTAAATAATCATGAACCTTTACGCCGTTCTTTCCTCGCGCTTTCCCAAACAAGGCCACGCCCCCTGCATGATCCTGCCCGATGGCAGGGTGTGGACTTATACCGACGTCGAGCGCGCCAGCGGCCGCATCGCCAACCTGCTGGTCGCGCTTGGCCTCAGGCCCGGCGACCGGGTCGCCGCCCAAGTGGAGAAAACCCCGGAAGCGCTGCTGCTGTATCTGGCCACCTTGCGCGCCGGCATGGTGTTCCTGCCGCTCAACCCGGCCTACCAACGGCATGAAATCGAATTCTTCCTCAGCGATGCCGAACCTGGGCTAGTCGTTTGCCGACCGCAAAATCGCCTGCTCGTTGCGGAGATGGCGGCCAGGGCGGGTGTCGCCCATGTGCTGGAACTCGACGACGACGGCCGCGGTACGCTGATCGCCGCCGCCGCGCCACACGCCGACGACTTTGCCTGCGTGCCGAGAAAACCCGACGATCTGGCCGCAATACTCTATACCTCGGGGACGACCGGCCGTTCCAAGGGCGCCATGCTGTCGCACCGCAATCTCGCCGTTAACGCCGAGGTGCTGCATGCCTACTGGCGATTCGAACCCGGCGACGTGCTGCTGCACATGCTGCCGATATTCCATGTGCATGGCCTGTTCATCGCCTGCCACTGCGCCCTGCTGAACGGCTCGGCAATGCTGTTCGAGCCGCGCTTCGACGCCCGGCGCGCGCTGGCGTTACTGCCGCAAGCCACGGTGTTCATGGGAGTGCCGACCTACTATGTGCGACTGCTGAACGAGCCGGGATTCACCCGCGCCAGCTGCGGACACATGCGCTTGTTCGTCTCCGGCTCGGCGCCGCTGCTCCAGGAAACTTTCGACGCGTTTTGCGACCGCACCGGCCATACCATCCTTGAACGCTATGGCATGACCGAAGGTGGCATGTTCAGCTCCAACCCCTACAGCGGCGAGCGGCGCGGCGGCACGGTCGGATTTCCGTTGCCGGGCATGCAAATCCGCATCGCCGACGCTGCCGGCCAGCCCATACAGCCGGGTGCCGTCGGCCATATCCAGGTCCAGGGAGAAAATGTCTTCATGGGTTACTGGCGGATGCCGGACAAGACCCGCGAGGAATTCACCGACGATGGCTTTTTCAAGACCGGCGACATGGGCAGGTTCGATCGCGATGGCTACCTCGGCATCGTCGGCCGCTCCAAAGACCTGATCATCAGCGGCGGCCTCAATGTCTATCCCAAAGAGATCGAGGAACTCATCGATGCCTTGCCCGGCGTCGCCGAATCCGCGGTGATCGGCCTGCCGCATCCCGATTTCGGCGAGGCCGTCAACGCCGTGGTGGTGCGCCGCAACGACACGAGCGGTGCCGGGCTGACCGAGTCCGGCATCATCCTGGCGCTGAAAAGCGAGCTGGCCAATTTCAAGATTCCCAAGCGAGTGTTCTTCGTCGATGCCTTGCCGCGCAACGCCATGGGCAAGGTGCAGAAGAACCTGTTGCGCAATCAATGCAATTGAAGCTCGACTGGCGGCATATCGACACTGTCCTGCTCGACATGGACGGCACCTTGCTCGACCTGAATTTCGACAATCACTTCTGGCAGCGGCATGTGCCGTTGCGTTACGCCGAGGCGCACGGCCTGTCGCAGGAAGCGGCGCGGGAAGAATTGAAGGTGCGCTATCGCGCCCGGGTCGGCACGCTCGACTGGTATTCGGTGGACTATTGGGAAACCAAGCTGGAACTCGACATCATGCGGCTCAAGGAAGAAGTGGCGCATCTGATCGCGGTACATCCCCACGTCGTGGATTTTCTCGCCGCGGTGCGTGCCGCCGGCAAACGTGTGGCGCTGGTCACCAACGCCCATCACAAGAGCCTGACGTTGAAAATGGGGCGCACCGGCTTGCATGGCTATTTCGACGATCTCATCACTTCCCACGAGATCGGCCTGCCCAAGGAAGACCATTCCTTCTGGGCGTTGCTGCGCACCCGTATCCCGTTCGACCCGGCCACCACGCTGCTGGTGGACGACAGCCTGCCGGTGCTCGACTCGGCGCGAACCTACGGCATCTCACAACTGATTGCGGTGCGCCAACCCGACACCAGCCAGCCGCCGAACGATACCGGCGGCTATGCGTCGATCGGGGATTTCAGCGAGTTTCTGACCAAAGCGTCTGACCAAAGCGTCTGACCAAAGCGATGCGCCGTGGTCGGGGCCGCCTCAGCGTTGGCCCAGTATCGCAAGCATGGCCTCGACGTCGACGATTTTGTCGCGGGTGGCACCGCGCGATTCTCCACGCGCCACCTCCACGTCATCGAGCGTCTTCCAGTCGTTGAAAGAAACTATTTGCTGTCCGCGCCGACTCAGCAGGGAAACAATCGCCTCGCGGTCCGGCAGCGCCCGCGCATCGAGCCCGGCGCCGTCGGCGATCATGTGCTCGACCACCTGGGCGGACGCGCGCTTGTGCGACCCGATGAGTCCCTGCGGCCCCGAACGCGCCCAGCCGACTACGTATTCGTTGGCAATCACGGCACGACCGACGGGGTCGACGACCCGTCCGTCTTCGTTGGCAATGGTCCGCGCCGTTTCGTCGAAGGGAACGCCGGCAATCCGCTCGGCGGCAAAACCAATCGCCGGCAACACCATGCCGACATCGAGAACTTCGATCTCGCCGGTGCCGCGCGCACTCGACGTGCCATCCGGCCGAACTTCGAGGCGGTTCTTTTCGAGCGCGAGACCAGCCACACGCCCGTCGGCGCCAGCGACCACCTCGACCGGCGATACGAGGAAACGCAGGTGGATTTTCTTCGCCGCCGTATCAGGCTGAGGCTGCCGTGCGGCATAGGACTGGAGAATTTTCAGATTCTTGTTCTGCTGGGAATTGCCATCGGCTTCCGGCACGCCGCAGCCCGCGAGATCGTCCGGAGAAACCACCGGAACGACATCTTCCATCTTGCCGAGTTCGCCGAGTTCGACCGGAGTAAACGCGGCTTGCAGCGGCCCCCGCCGTCCGAGAACATACACTTCCCGCACCCGGCTGTTGCGCAACGCTTCCAGCGCGTGTGCGGCAATATCCGTTTTTTCGAGTACGGCGGGCGAGTGCAGCAGGATCCGGGCGGCATCGATGGCCACGTTGCCGTTGCCCACCACCGCAACGCGCGACATCGACAAATCGATCCTTGCCTGACGGTAGTCGGGATGCCCGTTGTACCAGCCGATAAAGACCGAGGCCGGCACGCAGCCGGGAATCCCTTCTCCCGGGATGCCGAGACGCCGATCGGCCTCATTGCCGACTGCGTAGACAATCTGGTGGTAGTGCTGGCGCAATTCCTCCACCGTCACATCGCGCCCGAGACACACATTGCCCAGAAACCGGAAGGTGGGATGCGCGGCGGTTTTTTCGTAAATGCGAGTGACCGTTTTAATGTTCGGATGGTCGGGAGCGACGCCGCCCCGAACAAGTCCGAACGGCGTGGGAAGGCGGTCGAACATATCGACATGGACGAGCGTATCGGTTCGCTTGAGCAGCGCCTCCGCCGCGTAGAATCCGGCAGGGCCGGAACCGATGATGGCAACACGCATAAATCACTTCCACAGAAAGTAAGACGGGTTTCGTACGATACCTATTCAGCAGTCGGGCACGCATCCGAAGTTGCATGTCATGGCGCGCTCCCGGAAATTTTAATCCTGAAATACTCGAGATACCATTCGACAAAGCGTTTCACCCCATCCTCCACGGAAGTGGCGGGGGCGAAGCCGGTCAAGGCTTGCAGGGCCTCCGTGTCGGCGTAAGTCACCGGGACATCGCCGTCCTGAAGCGGCAGGAAGTTCTTGCGCGCCGTCCTGCCCAGCGCCCGTTCCAGGGTGTCGATATAGCGCATCAACTCGACCGGGTGCTGGTTGCCGATATTGCAGATCCGGTAAGGCGCCCAGCTGCCGGCGGGGTCCGGGTGCTGCCTGTCGAAATCGGGATTGGCGACAGGAGGAACAGCGAGCGCCCGCAGCATGCCTTCGACGATGTCGTCGATGTAGGTGAAATCCCGCTGCATCCGGCCATGGTTGAAAATATCGATCGGCCGGTCTTCCAAAATGGCTTTGGTGAACAGGAACAGCGCCATGTCCGGCCTTCCCCATGGACCATACACGGTGAAGAAACGCAACCCGGTGCATGGCAAGCCGAACAGATGGCTGTAGCTATGCGCCATCAACTCGTTGGCTTTCTTGCTGGCGGCATACAGGCTGATGGGATGGTCGACGTTGTCATGCTCGGAAAACGGCATGTGGCTGTTGCCGCCATACACGCTGGAACTGCTGGCGAAGACCAGATGCTCGACGCCGGCGTGGCGGCAGCCTTCGAGAACATTGGCGAAGCCCACCAGGTTGCTGTCGACATAGGCCTGCGGATTTACCAGCGAATAACGCACGCCGGCCTGAGCCGCGAGGTGGATGACGCGCTGCGGCCGTTCCGTCTCGAACAACGCCTGCATGCCGGCACGGTCGGCGATGTCTAGCCTGGCCAGGCGAAACTGCGGGTGCAACTGCAATCGCGCGAGGCGCGCCTGCTTGAGTGAAATATCGTAGTAGTCGCTGAGGTTGTCGACTCCGACAACTTCGACGCCGTCGGCCAGCAAACTTTCGCAGGCATGCATGCCGATAAAACCGGCGCATCCGGTCAGCAGAATTTTCATTTGGAGGTTTGCTTAATTTGCAATTCGAGGATTTTTGCGTGCTTGGTGAAACTGTTGCCACAGCCGATGAGGATATGCACCAGACCCGGCACGCCGTCGAGAAAGCCCAGCCGCACAAAGTAGAACTTGATGAAACGCAATAACGGCGAAAGCAGCAAGTGGCCGATATGCGCACGCCGTCCGGCCGCATAGGCCTGTTGTGCGGCCAGCGACGTATAGCGATTCTGCTTGTCGAGATAGCCGCTGAGCGTCTCGGCCGAATCGTGCAGCAAGTCGCCGGAAAGCGCCGCGACCTCGGTTTGGGCGATGACTTTCTCGTGCACCGCGTCGGTCGACCAGCGGGCGCGGCGCCGATCGAAAAGCCTCAGGCTCCAGTCGGGGTAGCCCTCGCCGTGGCGCAAATAGCGGCCGAGAAAGCGGTTGCAGCGCGGGAAGCGATAGGCCAGATGGCCAGGCCGGTCCAGCGCCTGCAAGATGGATGCGCGCAGCGTCTCGCTGACGCGCTCGTCGGCGTCGACGGACAGCACCCAGTCATGGCTTGCCTGCTCGACGGCGAACTGCTTCTGCGGGCCATAGCCCAGCCAATCCTGATGCACTACCCGTGCGCCCTGGGCGAGCGCCAGGGCGACCGTGTCGTCGGTGCTGCCCGAATCCACCACCAGAATCTCATCGCAAAAGGCAAGCGCTTCCAGGCAACGCGTCAGCGTGGATGCGGCATTATGGGCGATGATTACCGCCGATAGCGGAAGGCGTTGGGGGTGACTCATGCCGCAGTCCGACAACAGTCTATAATTTGTGGTTGCCATTCTAACGCGCTGACGGCGATGCTCAAAATACTGCTGGTCAAGATGTCGTCCATGGGCGATCTGGTGCACAACTTGCCGGTGGTGACCGACATTCGCGCACATTACCCGGATGCCGTTGTGGACTGGATCGCCGAAGAGGCCTATGTCACCATTCCATCCCTGCATCCGGCGGTGCGTCGGGTCATACCGATCGCCTGGCGCCGCTGGCGCCGACAGCTGGCACAGAGAAAAACCTGGACGGAAATGGCCGAGTTCCGCCGACAACTGCTGGCGACCGATTACGATTTTGTCCTGGATAGCCAGGGCCTGTTGAAAAGCGCCATCGTGGGCAGCATGGCGAAGGGAATTTTGGTCGGGGGAGACAGCCGCAGCATCAAGGAACCTCTCGCCAGCGTTTTTTATCGGCGCCGTTTGCCCATCGCATGGTCGTGGCATGTGGTGAAGCGCTGTCGCGCAGTGGCGGCCGGGGTACTCGACTACCCTGCCGACGCACCGCCGGAGTATGGGATTTCCGCTCCCCGCCTGGTCGTCGACTGGCTGCCTGACAAGCCTTATTGCGTACTGATGCACGCCGCCAGCCGGCCGGAGAAATTGTGGCCCGAATCCCACTGGGTCGAGCTGGGCCGGTATCTGGCGAAGCAAGGGTTGATCTGCGTGCTTCCCTGGGGCAGCCCGGAAGAACAGCAGCGCAGTCGGCGCCTGGCGCTGGCCATTCCCGGCGCCGTGGTCCCACCCCTGATGGACCTGGCGAGTGCCGCCGGCTTTCTTGCCGGCAGTGTCATGGTCGTCGGTCTCGACACGGGTTTCACCCATTTTTCCGCTGCCCTGGGACGCCCCACCATCGGGATTTATTGCGACTCCGACAGCCAGCAGGCCGCCGTCCATGGATCCGCTTATTGCGCCAGTTTCGGCAAGCGCGGCGCGCCACCGAACTATGCGACAGTGCACGCTGCCGTGGAAAGGGCTTTGCGATCCACGCCATGAGCGGCCGCCAACGATGACACTGTCACGCGCCTTGTATTCCTTGCTGATCTGCCTGGGCTTGCCGGCAATCGTCCTGCGCCTGCTGTGGCGCGCGTACAGGCAACCCGAATACCTCCGGCACTGGCGGGAACGTTTCGGCTGCTACGCTACCCCCGCTTCCGCCGAGGGCGACAAGAGAAAACTCATCTGGATCCATGCCGTCTCGGTCGGCGAAACACGGGCGGCGCAGCCGCTGATCGCCGTCCTGCGACAACGCCATCCCGACTACAAAATATTGATGACCCATATGACCCCGACAGGCCGGCAGGCCGGCGTGGAATTGTTCGGCGACAGCGTCGAGCGGGTTTATCTGCCCTACGACTATCCTTGGGCGGTAAGCCGTTTCCTGCGCCATTTCCGGCCCCGCCTGGGCTTGCTCATGGAGACCGAACTGTGGCCGAACCTGATCGCCTCCTGCCGCAGACGGGAAATTCCTTTGCTTCTGGTCAATGCGCGCTTGTCGGCCAAGTCGGCGCGGCGCTATGCGCGCCTGCCGCAACTCACGCGCTGCGCGTTGCAGGACCTGACGGCGATTGCCGCGCAGGAAGAAACGGATGCCGGCCGCCTGCGCCAGTTGGGGGCGCACGAGGTGGCTGTGCTGGGAAACCTCAAGTTCGATATCGCGCCGCCCGCCGCACAGCTGGAGCAAGGCAAGGTCTTTCGTCGGCTTTTCGGCGCTCGCCCGGTGCTGCTCGCGGCGAGCACGCGCGAAGGCGAAGAGGCGCTGCTGCTCGACGCCTGGTGCGCCAGTCCCTGCAAGGACGCACTGCTGGTGATCGTGCCGCGCCATCCGCAGCGTTTCGAGGAAGTGGCCCAGCTCGTCGCCGCGCGTGGCCTGCATTTGCAGCGGCGTAGCGAGACGGCGGCGGTCGCGCCGGAAACCCGGGTATGGCTGGGCGACAGCATGGGGGAAATGTTCGCCTATTATGCCGCCAGCGATGTGGCATTCATCGGCGGCAGCCTGCTCGATTACGGCAGCCAGAACCTCATCGAAGGCTGTGCCGTGGGCGTGCCGCTGCTGCTTGGGCCTTCGACTTACAACTTCTCCGCAGCGGCGCGCGCCGCGCTGGCCTGCGGTGCGGCCAGGGCCGTTGCGGATGCCGATGAACTGGTCGGTGCCGCCCTGGCGTTGCTGGCCGATGCCGAGGAGCGAGGCCGCATGGGAACTGCCGGACAGCGCTTTGCCGTGCGTCATCGTGGCGCAAGCGAGCGGACGTCGGCTTTGCTGGACCGCGTGTTGGAAAAAGAAACTTCGGCTAATGGGATGCCTTACCCTGAATTGATGGGACTGGACTAAGCAATGGCGATTATTGATTTCTTCGATCGGGGCTGCATCATCAACCCGGACGGCAACTACTTGATCTTTGGCGAGCAGCGCACCACTTACCGGGAAGCGCAACGCTTCACTTATCGCGTCGCCAACGGCTTGCTGGCGCTGGGCTGCCGCAAGGAAACCAAGGCCGCGGTGTGGGCCGCCAACGAACCGATCGGCTGGTTATGCACCCTGTCGATCTGGCGTGCAGGCATGGCCTGGGTGCCGATCAATCCACGCAACACGGCAGAGGAAAACGCCAATGTGATCGACGCTTTCGACTGCGAAGTGTTGTTTTTCCAGTCCGCCATCGCGCCGCAAGTCGGCGCGATGCGTTCAAGATTGCCGAAGGTACGGCATTTCATATGCATAGACGGCGAAGCCGACGAATCCCTGGCGCTAACACCTTGGGCAGCCAGCCAGGCGGAAACCCCATGCGAGGTTCTTTCCGCCATGGAGGATGTCTGCGCCGTGATGGCCACCAGCGGCACCACGGGCAAGCCCAAGGGGGTGATGAACACCCACCGCACCATGCAGACCGTCGTCGCCAACTGGCTATCGACGCTGGCCTATCCCGCCGACCGACCGCCGGTCAACCTGGCGGCGGCGCCGCTTACCCATACCGCCGGGATATTTTCGCTGATGACCACGCTGCGCGGCGGCACGGTGGTGATACTGCCGCGGCCGGATCCGGACATGCTGCTCGACGCCATCGAACGGCATCGCGTCACCGAACTTTTCCTGCCGCCGACCGTGATCTACATGCTGCTCGATCTGCCCGGCATCGCCGCGCGCGATTTCTCATCGCTGCGCTACTTGATGTATGGCGCCGCGCCGATGTCGCTGGAAAAGCTGCGGCGGGCGTTGAAAACCTTTGGCCCGGTAATGCTCCAGGCCTTCGGCCAAACCGAGGCGCGCACCACCAGTTGCCTGCATCCCGAAGAGCATTTCGTCAATGGCGAGATCGCCCAGGATGAACGGCTCTCCTCCTGCGGCCGGCCTTTCCCGCTCACCCGCGTGTCGATCCGCGATGATGCCAACCGCATGCTGCCGCACGGACAGGTGGGCGAAATCTGCGTAATGGGCGACCTCGTCATGAAAGGCTACTACCAGGCGCCGGACAAGACCGCGGAAACCATCGTCGACGGCTGGCTGCATACCGGCGATATGGGATACCTGGACCCGGAAGGTTTCCTGCACGTCACCGACCGCAAGAAGGACATGATCATCAGCGGCGGCTTCAATGTGTATTCCTCCGAAGTCGAAGGCGTGATCAATAGCCACCCGGCGGTGCAGGACTGCGCCGTGGTCGGCATACCGGACGAAAAATGGGGCGAAGCCGTCAAGGCGGTGGTCGAACTGAATCTCGGCATGCGCGTCAGCGAAGACGAAATCATCGCGCTGTGCAAGCAGAAACTCGGCAGCGTAAAGGCGCCGAAGTCGGTGGACTTCATCGTTGAACTGCCGCGCAGCTCGGTCGGCAAGGTATTGAAGCGCGAAGTGCGCGCCAAGTATTGGCTCGGCAAGACGCGGCAGGTCAATTGAACATCGGCAAGCCCTGCAACAGCAAGGGAATGCCGACGGACTATTCCAGCAAGCCGTTCACCGCGCCGACATCGTCCTCGTTCAAGCCGCCGGCGGCGGCTTTCAATTTCAACTGGGCGATCAAGGTATCGAGACGCGCCTTGGCCAGATCGCGACGGGTCGAGTAGAGCTGCTGTTGGGCGTTGAGCACGTCGATGTTGATACGCACCCCGACATCGTAGCCAAGCTTGTTGGAATCGAGCGCTGACTGGGATGAGACCACGGCCTGTTCCAGCGCCTTGACTTGCGACAGCCCCGAAGTCACGCCGAGGTAAGCCTGGCGTGCCGACAGGGTCGCGGCGCGGCGCGCGTTGTCGAAATCGGCGCTGGCCTTCTCGCGCAGGGCGGCCGCCTCGCGATCCCGGGAGGCAATCGCGCCGCCCGCAAAGATCGGGATCGCCAGTTGCAGCCCGATGGTGGTGGCGTCGGTGTCGCTGCCGGGCAGGGTGGTTCCCAGGAACATGGTGTCGGTCTGGGAGTTGCGCCCGCGCGACGCCACCAGATCCAGCGTCGGGTAATGTCCCGCGCGCTGTTTCTGGATTTCGCGTCCGGCGATTTCAAGCCCGGCGCGGCTGAGTTGTACAACCAGGTTGTGGGTCTCGGCCGCAGTGACCCATTGGCTGATGTCGTCCGGTTGCGGGCGGGCAATCTGTGTGCCGTTCTTGAGCTTCTTGAGGGATTCCGCCTGCTTGCCGGTGATGGTGCGCAAATTCTCGCGCTTGACTTGCAAATCGTTGTTGGCGGCGATTTCCTGTGCCGTCGTGAGATCGAAGCGCGCCTGGGCTTCGTGGGTGTCGGTGATGGTGGTGGTACCCACCTCGAAGTTGCGTTTGGCCGATGCCAACTGTTCGGCAATGGCGGTCTTCTGCGCCTGTGCCGTGGCGAGAGTTTCCTCCGCCAGCAGCACATCGAAATACGCCTGGGCCAAACGTACGATCAGGTCCTGGCGCGCCAATGCGTACTGGGCTTCGGCCTGCGCCACGACCAGCTCAGCCTGCTTGTAGTTTTCCCAGTTTTGCCAGCGAAACAAAGGTTGCGACAAGGATAACGCCCACCCGCTGCTGTTGTACTTGGCCCTGGTTTCGGCGGGAGGATTGGCGCGGGGTTGATAGTCAATGTCGTTCCTCACCGTGTTGGCCGTCAGGCTGACCATCGGCATCAGCCCTGCACGGCCTTGCGGCAGCTTCTCCCGGCCGGCTTCAAGCGCTGCGCGCGCTGCGCTGATCTGGGCATCATAGCCAACGGCATCGCGATAGGCACTCAGCAGATCGACGGCTTGCGCCGTACCTGCGGCGAAGAACGCGACCAATGGCAACAGCAAAAATTTTTTCATGGCTGACTCCTGTCACTCAGTATACCGGCATACCGGGATCGACCTGCTGAGCCCAGGCCGCCACTCCGCCTTGCAAATTCACTATCTCCGCAAATCCCTGGTGTTCCAAAAACAACGCTACCTGATAGCTGCGCACACCGTGGTGGCAGATCACCACAGTTTCGAGGTCCCGGTTCAGTTCCAAATAACGCGCCGGCACGCTGCGCATCGGCATCGATTTCGTGTCTGGAATGCGGCACACCTCCAGCTCCCATGGCTCCCGTACATCGAGCAGCTGCGGCTTGACACGGATGCCGGCGACGCTGTCCTTGAGCCATTGGTCGAGTTGGAGCGCAGTGATCTGCCGCATGCGCCTCAGAAGGTGAAACGGGCCGGCTGCGGCGCGTTGATCAGGGTCGGCGCCATGGTTTCGAACAGGCTGACGCTTTGGTAGGTTTCCTCCGCCGTCCGGGTAACCAGCTGTGCAGTCATGACAGGAGCATCACCGGTGATGACGAACATCCGCCCGCCAACCTTGAGCTGCGCCAGCAATTCCGGCGGCAATTGCGGCAGGCTGCCCGATACCATGATGACGTCGTAGGGAGCGTGGCTCTTCCAGCCCAATGCGGCATCGCCGGTCTCCAGCGTGACATTGTTGATCCCCAGGCGTTTGACGGTGGCAAGTGCGCTCTTGGTCAATTCCGGCACAATGTCGACGCTCCAGACGTGATCGGCATGAGCCGCCAGCAGCGCCGCCATGTAGCCCGAACCGGTGCCGATCTCCAGCGCCTTGTCGTTCTTCCTGACGCGCAGCGCCTGCAACGCGTGGGCTTCGATCTTCGGAGCGAGCATGCAGGCCGCATGACCCAGCGGGATTTCGATGTCGGCAAAAGCCAGCTGGCGATAAGCCAGCGGCACAAATTCCTCGCGCTTGACCACGAAAAGCAAATCCAGAACGTCCTGGTCGAGCACATCCCAAGGACGAATCTGCTGTTCGATCATGTTGAAACGGGCTTTTTCGAGATTCATCAAAGTTCTCCAAAGAAATATTAGTATAAACTAATATACGTAGTACAAGTAAAAAGTATTCTAGCCTACTTGCACCGCCGCATCCTGTTTCACTCTGAACCAAGCGGCATATCGTGCCCGCAACGACGGCGATGGCTCGAACGTACGGTGCGGCGCAGGATTGAAGCGCAGGCCGCCGCCTTGATCGAGGTGGCTCAGGCGGGCAACGGCACCGGCATGGAAGGCACTTTGCCGCTCGCGCGATAGGTTTCGCAACGGTCGATATATTCGCGAGTGCTTTTAGGCATCGGCGTGCGGGCGCGGGTGATGTAATAAATCAAGTCCCGGCCGTTGAGCAGCAGCTGGATGCCGACGGAAACATCGTGTTTGGCTCGGCCGCGCTTTCCCGCGGCCATGGCCGGAGATCGCGGCTTGAAATTGGCCAGCCGTTCGCCGGCGGCAACCAGTTGCGCCCAAACATCAAAAATGTCCGGGTCGATACGCAGGGTTTCCGTTTTTATTTTCGCGGCGCCGGCGAAATCGCGAATGCTGGATTCGATGCCTTCGAATTGCGCTATGCGGCTGAAATTCGCCATCATGGCCTCGGCGATGCGGTCGATGTCGCGCAATGTCTGGCCGATCTTGATGTAACGACTTTCGTAATAATCTTCGATCGGGACGGAGAAGGCGCGGAAAGGTTCGCCCCAAAGCTCGTCGATGCCTTCCTCGCCGCTGCGGTGCAAGGCGAAGCGGCCAAGCTCCATGGCCTCAAGCAGACACCGCCCGCATTCACGCATCAGCGCGTTGTCGCTGCGGATTTCGATGCCATCGGCCTGCAATTCGACGAGCTTTTTGAAAATGTCCGTGGTTCGGTTGAACAGCGCGCCCGCGAGCATCGCTGCCTTGACCCGCCGCCGGCCTGGATCGGTTTCCGTCTCATAGCTCTGGCGGATTTCCGCCAATCGATTGCCGGGAATATTCAGCCCATGCTCGGTGTGATTGAACAGGCGCCGCGTCAATGCCTCGATCAGGTTCTTTTTCGCACCCAATACGTTGGCGGGGATAGGGTAGGTCCTGATCCAGTAACCATCGTAGAGCACCCGTTGCTGGCCGGCAATGATCCGCCTTGTTCCTTCCGGCGGGGACTCGCCGACGTTCAGCGGGGGTTCAATGCGATGCTCACTGTTCATAAACCAGGCCGGTCAGACTCTCAGAAAATTCGGCGAGCGCAAGTATATCGGATAGATGCGCCGCTCGCCTATGCTTATGTCGCGTCCTCGTCCCCGAACTCGCGGGCGTCGAACGTCACCGGCAGAGGCGTACCGGCCGGCATGTCCGGCAGTTAGTCTTCGGAAAGTCAGGCGAAGAACTCAGCGCTCAGCGTGATTCCTTGATGGTCCTGCCGTTGCTGGCCTGAACCGGTCTGGCGTTATTGCGGTAAAGGCGGGAGAAAATGGCGATCTGCTCGGCCGAGACTTGTATCGGCTGCTTGAGCACGATCCACAGCACATCCTCGGTGCACGGCGGCGTCGTCAGAGACCCCATGTAAGTCCAATACTGGCGGTTCTCCGGCAACAGTCGATTCAGGTCGATCGCCGCGGTCGGCGCCACATCCTGATCCACTTCCAGCGGCAGGTTGTTCCAGAAGGTCTGGATCACCGGATGTTCGCTGCCTTTTTCGAGCAGCACCGCGATCACCGCCAGATGGTTGTCCATGTCCTTGTGCACCAGATGCATCACCATGTCATAGCTCTTGCCATTGACGCGCTCTTCCGCAGGGCGGTGGAAATGCAGTTGCACCAGCTCGAACTGGCGGCCCATGATGCCGATGCCGCTGCCGGCGCCGACATTGACTTGTATCGTGTGGCCGTTGTCGATGATGCGGAACAAGGAAGTCTGATAGTCGAACTTGATGGTTTCGAGATCGACGCGGATCCCGTCCCGGATATCGATCGGCGACTGTCGCTTGCCGGACGCGCAAGTCGCATAGTCCGGCCGCAGCTTGCCCCAGTTGGCCGGTGCACCTTCGCCCTCATAGCCCCAATGGACGTGGGCGGTTTCGCCGGGGGGATGCCCCGTTTCGAGCGGAACCGCCTTCTTGCGAACCGGCTTTGCCGCCCTGCGAATGTAAGAAGCATAAGTATCCGCTTTCAATGCAGGCCCCCCGGGCCGGGACAAAGCCGCGGCGGGGGAAGCACTCTGCGAAGCGGTTGGGGAAGCCCCCTGCGGGGCGGCAGGGGGAGCACCCGGAGCAGCGGCCGCCGGAGACTTTTCGGCAGCCGCCATGGCAGTCAACTGTTCCTTGCTGGGCAACCCGATCTTGGCGGGTGGCGTGGCTTCGACCTGGTACACCACCGGCGGCTTGGTTCCGCGGGCGCTGAGCATGTCGGCATACATCGCTTTGGGCGGCGGCTCTGCGACTGGGTTTGCGGCGACCGCGGCAGCGTTCCTGGCGGGTGCCTCAACGATCGCTTCGCCGGCCGGACGTAGCTTGCAGGCTTCGCCGAGCAATTTATCGTCCACACTGCCTGCGTCCGCCTGCATATCGACGGGAGGATCGACAGACTCCTGCTTTACCGCCTTGCCCCCATGCAGGTAAACCCGCTTGACTGTGGCGAAGCGGCGATTAGCGCAATCGTAACGATTGAGCGCCTCGACAGCCGAGTAGTTCAACTGGCTGTCGCCGATTTGCAGGTCGCGGCCGAATATCAGGCGACTCCACGCCAACATCTTGCCATTGCCGACCTTGGCGATGCGTGCCCGATCGATCTCCACGCGTTCCGCCCCATTGCTGGCGATCGGCTGCCAGTTGGCGGCCAGCCCGGATTGTGCGGCGATCAAGCCCAGCCCGGTTAGAATTGCGGTGATTTTCAGACGCATGCTGCACCCCTTTTATGACGTAACTATTAGTATCGGCCGGCCACCAAGAAACTTTAGCGCACTTTGCCCAGGGTTGCATTCGGCTGGTGTTTCCAGTAGCTTCACAAATCCAGTTGCAGCGACGCACAGCCATCCGAACGGAGTATCGACCATGAATGCCAATGACAAGTTTCTCGCCTCAAACGCCCATGTGGACGCTGCCAGCGTCCAGTCATTGCCGCATTCGCGCAAAATCCATGTCACCGGCAGCCGTCCCGACATCCGCGTGCCGATGCGCGAGATTAGCCAGGCCGACACGCCCCTGCACGCGGTCGGAAATGGCGCTCCCGCCCAAGCCGAAGCCAACCCGCCGATTTGCGTGTACGACTGTTCGGGGCCTTACACCGATCCGTCGGCCAACATCGACATCCGCAATGGCCTGGTGCCGCTGCGTGCGGCCTGGATCGCCGAACGCGGCGACAGCGAGGAACTGCCCCGCCTGACTTCCGCCTATGGCCACGCGCGCAGCGGCGATCCGCAATTGACCGAAATGCGCTTCAACCTGCGGCGTCAGCCGCGTCGCGCCAAAGCGGGCGAGAATGTCACGCAGATGCATTATGCCCGCCGCGGACTGATCACGCCGGAGATGGAGTTTGTCGCGATCCGCGAGAACCAGAAGCGCGAGGGGCTCTCCGAATTGCTGTTGCGCCAGCATCCCGGCGAATCCTATGGCGCCGCCGGGTTTGGCAACACCGCCAAACTCATCACGCCCGAGTTCGTCCGTGCCGAGATCGCCTGCGGCCGCGCCATCCTGCCCGCCAACATCAACCATCCCGAGGCCGAGCCGATGATCATCGGGCGCAACTTCCTGGTGAAGACCAACGCCAACATCGGCAACTCGGCGCTGGGATCGAGCATCCAGGAAGAGGTCGAGAAAATGACCTGGGCCATCCGCTGGGGCGGCGACACGGTGATGGATTTGTCCACCGGCAAGAATATTCACGAGACGCGCGAATGGATCGTGCGCAATTCGCCCGTGCCGATCGGCACCGTGCCGATCTACCAGGCGCTGGAGAAGGTGAACGGCAAGGCCGAAGACCTGACCTGGGAAATCTTCCGCGACACGCTGATCGAGCAGGCTGAGCAGGGCGTCGACTATTTCACCATCCATGCCGGCGTGCTGCTGCGCTACATCCCGCTGACCGCAAAGCGCCTGACCGGCATCGTCTCGCGCGGCGGGGCCATCCTCGCCAAGTGGTGCCTGGCGCACCACCAGGAGAATTTCCTGTACACCCACTTCGAGGACATCTGCGAGATCATGAAGGCCTACGACGTGGGCTTCAGCCTGGGCGACGGCCTGCGTCCCGGCTCGATCCACGACGCCAACGACGAAGCCCAGCTCGGCGAACTCGCCACCCTCGGCGAGCTCACGCAGATCGCCTGGAAACACGACGTCCAAGTGATGATCGAAGGCCCCGGCCACGTGCCGCTGCACCTGATCAAGGAGAACATGGACCTCCAGCTCAAGCTCTGCCACGAAGCGCCGTTCTATACGCTGGGGCCGCTCACCACCGATATCGCGCCGGGCTACGACCATATCACCAGCGCCATCGGCGCGGCGATGATCGGCTGGTACGGCACCGCCATGCTCTGTTATGTCACACCCAAGGAACACCTCGGCCTGCCCGACAAGGACGACGTCAAGGACGGCATCATCGCCTACAAAATCGCCGCGCACGCCGCCGACCTGGCCAAAGGACACCCCGGCGCGCAGATCCGCGACAACGCGCTGTCCAAGGCGCGCTTCGAGTTTCGCTGGGACGACCAGTTCAACCTGGGCCTCGACCCCGACAAGGCGCGCGAATTCCACGACGAGACGCTGCCGCAGGAAGGCGCCAAGCTCTCCCACTTCTGTTCCATGTGCGGACCGCATTTCTGCTCCATGAAGATCACCCAGGATGTCAGGGACTTCGCCGCGTCACAAGGCGTTTCCGAAACCGAGGCGCTGGCCAAGGGTATGGAAGCCAAGGCGGTAGAGTTCGTGCGACAGGGCGGCGAAGTGTATAAGAAATTGTGATTCGGCGATGCACCTCGATCCGACACGCACGGTCGACCTCAAGGATCCCCACGCCGTACTGAGGGCCATCGATGCGCTGCTGTTGCGCCGCTTGGGTGCGGCTTACGGCAAAGCCCTGCTGGAACAGGCAATCGCCGATCTGGCACAGGCTTACCGCGGCGACTATCCCGGCCTGCTGCGCTGCGACACCCACTACCACGACTTGCGCCATGCGCTCGACAGCGGGCTGGCGATGGCACGCCTGCTCGACGGTCAGGCGGCATGCACCCCGATGGGAGCGTCGGAACATATCGACGGCGAGCACGCCCTGCTGGGTGTCCTGCTCGCGCTCTATCACGACATCGGCCTGCTGCGCCGCGCCGATGAAGCGCACATGCAAGGCGCGCAACTCACGCCGATACACGAGGCGCGCGGCGTCGAGTTCATGCGCGACTACCTCGGCCGCACACCGCTCGCCCATCTCGCCGACCAGTCGGCACTCATCATGGTCACGCACCTTACCGGACACCTGCCGCCGGACATGCCGCCGCTGGAGCGGGCGATTGCCTGCTTGCTCGGTACGGCCGACATCATGAGCCAACTGGCCGACCGCTGTTATCTGGAAAAGTGCCGCGATTTCCTATTCGTCGAGTTCAGCGCCATCGGCCTGGCCGGCGCGCCCGGCCTGCCCTATCCGGATCCGGAGACCCTGCTGAAAAATACCCCGAGCTTCTACACCGGACTGCTCCGCGAACGTATGCATAACGAATATACCGACGCCGACCGCTACTTGAAAATCCATTTCGGCGGCGAGTGCCCTTACGAGGCGTCGATCCAGCGCAACTTCAGCTTCCTGGACGAGCTGCTGGCCAGCCAACAGCTCGACCGGCTGCAGCGGCTGCCGCAGCGGGTGATAGGCGCATGATCTGCCGCCCAGGCTGCGCCGCCTGCTGCATCGCACCGTCGATCAGCTCGTTGGGAAAACCCGCCGGCGTGGCTTGTCCGCGACTCGACCGGCATTTGCGCTGCACGATTTTTGGGCGGCCCGAACGACCGGCCTGCTGCGCGGGACTGCAACCCTCGGAGGAAATGTGCGGAGAGTCGCGCGAGCAGGCCCTTGTCTGGCTCGCCGCGCTGGAAACGGCAACCGCCGTGCCTTCCTAAGCTGGCGCCGCCCAGTACTTGGAGACGTTCTTGATGCCCCATTTGGCGGCATCTTCGACGCCGACGATCTTCTCCATGCAGCCATGGCGCGACAGATCCACCACTTCGGGTTTGAGATAGAGCTTGGTGCGGATGGAAAAAAATACTTTCACCTGGGGCGTCAGCAGCGAGTTGGGCGACTGATCGAGAACCACGCCGATCCGGCCCGAGCTCAGGCTGACCAGGGATCCGGTCGGATAAATGCCGATGCATTTGACGAAGGCCTGAAAAATATCCGGATCGAAGTGTCCGCCGGTCCATTCCGTCATCTTCTGGATCGATTCGGTAGGATCCCAGCCCTGCTTGTAGGGACGGTTCGAAGTGATCGCGTCATACACGTCGCAGACCGCGCCCATCCTGGCGAAGCGGCCGATCTTCGCGCCGGCCAAGCGATGGGGGTAGCCGGTGCCGTCCATCTTCTCGTGGTGATGGATGACGACATCCAGCGGAACTTCACCGGTCGTCCTGGCTTCGAGCAGGATCCGGTGGCCTTCCTCGGGGTGGATTTTGACGATGTTGAACTCCTCGTCCGTCAGCTTGCCCGGCTTGTTGAGAACCTTCATCGGGATGTTGGCCTTGCCGACGTCATGCAGCAGACCGGCTCGCCCGGCCTCATGGACATCCGCATCGCTGAGTTCCATCTGCCGGGCCAACGAGACCATCAGGGCGCTGACCGCCACAGAGTGCATGTAAGTGTAGTCGTCGGCGGTCTTGAGGCGGGCCAGGCTCAGCAATGCGCCGGGGTTGCGGTTCAGGGAGGTCGAGATTTCCTCGACCAGGCCATCCACGGCGCCAGTGCTGAGCGCCTTGCCCATGCGCAATTCGGCGAACATCGAGCGCACCGCATCGGTGGCCTTGGCGCAGGTCTTGGCGGCTTGCTTGACTTCTTCGTCGAAGGCAACCTGTTTCGGCTGTTCGTCGCGGATGACGGCCTTTTCCAGTTCTTTCTCGATTTTCGCGTCGACCTGCTCACGCGTTTCAAATTCTTCGACGTCGAGTCCCTTGGAGGTGTTGATCCAGACTTCCTTGATGCTGCTTTCCCGGAGGCGCCGAATGTCTTCGGGATCGGTAATGACAAACTTGGTGCGCCAGAATGGATGGCTCATCCAGGGGCCGCACAGCTCCCTGATGTGCATGCCCAGGCGGACTTGTTCGACGTTGATCTTCTTCAGCATGACCGTTGGATGATGGCTTCGATCAACTGGTTCCCGCCCAGAGCTCATGCAGGTTCTTGATCCCCCACTTGCCCGCCTCTTCCTTGCCCACAATCTTTTCCGGACAATTCGAGCGCGCCAGGTCCACCACCTCTGGGTGAATGTAGGTTTGCGACTTGGTGGAGAAAAACACTTTCACCTGAGGCGTCAGCAGGGATTTGGCCGATTGATCGAGCACCACGCCCAGCCGGCCGGAAGACAAACGCACCAGGGCGCCGGTCGGATAAATGCCGATACACTTGACGAAGGCCTGAAATATTTTCTGGTCGAAATGCCCGCTGCTCCATTCGGTCATTTTCTTGATGGATTCGGCCGGATCCCAACCCTGCTTGTAGGGGCGGTTCGAGGTGATCGCGTCGTACACGTCGCAGACCGCGCCCATCTTGGCAAACAAGCTGATTTCCTGGTCTTTGAGGCGATGCGGGTAGCCGCTGCCATCGACCTTCTCGTGATGATGCAGGCAGACGTCGAGAGGAATCTCCCGTGTGGTGTTGCCTTCCACCAGCAGCCGATGGCCTTCCACGGGGTGGCTCTTGATGATGGTGAATTCCTCGTCGGTCAACTTGCCGGGTTTGTTCAGCACTTCCATCGGCATCAAGGCCTTGCCCAGATCGTGCAACAGGCCGGCCATGCCGGCTTCGCGGGTTTCGTTCTCGGCAATGCCCAGCTGCTTCGCCAACGCAACCATCAGCGCACAGACCGCGACCGAGTGCATGTAAGTGTAATCATCGGCGGTCTTGAGACGCGCCAGGCTGATCAAAGCGCCGGGATTCCTGAGCACGGAAGACGAAATTTCCTCGACCAGATCGTTGGCGGCTTCCGAGTTGACGGCATTGCCCATGCGGATTTCCTCGAACATGGACTTGACGGCTTTGGTCGCCTTGGCGCAGGTCTTGGCGGCCTGTTTGACTTCATCGGAGAACGCGACCTGCTTCGGCTGTTCATCGCGGATGCTCGCCTTGACCAGAACGGATTCAACCGCCGCCGCCACTTTTTCCTGGGTCTCGCCCGGCTCCACATCCAGCCCTTTGCCGGAATCGATCCATAACTCGGTGATGCCGCTCTCTTGGAGACGGCGCAGGTCCGCGGCATCGGCCAGAATGAACTTGGTGCGCCAGAACGGATGATTCATCCACGGACCGCACAGTTCGTGGATATGCATGCCCAAGCGGACTTGTTTGACATCGATCTTTTTCAGCATGATGAATTTTCCGACATGCTACACTCGCACGCCTCCCGAGGTTGCCTGAGATTGCCACATCACTGTCACCGATCCATTTTCTGACTGGCCTTGCATGGATATCACCCTGTTGCTGCACTCACTGATCCTGGGCGTCGTTGAAGGCCTCACCGAGTTCCTTCCGGTGTCGAGCACCGGCCATCTGATCTTGGCCGGCGACTTGCTGCATTTTAACGATGAAAAGGGCAAAGTGTTCGAGATTGTGATTCAGTTCGGCGCAATCCTCGCCGTGGCCTGGGAATACCGCGCGAAACTCGCCCGGGTCATCCTTGGCTTGGGCAGCGAACCCGAAGCGCAACGCTTCGCTCTCAACCTGACGATCGCCTTCATGCCGCTGGCCGTGTTGGGGTTGATGTTCCACAAGACCATCAAGGCCATACTGTTCCAGCCTATCCCGGTGGCCTTGGCTTTCATCGTCGGCGGCCTGTTCATCCTGTGGGCCGAGCGGCGCCAGCACACGATCCGGATCGAGACGCTCGACCAGTTGAAACCCTTCGATGCCCTCAAGCTTGGCCTGGCACAGGCGCTGGCGCTGATTCCGGGCACCTCGCGCTCCGGCGCGACCATCATCGGCGGGCTGTTCTTCGGACTGTCGCGCCAGGCGGCGACCGAGTTCTCGTTTTTTCTCGCCATCCCGACCTTGACCGTGGCGACCTTCTACCAGGTCTACAAGGAACGCGGGCTGTTCTCCCTGGATGACTTTGGCATGTTCGCGGTCGGTTTCGGCGCCGCCTTCGTCTCGGCCTTCTTGTGCGTGCGCTGGCTGTTGCGTTATATCAGCCACCACGATTTCGTGCCGTTTGCCTGGTACCGCATCGTCTTTGGCCTGGTGGTGATCGCCACCTGGCAGTCGGGGCTGGTGGACTGGAGCAATCCTTGATTCTGTATCTGCACGGTTTCCGCAGCGGCCCGGAATCGCACAAGGCACAGCAGATCAAGGCGAGGATGGCGACAAAAGGACTGGCGCATCGCATCGTCTGTCCGCAATTGCCGGTCGAGCCGCATGCCGCCGTTCAGCTCTGCGAGAACCTGATTGCCGCCAGCGATTCGGCGGTCACGCTGGTCGGCTCTTCGCTGGGCGGCTATTACGCCACCTATCTGGCGGAGAAGTTCGATTTGCCGGCCGTTCTGGTCAATCCGGCGGTCGTCGCCCATCTTTCGCTGCTCGACTTTGTCGGCCCGCAGACCCATCTATACACGGGCGAGCCGTTCGAGTTCACCCTGGCGCATATCGAACAGCTGCGGCGGCTGGACGTTGCGCCATTGAGCAACCCCAAACGCTTCTGGCTGCTGGTCGAGACCGGCGACGAGCTGCTCGACTATCGCCAAGCCGTGACAAAATACGCCGGCGCTCGCCAGACCGTAGTGGAAGGCGGCGACCACAGTTTTACCCGCTGGAGCGAGACCCTCGATGACATCATCCGATTCGCCGGATTTTGACCGCCGCCGCGCCAAGCAACTCGAACGCACCGGCTTCAACCGGATCGCCGCCCGCTACGCCGAGGCGGCCGGGGCGCGTGCGACGCTGCACGAGGCCTTGCTCGACGCCAGCGAATTGGCGCCTGGACAGGACCTGCTCGATCTCGCCAGCGGCCCCGGCGTCTTGGCGCAGGCGGCGTGGTTGCGCACCGCGTCGCGGAGCCGCATTGTTGCCTGCGACCTGGCCGAAGGCATGCTGGCGGAGAGCCGCCGTCGCCATCCGGGGATTTTGCATGCCGCCGCCGATGCCGAGTGTCTGCCCTTCCCTGCCGCCCATTTCGACCGCGTGCTGTGCGGCCTGGGGCTGATGATATTCCCCGATGAAGCCCAAGCCTTGGCCGAAATGCGGCGCGTGCTCAAGCCCGGCGGACGCATCGCCGTTTCGGTTTGGGCAACCGCCGAACAGGTGCCGCTGGTCGAATGCGCCTTGGCCTGCATGCGCCGCATCTTGCCGGCACCGAAAGTGGCGCGGCCGTCGGTGTTTCGTCTCGGCGATCCGGCACGCCTGAAGGCATCGATTGCCGCAGCGGGCTTCCGCAATATCCGTATCGAAGCGTGCGAATTGCGGTGCCGCTTCTCCGATGCCTCGGCATATTGGCAGGCGTTTCTCGATCTGGCGGGCGGTGCCGCCGCCAGCCTGGCGCGTCTGCCCCAGGAGACACAGGCGCGCTTGCGCGCCGAGGTGGCTGGCGAACTGAAGCCTTATGCCGAAGGCGACGGTTATCGCTTGAACAGCCGGGTACTGATCGCCACGGCGGCGGTATAATCCGCGCCTTTCCTGCTTTCCTGTCTACGCCCCCCGATGAATGTCCTTTTCGAAGAGGACGGCGCCTTCAAAGCCGGCACCGTGCTCGCCGACAACAACACCTCGTTGCAGGTGGAACTCGCTTCGGGCAAACGCAGCAAAGTGAAGGCTGCGGCCGTTTTGCTGCGCTTCGATGCGCCGACACCGGCGGAACTGCTCGAACGGGCCGAAGCCGAAGCCGAAAATATCGAACTCGACTTTCTCTGGGAAGTCGGCCCGGACAATGAATTCGGCTTCGCCGACCTGGCCCGCGAGTATTACGGCCATGTGCCGCTGCCGGCCGAGGCGGCTGGCGTGCTGCTGCGGCTGCATTCGGCGCCGATGTACTTTCATCGCAAGGGCCGGGGAAATTTCCGCAAGGCACCACCGGAAATTCTGCAAGCGGCGCTGGCCGGCCTGGAGAAGAAACGTGCACAAGCGCTGGCCATCGAACGCATGGCCGGCGCATTGCAGGCCGGGCAGTTGCCGCCGGAACTCCTGCCGCTGCTCGATCAGTTGCTCTACAAGCCGGATCGCAACCGGGCCGAGACCAAGGCCTGCGAAGCCGCCTGTGCCGAGACCGGCTTGTCGTTGCCGCGCCTGCTGGAGAAATGCGGCGCCATCGCCTCCAGCCACGATTATCTTCTCGGCCGTTTCCTGTTCGAATTCTTCCCGCAGGGCACGGAATTCGGCGCCCACCCCTCGCCCGCCGACCCAACTGGACTGCCGCGCGCCGCGGTGGCCGCATTCAGCATCGACGATGCCCACACCACCGAAATCGACGACGCCTTTTCGGTGACTCCGCAGGCGGCAGGCGGCTGGCGCGTCGGCATCCATATCGCCGCACCGGGCCTGGCGATTCGCCACGACGACGAATTGGGCATGATCGCACGTGGCCGGCTGTCGACCGTGTATATGCCGGGGCACAAGATCACCATGCTGCCGGACGCCATCGTCGAACGCTTCACCCTCGCCGCCGGGCGCGAATGTCCGGCCATATCCTTGTATCTCGACGTGACCGGCGACCTGCGCGTGACCGGTCGCGAGACCCGCATCGAGACGGTGCCCGTGGTGGCCAACCTGCGGCATCACGACATCGAACCCGTCTTCAACGAAGAAACGCTGGCCGACGGACTGCCGGCGTTTGCGTTCCGCGACGAGCTCAAGCTGCTATGGGAGCTGGCCTGCGTGCTCGAAGCCGGTCGCGGCAAAACCGGCGCCGTCAATCAGACCGACTACAACTTCGTGGTCGACTGGCATGCGACCACGGCCCAGGGACCGGGCCATATCAGCATCAGCCAGCGCCGCCGCGGTTCGCCGCTCGACAAGCTGGTGGCCGAACTGATGATCGCCGCCAATTCGACCTGGGGCCGCGAGCTGGCCGATGCCGGCATTGCCGCGCTGTATCGGGCGCAGAACGCCGGCAAGGTGCGCATGACCACGGTCGCCGCCGCCCATGAAGGACTCGGCGTCGATTGCTATGCCTGGTCGTCCTCGCCCTTGCGGCGTTACGTCGACCTGCTCAATCAATGGCAACTGATCGCCTGGCTGCGCAACGAAACCCCGGCATTCACCGCAAAATCCGAGAACATGCTGGCAGCGCTGCGCGACTTCGAGCTCACCTATGCCGCCTATGCCGAATTCCAGCGCGGCATGGAACGCTACTGGTGCCTGCGCTGGCTGCTGCAGGAGAACCAACCACAACCGACCGCACGGGTGCTGCGCGAAGGCCTGGTGCGCGTCGACGATCTGCCGCTGGTGTTGCGCGTTCCCTCGCTGCCGGCGCTGGAGCGCGGAGCGGGGGTGCGGATCGAGATCGAAAGAGTCGACTTGTTCGAAGCCGAAGCCCGGGCGCGCTTCGTCGAGATATTAGCCGAGCCTGCCGAAATAGACCCGGTTAACCTCTCTGATGGCGCTTTCGAAGAGCCTACACTGACGGAGTAAAATCTCCGCTCATGCTGAGACAGGTTCTCACTCCCCTCGCCTGGCCGGCCCCGCTCGCGCGCATGGCCCCCCCCTCGCGTCACTTGACGCTGGCACTACTGGCCTCGCTGCTGCTGCATGCCATGGCGCTGTCGATCCATTTCCGTTTGCCGGAAGCGCTGATGCACGCCAAAGACCGTGCGCTCGATGTCATCCTGGTCAATAGCAAGAGCGCCAGGGCGCCGAGCCAGCCCCAGGCGCGCGCCCAGGCCAACCTCGACGGCGGCGGCAATACCGAAGAGGATGTCCGCATCAGGACGCCCTTGCCGGCAGCACCAACGATGCGCGAGGGAGACGAACTGACCGCAGCACAACGGCGCATCGTCGAATTGGAAACACGCCAGCAGCAGTTGCTGGCTCAAGCGCACGGCAGTCCGCCGGTCCGCTCCGCGGAGAGCAAAAAGGACTTGCAGCCGACCCCGCCAGCGGCTTCCGGTCTCGATCTGGCCAGCAAGGCACTGGCCATCGCGCGCCTGGAGGGACAGATCGATCGCCAGACGGTGGCTTACAATCAGCGTCCCAAGAAACATTTCTTTTCGCCGCGGACCTCGGCGTATCGCTTCGCCCAGTACGTCGAAGACTGGCGCCAGAAAGTCGAGCAGATCGGCAACCTCAATTACCCCGAGGCGGCCAAAGGCAAGCTCTACGGCACCCTGGTCATCACGGTCGAGATCAATGCCGACGGCACGGTCGCGGTAGCCGAAATCGACCGCTCCTCCGGCAAGAAAATCCTCGACGAAGCCGCGCTGCGAATCGTCCGCCTGGCCGGGCCGTATGCCGCGTTCCCGCCCGATATCCGTCGCGATACCGATGTCCTCGCCATTACCCGCACCTGGTCGTTCACCCGCGCCGACCTGCTGCAGGCCAATTAGCTTGCCGATATGACCGACCGATACGCCGTGTTCGGCCATCCCATCGCGCACAGCCAGTCGCCGCGGATTCACACGCTGTTCGCAGAACAGACCGGGCAGGACATGCGCTATCAGGCCATACTCGCCCCGCTCGACGGCTTCGGCGCCAGCGTCCAGGCTTTTATCGCCGCCGGCGGACGCGGCGCCAACGTCACCGTGCCCTTCAAGGAAGAGGCCTGCCGTCTGGCCGCGCGCCTGAGCGAGCCGGCGCGGGCGGCCGGCGCGGTGAACACGCTGGTCTTCGATGAAAATGGGATATTCGGCGACAACACCGACGGCGCCGGCATCGTACGCGACATTCGCCACAATCTCCGGCACGAGATTGCCGGAAAGAACGTGCTATTGCTCGGCGCCGGCGGCGCGGCGCGCGGGACTGTCCTGCCGCTGTTGCGGGAAAATCCCGCACAGCTCATCATCGCCAACCGAACGGCGCAAAAGGCGCGCTTGCTGGCGGATCGATTCGCCAGCGCATCGGCATCCTTGCCTGCCGCGATTGCCGTCGACCCGCCTCGGCTACGGGGTTGCGGCTTGACCGACCTCGCCGGACGCCGCTTCGATATCGTCATCAACGCCACCTCGGCGGGCCTCAGCGACACCCCGCTGGATATCTCCGACGACGTGTTCGCGCCGAACTGCCTGGCTTACGAGATGGTCTATGGCAGACAAACGTCTTTCATGGCGCAGGCGCGCAAGGCAAACGCTCAAGTCAGCGACGGCCTCGGCATGCTGGTGGAACAGGCCGCCGCCGCTTTCTACCTGTGGCGCGGCGTGCAACCGGACACCGCGCCGGTGCTCAAGGCATTGCGCGGCGCATGAGCAGACTTGCCCACTGGCTGAAGTGGGGGCTGTTCGCCCTGGTGATGCTGGCCTTGCTGGGGCAAGGCTGGTATCTGGGCTGGGTCGTCTGGTGGAAATATGCCGATCCCGGCACGACGCACTTCATGGAAATCCGTCTCGACGAGGCGCGCGCGAAAAATCCCAAAGCCGAACTCAAGCATCTGTGGCAACCCTACGAGAAAATATCCCGACACCTGAAACGCGCCGTCATCGCCGCCGAAGACGACAAGTTCGTCGACCATGAGGGCTTCGATTGGGAAGGCATGCAAAAGGCGTTCGAGAAAAACCAGAAAAAAGGCAAAGTCGTGGCCGGCGGCTCGACCATCTCCCAGCAGCTCGCCAAGAACCTGTTTCTCACCCCGTCCAAGACGCCCTGGCGCAAGGCCCAGGAAGCCGTGATCACGTTGATGCTGGAAGCGTTATGGGACAAGCGCCGCATCCTCGAGGTGTACCTGAACTCGGTCGAATGGGGCAACGGCATCTTCGGCGCCGAAGCCGCGGCGCGGCGTTACTACAACACCTCCGCCGCGCAGTTGTCGGCTGAGCAGGCGGCGCGGCTGGCAGTCATGCTGCCGGCGCCGCGGCGCTACGAGAAAAACCCCTATTCGGCCTTCGTCAACGAACGCACCCAGATCATCCTGGGACGCATGCAGTATGCCGAGGTGCCCTAGTAATCTGGTTTTGGGTATTAACCCGGCAGGCTGCTCCACCCCTTGGTATGGCCGACAACATATACTGGCGTCTGTTCTGACGATGGAATCTCGATGAGTTACGTGCAACCTCATGACTCCGGCAGGAAATTGACGGGCTTGTTGGCCGTCGTGCTGCTGCATGCCCTGCTGTTATACGGCCTGGTCAATGGTTTGTCGCGCAAGCTCGTGCAGGTGGTGAGCGAGCCGCTGGAAGCCAGAATCATCGAGGAGCCGATAGTCGTCCCCGACAAGCCGCCGCCACCGCCGCACAAGGTCATCGCGCCACCGCCGCCTTCCATGCCGCTGCCCGCAGTGCAGATACCGCAACCGGCGAGCGTTCCGCAAAACACGATCACGACCGTCGCCAGCGCCAGCCCCGTCGAGGCACCGGCCGCACCCGCGCCGCCGGCGGCAAGGCATGTGACCCGATCTGCGGCGATCGTCAATGCCAGCGCCTGCGAAAAACCGGAGTACCCGTTGGCGGCATTAAGGGCGCAGGAAGAAGGCCGGGTCACGCTGGCTTTCTTGATCGATGCGGATGGCAAGGTGCTCGAAAGCAAAGTCGAAAAATCGACCGCCACCCGCCGCCTCGACGAAGCGGCGAGAAAAGCGCTGGGCCTGTGCAAGTTCCAGCCGGCCTTGATCGACGGCAAGCCGGAAAAATCATGGGCACGCATAGAATACGAATGGCGGATCGAGTAGTCGTCCCGCTACTGTCGAATTGCCGAACACGTTTTCCAGGATGAACAGGATGAGACTCAAACCACAGCTTCGCACTCTTTTGGCGGCATGCCTGACAGGCTTGGCGCTGGCGGCCGCAGGACTGCTGTCTGACGCGACAGCCTGGGCGCAAAGCCCGGTGCCGGCGGCATTCGAGAATCCCTACGGCATCGACGCCCTCTGGCAACAGGGCGACTTCGTCGCCAAAGGCACTTTGATACTCCTCGCCATCATGTCGATAGGCTCTTGGTACATCGGCATCGTCAAGCTCATCGAGCAGGAGAAACTGCTGCAGCAGGCCAAGGAAGCCCGCAGCAAGTTCTGGCGAACCCGTTCGATCCCGGAAGGCATTCTCACCTTGCAGGAAGACAGCGCCTTTCGCTACCTTGCCGAGGAAGGCAAGAATGCGCTTGAGCACCACGAAAGCACCCTGCTGGGACAGATCGACCTGAATACCTGGGTCGGCATGTCGATCCAGCGCGCCATCGATACCATCGGCAATCGCTTGCAGAACGGGCTGGCCTTTCTCGCCACGGTCGGTTCGACCGCTCCGTTCGTCGGGCTGTTCGGTACGGTCTGGGGGATTTACCATGCCTTGACGGCGATCGGCATCGCCGGTCAGGCTTCGATCGACAAAGTCGCCGGGCCGGTCGGCGAATCGCTGATCATGACCGCCATGGGGCTGGCCGTGGCGGTCCCGGCGGTGCTGGGGTACAACTGGCTGGTACGGCGCAACAAGGTGGCCCTGGAACAAATCCGGCACTTCAGCAGCGAACTTCACATGGTGCTGTTGTCGCGCGGCCGTGGCTAAATCGAGGAGCGGATTCATGAGCTTCAATCCGGCGGGGTTCGACACGGGAGAAGACGAGGTCGTCGCGGCGATCAACACCACGCCCCTGGTGGATGTCATGCTGGTGCTGCTGATCATCTTCCTGATCACGATTCCCGTGGTGGTACACACTGTGAAGGTGCAGCTGCCGCGCGAAGCGAATGTGCCGACCCAGACCAAACCGGAGAATATCGTCGTCTCCATCAACCGCGACGGCGACGTTTTCTGGGGCCAGACCTTGGTAGCGGACCAACAACAGTTATTGGAAAAACTCCGGGCCGTGGCGATCCAGGCCCCCCAGCCGGAAGTGCACATCCGCGGGGATATGGAAGCGCGCTACGAAGCCATCGGCAGGGTGATACTCGCCTGCCAACGCGCCGGTATCGTCAAGCTGGGCTTCATCACCGAACCGCCGGTGCGCGGCGGTTGATGGACGGGGGAAAGCGATGGCGATGAACGTCGGCGGCGCGGGTGGTACGGATGGCTTGGGTGGCTTGGGCGGCTCGGGCGAACCGGAACTGCTCATCGACATCAACACCACGCCGCTGATCGACGTGATGCTGGTGTTGCTGATCATGCTCATCATCACCATCCCGATCCAGACGCATGCGGTGAAAATGAACCTCCCGGTCGATGCCCCGGCGCACAGCGTACCGCCGGAAACAGTGACCATCGTGGTGGATGCCGACGGAAGCATCCTCTGGAACGGTCAACTCGTTCCCGGCAAGGCCGAACTGGAAACGCGCATGCACGCCGCTGCCGCCATGACCGAACAACCGGAACTGCATTTGCGCCCGCACAAGCTGGTCAAGTACCAGCATGTGGCGATGGTCATGGCAGCGGCCCAACGCCTGGGCCTGAAGAAAGTCGGCGTGATCGGCAACGAGCGGTTCGGCAACTGAACGCGGCGCTTATACACTTATACATCTCCAGACGACATGAAGTTATGGCTTCCCGGACGATTCCTGAAAAGCCTGGGGCTGAGGGCGGAGGTATCGCTGAACCGCAGATTCGGCAGGGAATTCATTCCGGCCAAGATAGAGACCTTCTGCATCGAAACGAGCAGTGCGTGCAATCTCAAGTGCCGCTTTTGCGCTTACGACAAGAAACAAAGCCCAAGGCTGAGCATGAGCAACGAACTGTTCATCGATTGCGTGGAACAGGCCCTCGCGCTTGGCTACAAGGAGTTTCACCTGACGCCCTGCACCGGGGATGTCTTCATGGACAGGCAGGTGTTCGGGAAATTCGAATATATGGATGCCCGCAAGGAAATCCGCGCCTATCATTTCTTCACCAATTTCACCATTCCGGACGAGGCGCAAATCCTGCGCCTGTTGCGCCTGAAGAAGCTCAGCCAATTGACATTGAGCATCTACGGGCATGACGAAGAGAGTTTCATCGCCCTGACGCGCTCTTCTCCCAAGATATACCGGCGGCTGCTCTCCAACCTGGAGACCTTGCTTGCCCATCGGTCAAGCTGGCCGTTCGCGGTCGACATCGGCTTCCGTTCGACTTTCGACGTTCCCCGCGACGGCTCCAGCGAACTGCTCCAGCTGATCAAACGGTTCCGGGCCGCAGGCGTGGGCGTCCAAAGTTCCCACGGGATTTACAACAACTGGGGCGGATATGTTTCCCAACGGGATGTGGGCGACCTGAATCTGCACATCCTGACTTCCGACGAGGTCTTCAAGTCCGGCGCTTGCGTCAAACTGTTCGACTCCTTTCAAGTGACCGCTTCGGGAATCGTCAACGGCTGTTCTTGCCGGGACGTGGATTCGTCGCTGAAGATCGGCGATCTGAACGAGAAGCCGCTCCGGGAAATCCTCTCCGGAAGCAATCCCGATTACCTGAGAATCATCGAAGAGCAGCAAGCGGGGCAATTCCGGGCCGTCTGCAGGAACTGCGATTATTACCGCAGCATTTACCACCAGCCATCGAATTTCAGAAGAAACAAGATACCCACCCAGACCATGGCTTCGCGCCTTCTCGCCATCGGCCGACTCAAGCCGGACTGATCTGCCTGCGAATACGCTGGCCGGCCTTGGGGATGGCGCTCAAAAGCTTGCGGGTATACGGGTGCTGCGGCCGCAGATAGATTTCATCCGAGTCGGCATACTCCACCACTTCACCCCGATTCATCACCAGCACCTGGTCGGACATGTATTTGACAACCGCCAGATCGTGCGAGATGAAGATGTAGGAAAGCCCGAACTCGTCCTGCAAATCCTGCAACAGGTTGAGCACTTGCGCCTGCACCGAAACATCCAGCGCGGAAACCGATTCGTCGCAAATCAGGATGTCCGGCTTCATGGTCAAGCAGCGTGCGATGGCGATGCGCTGCCGCTGTCCGCCGGAAAATTCATGCGGATACTTATGATAGGCAGCCTCGGACAAGCCGACGCGGGCCAGCAACTCATCCACCAACCGCCGGCGCGCCGCGTCGCCGCTGCCGATGCCATGAATCGACAGCGGCTCGGAGAGGATCTGCCCGACGGTAAAGCGCGGGTTGAGCGACGCATAGGGGTTTTGAAAGACGATCTGGATGCGCCGCTTGTAGCGCTTGAACTCGGCTTCCGGCATCGAGAACAGGTCGCGCCCTTCGAACAGCGCTGCGCCGGCAGTCGCTTCATGCAAACGCATCAGCGTGAGCCCGACGGTGGTCTTGCCGGAACCCGATTCGCCGACCACGCCGAGGGTCTTGCCGCGCGGCAGCTTGAAGGAAACGCCGTGCGCCGCCTTGAATTCGCGCTTGCCGAACAAGCCTTCGCGCGTAAAAAAACTCTTGCCGAGGTTGCGCACCTCGAGAATCACCGGCTCGCTGCCGACGACGCCGCGCCGGCGCTCGGCGGGTTCCGGCGGCGGGATATCGGCCTGCATGAAATCCTCGATCACCGCCAGGCGCTGCGGGCGTTTCTCCAGCGGCGGGCGACACTTGAGCAACGCGCGCGTGTAGCTGTCGCGGGGATTGCCGAACACCTGGTCGCTGCTGCCCTGCTCGCGTATCCCGCCGTCGCGCATCACCACCACCCGGTCGGCGATCTCGCCGACCACGGCCAGATCGTGGGTGATGAACAGCACCGACATGCGATGCTTGTCCTGCAGTGCCGCCAGCAGTTCGAGGATCTGTTTCTGGATGGTCACGTCGAGCGCGGTGGTCGGCTCGTCGGCGATCAGCAGCCTGGGGTTGCAGGCGATCGCCATGGCGATCATGGCGCGTTGCTGTTGCCCGCCGGAGAGCTGAAAGGGGTAGGCCGAACTCTTCGCCTGCGGGTCGGGGATACCGACTTCATCGAGCAGTTCGAGCACCCGCGCCCGCGCCTGGCGCGAACTCAGGCCCATATGCAGGCGCAAGGTTTCGGCGATCTGGTAACCGACGGTGAATACCGGATTGAGGGAACTCATCGGCTCCTGGAAGATCATCGAGATATCCCTGCCGCGCAGATCGCGCAGCGCGTTCTTCGGCAGTTCCAGCAGGTTGCGCCCGCCATAGACGATCCGGCTGCCGGGCAGGACGATGGCATTTTCCGGCGGCAGCAGGCCGAGGATGGCCAAGGCAGTCACCGATTTGCCGCTGCCCGATTCGCCGACCAGGGCGACCGTGGCATTCTCCGGAATATCGAAGCCGATGCCCTTGACCGCTTCAAAGTCGGGCTGCTTGCCGTGCTTGTCGAGACGGAAGGAGACGCGCAGGTCGCGCACGCCGAGCAGGGTGTCCGATTCCGTTGTCATTTGAGCTTCGGGTCGAGCGCATCGCGCAGCGCATCGGTGAACAGCGAGAAAGCCGTCACCAGCACCGCCATCGCGGCGCTGGCCGCCGCCAGCTGCCACCACTTGCCGAGGATCAGTTCGTTCTGCGCCTCGTTGAGCATGCTGCCCCAGGAGGCCACGCCGACCGGCACGCCGAAGCCCAGGAAGCTCAGGATCACTTCGGACTTGATGAAGCCCACGGTCAATATGGACAACTGCACCAGCGCGACATGACTCACGTTGGGGAAGATGTGGATGAACATCCGGCGCAGGTTCGACGCGCCGATGGCATCCGCCGCCAGCACATATTCGCGGCCCTTGTGCTTGATGTATTCGGCGCGGATCTGCCGATAGACGCCGGTCCAGCCGGTCAGGCCGAGGATCAGCACGATAGTCGCCACGCCTTTCTGTTGCAGCACCGCCGCCACCGCCAGGATCAGCAGCAGATAGGGAATGGAAGTGAACACGCTGTAGAACCAGTTGAGGAAATCGTCCACCCAGCTGCCGTAATAGCCCGATACGGCACCGAGCAGCGTCCCCAGCAGCGTGGCCAGCAGGGCGGCGGCCAAGCCGACGATGATCGAGGTCTCCGAACCCTTGACGGTCTTCAAGACGATGTCATGCCCCCACTTGTCGGCGCCGAAGGGCAGTGTGGCGCGCTTTTCCTGCACTGCCTCGGCACGACGGGCGCCCTGTCCGCCGCGAATCTCGGCGATCTCCCGGGCGAGCGGATCAACGATGCCGTAGTCATCAAGCGCCGCGCCGCCTGTTGAGCCTGTCGCCCCTGCCGCCGCAGCGCGTTCGGCGCGCAATTGGCGCAGGATGGGGCCGAGCGGATCGCGCGGATTCTCCGGGGGCGCCTCCTCGGCCGCATCGATTCCCTGCACGCCGCGCTCCTCGGCGGTCTGCGCGCCGAGGAAAGCGGGCGGCGCATAATTGACGCCGACCTCGGCATCCCAGTTCTTGGCGACAATGCCAGTTGCCGAGAGCAGCAGGGTCAGCAGGAACATCACCACCACGGCCAGCGCCGCCATCGCCAACCGGTCGCTGCGCAGGCGCCGCCAAGCCAGGGCCCAGAGTCCCGGCGAAGTCGGTGTCGCGATGGTGAGAGTGTTCATTCTACAAACTTTCCGGAAAGCGACGGAACGTGCCGTGAACTTTCCATGCTGCGAGGCTGTCTAGCACCCCAGAACCAACTTCGGGCACTAGCTTGGCACGAACACTGCCGGACTGACATTGAAAAATTTGGCCAGTTTCCCGGCCAGGGTTGCACTGATCTTGCGTTTCCCGGCCAGGATGGCGGACAGATTGCTCTGCGGTACGACTTCAGCCAACTCACCCTGCTTTAGGCCGCGAATTTCGATCAGATACCGCAAGACCTCCTTGGGTTCGGCGGGTTCGATGGCAAAACGATGGGATTCGTAGTCCTCCACCAATTCACCAACCAGATCGAGCAAACCGGCCAATGCATGACTTTCCTTGTCGCCGACTACGTCAAGCAGGTAGTTCATCAGCACCACCAGCCGGTCGTACTCTTCCTCGCTGCGGATCGGTCGCAGATGCGCGACACGGTCGAAAGCGGCCCAAGTCTGTTGCAATGCGCGGATGTCGATTTTGACGTTCGATGCGGTAACGGTCGCCATGATCACACTCTACCCTTCCTGTATATCTTGCACCAGTTGTCGTATTCCCGATGACTCATCACCCAGCGCACGAATATTTTTCCATCCCGATAGCGCACAACAGCGACAAGTCGGAAATTGTTGCCGCCGACATTGAAAACCGTATAAGGCGCAACGTAGTCCACACTGCCAAATCTCTGCCGCAAATCGGCAAAATCGACGAAGCGCGAGTGCTCGGCCACGGTGTGCCAGTTGCGCAAGGGCTGCTCGGCTTCAGGATGCTTGTGCCAGAAATCACGCAGCATCTTTAGCGAAATGATGTGCATGGCCGACTATATCAAAATGATATACATGTCGCAAGAGCTTTACGATTTGAACCCAGGCTGGCTCCGATCAGCCAGCCAAGGCTTTCGGATCAAAGAACTTACGCATCTCAACGGCGGTAGCCAGCAATAAACCGCCATCCGATACGGCATCACCGGTGACAGGACATCGGCCAAAGCAGCCATCTCCCTTCCACACTGATTAGGTCCGCTTTCACCGTTATAACAGACTCAAAACCGGCGCATCTCAAAGTGTCTTAAAGGTCTAATCTATTCGGTTTGCCGGGATCAAATGAAGCTAAGTCTTAGAAGCAAAGACCACAGTCGTAAGGAATTTCACCGATAATAGCGTTATAGAAATACTAGGCACTATGCAGACCTGAATCTAAAATGCGTGCCGATGCTGCCAGACTAGACAGGGTAATTGATACAGTTGTCCCATACTCCAAAAACCTCCGACTATTTTGGTCGCTATTACACCGACTCAGTCGTCGCCAGACTTCTAGTTGAGTCAATGGCCATACGTGCGCCCAGATTGGCTATAGACTTAGGCGCAGGTAGTGGCGTGCTTGCCGGCGAAGCAAGTTTGCAATGGGAGGGAACTAGATTCATAACAGTCGACATTGACAGTGCGGCTGCTAGCGCGAAATTTCGCCAGCTTCGTGGACGCGTGTTTACTCATCACACTGCGGACGCACTAGCCAAGTCACTTTCTGAAACAATTGGGCTACCTTACGGGAAGGCAGACTCCGGCTTATGTAATCCGCCGTACATTCGCCCTAGATGGCGCAAACATTTTGGAGAAATTCTCGAGGATGCAGGCCTAAGTCATGTCATCCCAAAGCTTGGTTGCATTCAAGCTGACGTCCTATTCATCGCACAAAATCTGCGTTTCCTTAAGTCAGGTGGAAAACTGGGCCTTATTCTCCCTGATGGGATTATTGCAGGCGAGAAATACGCAGAACTTCGACGTACTTTAGCAACCACCCACAGAATCGAACGTGTCATCGAACTTCCGCGCCGCATCTTTCGTAACACTGATGCTAAGGCGCACATCGTTGTGCTTCTAAAAGACCAACAAGGCCATGGTGACATTCGAGTCCAGCAGCTTGGCAACAACGGACTGCTATCACAACCAATTCAATTAACTGCAGATCAAGCTGAACAGCGTCTAGACTATTCGTACTTGGCTTCAAGTTTGCCTGCCAATGATATCTGCGGAGGACTTGTACTTCGTGATGTCACACTTGCGATCCGCCGAGGGGCCTATTCTTCGTCTGATCGAAAAAACCTTTCTTTCCCCGTATTCCATACCACCGACTTTGTGTGCGGTTCAGCAGAAGTACCTGCCGAGTTCCGACTAAACAAGAAAAACCAGCGCGCAGCTAATGTTCCTCTCGCGCAAGCGGGTGACATTCTTCTATCGCGGGTCGGGAGAAATCTGGAGCAGAAGGTCTGTTACGTTACAGAAGGTGTAATTGCCGTATCGGACTGTATTCTTGTGCTGCGCGTAGAACAGAGATACCAAATGAGAGTTTTTAGATATCTAACAAGCACCCAAGGCCGTGCAGCTTTATTGGCCGCATCGCATGGCGTAGGTGCAAGCTTCATCACAACAGATGCAGTGCTTGACCTTAAGTTTTAGTAGATGGAAATCTAACTCCTTACGACTGAATTAGGGAACAGAACCGCCCCGCCACATTAATAGGAACAAATATCTTAGTGCGGGTTGCAACTTGCTCTGATCGGTACTATTGATCCAATTCATTACATAGGCGCAAGAAATACGCAATGACCCAAAATAGTGGCAACCATGCTGATGGCATTAACCTGCTAAACATCATTAGGCATCTGTGCACTACGAAAATACGCCATCCGATGACGATTGAGCAAACCAAGGCTTGGTTAAATCAATTCACTCCCGGACCGGAAAAAACTTTAGGGCTGCTTATCCTACGATACTTAATATCAGTAGTGTCCGGTTAAGAATCGAACAAAGTCAGTTGTTTAGCACCGAGAGTCATTTCAGGAAGCATGGCATCGAGCTGCAAGGCGCGTGAAATCTCGGTTTTCTCGAAAACGGAGACTGA